>CBDULZ010000049.1:0-34826 GCA_965368185.1 uncultured Kriegella sp.
TTACCCACGCCGGTATCCTCACTTATTTTCGACCATTTGCGCTCGGCCCATACCCATCCTTCCGAAAAGGATTTTATTTTATACTTTTTATCCTTTCCATCACCCCATTTCTCCCTTGGTAGTACCAAATCAGGTTTTAAATAAAGTAACATACTGGTTTCCATTTCATCGGCGTGATCACCTTTTTCATCAAAATACTTTGTCTTATCCAGAGCATCGGGCCACATGGAAAAGCTAATAAACATTTTTGGAAACTTCAAACCCAATTCGCGTACGAGGGGTTTAAAATTATTACCTCCATGGCTATTAAAAATCAACAATTTATAAACTCCCTGTCGATTCAATACCTCAACAATATCAGTCAAAATCGCCAATTGTGTACTCGGATTCAAATTCATGTCCAAATAAATATCCGATTGCCCGGTATTTACACCAAAAGGTATGGTAGGAAGCACGACAACCTTTCCCCCTTTAGTCCATGCGATTCTGGCCGACTCTGCCGCAAGGTAATCTGCTTCAATTATATCGGTACCATAGGGTAAATGATAGTTGTGCGCTTCCGTAGCTCCCCATGGGAGGACCGCTACATCAAATTTTGAATCTTTTAGAGCTTCCCAATTGGTTTCGGCAAGTATATAAGGTCTCATGTTTTTTTGATTTTGTTTTACAAACTTAAGAAGTCGGTCTGTAAATTCTTCTCCTTATTTATGAATAATCCTTTTATAGTCGAAACTGACAACAATTCGATCTCAAACACAGCATGCACCTAAATTAAGATTAAGAAACCAATGGAGAATTGATAATATTTTTGTCCAAATAAGTGAAATATATCGTTCCTAAAATCGTAATTAGGAAATAAAATAGTACCAGAATGCTTCCCCATGGCAAAAAAGTATTGATACCAAACCAATCTCCACTTAACAAAATCAGCCCGATTCCTAAAAGGCTGCGACCCAGCTCTATCCAAATAGCGTACGATTTACGGTCCATCAAACTGGTATATCCATAGATACCAATAAAAACAAATGAGGCAAAGAACAAAAGTCCGTCAAAACCGATAGCAGTAAAATTAAAAAACATGAACAGTAGCAAAATGGTCGTGGCCAACATTTGAAATATAGCATAGGCGTCGAACCCATAGGAAGACGGCGTTTTATATCGCTCAAAACCATATACATCGGTAATTATTGACACAGGATATTTTTCTCTTACGTCAGCTGGTCGCCACCCGGTCGGCATAAACCAAATTCTAATTTTATCCCAATAGCTTTTTGTACGCCATGCGTCTTGAATCAACCTCCAGAGATGCTGAAAATTAATATGAACAGGGTTCCAAGTTGCTGCGGGCTTCAACACACCATACTGTGGAGGCACCTCTTCAAGTTCTTCCTGAAAAGTACCGAACCACCGATCCCAAACACATAAAATCTGTCCTAAATTTTTATCGATGTACTCAGGATTAATGGCATGATGCACGCGATGCTGCGATGGGGTCACAATGACATATTCCAACCATCCCATTTTACCAATATGTTGGGTATGATACCAAAACTGTGCGAATAAGTGGATTGGAGCCAATACGGCAATTATTTCATTAGGAACTCCGACTACAGCCGCTGGAATAAGTAAAATGGGGAAATAACCTATCAAATTAGAAATCGACTGTCGCAATGCACAGGCCAAATTAAACTCTTCACTACTGTGATGAATTACGTGCTGGTTCCAAAAAAAATTGATTTTATGGCTTAACCTGTGGTTCCAATAACCTGCAAAATCAATAACGATAAAAGCAACCAACCACACACCCCACGTTGCCTTTATACTCGTCAAGGCCAAATGTTCCAAAAGAACGGGATAAGAAATCAAAATTAATCCGAGGCCCAATGAATCTTTAACTATATTGGTCAGGCCCGAGCTAATGCTCGATACTGAATCCATGACCTTATGTTTTTGTTTTTTTACAAAATGGCCATAGGCGATTTCAACAACGAGCAGCACCATAAAAAAGGGAATGGCATATAAAAGTGCATTTGCATAAGTCTCCATTTACACGTTTATCTTTTATAGAATATAACGAATATTAAAACCATTTTATTTGAATGGTCCGATCATTATATGTGCCCGAAATGTACCTGGATCCATTAACCACGGCATACCTTTCTCATGGGGCTTAGCCGGCAGTCCAGTTGACGCAATGGTCGCAAAAGGAGTGTAAATGACATAACGATATTGGCCATCGCCCAATAAGCCAGTGGTCTTGTCGTAAGCATCATCGCTACCATAATATACATACATCATACTGGGCACGATCGGCATTTGCCATTTGCCAGCGGCTACTTCGGCTCCCTGAATTTCACGTTTTTCCTTCGTGTTTTTGCCTTCGGCCGTAAGCTCCCTTCCTCTTTTCATAAAAGGTTCGAGTTCCTTGGCATAGCAAGCGACACTTATTCCTTCCTTTGTTGGGTCATCACCAACACAAACAAGGTTGTTGGTACCTTCCCGCAAGACAACCAGAGTACCAGATGCATCGTAACCGTACACCATGGCACCATCCTTATCATCCTCAGGTGCCGGCAAGACTGCAGTTTTTATTTGAATTGCCGAGGGCAGAATTTCGGGCTTTTCTTCTTGGGCTGCACAGGATATCAATATTGAAAATAACAATATGGCTAATGACAGTTTCATTTTTTTGGTTTTTCTAAAGATAACTATTTTATGAATAATTTTTAGCTTACATTTCCACAAGAGTTGGTCAAAACCACTTCTTCTGCTTAATTTAAGCATCGTCGAATGTAAACTTATCGAAGCCACACCGGCCCATATTCCAAAAGGTTCAAAAAAAAATATGAGTTTGACTCATTAAAGTATTTATTTTGTCATTTTTAAACCAAAAACACCATTTTAATAAACAACGTATCGCATGAGATTATCGCTTCAAGCTAAAATCAACTATCTGGCGCTATCTCTTTTTGTTCTTACTGCACTCTTTAGTGTTGGCCATCACCAGTCCGATGAGCATTATCAAGTACTTGAATTCGCCCAATATAAACTTGGACACATCAGCGCAGATGAACTGCCTTGGGAGTTCAATGAACAAATAAGACCATCGTTACAGCCATGGTTAACGGTGATGTTGGTAAAGGGCCTCAATGCAATAGGTATTACCAACCCCTTTAGTCTAACCACTTTTTTCAGACTGCTCAGTGGACTATTGATGTGGCTGATTATTAAAAATTTCAACAAATTACTGAGTGATACTTATTTTCCAGACTCGAATTGGGCGCTAATTTTTAGCAGTTGTGCTTTCTTTTTGTGGTATGTTCCGTATATAAGTGTGCGGTTTTCTTCAGAGAACTATTCAACCGTCTGCTTTTTATTAGGCCTATATTTTTTAATAAAAAACAAACATAGATTCTGGCATCTGGTACTGATAGGGGCATGCTTCGGGTTTTCAATTTTATTCAGGTATCAATTGGGAGTTGCCATTGTTGGCGTGTTTGCTTGGCTTTTGTTTATAGAGAAAAAGAGAATCCAAGAAATTATGACAATAGCAGGCGCGATGCTACTTGTTCTTGCTTTCGGAACATACCTCGACTACTTGTTTTATGGTGATTTTGTCATAGCGCCCCTAAATTACTTGAATGTCAATTTAATAGAAGGGAAAGCAGCTGAATTCGGGGTTAAATCGTTCTGGTATTATCTATTGGTTTTTCTTCTAGTTGTTGCTCCGCCCCTGAGCCTTATTCTTCCCCTATTCTTTTTTCTCGGAATTAAGAAATTGAAGCACAATGTCATTATTTGGAGCATTATCCCTTTCGTGCTTATCCATTTTTTGATCGGTCACAAAGAATTCAGGTTTTTATACCCGATGAGCTATCTTTTTATATTTATCACAGTATATGGTTGCTCTTTATTTCTAAAAGGAAGGAATATAAAAAATTACCAACGTACCTTGGTAAAAGTAGCCGTGGTTCTCAATATGGTTTTTATCGTATTCATGATTTTTCGACCCGCAAAGGGAACTGTCTTGTTCTACAAGTATTTATATGAAAATAGGGAGGCTGGAAACAACATGGTACTCACGACCAAAAAAGATTTCTACGACCTAATGGGAGATTTAAAAACCACTTTCTACACGCCTAAAGCAATGCAATCACATATAGTAGAATCCACCGATGGCCTAGAAGGATTTTTAAATACGAAAAACATCTCTTCATGTTATTACGTGCATTCAGGCTATGCCTTCATGGGTTCGGTACCTGGTTATACCTTCGAGAAAGTTTATTCCGTTTATCCTGATTTTATTGGCGAACTCGATTTTGTGGATACCGCAAAAATCAGAACGAAATGTATCTATCTTGTTTCGCGCGACAAAAATTAAATTTGGTTTCTATGGTTTCGCCTTGATTATCTTTTCGTTCACTTTGTTACCATCAACGTCGTAGTGTGTAAATGTAATCATCGGCATCTCATTTTTCCGTTGCACCGCAACCGACATAAAGCCCCCTTTCACCCTTAAAAATTGATGTTCAGGCTGTATATTTTCGGGGTCCCAACCTTGCGCATGCTCATCGCTGATCGCCCCAGAGCTGAACTCCATAAGTCCCGAATCCGTATCTTTTGAAACGTACTGCCAGTGTCGATCTCCATTAATTGAAAACGTATTTTTTTGATTCGCCAAGAAGTTTCGTAACCAAATGCCTTCCGTTTGAAAACTGGCATTCGAGTGGTTGTCATTTTTGCCTTTCGGTCTATCAGGGCCCACCAACGGCGTTGGCGAAACGATTAGCTTAAAAGTGGCATCGGAAGCTTCCATCGTGTTAATTAGCCATTCCTTTTGCTCGTCACCTAAAATGGTTTTCTCGGCACTATCCGGCATCGAATTATTATCTCTAAATTCCCTGACTTCGACCAACCAAATCTGCAAATCCTTCCCCCATCGTTTCGTTCTATAGGGTTTCTCTAAAATAGGTACGTGCTCATACCAAAGTTTTAACCCGTCTCTGAAGGTTAGCTCTCCAAAAGGCGTGCTTTCAGAATGCGCATCGTCTTTAAGTATATCATGGTCATCTTTAAGCATGTATATTGGAACTTGGCCATAAAAGTCTTTCAAGGACGGCCATGAATTCATGGCACTCCACTTGTGTCTTGCCAAAGGTACCGTAACGGCCATGGGCCCCGGTTTGTCGTAATAAACATAGTCACCGGTCTGACAATGGAACAAGGGGTTCAATTTGGCCATACTATCATAGGTTTTATATCCTCGGACCCCATCATCATGCGACCAGAAGAACTGACATGTTGACGTGGTGAACAGTACAGGCACTATTGAATTAGCATCGGGCGCAGTAGTAAATGTTGTTTGTACCTGGGTTATTGGCTGTCCTTCCGACTTTCTCCCCTTTAAAACTAAATTGTATGCAGTATTCGGTTGAAGATCGGTTATCTCCTTTTTAAAAGTGTAATTTTCATATGAGGAGACATATTCCCAACCAAAATCCGTGCTATCAGCTTCTGAGGTTAATTGGACCGCTATTTCTCCAAAAGTGCCCCCCACGTATCCATCCATCTGATCAACGGGCATATGCTCGTCAAAATCAATAGGATGTCGAAAAGGCATTTTTCCTCGTTCATGATAGATCGGTAGGGGAATCGAATCTTTACACAGTCTGGTCCAAAGAACCATACTTGTGTCGGTAAGTTCTCCAATTTTTAAACCGTTGGTAAAAAATACCTGTTCGTTAGTCTGTGGAAATACGCATTGAAAAAATAGCAAAGTTGCTACATATAAAAAGTGCCTCATTTTGAAAAGTTGTGGGATTCTGAATTTGACTCCTTCAAAAATAAGGCATATTAAGCGGTAATCAACACTAGATTATACCGAATCTAATCGCCAACAAATACTATCAAAGCGGTTTACGACCAGAAATGATATTATAAAGTACAACGATTATAGCTATTACGATTAAAATGTGCAATAGACTGCTAGTTCCAATGCCTGGAACAACATTCAACATACCCAAAAGCCACACCACAATACAAATAACCGCCACCAGCCAAAGAAGACCTCTCATAATATTTGATTTAAAGTTCATTCAATACTACCTATAAAAACGATAAAAGATTAACGCTATTCGTTTAAAAAAGGTCGTGATTGCTTAAAAACTTAGGGGAGCCATGCTATTTACCTATCGAAATTACAATTAAGGTCGTTTTTAGGAAGACTAAAGATGAATACTATATATTCTTAAATTTCCTTTTTATAATAAATATTTATTGATAATCAATAAATATTTATTATTTTGCAATATACTTTTAACAACCTAAGCATGAAAACACCTAGCAACACCTTCATTACTATTCTAGCGAATCTTTTTAGGATAGGCTTCTTTCTTTTGGCCTTTTCATTATTGATTTGGGTTATATATAACATTTTTATCTTTCTTACGGATAGCCCAACCACCCATATGGATTTTCCGGTGATGTTTTCTCTTACCGAACAAGGGCTATTTAATAACCCGGGCACAAACGGATTATCAAAATTCTATATGCAAGCTATGGGAATGATTCGGGCCGAAGAGCTACCAAAAGGTTTTCTAGCTTTATACAGTGTTATTACCCTATTTGCAAACTTATGTATCCTTTTAGCAATGCGACAGGTTCTTCTTATTTTAGAGTCTGCAAAAACTGGAGCTTTTTTAATTGTTGAAAATGCTATTCGCTTGCGGTGGATTGCTCTTTTAGGTATTGCAATCTTTTTTTTCGAAAGAACGGGATTACTAATTTCCGCTTACTTTTTTAGTGATAAATTGCAGGTGTCGGGGTTAGAATTTACGAGTATCAACTTTTTTTCCTTTTTCTATTTCGAAACCATATTCTACGCCATGTTCCTTTTAGTCATAGCGGAAGCATTCCGTATAGGCGCACAGTTGAAAAATGAAGCCGACCTAACTATTTAGAACAATTCAAATGCCTATAATCGTAAATCTTGATGTAATGCTGGCAAAGCGAAAAATGTCGCTGACCGAACTTTCGGAAAATGTGGGCATAACCCTATCGAACCTTTCCATTTTAAAAAGCGGAAAGGCCAAAGCTATTCGTTTTAGTACGTTAGAGGCTATTTGCAAAGTTCTCGAGTGCCAACCTGCGGATATTCTAGAGTATCAATCCGATGAATAGATATTATTCCGTATTGAGATATCGCAAATTAACCTATGAATTTCCAATTCAACAATTTCCAACACTTTTGACAAAACTTAAGAAAGGCTCGCCAAACTTTTCTCCAAGGTTTCTATTTTAGCCTCGGCATCCGATTGCTTTTTACGTTCAATTTCAATCACTTTCTCCGGGGCATTATTAACAAAACGTTCGTTGCTCAATTTCTTTTGCACTGAAACTAAAAAGCCTTTGGTATATTTAAGTTCTTCCTCGATTTTTTTGATTTCGGCTTCCACATCAACGGCTCCGCTAATAGGAACGAAATATTCATTACTCTTTACCCTAAAAGTCAAGGCCCCGTCGACAGCAGCATCAACATATGAAATATCGGATACATTGGTAAGTTTTTTAATGACAACGTCCCAATCTCGAGTTGCCTTCTCTCCGTTTAGCACAGAAAGTTCCAAAGATTCTTTCATCGGAATGTTTTTCTCTTTTCGAATGGTTCTAATGCCAGCGATTACCTCTGAAGTAAAATCAAATTGAGAGATCAAATCAAGACTCACCCCTTCTGTCTTTGGCCATGTAGCCACAATCAAGGCTTCAGCAGGCGTTCGTTCGGCAATATGCTGCCAGACCTCCTCGGTCAAAAACGGCATAAAAGGATGTAGCAATTTCAGATTCTGCTCAAAAATATAAATTACCGCATCATAGGTCGTTTTGTCAATGGGTTGTTGATATGCGGGTTTGATAATTTCTAGAAGCCATGAACTATAATCGTCCCAAACAAGCTTGTAAATTGACATCAATGCATCAGAGATTCGGAATTTACTGAAGTGATCTTCTATTTCGGCCAGTGTTTGATTGAATTTTGCCGTGTACCAGGCTATTCCCAACTTGGAAGCTTCGGGTTGGGGCAAATCTTGCACCTCCCAACCTTTTAATAACCGGAAACCGTTCCATATTTTATTGGCAAAATTCTTCCCTTGTTGGCATAGATCTTCATCGAACATCAGGTCATTGCCGGCTGCGGAACTTAATAAAAGTCCGACACGAACACCATCAGCACCATAATTTTCTATCAATTTCAAAGCATCGGGCGAATTGCCCAACGACTTCGACATTTTTCTACGCTGCTTATCACGCACAATTCCCGTAAAATATACATTCTTAAAGGGTCGCTCATCGCGATATTCGTAACCTGCAATAATCATACGCGCCACCCAAAAGAAAATAATATCAGGTGCAGTGACCAAATCGCTCGTAGGGTAATAATAGTTAACCTCATTGTTATCAGGTTCCAAAATACCATTGAACACACTCATAGGCCATAACCAAGAGGAGAACCACGTATCGACAACATCTTCGTCTTGCCGTAAATCGGTAATTGCCAAGGTATCGTTTTTAGACTTTTCCTGGGCCAAGTGTAATGCTTCCTCTATACTTTCAGCAACTACAAAATCATCTTGGCCATCACCAAAATAATACGCCGGTATTTGTTGTCCCCACCATAGTTGACGTGAAATATTCCAATCGCGAATGTTCTCCATCCAATGACGATAGGTATTTTCAAATTTTTTAGGAAAGAATTTCACTTCTTTCGTTTCTAAAACGCACTTCAGGGCTGGTTTTACCAAATCTTCCATTTTTAAAAACCATTGATCGGAAAGCCGTGGTTCTATTACCGCCTTGGTACGCTCAGAGGTACCTACTTTATTGGTGTACGTCTCTTTTTTTATCAAAAATCCTTTTTCCTCCAATTCTTTGGAGATTTCCTTCCGAACAACAAACCTGTCTTTTCCTTCGTAGTGCAGCCCAAAACTATTTAAAGAAGCGTCGGCATTAAAAATGTCAATAGTTTCCAAATTATGCTTTTCCCCCAAAGCTTTATCATTGACATCATGCGCGGGGGTAACCTTCAAGCATCCGGTACCAAACTCAATATCAACATAATCGTCTTCGATAATGGGAATTACACGATTGCAAATAGGCACAACAACCTTTTTACCTTTCAAATGCGTGTAGCGGTCATCGTTCGGGTTAATACAGACCGCGGTATCACCTAAAATTGTTTCAGGCCGTGTAGTGGCAATTGTAACCGATTCATCAGACCCTTCGATCTTATAGTTTAAGTAGTATAATAAACCTTGCTTTTCTTCATAGATTACCTCTTCGTCAGATAAGGTAGTCTGCGCTTCGGGATCCCAGTTTACCATTCGATACCCCCTGTAAATCAAACCTTTATTGAACAGATCAACAAAAACCTTGATAACAGAAGCTGACATGGTGTCATCCATAGTAAAAGCGGTACGTTTCCAATCGCAGGAACAACCTAATTTTTTCAGTTGCTCTAAAATCACACCGCCGTACTCGTCGGTCCAGTCCCAAGCGTGTTTTAGAAACTCTTCCCTTGAGATATCGGTCTTTTGAATATTCTGCTCCTTGAGTCTGGCCACTACCTTGGCCTCGGTGGCAATAGAAGCGTGATCGGTACCAGGTACCCAACAGGCATTCTTCCCCATGAGCCGTGCCCTTCGGGTCAGTACATCTTGTAAGGTATTATTCAACATATGCCCCATATGCAATACTCCTGTCACATTAGGTGGTGGTATTACAATGGTATAAGGTTCCCGGCCATCGGGAACCGAGTGAAAGTAATTATGCTGCATCCAGTAGTCATACCAACGGTTTTCTACATTCTGGGGGTCATATTTTGAGGCAATTTCCATTATTTCGGTACGGTTTTTGGTAAATATAATTTCGGCTAATAAAACGGCCGAAAAGATATGTTAAATGTTATTAAATTATGAGGTTTTGACCCTAATTTAAATACGAAACAAAAATAAGTAACGTTAATAGATAACAAAAGAATTTTGGGGGTTCATCTGAAAAGATTTACTTTTGAAGTTACCCTAAATTAAAAACGATGAAAAAAATAGTACTTGTATTATTTATTGGAATGTTAGGTATAAGCCTTACCGCACAGGATACGGCGGCAAAAATCGAGTTCAAATCAGAGACTGTTGACTATGGTGAAATCACCAAGGGAAGCGATGGTGTCCGTGTATTCGAATTTAAAAACACCGGAAATGCACCATTAATTGTCAGCAAAGTAAGTTCTAGCTGTGGTTGCACTATTCCTAAGAAACCCGAAGACCCCATTTTACCGGGTAAATCTGGAGAGATTCAAGTCAAATATGACACAAACAGGGTCGGCCCCATTAGAAAGGCCATTACGGTTATTTCAAATGCCGACACCCCTACCAAGGTGTTAAAGATCAAAGGAGAAGTAAAAGCCTCTGGAGGAACGAAATAGAATAGAACCACATCAAATATTACAAGCCCCGACGAATCGGGGCTTTTTAAGTTCTAGCATCTGTCAGTTACTTGAACATATGCTTCAGCACAAAAGAAAAAAGTAGGTCGTTTTGACGCCTGGTGATTCGCACCTTTATTTTTTTTCCATCTTTTTCATTCAACATTTGCATAACTTCCTGTAGCTTGTAACGATGTATACTTTTTCCGTTTACCGCAAGAATAACATCACCGGCCTTTAACCCCGCCATGTCTGCAGGGCTACCAGCTCGTATTCCCGAAACGATAATTTCAGGCACCAAACTGATTCTTGTTCTATTTTCAAGCAGTATCTGAACATCACCAAACGATTTTCCTTCTTTTTGAACTACCCCACGCGAATCGGCAATACTTTCGGAAATATACCTGACCCCATTGTGTTGTAGGTCGATGCCGCTCAAGTTGTATTGAAATGGAGCGGTAAAATTCTTATTCTTACGTAGCAATATTTTTTTGTTGCCGTAATCCAATACAATGTTGAACCGTTTAAGCATCTCCCCTCCAATACTTCCATTTCTATCACCCAAATTCTTTATATTACTAAAAGACTCTTTATTAGGAAAGGCCGCCTTTGCATTCTTTAGAATAAAACTACCAAGGCTAATGCTATTGACCATTGTACGTTTGCCGAACACATGACCGCTCAACCCTATCCCTAAAAAATCATCATAATTTTTATCCGGTACGCCTAAGTCCTCATCCTCGAAGAGCCAAATGGCATCACTGCTTCCCGTATCCAACAACAATTTTACGGGCACTTGCTCCCCATCGTCCAAATATACTTCTCCATCAATATAAGCCTTTTTCTTGGTAACCGTCAAACTAAGTGCCTCGGTTTGACGACCTTTTCTATTTTGATAAAACCGTGGGTCGTGAAACTTGATGACTTTTTTTGCATAGTTGATATCCACTATAAAATCCTTGAACAGATCATATCCTATAATCCCGTGAATAGGAATGCCCAGGGCAGGAGAAAAATTTAAACCTCTATCCATAACCACATATAAAGGCTGGCTGCGGTTCACTACATTTTTTAGTTGGAACAGATTTCCGTTTGAACTCAATGCATCGATCGGTTTGCCTTGTCCGAGGCCTTTGATACGTATTTCGGAAACATTATTTATTTGTACGGAATCTTGATCGGAAAGGTTGAATAGAATCGGGCTGCTGACCCCTGAATCTAAAATAAAGGATAGTTCAGTACCGTTTACCGCTACCGGAATAATAATGAGATTGTTGACCAACCGGAACCTTACCTTCTCATACCGCTGACCATCGGGCAAACTGTAACCCTGTGCAAAAACCACAAAAGGAAAACACAATATAAAAAACAGCAAATATGTCACAGAGGCTTTCAATACTTTCGTTATTAACAACTTATCCCTATTAAATTTACAGAATATTCAGGTAAAGCAATTGATATTTAACATAAGATCGATAAACCTGAAAATTTCAAGTTGAATTGTTTTTAGACCGTTGCCCATCATTCTTAAATAAACCCATGCAATATTGCTTTGTCCGTTTTGATTTCCCATTTTTGTTGAAAATAAGCCGTATATGCCATCTATTTCAAAAAAAGGGCAGTCAATGCCCTCATCTCCCATCAGAAAACTGGTCCCATTTGCCGAACATGCAAAAAAAAACGGGGCCAAAGTCATCCATCTGAATATTGGCCAACCGGACATTAAGACACCCAAAGTCGCCTTGGACGCCGTCAAGAACAATACTTTAGAGATTTTGGAATATAGTAGAACGGAAGGTTCCGATAACTACAGGGAAAAACTCGCCAAATATTATGCTAAAAACGACATATTGATCGATGCCGATGACATTATAGTGACCACCGGCGGTTCTGAAGCATTGGCCTTCGCCATGGGTACCATTGCCGACATAGGCGATGAAATCATTATTCCAGAACCTTTTTATGCGAATTATAACGGGTTCGCTACCGCTATGGGTGTTCAAGTTATTCCTGTAGAATCACATATTGAGGATAATTTTGCCTTACCCCCGATAGAAGAGTTTGAAAAACTCATAAGCCCGTCAACGCGTGCCATCCTTATTTGCAATCCGGGAAATCCTACGGGATACCTTTACTCGCAGGAGGAAATCAAAAAACTGGCGGTCATCGCAAAAAAGCATGATTTATTCTTAATTGCGGATGAAGTATATCGTGAATTTACCTATGATGGAAGGGAACACTACTCCATTTTACAGGAACCCGGACTGGAAAATCATGCCATAATGGTCGATTCGGTTTCAAAAAGATATAGTATGTGTGGGGCTCGTATCGGTTGTTTGGTCTCAAAAAATAAGGAGGTCATAAAAACTTCCTTAAAATTTGCCCAGGCGAGATTATCTCCGCCGACCTACGCGCAAATTGCCAGTGAAGCCGCATTAGAAACGCCCCAGTCCTATTTTGACGAAGTAAAGGAAGAATATGTGGGCCGTAGAAATTTTTTGGTATCGGAACTAAGTAAAATCGAAGGCGTTAAAGTCGCCAAGCCTCAAGGCGCTTTTTATTGTATTGCCGAGCTTCCGGTCGATGACACCGATGATTTTGCACAATGGCTACTGGAAGACTTTCGATTGGACGGAGAAACCGTTATGTTGGCCCCTGCAGCGGGGTTTTATTCCACTCCAGGACTGGGTAAAAACCAAGTTCGTTTGGCCTATGTTCTCGAAAAGGAAAGCTTGAAACGGGCCGTTGCGATACTAAAGCAAGCCTTAAAGAGTTATATAGGTTGATGAAAATTAACAAAAATGTATCGCTCAAAACCTATAATACCTTCGGCATTGAGGCCAAGGCCAATTTCTTTTGCGAAATCAACTCGACAAAAGATCTTGAACAAGCGCTACGACTAGACGAGTACCCAGAAAAATTTGTGCTGAGCGGTGGTAGTAATATGCTTATTACCAAAGATATCGAAGCCCTGGTGCTGCATATAAATCTCAAAGGCATTGATATAGTTTCCGAAAATCAAGATCATGTTATCATAAAAGTAATGGCAGGTGAAAACTGGCATCAAATGGTCTTATGGACTTTATCGCAAAATTATGGAGGTTTGGAAAACATGTCGCTTATTCCTGGGAATACCGGAACTGCGCCAATTCAGAACATTGGGGCCTATGGTGTAGAGCTCAAAGACACTTTCGTGAGCTGTGAAGCCATGAGCGTTTCAAACCAACACATTAAAAAATTCAATAAAGAGGATTGCCAATTCGGCTATCGCGATTCATACTTCAAGAACGAAGGCAAAGGCAAATACATAATTACCTCGGTGAGCCTACGACTAACCAAAAGAAACCATAAAAAGAGTACGTCTTACGGAGCGATCGAAACGGAGTTGCAAAGCAACGGAATTACCGCACCGACCATTCAGGACATCTCCAGGGCCGTAATCGCAATTCGACGGAAAAAGCTTCCCGACCCCAACGAATTAGGGAACAGTGGAAGTTTTTTTAAAAATCCAATGGTTTCCCGCTCAGCATTCGATACCTTTATCGTCGACCACTCCAATGCCCCATTTTATAAAATTTCTGACGATGCCTTTAAAATTCCCGCCGGTTGGCTAATCGAACAGTGCGGGTATAAAGGCAAACGCTTCGGCGATGCAGGGGTTCACAAAAATCAAGCGCTTGTATTAGTTAATTATGGCAACGCCACAGGTCAAGAAATTTTAGCATTGGCACATAAAATTATCGAAAGTGTCTCTCATAAATTTGGCATTCAAATAGTACCTGAGGTCAACATCATTGGCTAATATGAAACAAAATCCAATTTTATGATATAAAAATAACCCCTTAAGAAGGTCTTAAGGGGTTATACCAAACCAAACTAACCAAAACTAAATGTACAATTACCAGTTGCACATTTATCTATTAAAGTTTTTAGAATTCGAGACCTATAACAATCAATTTTATAAATTAGCGTTTATGGGATATACGGTTTAAAAGGGAAATTAGACGCTTTTGCTTCTGGTTTTTGTAAACCAAATACTATATGAGCACACTTCTTGAAAAACACATTGTAGAATTACTCAAAGAGCGAAATGAGAAAGCCATTTCCCTTTTGTACGAAAACTATAGCGATACCTTATATGGGGTTGCCTACAAAGTCGTGCGCGATGAAGAACTTGCCCAAGATGTACTTCAAGAAAGTTTTATTAAAATCTGGAAGAAATCGGACTCTTATGACGCCTCTAAAGCTAAACTATTTACTTGGCTTTTTCGTATTACACGCAATACGGCCATCGACAAATTGAGAAGTGTCAACACAAAAACCGACAAGGAAATCCAAATGGACGTTTCTGACGTATATAATTTAGGCGTTGAAGGCATTCGGCCGGAATTCATGGATATTGAAGAAAATCTCGAAAAAATAGAGTCAAAGTATCAAATTGTACTCGATGCGCTTTTTTTTCAAGGTATGACCCAGCAAGAAGCCAGCGATGAGCTAGACATCCCATTGGGCACCATCAAATCACGACTGAAAATCGGATTAAGGGAGCTTAAAAAAATATATGGTTCGACTATGGCTTTGGCGCTCTTACTAAATCTTGTATTATGAAAGAAAAAATAAAAATATTTTTAGATTCTGATTTGCTTGAAAAGTATCTTTTGGATGCTACGACTCCCGAAGAAAATTTTCAAGTAGAACGATACATAGCCATGTATCCCGAGGTGAGGGAAGCTTATGACGAACTTCAGGAAAACTTGGAGGTATACGCAAAATTACATGCCATTACCCCACCCGAGGGGTTGAAAGAAACCATTCTCAAAAGAGTCAAGGCGCAGAACAGTGGCCGAAAAAGATTCATTAAATACGCCATAGCGGCCAGTTTTACAGCATTTTTGTTCGCGGGCGCTTCGTACTTTTTCTGGAGTCAAAATCAAAGTTTGCAGGAAGAGAACATTATGGTCAACAACAAGATAAAAAGTCTTGAGGAAGATATGAGGGAGCAATTAATGGACGTTAGAAACCAATTCATTGTACTCAACAATCCGCAGACCAAGAAAATTACTGTAAAAGGAAACAAAAAAGCCGCTGAGCTTAAGGCTGTAACTTATGTTAACCCGGTAAAAAAGCTTTCTTATATCAACGTGAGTAAATTACCGAACCTCCCAGAAGATCAGTGTTATCAAATGTGGGCGGAGGTTAATGGTGAAATGGTGAACCTTGGTATTATCAAAGAAGCTACAAGCCAAGAAAAATTGTTGGCACTGCCCTACTCCAAAAATGCCATGGGTTATATTACCATTGAACCTGTAGGCGGAAATAGCACACCAACCGTAAAAAATATCGTGGCGAATATACCGTATTGACCCTATCGAAAAACAGATATTCCAAAGCCCTGATGTCAACATCAGGGCTTTATTTTTATAGAACTCCTTTAAACATTCTTTTTCAATATCCTAAAAATTGCACTTTTACACCCTTCTTTCCTTCCGTAGCTGCTATGCCACCCAAAAAAGACATCAATCGGGCACAAAATGCCTAATTTTCGCCGTAATTCAAAAAGATCAAACGAGTTCATTATCTTTGTACAAAATCTCCTTATGAAGTTGATATTATTGACAATTGGTCTACTTGCTTTGTCATTCGCAGGTATTGCAATCAAAATATGGTCTAAAAAAGATGGTGAATTTGCCGGTACATGCGCTAGCCAGAGTCCTTTTCTAAATAAAGATGGTGAAGCTTGTAGTATGTGTGGTAAACTCCCAAACGAACAGGATTGTAAAAGGGATGATACTGCGGCAAAAATTGGATAAAACCATCCTTCCACTATGCCGTAATCTAAATTATTAAGCCCATTTCTTTTGGATACGACCGAGAATCTTCAAGCTACAATAACCAAAGCCAAATCGGGAAGTCAAATTGCTTTCAGCAAACTACTGGATACTTTTTGGAACACTGTATACGGATTTCAGCTGAAACGCACTGAAAATGAAAACGATGCAGAAGACATAACCATTCAAACGTTTTCAAAGGCCTTTGATAAAATCAACACCTATGATTCTTCCTTTGAATTCAAAACGTGGTTGATCGCAATCTCCAAAAACGTACATGTCGATTTGATTCGAAAAAGAAAGCGAAATGTTCTGGAATCCGGGGGGAGCAATGAAGCCATTAAAAAAGTACTCGATGATGCACCGTCCGTAGAAGACAGATTGATTATTGAACAAAACTTGGCAACACTTCTTCTACACATCAAAAATCTGAAACCGCACTATCAAAAAGTCATTAACCTAAGATACTTTAACGAGTTAAGCTATGCCGCCATTGCCAAAGAGCTGAACGAACCGATCAACAACGTTAAAGTAAAGTTACTGAGAGCAAAAAAACTATTGGCAGAATCTATAAAAAAATAACGAGCCCTGCTTCTGAAATTCATTGTTCGTATATTTGTTTCTGCTATCTTATATAAATCAAAATATGAGCATTGACACCATTGATCACGTTCAACCCCCGAAAGGAAAACCGAAATGGTTACGGGTAAAACTTCCTACCGGCAAAAAATATACGCAACTAAGGGGACTGGTAGAAAAATACGACCTGCATACCATCTGCACCTCGGGTAGTTGCCCCAATATGGGCGAATGCTGGGGAGAAGGTACCGCCACCTTTATGATATTAGGAAATGTTTGCACCCGTTCGTGTGGCTTCTGTGGCGTTCAGACCGGTAGACCAGAAACGGTCGACTGGGCCGAACCGGAGAAAGTGGCCCGCTCGATTAAAATCATGGGCATTTCCCATGCGGTGATTACCTCGGTCGACCGTGATGATTTAAAGGATATGGGCTCAATAATTTGGGCTGAAACGGTAAAGGCCATTCGACGTATGAACCCGAATACCACTTTAGAAACTTTAATTCCTGATTTTCAAGGTATAGAAAGGCACCTTGACCGTATTGTAGAAGTAGCTCCTGAAGTAGTTTCACATAACATGGAAACCGTAAGGCGATTGACAAGGGAAGTGCGCATACAGGCGAAATATGACCGAAGTTTAGCCGTTTTAAAATACCTACGAGACAATGGCGTAAACCGCACAAAATCTGGTATTATGTTAGGTTTGGGAGAGCTTGAGGAAGAGGTTATCACGACCATGGAAGATCTTAGAAAGGCAAATGTCGATGTAGTTACCATCGGCCAATACCTACAGCCATCCAAAAAACACCTGCCAGTGAAACAATTTATTCTTCCCGAGCAGTTCAAAAAATATGAAACTATTGGTCTTGAAATGGGCTTCCGGCATGTTGAAAGTGGTGCCTTGGTCCGTTCTTCCTACAAGGCACATAAACATATCGATTAAACATCCTTGGCAAATACTGCCCAACGATTTGCCATTTAGGAATTGAACATTGATAATCAATTCATCGTATGAACAACGATGAACAAATTTTATAAGTACCACCCCACTTCTGACTCCAATGAAAAGAATTAATATAGGCATCAACGGCTTTGGAAGAATAGGTAGAACATTCTTCAGATTATTGGAGGAGCAACCCCACTTGAACGTAGTTGCCATCAACGATTTGGCGGACGCCAAAACATTGTCGCATTTATTGAAATACGATAGTATTCACGGTACCCTACATAAAAATATCGAACATGCCGAAAACACTATTATCGTTGAGAACACACCCATTGCCCTTACTAACGAAAAGACACCTGAAAACATAAAATGGTCAGCCCATGGGGTCGATATCGTTATCGAATGCTCAGGAAAATTCAAAACACGGGAGGACTTGCAACCCCATTTAAAAAATGGGGCAAAAAAAGTAATTCTCTGCGTTCCCCCAGCCGATGATAGTATAAAAATGGTAGTTTATGGTATCAACGAAACTACGTTGACAAAAGACGATCATATCATTTCAAATGCCTCGTGCACCACCAACAATGCGGCACCGATGATAAAGGTGATCGATGATTTATGCGGAATAGAACAAGCCTATATTACTACGATACATTCGTATACTACCGACCAAAGCCTTCACGACCAAGCCCACCATGATTTACGAAGGGCCAGGGCGGCGTCACAGTCCATTGTGCCAACTACTACAGGTGCAGCAAAGGCACTAACCAAGATATTCCCGCATCTCTCCCATGTAATAGGGGGTTGTGGCATTCGGGTGCCCGTGCCCAATGGATCACTTACAGACATAACCTTTAACGTCGTACGAAAAACCAGTATTCAAGAAATAAATGATACATTTGATAAGGTTTCCCAAAACGAACTAAAAGGCATCCTTTTTTACACGACAGACCCCATAGTATCTGTCGATGTAAACAATACTTGTTATTCTTGTACGTTTGATTCTCTGATGACCTCCGTAATTGGTAAAATGGTTAAAATTATAGGATGGTACGACAATGAAATGGGATATAGCAGCAGAATTGTAGATCTTGTGAATTTACTGATCAAAAACAAATACCTTTGAGGTTTTTTTTTCGACATATAAAATTAACGTATACGGCCCTTTTGCTGGCGTTCTTCACCGTAGCCCAGGGAGTATGGGCACAAGATACGCTGCCATTGCAAGATAGTATTACCCAGACCCAAGTCGAATTTTATTTTAATACTGCAAGAATACTCAAAAACCAGAATAAGGTCGATCTAGCCTTAGAGGCCTTGAACAAGGCCGCCGAAGAAGCCGAAAAAAACGAAGACATTAAGTCGCTTATAGATTGCTACCACAAGTTTGCCGAATTATACCTAAAACTAGATAAAGAGGAAACAACACTATTATATTGGGACCGCGCCCAAGTGCTGTTAAGCGAAATCGCATATCCGTATGGCGATGCAGTCAATAAATATATCGAGGGTATTCTTTTATTCAAAAATGGTAAAAATTTTCAGGCCATTTTTATGCTCAAT
Source organism: uncultured Kriegella sp. (assembly GCA_965368185.1). Lineage (GTDB taxonomy): Bacteria > Bacteroidota > Bacteroidia > Flavobacteriales > Flavobacteriaceae > Kriegella. The sequence continues at coordinate 19,391 of CBDULZ010000049.1, forward strand.
GAAGCGAAGCAATTGAACAACGACAGAAATTTTTTCAATAATCTTTTGTTAGCCGAGGCAAATATTTATTTGAACCTCGAAAAATATGATAATGCCTCCAAAAATTTCAATTCCCTAATTATCAATACCGATCTTTATGAAAAGGATTATTTAGCAACTAGGGCCAATCTTGGTATGTCAGAATTGAATTATAGAACCGGCAAATACAAAGAAAGTGTAATGAATGCCGAAGAGGCGCTAAAACTTGCTCGTTCCAACAATTTCTCCAAGGAAATCTTAGAGGCTAATGAACAGCTCAGCAAATTATATGAGATTTTAGGGCGCTATTCTTTGTCGCTTGACAATACTAGAAATCTTCTCGAAATAAAAGATTCGCTGTTTACTATTGAAAAAGTAAAAACCGAAGCCAAAACGGCCGAGAAGATTCAGTTCGAGTTTATGAACGATGAAATAAAGCGCCAAGACCAAAAAATAGAGGAGCTTACAGCGTCACAAAACCGATCGGAAATTACCGCAATACTGACTTCGGCTTTTTTGACCATTATCTCCTTATTGGCCGTATCACTGTATAGAAACAATCAAATAAAGCTCAAAACAAATGATTTGCTGCAGACCAAGAACAACGAGCTTCAATCGGCAAGGGATGCGGCAGTTAGTGCCATGGAAGCCAAAACGAACTTCCTATCGACTGTAAGCCATGAGCTACGAACACCGTTGTATGCAGTAACTGGGCTTACACATCTGTTGTTGGAAGAAAATCCAAGTGAGAACCAAAAAGAGCACTTAAAGGCATTAAAATTTTCTGGCGATTATCTTTTGAATTTTATCAATGATATTCTGCACATAAATAAAATTGATGCAAACAAACTTGAGCCTTTGCACATCGATTTCAATTTAAGAAAAGTTCTTAATGAGGTTATCGACTCCTTAAAACAGAGTGCCAAACAAAATAATTCTACAATTATTCTCGAATATGACGATGAAATTCCGTCACACCTTATAAGCGATCCCCTGAAGTTGTCACAGGTTTTTATGAATTTGGTAGGTAACGCCTTAAAGTTTACCAAAAACGGAGAGGTCAGGGTCAAGGCCCGACTATTAAAGAAAGTTGAGGATGACGTGACGCTTTATTTTGAGGTTTCAGATAATGGTATTGGCATCTCAAAAGACCAACAACAAAGTATTTTTGAAGGGTTCGAACAGGGTTCCATACAAATCAATAGGGAATACGGTGGCACCGGACTTGGTCTGACCATCGTAAAAAGCCTGCTTGGGCTTTTCGAAAGTAAAATTCAGCTGGAAAGCGAACTTGGCAAGGGAAGCACATTTTTCTTTGAACTCAATGTGAAATCAAAAGATAGCATCGTAGATGATGTGCCCTTTGAGATAGACCAAGCCGATTATAACTTTAAGGGCTTGCATTTGCTAATCGTTGAAGACAATAAAATCAATCAAGTAATTACAAAAAAGATGCTGTCGAAGAAAGACATTACCAGCGATATTGCAAGTAATGGAACAGATGCCATTGAACTTACGAAGAAAAATAACTACGATGCCATTTTAATGGACATTCATATGCCGGGAATAAGTGGTGAAGAAGCGACAATCGAAATTAGAAAATTCAACAAGGTAATTCCCATAATCGCCCTTACGGCAATTTCTTTAGATGACAGTCTCGAAAGTTTCTATGCCGCTGGATGCAATGACGTAGTAACAAAACCCTTTAAGCCCGAAGTATTTTACCATAAAATAGGAGAGAATATTTTCGGCAGAAAAATCAACAATCCTTCTTCGTAATAACGCGATCCAACAAAGCTTCCAAACTACTTTGCCCCTCGTCAAAAAACTTATGGGCCACTTGAATATAAAAGAGATTTTTAACTCGGTCTTTTAACCGCATAAAATCCTTTTCAGTGGTAAGCACGGCTTCCTTCAAATTCATAGCTTCAAGTTCTTTCCGTGAAAAAAAATGATGGTCGGCATAGGCCAGATGTTCAAAAGTGACCTTTTCAGTCTCTAAAAAAGAAACCAACGGCCTTGGATCGGCTATGCCTGTTACCAAAGTTATTTTTTGGTTGTTTAGTTCATTCAAAGAAAGGTTCTTCATCTGCCCCTTAAGATTGTTGTCATACACCAAATAACTGAACAAGACACTTTGCCCTTTCGTCGGCCTTAACTTCACCTCAATGGCTTGTCGTTTTTGACGGGATAGCTTCGGGGGACATTTGGTCACAACAATGATATCTGCTCTTTTGGCCGCTTTTTTACTATCCCTTAAATTTCCTGTTGGCAAATACCAGTCATCAACATAAATATTATCGTAGGCGGTAAGCAATATCGAAAAATCCGGCTTTACTTTTCGGTGCTGAAAGGCATCATCGAGCAGAATAAGGTCAGGCTTTATTTTATCCTCTAAAATAGAAATGCCGTTTCTTCGATTAGCATCCACCGCAACCGTAATTTCAGGAAATTTAGAATAGATCTGATACGGTTCGTCTCCCAATTGTTCTACGGTAGACTCAGGGGTAGCCAAACAAAATCCCTTTGATTTTCGTCGATACCCCCTACTCAATACCGCAATTTTATAGGAATCTTTCAACGAAGAAATCAACAATTCTACCATGGGTGTTTTTCCGGTACCGCCCACACTTAAATTGCCAATACTGATGGTAGGCGTACCAAAAGTTTTCGATGAAAATATACCGATATCATACAAATAATTGCGAACGTATACCACCAATGCATAAATCAATGAAATGGGAAACGCTATTTTTCTGAATAGTTGCACGGGAACGAAAATATAATATTTTATCTTTGTCGACCCTATAAAAGTTTCAAATGATCATTAAGGAGGTTACCCGAATACTGGAAGAATTGGCCCCTTTGGCCTACGCAGAAGACTTTGACAACGTTGGTTTGCTCGTGGGTGACCCAGATATCGAAGTATCAGGTATTTTGGTAACTTTAGACACCTTGGAATCAGTGGTCGACGAGGCCATTGCGAATGACTGCAATCTTATCGTCAGTTTTCATCCTATTATTTTTAGCGGATTAAAAAAACTAACGGGCGCCACCTACGTAGAACGCACGGTTATTAAGGCCATACGCCACAATATCGCCATTTATAGCATGCATACCGCTTTGGACAATTGCGCACAGGGTGTCAATACGAAAATTTGCGAGATGTTGGGCCTTACAAACTGCAATATTCTCATACCTCAAAAGGGAAACATCAAAAAATTGACCACCTACGTACCCAAAACAGATGCCCCAAAATTAAAAGATGCCTTATTTGAATCAGGGGCCGGAAACATAGGAAATTACAGTCATTGTAGTTTTACAACCGAAGGAACTGGTAGTTATCGTGCTGGGCAAGAGGCCAACCCTACCAAAGGAAAAATAGGGGAAACACATTACGAAGAAGAGGTGCAGATCAACATCACCTATACAAAATCGGTGGAGTCAAAGGTGCTCAAGTCCCTTTTCAAAAACCACCCTTATGAGGAAGTGGCATATGAAATAGTTACTTTGGAGAATACCGACCAAAATATTGGCATGGGTATGATCGGCGAACTACCACTGCCCTTGGGCGAATTGAAATTTCTTGAATCGGTCAAAGAAAAGATGGGAGCATCAGGCATCCGTCATTCTCAATTATTGGGTAAAAAAGTAAAAAAAATAGCTGTTTTGGGAGGCAGTGGTGCATTCGCCATTGCAGCGGCGAAAGCAGCGGGAGCCGACGTTTTCATAACTTCCGATATCAAATATCATCAATTCTATCAAGCCGAAAGTAAAATGATCATTGCCGATATCGGCCATTATGAGACGGAACAGTTTACAAAAAACCTTTTAGTTGACTATCTTACGAAAAAAATTCCTAATTTTGCAATCCATTTATCGGAAAGTAAAACCAATCCAGTCAAGTATTTATAAATAACATATGGCAAAAAAAGTAGAAGCAACGGTAGAAGACAAATTAAGGGCACTGTACGATTTGCAATTGATAGATTCCCGTGTCGACGAAATCCGTAATGTAAGAGGAGAGCTTCCGTTAGAAGTAGAAGATCTTGAAGATGATGTTTTGGGCCTTAAGACACGAATGGATAAGTTAAAAACCGATGTAGAGACCATCAATTTTGAAATTGGTGCTAAAAAGAATCTCATCGAAGAGGCTAAGGCTTTGATTAAGAAATATACCGAACAGCAAAAAAATGTTCGTAATAGTCGAGAGTTCAATTCCATCAGTAAAGAATTGGAGTTTCAAGAACTAGAAATTCAATTGGCCGATAAGAACATCAAGGAGTTTAAAGCCAAAATTGAGCAGAAGAAAGAAATCATTTCCGAAACCAAAGAGCGTCTTTCGGAAAGGGAAGGACACCTTAAGCATAAGAAAAGTGAATTGAACGCTATTTTGGAAGAAACCGAAAAAGAGGAAAAGGCATTATTGGACGAATCGCATAAGTATCAAGAGCAAATCGAAGAGCGATTGGTAAAAGCTTATGCGCGTATTCGTAGCAATGTAAAGAATGGTTTGGCGGTAGTTCCGATTGAAAGAGGTGCTTCCGGTGGTTCATTCTTCACTATTCCTCCTCAAGTTCAGGTGGAAATCGCCTCGCGTAAAAAAATCATTACGGATGAACACAGTGGGCGAATTTTAGTAGACCCTGTTCTAGCCGAAGAAGAGCAAGAAAAAATGGCTAAGATGTTCGCCAAACTATAGTGTACACTTCCATAAAAAAGCAAAGCCACCTAAACGGGTGGCTTTTTTTGTTATATTATGGGATAATCTTAGTAAAACAAAAATGAGATTCTCCAAATACTTTTTAATATTGGTCTCGACGTATGGGTTCACTCTAAATGCGCAAGGATTGGATGATTATAAATGGAAAAACAGAATGCTAATTTTGTTTGATCGATCAATTGAAACGCCAGCGCTGATTTCCCAATTAAATCAATTCACAAGCCTAAAAACCGAATGTAGCGAACGTGATTTGAAATTACTCATCATAACAAGCAACACCGTTTTTTTAGATGATACGACCAAAGCCGATAAGCTCGATGCCAAGATGATTCGTTACGAATATAATATATCGGAAAATTTTAAGGGTCTTGCTCTAATCGGAAAGGATGGAGGCAAAAAATTCCAAGAAAAATTCGAAGTTACCCCCCAGACTATTTTTGATCTAATCGACGGCATGCCCATGCGCCGTGCAGAAATGCGAAATAAATACGATTAAAGTAAACTCAAGATCAGCTCCTCAACCTCAGAACTATTCCACTTTTCCTCAATATTCGGAATTTTCATCACCTGCTGCATGATTTTTTCCTGCGCATCTCCTTCTGCCAAAGCTTCGGCATAGGGCCGTTCGGAAAATGTGACACGAGAATAGGCTGGCACCCACTTATGCGGATGTTTTTGGGCAAAGTGCTTTTCTATTTTTTTCTGCAATAAAAATTTGGGGTCTGCCGTTTTACTGCTCATTTCTACAAAGTTGCGATAACTTAATTCAGCGATCGCATCGGCATTCGGTTTGCGTTTCTTTTGGTAGTTTTGAAAAATAGTCTCCCAATCATCATCATATTTTTCCATCAAGGCATTTAGCTCGTAAATATCCTCGAAACCGGCATTCATACCCTGTCCGTAGAAGGGAACTACGGCATGAGCCGAATCGCCCACCAGGGCAACTTTGTCCCAGTACGTCCAAGGATAGCACTTCATCGTGACCATGGCACTTGTCGGATTCGTGAAGAAATCTTCAGTAAGGTTCTCGATATCGTCCATTACATTTGGAAAATAGGTGGTGAAAAATGCCTTGGCCTCCTCCGTCGTGGTGATATTCTCAAAAGACACTTCTCCCTCGAAAGGCATGAACAACGTACATGTAAAACTACCGTCAAGGTTTGGCATGGCAATAAACATGAACTTTCCCCTGGGCCAAATATGGAATGAATTCTTGTCCAATTTATGCGACCCATCCCCATTTGGGGTAATGGTCAGTTCTTTATAACCAACATCAATGAAGTCTTGTGAATAATCGAATCGGCTTCTTCTTTGCATCTTATGGCGCACTCTTGAAAAAGCACCATCACAACCAAAAATAATATCGTATTTATACTCTTTCCACTTTCCCTTTTCCGTCTTTCCGGTAAATAGCTTGGCTTCAGGAAGATCAACATCCCATACTTTTTCCTCGAATCTGAATTGAACACCTGCCTCCTCCGCCAAATCGATCATCGTTCGGTTCAAGACACCTCGCGAAATGGACCATATTGCCTCTCCATCCTTACCGTATTTCTGAAAATATAGGGGTTTACCGATAACATGCATCGCCCTTTTATCAAGCGGAATCGCTATCTCTTTCACTTTTTTTTCAATACCGATTGCCGCCAAGGTTTTCCAACCGCGATTGCTCATGGCCAGATTTATAGATCGACCTGAAAATACAACGTTGCGAATATCGGGTCTACGGTCGAAGACCGTAACACTGTGTCCCTTTCTTCTTAAGAATATTGCCAGCAGCGAACCCACTAGCCCCGAACCTACAATTGCGATTTTTTTCGGCGTTTTTGTCATAAGTTGTTAAGCGGAATTCTAAAAACTGCCGAGCATTGGTTGTGGGCAGAAAGAGGGTTACCCGGTAAAAATAGTAAAATTGTTAATGTTATTTTAACAAAAGCCAAAAGTCCGTATGAATTTTTAAACCGTATATATAGTATTCCGCTTAGGCGTCCATATATATCAAAAGTCCTTCACACCAAACATGCGAAGGACTTTTCTTTTATAACTTACTAACAATAAGAGTATTGTAATGCATTAAAAACACCGACACCTCTAAACTACCGTCAAAAGATATAGTTGTTTTCAACGATTACTCTAAAATACCGTCAACAATGCCGTATTCTACAGATTCTTCGGCACCCATCCAATAATCGCGATCGAAATCTTTCATTACCTTTTCATAGGGTTGTCCGCAATTAGCCGATAAGATTTTAGCGCCCAATTCTTTGGTCTTGATAATCTCTTTGGCCTGTATTTCGATATTCGAGGCCTGCCCCCTAGCACCACCGCTAGGTTGATGTATCATTACCCTGGCGTTAGGCTGAATAAACCGTCGTCCTTTTTTACCGACGGACAATAGAATTGAACCCATTGAAGCGGCGAGACCTGAGCAAACAGTCGAAACCGGACTTTTTATCTGCTTTATCGTATCATAAATGGCAAAGCCAGAGGTCACATACCCTCCAGGGCTATTGATGATCAATTGTATTTCTTTGTTGTTTTGAAGATCTAGATACATTAAACGATCGATAACATGCTTGGCCGAATCATCGTCTACCTGGCCCCATAAAAACACCTTTCGCTCGTCCAACAACTTCTCTTGAATCGCTTCTTGTACTTTTCCTTTTTTAGAACTCATTGTTTATTTTTTATCCATCTCAAAACTAATCATTTTCTATGAAAATACTATTCGAATAAATACAGGTATTTTAAAAATGGAATACGGAAATCGGTTATCTTTGGGTAAAACCGAAAAAATGAAGAAGTTTCTTTTCCTAGCTATACTGATCATAGGCACATCATCAAGTTTTTCGAGCCTTGATAATAGTATTAAAACAGCTCAAGAACCCACGATTTTAGAAAAAGTGGCAAACGCCAACGGTTTTCAAAATTGGAAAAATGTTAAGGAGATCAAATTCACATTTAATGTAGACCGTGACACATCCCATTTTGAACGCACCTGGGTTTGGAAACCAAAAACCAATGACATCACCTCGATTGCCGAGGGAAAAACCTTGAACTATAACTGGTCGAATATGGATAGTATTGCCAACAAGGCCAACGCAAGTTTTATAAATGACAAGTATTGGTTACTTACCCCATTTCAACTCGTATGGGACCGTAAAAACATTACCCATGAACATACCGCCGAAGCAGTGGCCCCGATGAGCAAAAAGAAGATGCAGAAATTGACAATTACCTATGGTAACGAAGGAGGCTATACACCGGGGGACGCCTACGATTTCTATTTTGGCGACGACTTAATTATTAAAGAATGGGTCTACCGTAAATCGAATCAAGCCGAACCTTCGTTGATAACCTCTTGGGAAGATTATGTGGATAAAGGTGGCTTAAAAATTGCCCAAACCCATAAAAAGGGAGATGGCAGTTTTAAACTTTATTTTACGGATATTGAAGTAACAACGAATTAATTCTTTTTTCTGCCCAGAAAAAAAGTGGCTATTAAAACCACTATGGCGCAGCCCAAAAGAACTACAAAACTCAATTTTAAAGATGCGGAATCTGCCAAGAAACCTAAAATAGGGGGTGCGGCCAAAAATCCGGCATACCCTGTACCCGCTATAAAAGATACCCCTTGTGACGAGTCAATGCCCTTTACGGTACCTCCAATTCGAAAAAGCTCGGGAATAATTACGGAAAACCCCAAACCTACCAGCCCAAACCCGAGAATGGCCAAATACGTATAAGCAGAAAGCACGCCCAAGTATCCTAAGACTGCAATGGCCGAACCCAAGGCCACAATTTTTATAGACCCGATTTTCTTGCTAATACCATCACCCAGAAACCGGCCTAAGGTCATGGTTATTGAAAAAGCTAAAAAACCCGTTCCCCATAAAGCCTCGGGAGCCAGGCTAATTTCCTTTAAATAGAGTCCGCTCCAATCGACAATGGCGCCCTCCCCTCCCATTACTACAAACGATACAATACCTATAATCAATAGGGGTTTGAACAATTTTATGCTAAAGGGCTCCTTTTCGACGGGTGCCGCAATAATGTGGATGTAATTTTTGCGTAGCATTAAATTCACGATAAATACAATTGAAACAACAATGCTCATATGAAGTATCGGGCTGTCAAGGAATACGATCAAAAAACTCCCTAAACCTGCCAAAACACCTCCTAAACTAAAAAAACCATGGGCAGCCGACATAAAATTCTGTTTGTCCTCTTTTTCCAGTTCGGTTACCAGCGTATTCATTGAAATGTCGGTAAACCCATTTGTAGCACCTAATATAAAAAGGGCCGCCATTAAAGTATAATAACTTGGCGCTATTAGCGGTAAAAGCGCTGCAAAACTGCACATGATCACTCCGTACCAAGTGGCCTTACCTACCCCGATTTTATTTATAATCTTGGCTGCTATAGGAAAAACGGTAAACACCCCTAGAGACAGAAAAAAAATGGCGATACCCAATTGCGATTTGTCAATTTCGAGCCTTTCCTTAACAATAGGGATATAAATGGCCCAAGTACCGAACCAAATGTTCAAACTGGCAAATACCCATGCAGGAGCCAAATAACGAGGACTCGATAAGATCAGTTGAAGCGATTTCATTTAAAATGGAAAAGATTTAGGTTGATTGTCTAAAGTTTAGGTGGCACTAATTTCCAGAATACCCTGTTTTAAAATTTGTCCGAATCGGAACATATCTTCAAAAGAACAATAAAAAGGGGCCGGAGCCAATCGAATAACGTTTGGTTCACGCCAGTCGATAATTACCCCTTCTTTCATAAGGTAATCAAAAAGTGACTTGCCTCCACCGTGCAAAAGCACCGACAACTGACAACCTCTTTCGGGTGGCGTAATAATTTCAAAAGTGGTATCGACCTCGGCATCAACTTCTTGTAAAATGAATTCTAGATAGGCCACAATTCGCTTTCTTTTCTCGATAAGGGTATCCATCCCTACTTCTTCGAACAATTGCAAAGACGCAAGATAGGGCGCCAAAGATAATACCGGTGGATTGCTCACTTGCCAAGCATCGGCATTGGCCATCGGTTCGAACACCGGCTTCATCAAAAAACGGGTTTCCTTTTTTGTTCCCCACCAACCTTCGAATCTCGGAATGTCTTTTTTATTCAAATGTCGTTCATGAACGAAGATACCGGAAGCGTTACCCGGACCACTATTCATGTATTTGTAGCTGCACCAAGCGGCAAAATCAACGTCCCAATCGTGCAATTTCAGCTCGATATTTCCTGCGGCATGGGCCAAGTCCCATCCTACAAAGGCACCGACCGATCTTCCGGCCTTGGTAATTTTTTCCATATCAAAGACTTGGCCGTTGTAATAATTGACCCCACCAATCAAGACCAGCGCCAATTCATCGCCCACTTCCTCGATTTTGTCAATAATATCTTGTGTACGCCAAAAATGCTCGCCCGTCCTTTTTTTAACCTCGACGATGGCAACATCGGAATCGAGACCATGAAATCGCACTTGACTTTGAAACATATACTGATCGGAAGGAAAAGCCTTCTCTTCACAAATAATTTTAAAGCGTTGTTTGTCGGGCCGATAAAAAGAGGCCATTAAAAAGTGTAAATTGACGGTTAAGGTATTCATCACGGATACTTCATTGACCTGGCCACCGACCACTTTGGCCAAAGGTGCGGCAAGACGCTCGTGATAGTCCCACCAGGGTTTATCGGAATGAAAATGTCCTTCGACCGCCAAATCGGCCCAATCGGTCAAAACTTCATCGACATATTCTCGGGCAAGTTTGGGCTGTAGCCCCAAAGAATTACCAGTAAAATAAATGACCTCCTTACCCTCTATTTTTGGGAAATGGAAGGCTTCCCGATACTTTCTAAGCTTATCTTTTGCGTCAAGTTCTCGGGCAAAGACCAAGGTATTCTGAAATTGCATTACGTTCTTTTGTCCAAAAATACAACATCGCCAAAGATTTGAATACGGCACAATTTAAAAACCTATAAGATCTAATCGTAATTCTTTATTTTTGGAAAAATTCTACAATGCATTTCCTATCCCCATCCATAGAAGATTATATCAGGCACCACTCAGAAAAAGAGCCGGAGCTACTGCGTGAATTGACCCGTGAAACACATTTAAAAGTTATACAGCCCCGCATGATCACCGGTCATTTTCAGGGGAGGGTGTTGAGTATGTTGGCAAAACTCATAAGCCCCAAATATATTTTGGAAATAGGTACGTACACGGGCTACTCGGCAATATGTTTGGCTGAGGGGCTGCAAAAAGGGGGAGAGCTACATACCATTGACATTAACGAAGAACTTAATAGCATGCAACGTCGTTATTTCGATAAAAGTGGTTTTGGAGCACAGATCATACAACATACCGGTAACGCACTGGATATCATACCCAATTTGGAAATTGTTTTTGACCTGGTCTTTATCGACGCCGAAAAAAACGATTATCCGAATTATTTTGAGGCAATTCTAAAGAAAACAAAACAAGGCAGTGTTATTCTTTCAGATAATGTGCTCTGGTCAGGAAAAGTCGTTGAACCTCTAAACGCAAAAGACCGGGCCACAAAAACCTTATTGCAATACAACAAAAAACTTCAGGAAGATCCAAGGGTAGAAACCGTTCTATTGCCTGTCAGGGATGGTTTAACCTTAAGTAGGGTACGATAAGTCGTACATACAGACTGTAGAAAAGAAAAGCGGAAAGTACACCGACACCTGCTCCGACCAAAATATCGAATGGGTAATGTACCCCAACGTAAATACGGCTCGAAGCGAATATCAAGGGCCATATGTAAAAAAGCCAGCACCATTTAAAACGCTTTCTTAAAAACAGCACCATCAACGTAGTAATTGAAAATGAACTCGCCGCATGGCCCGAAAAGAAACTGTAGCTCGTCGGACTCTTTAAAATGCGGATCAAAGTATTTATTTCTTCATTGTTATTGGGCCGTAAACGTTCAACATAACCTTTGGTAATATCGGTAAGGAATGTTATAAAAAAGGCAAGGGCTATAACGGTCAAGGTTGTATAAATCGCTTCATTTTTGGGGAATTTCAGAAAGATAATGACAAAGAAGAAAACAAAAAGGGGAATCCAAGAAGAAATATTGGTCGCTGTCGACCAAAAAAGATCGTAATCTTCAATACCCAGATTGTTCAAAAAAATAAAAGCGTCGCGATCCCATTCAAGGATTTTCTCTAACATAAAAAATATTAACCGCGCTTTATCGTACCACTAACATCATCGACGTTTTTCTTTACCTTGTCGATGCCGTCTTTGAAGTCTTTACCGATACTTGATGAAATGTTATCTTTAACATCATCGATATCTTTCTTGATATCTTTTACGAAACTGGTATCGATACCCTGCTTATCGGCACTTTTTTGAATTTCTTGTTTAATATCCTCCGTAGCGTCTTTTAGCTGGCGCATACCTTTCCCCAATCCCTTGGCTATACCAGGAATTTTATCGGCTCCGAATACCATGACAACGATGAACATGATAAAGAAAATTTCGCCTCCACTGATAAATAAAACGTGCATCAAAAACATAGATACAAATATAAGCAAGTTTACATAAGTAGACCTGTCAAGTTGTTAAAACATGACAGGTCTAAATACCTAGCAAAAGATTAAGAACTATTTTCCTTTAATTTCGCCCTTGAATTTATCAAAATCGGATTTCTCCTCTTTTCTGGGCCAAGAATTATTAGTGGTATCTATATCAGCGGTTTCAGCTTTAGGGTCCACTATAATGCCTGTTAATTCACTTTGCGAAGATAATACCAATTTTACTTCGTCGTCATTTTTTCTCCATATTTCAGGAGGATACGTTATGTTTTTACGGGAACCATCGGCATATGTATATTCAACGATCAATGGCATTGGAATACCTCCGGGCTTATCAAAAGTAACCTCATAAAAATATTTAGGTTCTTTTACTTTTGCGCGCTCCTCGGCCGTCATATTATCCATCATAAACTCTTTCAAGGGCTTTGAGGTTTCGGTAGGCGTTTTTCCCTTCATATTGGGGTCAAAATCTTCACTGTCCTCATCGACCAAATACACCAAAGGCAATAGGTCTCTCTCCGTTAAATTACGGGCGGCCATATAGGTTCGCATTTGTTCGTTCGGCTTGTCCGATACATAGTATTTCTTAAGCTCTTTGACACCGATATCGACATAGTCCGTCGTATAGAACCAACCTCTCCAATACCAGTCTAAATCTACTGCGGAAGCATCTTCCATCGTACGGAAAAAATCCTCGGGCGTCGGATGCTTAAACTTCCAACGATGTGAATATGTTTTAAAGGCATGGTCGAAAAGCTCTCTTCCCATAACTGTTTCACGCAATATATTCAATGCAGTTGCTGGTTTTCCATAAGCATTCGGACCCAATTGGTAGACGTTCTCTGGATTCGACATGATGGGAGCAATCGTTGATTGGTCACCACTCATATAGGGAACAATTTTTGACGGCTCACCCCTTCTCGACGGATACTTATCATTGGGAGCGATGGCTTCAGGATACAACTCGCCAAACTCTTGTTCGGCCATATACTGCATAAAGGTGTCAAGACCTTCATCCATCCAACCCCATTGGCGTTCATCTGAATTCACGATCATCGGGAAGAAGTTATGCCCGACTTCATGTATAATCACACTGATCATTCCAAATTTTACTTGGTCGGAATACGAACCGTCTTCATTGGGCCTACCATAGTTCCAACAGATCATAGGGTATTCCATACCTTGATTTTTGGCATGTACCGAAATCGCTTTCGGATAGGGATAATCAAAGGTATGCGAGGAATACGATTTTAATGTATGAGCTACCGCCTTGGTAGAATATTCTTCCCATAAGGGGTTGCCTTCCTTCGGATACATTGATACCGCCATCACATCTCTATTGCCGACCTTTACGGCCTGCATATCCCATATAAACTTTCGGGAAGTGGCAAAACCATAGTCACGTACATTTTCAGCCTTAAACTTCCAAGTCTTTTTCTTTTCGGAAAAACTTTTTTCCGCGGCCTCTGCCTCTTCTTGCGTTACGATGAGTACTGGCTTGTCGTACGATTTTTGCGCCATTTCATAGCGTTTCATCATTTCTTTGGAAAAGACTTCCTTTCTGTTCTGGAGGGTTCCCGTAGCATCTAAAACATGATCGGCGGGTACAGTAATGTTTACTTCATAATCACCAAAAGGAAGCGCAAACTCGCCACTGCCCCAGAATTGATGGTTCTGCCAGCCTTCGACATCATTATAGACCGCCATTCTTGGAAAGAACTGTGCAATTACATAAGCCCTGTTACCGTCTTTGGGAAAGGTCTCATATCCTGATCTGGCTCGGTCAACGGTGTGTTCAGGAATGTTATACCACCATTTGATGGAAAAAGACAGCTTTTCCTTGCTCTTCAAGGGCTCTGGAATATCGATACGCATCATCGTCCGGTTGATCGTATAAGGCAAGGCTTTACCGGAACCGTCCTTTACATATTCAATAACAAAACCACCGTCAAAAGGCTCGCTATAATACTTTTTGGCAAAGCTACCGAGCTGCTCGGCCATGGGCAGTGCACTTCCGTCACGCAATGGGGACTTTGAGTCTTTTGCCCTTACGTTTTGATCCAACTGCATCCATAGAAACTCAAGGTCATCGGGAGAATTGTTGGTATAGGTTATAGTACCTTCACCATAAATTCTTGTATTTTTATCGTCAAGCTCGATGTCCATTTTATAATCGGCCTGCTGTTGGTAATAATCCGGCCCCGGGGCACCCGATGCGGAACGATAGGTGTTGGGAGTAGAAAATTCCTCGTATAATTGTTTGAATTTGCTCTGGTTGTAATGCCCGGGTTCCTTTTCAGGAGCTTTCTCGGTTTGGGCAGTTACCACAGCCGCAAACAAAAATAATAGCGACGCTAGAGCGTATTTGATCTGATTCATGTCAATCGTTAATTTTTAAACGTGGAAAATTAAAGTTTTTTAAGGAATCTCTTAATATTTGTTACAAGTTTAACATTCCTTTATTATTTTCTTTGATGAGCACAAAGCTTGTCTTCTTGCCTTTTATCTTGAAATGCACCAAATTTTTCTGTTCCTCGAAAAGGTCTGTCAAAACTTCATTGGTAAGTGCTATTGTTTTAATATTCGGAAAATCGATGTTTGCGATTTCGAGGTAGCATATCATAATATCGTCTTCATATCCTTTTCCTAAAAAATCAAACGCTTGGGGTTCTCCGTTTATCGCTATTACAAATTTGGTTCTTAAATACTTTTCAATATATTCGTCAGCTTCCCTCGATTCCTTGTCGGTAGCCAATTTCGCCTCGAAACCATAACGCTGTAGCAATAATTCTTCAAAATCATCAATAAAAATACGTGTTGTTATTTGCAGGGCATCATCCCTTTCGGAATACCCAACATTGGTAACGCTGATATAGAATTTATGCGCGACGCTAAAGGCTATTAGGGGAAGCACCAACACCAATACACCTTTTTTCAAGAGGTTTTTTATTCCTTTTTTCATTGGTCAAAAATAAGCAATACCCGTGCCAAAATCCTATAAAAAAAAGAACTTAATAACTAAAGCTTTTTAATTTGAGCTCCCCTCTTTGAAAGAAAGTGGGGAATGAATTGCGAGCAAGCCGCTTCAGGCACCGCCCGCAAGAAAGGGGAGTT
>CBDULZ010000050.1:0-33545 GCA_965368185.1 uncultured Kriegella sp.
TAAGCGCCAATCGCTTTGATAGGTTATCTTTATGGCTTTTCTCAAGGTTTTTGTAATGCTGGTTGCGCTTTTCGCGGTAATCGGCATATACCTCCTTGAATTGTCTTTTGGCCACTGAATTATACCGAAAGTCGATTTCATTACCACCATTGGCAATGAACTCTTCCTTTTTACCCTCTAAAAACTCTTGAAATTTTTGATCGAATTCATATTTTATACCGTCGACATGGGTTTTGATGGCCTGTACTTTCTCGTTACGAACCAATCGCTGTAGTTCACCGACCAAATTTTCCATTGACATGGCATGATAGTCTAAAATTGGGATACGGTGCCGATGATGATTATCGGCATCTTCGGCATCTTCGGCATTCGATTCATCAATTTCGTCAAGAACGTCTTCTTCCTTTTTTTGAGACGGCGCTTCCGATTTTTCCGTCACCGCTGCTGTTTTTTCTTTGGAGGTAGTTACCGGTGCGGCTTTTTCATCCGAATTCGAAGCTATTTCAGAGGTTGCGGGCTCCACAGCCTCAATTTTATCAAGAACACTTTCTTCCTTTTTTTGAGGTGGCACTTCCGGTTTTTCCGTCCCCGCTATTGGTTCTTCTTTGGAGCTAGCTACCGGGTCAATTTTTTCTTCCGATTTCGTAGCGATTTCCGAGGTCGCGGGTTTCGGAGCTTCAATTTCAGTATGTATATCTTCCTTTATTTCCGTCAGTTTAGAATCTAAAGGTGCATCATCACGTACAGCTTCTTTTTCCGGTGTTGTAGCTTCTTTTTTTTCCGTGTCGGGTATTGACTCAGTGTTCTCTGAATGAGCTTCTTCCGTTATACCTTTTTCAAGGTCTTTTTCTTTTTCTTCCAACATTTGTCTAATATTCTGGTAAATGTACATGGTAAGATAGCAACAACCTTATTAATGGCAAAATTATTTGGGAAATAGGGTGTTCAATTACATACACATCCCGTTACATCGATAAATACACTTTTGGCAATTGCGGATGCATTTTCAATACTGAAGAATCGGGAATTTCATTGTAAATGTTCGTAAGTGATTATTCTTTTGACCATATTTCCCAAGCCTTTTCTGCTTGAAATTCTAGCATACGCTGTCCATTGCCAATTGAAGCACCTTGAGATTCGCCGGAAGCTAGAAAAGAGGTTTTAGATGGGTTATAAATCAAATCGAACAAAAGGTGTTTCGGCGTGAGATGTTCGTATGGGATGTTTGGTTTAACAGTAATATTGGGATAGGTTCCCAAAGGCGTGCAGTTGATGATTACGGTATGGTCCGCAATTATATTTTGTGTAAGATCTTTATATGCGATTTGATTTTGGTCAGGACTTCGAGAAACAAAGGCGTGGGTAATTCCTAATTCGCCCAGTACGAACGCAATTGCCTTTGATGCACCACCAGTACCTAAAATGAGCGCTTTTTGATGGTGCGGTTTTAAGAGGGGTTCCAATGATTTTTGAAATCCGTAGGCATCGGTATTGTACCCTTTCAATCCGTTTGAACTTACCTTAATGGTGTTTACGGCCCCAATCTTTTTTGCCTTCTCATCTAGTTGGGTCAGATAGGGCATAATCGCTTGTTTGTAAGGTATGGTTACGTTGAAACCCCTAATATCGGTGTTGCTATTTACAAGTTGTTCAAATTCATCGATTTTGGCAAGATCGAAGTTCTCGTAGCTATGATCGTTGAGTGCAAGATCATGAAATTTTTGTGTAAAATAACCTTTGGAGAAGGAATAGGAAATATTCTTTCCGACCAATCCGAATCTAACCTTTTTGTTTCCTTCGTTTTCCATACCAATCCAATCCCAATAAAATTAATATTCCCATCCCGATAAAGAATAATGCCCACCAAGTTTCCGTTTTTTCGAAATTAGGAAGAAACCGTTCGTAGTTCATTATAATCTCTTTGCCATTCGAGTCTAAAAATACCTCCCCCGAATCGCTGGTTTTGTAAATTGTTCTTTTCCAAGGCCATACCACCCCGAGGGAACCAGTGATAAATCCGATAATTACGGCGGTGCTGATGTGTTTGTAATGTTTCAGCACATAGGTCAGAATATGCGATAGCGTTACCAGACCGGTTGCCGATCCAGCCGTAAATACGGCCAATATACCCAGCGTATTCAGGCGTTCACCGTTGTTTATAAAACTGAAATCACCGCTAAAGACTTCAGCAAAGGTATCATAGAGTGCATTCACGGAGTCGACCAAGAGAAGCACATAATTACCTAAAAGTATAAGGATAAATGACCCTGAAAGCCCCGGTAGTGTCATACCCGAAACACTGATAATGCCACACAAAAAAATAAACCAGAGATTGTCATTTTCCTTTGCCGGATTCAAAAAGCTAATCGATATACCAACGAGCAGGCCGATAATACCTGCAGGTATGGTCTTTTTATTCCAATGTTCGAAATCTTTGGAGATGTAATAAATTGATCCCAAGATCATTCCAAAAAAGGCCGCCCAAACAAATAGTTCCTTACGTTCTAGAAAATAGTCGAGCAATTTTGAAATGCTAAAATAACTGACCAACATGCCAAAAATCAGCAAGGTGAGGAATTGACCGTTTATATAGCGATAAAAGCTTCTGAACCTACCGTTTACGAGTAGCTTAAAAGCTTTGCCATTTACTTTTTGAAGGGAATAAATAAATTCTTCGTAAAAGCCACCTACAAAGGCAACAATGCCCCCGGATACTCCAGGTACTTTATTTGCGGCCCCCATGAATAGCCCTTTAATAACAAGGAAGAACTTATCGGAAAATGTTCGAGGTTCGTACATTGGGGCGGGACTTATTTTTTTGAGGCCGTTCTTTCAAGAATAAAAATAAGTGAAAAACCGATAATAGCGGCAATAAGGGCATAGGTAACCTGAGGGTCGCCATCAAAGCCAAAAGGCGAAATATTTCGCTCTTTTACAGTGATTATTTTATCGCCAAACATACGGGTTTCCAATACTTCTTTCCATGGCCAAATTTTGTTCAGAGACCCCAATATGAAACCGGTCAAAAGCGCTAACGTGATATTTTTGTAGTGATTGAACATCCATTTAAGGAGTTTGGCAAAACTCAATAGCCCAAATATGGCGCCTAGCCCAACGGTGGCAATGATTTGCACATTTCTTTCGTGAACGGCGTCTAAAATGGTTTTATAGGACCCTAAAAGAACCAAAATAAAAGCACCGGAAATACCGGGAAGAATCATGGCGCAGATTGCCAAAGCGCCCGATAAGAATAAAAAAGGAAGGCTCTCGCTATTTTCGGTAGGCGGTAAAATAGTAATATAATAGGCCATAATAGCACCGATAAGCAACACTAAAAGGGTTGCTAAATTCCATTTTTCAATAGCCTTTCCAACAAAAAAAATGCTGGCAACCACCAAACCGAAGAAAAAAGACCATAACAATATGGGCTCGTTGACCAACAACCAACTAATGAATTTGGCTAGCGAAACAACGCTAATGGCGATACCAAGAAAAAGCGCTACCAAAAAATTACCGTTCAACCGTTGCCAGAAGACTTTAATACCTTCGTTTTTCCAAACCTTGAACAATGAAGGTTCAATGTTGTTTATAGAGGTGATCAGTTCTTCATAAATACCCGAAATAAAGGCAATGGTACCACCTGATACACCAGGCACGACATCGGCTGCCCCCATGGCCATTCCCTTAAGTGTTATTACTGCGTACTGTAAATAGTTTTTTGATTTCATAAGACAAAAAAACAAAAATAGTTTTTTTATCTGGAAGCCCTTTTAATATCGGAGATTATGTTTTGTACCCATTCGGTGTTTTCGAACTGGGGAAACTCAGTGGTGAACAGATGCAGCTTTTCAATATCATTTTTTAGTGCATCGATTAAACTGATCCTTCCGTTGATTCGGTCTTCAGCCAAAAAATAAAAGCCTGCCGTTTTAAACTGAATTTTAATACTTTCGGGATAAAACTCCTTGCCTTGTGCCAAGATTTGAAGGGCAGCTTGCAAATCATCGTTCTGTCGAGCAATTTCGGCCCAATTCAGCCACGTGTCCAACTCGTAATTGCCGAGTTCGACAGTTTGTTTATAGGAAAAATCAGCTTGTGGGTAATTCTTGAGTGCTGTATAGATTCTGGCACATTTTTTCCAGTAATGGGCATTTTCACCATCGATGTTCAATGCCTTGTTGATGTAGAACAATGCCTTTTCATAATTCTTCTGACGGTAGTAAAAATCGGTGATGGCCAGCCAACCCTTATCTAGTAACGGATCTTCATGGACCGTCTGGTAATAGTAGAACTTGGCCATGTCATTGTTCTTTAATTTTTCATGGCATTTTCCTAACCGTAAATAGGCATGCGAAGTCGGATCTTCCATCGCAATTGTGGTCTCATAGTTTTCAATGGCCTCGTTGTATTTGCCCAATTTCTCGAGTACTTTTCCTTTTTCGAAATAGGCTCCAATAAAAGAATCGTCGGAGATGATTGCGAAATCAAAAGATGTCAATGCCTCCGGATACATTTCTTTGGTAAAATACTGCTTTCCCAGTTGGTGCCAGGCAACCTCACAATACGGGTTTCTCTCGAGATAATCGTTGAGATAGTGAATGGCGCCTTCGTAATCTTCAAGAAATTCGAAGCAATAGATTACATTGTAAAGCGAAGAATAGTCTTGCTCATCAAAAGTCACACACATCATAAAATTTTCTTTGGCAAGCTTGAAATCATCCATAAATAGGTATTCCATACCCAATAGTGAATGAATGTCAAAACTGGTGTCGGCCAGTTCCAAAGCTTTGTTCAAAAGGGTAATCGCCGCTTCGTGGTTGTCTTTTTTAGAGTATATGTTAGCCCTTTGAATATAGATTTCTTCGTTGTTGCAGTCTAAAAGCTGAAGTTCGTCAAGCAAGTTTTCAGCTACATCAAAATTATTTTCAAAGACAAGTACCTCAACATCAAGAAGTTTAAGTTCGGTGGATGCAGGATGCTGTTGCAGACCGATTTTAATGGCTTTCTTGGCCAGCGCAATTTTGCCATGATTCAGATAATGGTGAATGATATCCTCGAAATCCTCTGCGTCGAAGAAGTAGACGTCATCGGTTTTGAGCATGGACTCGAATTTGGCTATGGGCCGATTTGATTTTCCGTTAGATTCTAACGCCATAGAAAAGTTTTGGTTACACTATGGACTTAAAAGTAGTCTTTTGTGACTGCTTTTTTTTCCGAGCTAGGCCTATATTATTAACAAATTAGTTAACATCTTATTGTTGGTACTGCTCTAAAACATCCAAAATCGTTGCACAGCCTTGTTTGATTTCATCAATGGATATGGTCAATGGGGGCGAAATTCGGACGGCTCTGGTTTCAAATAAAAGCCAGAATAAAATCAGCCCTTTTTTTGCGCATTCCAGTATTACGAAATTGGCGATTTCTTCATTTTTCATGATCAAGGCCAATAATAACCCTTTTCCCCTAATCTCTGAAATAGCTGGATGTTTTAACAATTGTCGGATTAGTTTTTCTTTTTCTAAAGTCTCCTGCAGCAACTGACTTTGAATGATTTCCCTTAAGGTCGCCAAACAAGCAGCGGCGATTACTGGGTTCCCTCCAAAAGTAGTAATGTGCCCCAATTTTGGTTTTTCCATCAAAGTGGACATCTTTTCTTCCGACGCCATAAATGCCCCGACCGGCAAGCCCGAGGCCATACCTTTGCCCATGACAAGAATATCAGGTACACAGGTATAATGTTCAAAGGCGAAAAGTTTTCCTGTACGGCCAAATCCGGGCTGTATTTCGTCTAAAATCAAAAGTGCGCCCACTTCATCACAACGGGCTCGTATTTTTTCGAGATAACCTGGGTTCGGAAGGATTAAACCCGCTCCCCCCTGAATAGTTTCCAGAACCACGGCAGCTGTTCGTTGTGTTATTTTGGAAATATCGGCTTCAGAGTTGAAATGTATAAAGGATACATCCGGAATTAAAGGGCGGAAGGCGCCCTTGCGCTTTTCAAAGCCCATAATGCTCAAGCTTCCAAGAGTGTTTCCATGGTAGGCCTTGTGTGCCGATATAATTTCGGTTCTTCCCGTATAACGCCGCGCTAATTTCAGTGCTCCTTCGACTGCCTCGGTCCCTGAATTTACCAAATAAGTGGTTTCCAATTGGGGGGGGAGAAGCGAAGCCAATAGCTTCGTATAAACCACGGCTGGTTCTTGTATGTATTCCCCATACACCATAACGTGCATGTATTTGTCCACTTGGCTTTTAATGGCTTCGGTCACTTTGGGATGACAATGACCCAGGCTACAGGCCGAAACACCCGCAACAAAATCAAGGTGGGCAATGCCGTCAGTATCATAAATATAACTTCCTCGCGCATGCGAGATGGACATTCCTAATGGATGTCGACTCGTCTGTGCCTGATATTTTAGAAAGTCTTTTTTCATGATTGTTGGTTGTTTGGATGGACCAGTAGGGCCTAAAAACCTGACAAAGTTGCACTAATTCGCCTTAACCTTCTCAACTTTCGGTCGTGCTTTGGGTTTAGAAGCCTCGTCATTGGCATCCGATGGGTTGGCCGGTGGTACGGGAATTTCGTTCACGGGGTCACCCGCATTTTTGCTGCGCTCTTCTTCCTCTGCGTCAATATCAATTGGGTTATCGATACCTCGAATGGTAACGAGTTCGATGTTGTTGTCGTCTTCATCAAAAATATCGTCTTTTGTGAGAATACGTTCATCGCCGCGCCATATGAATCCTTTTAGTTTTCGACTTTCCTTTGGAAGGTCTTTGTCTGGAAAGATGTCCCCATCGGGGTTGGTGAAAAATGTAAGGTCTTCCACATCGTTATTGGCCATTGTAATTCGTATAGCACTGCAGATAGTCTTATTTATGCCCATGAGCGCATCGTCGTCATCGTACATATAGTAGATGACCTCGGTATTTTTAACCAAGTCAATAATGCGAAGTTCATTGTCTTCAAACTGCCCGAAGAGGTCTTTTCCCTTCGCCTGGTTGTAACCCTCATTGCTGATACTGTCCAACGATACGACAAAAGCATTGTTCAATACTTTTAAAGAATCCAATTTTTCAGTCTTTAGATTCGATATAATATGAATGCTGTCTCCCGTCATTTGGTTGACACCATTCCACAATATCGGTTCTTTTATCAATTGGGTGACCCCTGTGCTTTGTGCCGAATGAATTGAATCACACTTTCCGCTCATGTCGGTCTTATAGAATTTAGCATTGCGAAACGCCCGTACAATACGATTTTCTGGCTTACCAGTAACCATCAAGGTATCGCCATGCATATAAAGGGAATCCTGCTCCACAAGAGAAATAGAAACCGCGCGTTTGGTAGCAAAAACAGAGTCTTTTGCCTTATAGACTTCGGCATAATGGGCGCGTATGATACCATTGTTTACGGTATCTGTAACCGTAATGTTATTGGTCGCCGAGGCAAATTCACTTGCCTTATCAAAATAGACGCTGTCGCCTACTATGATTCTATTGTTATAATCGATGCGGGTATTCTTGATACCGTAACCACTTTCAATCTTGGTATCATAAAAGCCGCGCTCACAATATATTTTATAGGTGTCACCCGTTATGGTCGAAGCCCCATACATATAGGCATTATCGGTGCCGGTATAATAATCAAGTTGTTCGGAATCTAAAGTGTATTTTGGATTTTGAATATGAACACTATCTAAAAATTGATATTTTTTTAATTCCATAAAATACCGTCCAATCTGGCTGGTCAGGGTATTTGATGAATCGATGACCGTACCAAAATCTTGGTAGTACGATTCTTGTTTTTCCCGGTCAAAATAGAGCGTGTCGGTGCTCAGGGTCATTTGACTGTTTTTTAACAGTACGTTTTCCCATGCCTTGGCCAATTTTGTTTTACCGTCATAGTCGATTTTTCCGCTCGTGAGTACGACTGAATCGCCTTGCTGCAAACGAATATTACCTATGGCCCTAAGTTTATTTTCCTTTAAATAATGAATTGCAATGTCACACCACAAATCTGCACCTTCATGTTCAAACTGCACCTGTTTTCCGTCTTCGCTGAAAATGGAGGCGCCGGGAAACCGCTCCTCATCTTTCGTGAAGTTGGCCCCGTAAACAATGTTGATCTGCTTTGTCTTCTCAGGTTCTTCTTGTGCGATAGCCGTACAAGTGAAGAAAATGATAAAGAAATATCGAATGTGTTTAAACAAGTGTCCAAATTTTGCCCAAAAATAGGATATTTTAAGGGAGGGTGCTACGCTTTAGGATAGATTTAGTAATCTCTTACCACCGCATTTGGCAAATGCCAGCTCTCAAAGTTACCCCTTTTGTTAAGAGCGGAAATTCCCAATGTAGTTTAAGAGGTACAAGGCTTTTAACACCTTTTGACGAATCGTATTGAAAAACCCAAATAATTTTTGTGCTCTCGGTAGCAGAAAGTTCCCTTGGTCATATCAATTGCAGTACACCGCGAAGATATCCAACCGATTCCGTTAACCCGTAAACGGCATGGTCGCCATCTTTTTCGTACTCCACACCTAGAACCCCGTCATACTTGATTTCTTTTAATGCTTTCAGAATACTCGGTATGTCCATTTTTCCGCGACCGATCTCTACGCTCTTACCTTCGGGTATTTGCTCATCAATATCTTTGATATGTACGTCATAAAGGCGGTCTTTATATTTTTTGATTTCAGAGGCAACATCCAAATTAAGCCGAAAGGTATGTCCCGTATCGATGCAAAGCCCGATACGCGGGTCGAGATTCTGAATTTTATCGTAAATACTTTTTGGGGATGGAAATATTTCGTCTTCCGGACCGTGGTTATGAATGGCCAGTTTGATGTCGGTTTCCTTGACTTTTTCTTCTATTTGTGGTAGCAAGTCATGTTTTGGAGCTCCGATGATCATCTTTAGGCCGGCAGTTTTGGCATAGTTGAAATAGTTGTCCACTTCTTCCGGAGTTTTCATGTACATTACCCCGCCACCATATAGGTTGAGACCTCTCGCCTTTACTTTGGCACTGATTTGACGTAATTCTTCGTCGGTCGATTCATAGGGCAGGTGAAAACTTTTAAAGGCAACGTCTTTGATATTCAACCGCTGTACAATTTCGATAACCTCGTCTAGACTGTATTTGCGCAAGGTGTATGAAGCCAGACCTATAGTCAGCTCATGGTCTTCGGTTGTCTTAATCGTGGCTTTACCCAATGTGGCAAATGAAGAAGTACCTGCGGCAACCGCCCCCAGCCCTACAGTTTTGATGAAATTTTTTCTTGATAGATTCATGGCGTTCCGATTTTATGGTAGTTATAGGTCCTAAAGTACTATTTTATGTTAAAAAAACAAGAATTCAGATGGTGTTATGGGCGCTAGTCGTTTTTGAACAGGGAAAAGGCATAGTCCAATAAATCGGTTCCACCAACATGGTCATAGTAGGTCGTTTCGCCTATTTTGGTTTAAAACCCGACAAACCTAAAAATGCATACATCACAGTTGTCACTAAAACAGAACCAAAAAAAACAAACATTGATTCGCATAGATCTTCATCTATACAGCAATCTTCATCTATAAAATAAGTGCCGAAAAAGAAAAAGGCAGAACCTAGTACACCAGTAATAATGGCGTAATTTATGTGCCGTTTTTTTTCTTTTGCGACCAGACCTCTTATGAGTGATAATATGATAAGTGTGCAAATAACAACGTAAAAAGGTATTCCAGCGAAGGGTAGTGATATTAATTCCTTTTTAGCGCCTATCGCATTTGTAGCCACCATACCGGATGTAAGAATCAGTGAAGCTCCTAGCGCCGTATAGATTAAAACCTGAAGCTGAAATAAAATACGTTCATTGGCGGTGGGGATCTCGAACGAAATAATTTTTCCAAGCCCAAGCACATCGGCATCCCAACTACGATCCGAAATCGTAATGGCATTGTAGTCTAGGATCGGGCAAAGATACTCCGGTAGTTCTGATTGCCGGGGCAGAATTGTACCTTCGATAAGCACAGGAAATACCCGAATTCCGTTTTCTAAGGCAGTAACAATTTCTTTAACGACCCAATCTTGAGGGTCATCGATGCGTCTTTTACCATTTTCGTCGGCAACCGATAACCAATTGGGGCCAATTAGTACAATAACGGCGTCAGCTGTGCTTAACTGATTTTCAATATCCTTGGCATATTTAGAGCCTCCCTTAATATCTTCAATGTCCCTAAAAACTCTCTTTTCTCCGAAATAGGCTTCAAGAGAATCAGACAATCGGCCCGCATAGCCCTGTGAATCGGAACGTCTATAGCTTATAAAAATCCGGCCTTGCCTCTTTTTTTTCCAATTCATTACCAATTGGTGCTTTGGTTAGGTTTATCTAATTATATTAACAAAAAAATACGTCTTAAACGCTTTCGACGGTATAATTTTATCGATATTCTCAATATTTTATGAGGGAACAAAAAAGAATATACAAGGTCGTAATAAATTATTTCAAAAATGTTTAAAATACCTTGTTTCTCAAAATTTGTCTTAACTACGGTATGCGATTAATCTGTATTGTCGGTTTAGAAGTTTTTAAGAATTGAGTTGCAAACCGTTTGCCCATTTCCCGTTGCGATGCCCCGTCAAAATGAACTTTATCGCCTTTTTCGTTTAGACCTTTGGATGAGATAACGCCTGTGTACGCATTTTTTCGTGCATAGTTTCTTATAATCTTATTTATGGCCCTCCATTGCTGTCTTTTTTTGTTCGGTTCAGCGTAGCGGCCCAACTGACCTAAAATTATTGGGAGGGAGTCATTACCTACGATTTGGCGAAACTGTTTTGTCAATTTTTCAAGGTTTTCGACATAGTTCGGTATGCGTTTCTCATTTGCATCGCTCTCTCCCTGGTGCCATAATATACCCTTTATTGTGCCTTGCTTTTTTGCGATATCGACCTTGTTTTTAAAGTTTGACAATAATTGTACGTCGCGATGGGTCTCATCGTTCAACCATTGTTCAATGGAACTACCGCCAACCGCACAGGGTAGTATCGCAATGGTAACATTATTCGGAACAGCTTCCAATAATTGACGACCGAACGATATGCCACAATCTAACCCGGCCATTTTGGGCTCGTAGAAATGCAGGGGTTCTTTTGCGTAAATCCATTGTCCTGTTTTGTCGATTGTTAAAATTCGCTTGCTTGATATTGTGTCTTGCGGTTCAACAAAACCACGCCCAGCCATATTTGATTGTCCTGTCAATAGGAACACCCATAAATTATCAGCTTGGGGTAGCTGGTGAACGTGCTCAACAGTTGTTGGGAAATTTTGGGTATGCGATTGTCCATTAAGGGTCGCGGACAGTTGAAGAAAAATGATAGCAAAAATAAGATGTTGCGTTCCCATAGGGCAAAATACTATATTAAAAGTTTTAAACAGTAGAAAAAAATGGCTTGATTGGCACAGGTGAATATATAGAAATAGACTAAAGACGTTTTTTAAATGGGTAGAACCGGATTCGTATTTATTAACCCAATATTTCCTGTGGGAACCACTCACTGTTCCTGCATTCCACTTTTCAATTTGTTCCTCAAGTCTATTGATAATGCCTTTGAACGGGCCTTCTTTATAATAATAATGAGCGTTGATAGTTCTCATTTGATCCATGTAGTCGCTTTTGAAAGACTAAACGAAACCGATTATAGGATTCGTAACACTAGCTGATGCAACATTTACTATGGACAGCAATTAGCCACCTTCATTTTTGAGTGGCAAAGTAAATTTAAAATCACTTCCTTTGCCCAATCGACTTTCAACCCAGATAGTTCCACCCAGTTTCTCCACAAATTCTTTGCAAATTATTAACCCAAAGCCAGAACCTTTTTCATTAGATGTACCTCTTTCCGAAACATTTGTGGTAGCGGTGAAGAGCTTTTTTGTTGTTTCCTGATCCATACCCACGCCATTATCAGAAATGGAGATTGCAATTTCATTTTGATGCTGTGTCGTTATCACATCAATGTTTCCTCCATGATGCGTAAACTTAATAGCGTTTGAAATAAGATTTCGTAAAACTGTTTTTAATATTTTTTCGTCTGAATAAACTTCTACTGTTTCGGATTCGACTTGATTTAGTGATATGCCTTTAGTTTTTGCAATTGAATTCGAAAGTTCTATTATTTCTTGGATAGTGGAGGTTAAATTTATTTTTTGCGAAAAGTACTGAATTTGCCCTGTTTGGGTTTGGGCCCAATTCATTAGATTTTCAAGCAAAAGCAGCGTGTTTTTGGCCGTAGAATTAATAAGTTCTACATATTGTTCGCATGTTGAAACGTCTTTTGTTTTTAGGCTATCGGTTAATAGATCTGACAATACCAAAATATTATTGAACGGATTTCTTAAATCATGGCCAATGATAGAAAACAGTTTATCTTTAGTATCATTGAGTGCCCGGAATTTTGCCTCACTTTCTTTTAAATCTTGTTCCGCCTTTTTTTGTTCGGTCATATCGCGTATTGCGCCTACAAGATACTTTTCCCCTTTCTTGTCAACAAAGCGCGATTTTCTTGTAGAGATAGTGCGTGTTTTGTCACCAATCGTCAGTGTTTCTTCATTGATTTTTTCGAGCCCATTTTCGATAACCTCTTGGTCAATTTTCAGAAATCTCTCGCGCTCCTCAGGTGGGACATGTTCTGCGAGCGTTTTACCTAAAATTTCTGATCGAGGGAGGCCAAAGATTGTACAAAAAGAATCATTGACCAATAATAGCCTGCTTTGATCATCTTTCACGAATACTGAATCGCCCATATTGTTAAAAATGGTATGGGTATAATTCTCATCTTGTTCTTTTTCCATATCTCGCAAAGAGTTTAACCGAAGAATTTTATTCTGCTCTTTAAGTTCGGCAATTTGATTTTCCAGTTCTTGTCGCGTCGGTTTGTTCATCGTTCCATTGAATTGCTTATGGCCTTATCTGTTGTGCAGAACAAAACAATTGGGTTTAAAAATAAGCAAACAATCCAAATTAGCGAGCATTGCTGAAATATTATTTGTAGTTCCTTAATCGAACTTAACTTTAACTTGGAAATTATATTATTTGCGCTACTTAGTGCTTATGATGCCTGGCATTATATTTTTTGTTTTATGTATGGCACACGATTCCGAAATCAAGAATATGTCAGTATTTTATTGGATTTTTTAAATATGGTAACCAAGTTTTATTCGTAAGGTATGTTAAAGCAATTGAGATATGGCTCTGTTGTCCGTATTTAGGACAAGTACAAAGGAATGACATTGCCTATATTACACATTGTATTCCTAATATGGTTTCCGTACTATATGCAGAAAATGACATCCTGTCAGTTTTAACCACTTGGCATATTGTTTGACATTTAGTAACCGACCTTAAAAATAATAAGCACTAATATTAAAACATAAAACATGAGTAAAATAATAGGAATAGATTTGGGTACGACCAACTCCTGTGTCTCCGTGATGGAGGGCAACGAGCCAGTAGTAATTCCAAACGCGGAGGGTAAAAGAACGACTCCATCAGTTATCGCATTTGTCGATGGTGGTGAAATCAAGGTAGGTGACCCGGCCAAAAGACAGGCAGTGACCAACCCTGAAAAAACGGTCTACTCGATCAAACGCTTTATGGGTAACAAATACTCGGAGTCTAGTAAAGAGGCAGAGCGAGTACCTTATAAAGTAGTTAAAGGGGATAATAATACGCCTCGTGTCGATATTGACGGGCGATTGTATACTCCACAAGAATTATCTGCGATGATTCTTCAGAAAATGAAGAAAACTGCGGAGGATTACTTGGGTCAAGATGTGACACGAGCAGTTATTACGGTACCGGCTTATTTTAACGATGCACAGCGCCAAGCGACTAAAGAGGCCGGTGAAATTGCCGGACTTACCGTAGAACGGATCATTAACGAACCTACCGCGGCTTCATTGGCCTATGGTATGGATAAAAAGAGTACCGATCAGAAAATAGTAGTTTTTGACTTTGGTGGAGGTACGCATGACGTTTCGATTCTAGAATTGGGTGATGGTGTTTTTGAAGTTTTATCTACCGATGGTGATACACACTTGGGAGGTGATGATGTTGATCAAAAGATTATCGATTGGTTGGCTGAAGAGTTCAAAAAAGATGAAGACATCGATTTGCGTCAAGATGCCATGGCATTGCAACGTTTGCGTGAGGCTGCAGAAAAGGCGAAAATAGAATTGTCTTCTTCGGCACAAACTGAAATTAACCTACCTTATGTTACGGCGACAGCTTCCGGTCCCAAGCATTTGGTACGTACATTGACAAGATCGAAATTCGAACAGTTGATTGCCGATTTGGTAAAGCGGACTATTGAACCATGTCAGACTGCATTAAAGTCAGCGGGGCTATCAAAAAGTGATATCGATGAGATTATTTTAGTAGGTGGATCTACCAGAATTCCTGCCGTACAAGAGGCCGTTGAGAAATTCTTTGGTAAAAAACCATCGAAAGGAGTGAACCCAGATGAAGTGGTTGCCGTTGGTGCTGCTATTCAGGGTGGTGTATTGACCGGTGATGTAAAAGATGTATTGCTGTTGGATGTCACTCCACTTTCATTGGGTATCGAAACTATGGGAAGTGTATTTACTAAATTGATCGAGGCGAACACGACCATACCCACTAAAAAGTCGCAAGTATTCTCTACCGCTGCCGATAATCAACCTTCGGTCGAGATTCATGTGTTACAAGGGGAAAGACCTATGGCTGCCGATAATAAGACCATTGGACGGTTTCACCTTGACGGCATTCCACCTGCACAGCGAGGAACGCCACAGATTGAAGTAACATTTGATATCGACGCAAATGGTATTATCAAGGTTTCGGCTACTGACAAAGCGACAAATAAGACGCAGGATATTCGTATCGAAGCTTCTTCAGGATTGACCGAGGAAGAAATCAAGAAGATGAAAGCAGAAGCCGAGGCCAATGCAGAATCCGACAAAAAAGCGAAAGAGACCGCCGATAAGTTGAACGAGGCTGATAGTATGATTTTTCAGACCGAAAAGCAGTTGACCGAATTTGGGGAAAAGTTGTCCGATGACAAGAAAAAGCCAATCGAAGATGCTTTAGAAGAATTGAAAAAGGCTTACGAAGCTAAAGATTTGGCTCTTATTTCACCTGCTTTGGATAAAATCAACGAGGCTTGGAAAGTTGCCTCCGAAGAGATGTACAAGGCACAGGCCGAGGCACAACAGGGTGCACCTTCTGCCAACGGCCAGGATACTGCCGAAGGAGGGGCTGCCGATGCCAAGGAAGGTGATAATGTAGAGGATGTTGACTTCGAGGAAGTGAAGTAACTATATTATTAATATCTAAAGTCCCGTCAGGTTGTATTATCTGACGGGGCTTTTTTTTGGTACAAGATTTGTTTTGTTTTGTAGGAATAACCCGTATTTTTGCACCATGGTAAAAAAAATCACATTGCTAACCCTATTTTTATTGGGATTGCATTCCGTTTTACTTTCACAAGAAATCAAAATCTTTACCCTTGCCGATTTTGATTTGCACGGGAGCGTGAAATCGTGTTTGGTACGTACCGATTACGGAAAAGAAGAGTATGATTTTGATAAGGATGGACGACTTACCAAATCGGTTACCCGCTATAGCGATCAAGATTATGATATAACCCGTTATAGCTATAACAATGGAGAGCTTATTGAAAAAAGAGTTGAAAACTATCGGGATAATATTTTCGATAAAAGCATTTCGATCGCCAATTTTTATACCATAGATTCATTACCGGAACGCAGAGTAACCGAAAAAATAATTACATACGCCAAAGAATTTCTAGAGCAAAACGAATATTATTATGATGCTAATGGCAATTTGAGGAAAATTGTACACACTGACAACGATGGTGTCGATGAAACATTAGTGACCTATGAAACGGTCAATGGTGAAACTACAAAGACTTTTACTTTGAACGGAGTAGTTCAAGAATCGGTACGTACCTCGTCACGCAAAACCTTAAATGATTCTACCGAACAAATTGTGTTAACCAAAAAGTTCCTTGAAGGAACGCCCTATTTGGCCACCGAAAAAATTTATGATGCTGCGCAAAAACTCGTGGTTCAAACCGAATTCGAGTACGATGAAAAAATAAAACAATTGGCACCAAAAAAAGTAATCAACTATACTTATGATTCCCAGGGAGCGTTGGCAAGAACGGAAACTAAGATTGGGAATAGTCTTGCGACCAAAACGTACATCTATCAGTTCGATAAAGGGCAAGCAGGGGAGGATCCCAACTGGATAAAACAAATCATAACCCCTGAAAATACGTATAGTACGCGCCGTGTTAAGTATTACCAAATGGCCTCGGAAAGCGTTGTAGTAGAGTAACCTCATTTTGAAAATTCCCTAATGGGAATAGGAAAATCTACTTTGGTTCTATTAAATCCCAAAGATTTCCGTATAAATCTTGGAAAACCACAACGGTGCCGTAAGGTTCGATTTTTGGGCTTTCGATAAATGTCAGCCCTTTTTTACACATTTCGGTATAGTCCCTCCAAAAATCGTCCGTTCGTAAAAATAAAAATACGCGGCCACCTGATTGATTTCCAACTGATCTAGCTTGTACGTCGCCATCCGCTTTAGCCAACAAAAGACCTGCTTCCTTTGCGTTGTTAGGTGCGACAACGACCCATCGTTTGGTTTCGGCTAATTTATTGTCTTCCAATACGGTGAAACCCAATTTTTGAGTATAAAAATCGATGGCCTCGTCATAATTTTTAACCAATAGGGTAATATGGGCGATGTACTGCTGTTTCATTATAAATTGCTGAATCGAACTGTTTTAATGTCTTCCCATTCTTCCCGTAAAATACCATAACAACAAGAACTCCGTCTGAAACCATCTTTAACGATTATATTTTTTCGTAGAATACCCTCTAAGGTAGCACCTAGTTTTTCCACGGCCTTGCGCGAAACTATATTGCGTTCGTCGATTCTGAATTCCACTTTTTCAAAACCCATGGTTTCAAAAGCATGATGAAGCATCAAAAATTTCATTTGGTGATTAAATCCTGTCCCCTGTGTTTCTGGTGAAATCCACGTCCATCCAATATGTAAGGTCTTATTTTTTGAGTCGATATGACCAAAACGGGTACTGCCCACGCATTTCAGAGTTTGTTTATTGTAAATAGTGAATGGGATCGATTTGCCCTCTGAAGCATCCTGTAATGCAGTTTTGATGTAAACCCTTAATTTTTCACGATTAGAGACATCACTAGGGCCAAAACGATGGAGGTCCATTTGTTGTGCTATCGGCCATAAGCCCTGCTCATGCGATAGTTTCATTGGTATTAAGCGCACTAGGTCATTTTCGAGAATCAACTGGGAGGGTGTCATAAGAATTTTTTCAACAAGTCCTTTTTTATTTCGTGTCCACCTTTAAATCGTATCTGTTCAGCGCGACCATGAAACAAAACGGAAATCTTTTCTGTTTCTGCTTCTAGCCGTTTCGGTGTCAAATATTTGTCATTATCACCAACAAGAACGCTTATTCGGGTATTGTTTTCTTCTAGAAAGGCAAAATCTTCAGCAACCAATTCATCGGGAATTCCTCCGGCGTACAAAACCAACTGTTCACATTTTAATTGTCTTTTGGCTACCCACCTGGTTGCCACGGACACGCCTTGTGAAAATCCGAAAACAATAAGTTTACAGTGTTCGGGTATACGCTCTGCTTCATAAACGGCATCGAGATAGGCCATTATATTTTTGGTCTCTAAAGACGTATTTTCTTTGGTCAACCAACTTGCACCAACATGTTTGTAAGCGCCATTGAGGTAGTATTTCGAAGGCGCTTGTGGAGCAATAATATAATTGTCGCGGGCAGGTAATTCATCGAAATACCTCAGAAAATAGCGGCTTAAAAATCCGATACCATGAAGTACGATCCACACGGTCTTTGTACTTTCTGTTAACCTGTTCAGGGTCTCATAGACGTTGGTAGAGGTATAGGTGAGTTGTTTTTCGAGTGTTTCCATAAGTTAAGGGCTTGTTTGCGATTAAGGCGGTAATGCCCCTGAAATATAGTTTTCAAGAACGCAGAAACTAAAATGGGCATTTAAATCTATTCAAAAGTAATCGCTTTTATTGCTATCGTAATGCTTAATTTTACAAAAATTTCTTAATGGAAGATTTCAAGGATAAAATATTAAAAGTTTGCAATGAGTCTTCAAAAAATACATTGATGGAAACTCTACAAATTGAATATATTGACATGGGGGAAGATTTTCTCGTTGGCAAAATGCCGGTAAATTCGAAGGTACACCAACCTGATGGAGTTCTCCATGGCGGGGCGATGGTTGCCTTAGCTGAAAGTGTAGGAAGTATGGCTTCCTATATTTTTCTGGACGCCCAGAAGTTCATTGTTCGCGGTATCGAAATCTCTGCCAACCATGTGAAAAGCGTACGTGATGGCCATGTATTTGCAAAAGCTACCATAGTACACAGGGGAAGAACCACACAACTGTGGGATATTAAAATTACCGATGCCGACGAAAAGCTTATCTCCGTGTGCAAATTGACCACGATTTCATTGCCGAAAAAATAATATGTTTTCAGAATTAATAGTACGGGCCGCCACCCAGCTCGATAAAGACCTGCCGTTCGTTGTTTACCGAAGACCTAGTGAAACAGTAGTACATTCTGTTTTTCAAATGGATACCCACCTGCATTTTGTTGACGATTTTTCAGAAAGCGGATTTGTATTCGCTCCATTTGATTCCAATAAAAAGGCCGTTTTGCTTCCCGCTCATGAAGTAATGAGCAAGACTTTTGTAAATAAAAAAAAACCAGGATTAAAAGAGGTTATAGCGCCTCCTGGTCAAAACAATCAACATGATTTTTATGTTGATCTTGTAGAAAGAGCTATTTCGGAAATACGATCTGGTGTCTTTAAAAAAGTGGTATTATCGCGAAAATTAGAACAAGAGTCTAGTATGCTACCCTTAGACTTGCTCCAAAAAATACTATCGGTTTATGACAAAGCTTTTTGTTATTTATGGTACCATCCCAAAGTAGGACTCTGGTTAGGGGCTACTCCCGAAATTTTGTTACATTCCGATGGCCAACAATTGACCACGATGTCTTTGGCGGGTACCAAACCATACGTATCAAATAAACCTCCAATCTGGGGCGACAAAGAAAAGGAAGAACAAAATATGGTTACCGATTATATCGTCAGTGCCATTAAAACAAGGGTAAAAGACTTAAAAGTATCTGAAACGAAAGCAGTACGTGCCGGTAATTTATGGCATCTGCGTACCGAAGTATCAGGTTCCCTAAAAAAAGAAGGGCTGTCGGAAATCATCGGTGTTTTGCATCCCACACCTGCGGTTTGTGGTGTTCCCTTGGCTCCTACAAAGGCTTTCGTTCTTGAAAATGAAAAATATGACCGGGAATTCTATACAGGATTTATAGGTGAATTGAATAGGCAAGAAAAATTTTTTGAATCTCACGGAAAGGCTGAACAAACCCCTTCCGATGGAACCGGTACCAAAAAAATAACCGAACTTTTCGTAAACTTACGCTGTTTGCAGTTGATAAATACCACGGCTCAAATTTATGTTGGGGGAGGAGTAACCCACGATTCCGTTGCGGAAAAGGAATGGCAGGAGACGGTGTCAAAAAGCAAAACGATGCTAAGGGTTTTAGCTGACAAATAGTATTTCCGTTTGTTATTGGGTTAAGAATTTCGGGTGTTGTATTTTTGCCGGCAATGACACATTCAAGTATACCTTCGGCCCAAACCGTAGTGCAGCATTGCAAGGCAAAGGGCGTAAGAAATATTGTGATTTCTCCAGGTTCACGAAATGCCCCATTGACTTTAGGCTTTACCGAAGATTCTTATTTTTCATGCTTTAGTATAGTTGACGAACGTTGTGCGGCCTTTTTTGCGTTGGGAATTGCCCAGCAATTAAAGGAACCTGTGGCGTTGGTCTGTACTTCTGGTAGCGCTTTACTTAATTATTATCCTGCTATCGCCGAAGCATTTTTTAGTGATATTCCTCTCATCGTTATTTCTGCCGATAGACCAAGTTATAAAATCGATATCGGCGACGGACAGACCATTCGTCAAGACAATGTTTTCCATAGACATATTGGATATTCCGCCAATTTAAGACAAGATGTCGTACATGCGAAAGAAAGCATCAAACGATTTGGTTCAGTATTGCTTACAGAGGATACTATTGAGGCCAATCAAGAGAAGATACAAGCTTATAACGATAGTGAGTTGAACAAAGCATTGAACAATGCGTTGGAGATTCAAATCCCTGTACATATAAACGTTCCTTTCGAAGAACCTTTGTATGATATTGTTGAAAATAGTACTGTCGATCCGCAGTTCATATTTCCGAAAACGGATAAGAACGAGCCTATTTCCAAAATAAAAGATTTTACCGCTATTTGGAACGGTTCCCATAGAAAAATGGTTCTGGTCGGGGTGAATCCACCGAATTCCGTAGAAGTGCAATTTTTAAATCAACTTGCTAACGACCCATCGGTAATAGTACTCACAGAAACTACATCGAATATACACCATAGTGATTTTTTCCCAAGTATTGATAGCATTATAGCACCGATCGAGAAATCGTATCGGAAAGATGAACTTTTTAAAGCGCTACAGCCTGATCTCTTGTTGACCTTCGGCGGATTAATTGTATCGAAAAAGATAAAGGCCGTTCTACGAATGTACAAACCGAAACATCACTGGCATGTGAATGAAAAAAAAGCATACGACACCTTTTTCTCACTTACGCATCATTTTAAAACGAATATTAACGACTTTTTTACCCAGCTCTTACCTAACACCTTTTTTTTGAAAAGTGATTATTTCAAGTATTGGAATAGCATAAGGCAAAAGCATGAATCAAAAAGGTCGGACTACATGGGTCAAATCCGCTTCTCTGATATGTTGGCCTTTTACCATGTGGCCAATGGTCTGCCACAAGGGTGCCAATTGCAATTGGCCAACAGCTCAACGGTAAGATATATGCAGCTCTTTGATCAAAAGCCATCGGTGTCGGTCTACTGCAACCGCGGAACAAGCGGAATAGACGGTAGTACTTCAACCGCTGTTGGTGCTGCAGTCTATAATGAAGCTCAAACAGTATTATTAACAGGTGACCTTAGTTTTTTCTATGACAGTAATGCCTTGTGGAACAAGAATATAAGAAATGATTTCCGGATTATTCTTGTTAATAATGGAGGTGGAGGTATTTTTCGGATTTTGCCAGGCGACAAAGAACGAGAGAATTTTGAACTGTTCTATGAAACGACACACAAGCTCGATGCCGAAAATTTATGTAAAATGTATGGTTTTGAATATCAAACCGTATCAGATTCGGAAGCCTTACAAAATTCATTGGGCGATTTCTTTGGTGAATCATCGGCACCTAAGGTGTTGGAGATTAAAACTCCTAGAATATTGAATGATAAAATTTTGCTCGGTTATTTTGATTTTATATCTTCGGAATATATAAACCATTAACATATATAACACTGACTATTATGAGTAAAAGAGATGATTTGATTGCAAAGTACGCCGAAGACATTAAAGATAAGTTCGGTGAAACCCCAGATATGGATTTACTGACAAAGGTTGCCATCGGCCTTGGACCTGCGATTTACAATTTGGATGCATCTAAAGTATCTGGAGCTGATGAAAAAGAGCTAGAGACTGTAAAAAAGAACTATTTGATTAAAAAATTGGGATTAAAAGATAGTCCTGAATTAATGGATGCGATTAAAGGGGTCGTTGAGAAATATGGTTCTTCCAATAAGAACAAGCACAGGGCGGTAGTGTATTACATGTTATGTAAGCACTTTAAAAAAGCTTCTGCCTATTAAATACACAAGATCAATATGTAATAACCGTCCCAATTGGGACGGTTTTTTGTTTTACGCATTTGAAAGGTTTAAAATAAATGAAAGCACTTAAAAAATGAGCATTAGTGCTGATGATATAAATTGCTTAATTCTAATTTTTAATTTAAACCTATGAGGCTTTTGACCTTTAAACATCGCTCTTTTATTTGTATTTTTACCGTATGATAGAATTGGGAAAATTCAACACTCTTGAGATATTAAGGGACACCAGTGTGGGTCTTTTTTTGGGCGATAATGAAAACAATGAAATACTATTGCCGAATAAGTATGTACCGCAGACTTATGAAATTGGAGGTGAGATTACTGCTTTTTGTTATTTAGACCACGCCGAACGTCCCGTTGCGACTACCTTAGATCCATTAATAATGGTAAATGAGTTTCAATTGCTTCAGGTGGCAGAAGTCAATGAATTTGGAGCTTTTATGGATTGGGGGCTGGAAAAACACCTTTTAGTTCCATTTAGGGAGCAGCGTACAAAAATGAAAGAGGGCAATTGGTATGTTGTCTATTGTTACTTGGACCGACAATCAAATCGCTTGGTGGCTTCCAATAAGTTGGACAGATTCTTGAGCAATGATAGTTTGACGGTTAGTGAAGGAGAAGAAGTCGAGCTGGTAATAACGAGGCTTACCGATTTAGGGTGGGAAGTAATCATAAATGATCTTCATAAGGGTTTGGTGTATTTTAATGAGATTTTTAAAGAAATTGCAGTTGGTGACAACACCAAAGGGGTGATCAAAAAAATTCGCGCTGATAATAAGATTGATGTATCGCTGCAACCCTTGGGTCTGAATGTGTTAGAGCCCGCCGCAAATAAAATATATGAAACGCTTATAGCGAATGGGGGATTTCTAGGGCTTCATGATAAATCGGACCCAAAAGACATACAGGATGAACTTCAAATGAGTAAAAAAACATTTAAAAAGGGGATTGGTACCTTGTATCGCGAACGAAAAATCAAGATTGAAAGTGACGGAATCCATTCCATTTGAACGAGGCCGGTGCCATCTTTTGAACCGGCCTTTTAAAAGGCGACGACACATCGTACTAAAAGCCTTGAAAATTAGACTGGGTGATTGTTCGATAAACGAACTTTTTTAAGATAAAATATTCCCTAGTGAAGTTCATTTAATTTCCAGATAGTTGAACCAACATTATTTTAACAATCGGTTTTCATCTCTTTACCACTGAAAATCATAGTTTTGCAACATTGGTGATTGGTATATTGCTAACATTCGTTTATTTTGGTTAACTTTAAATTATATATCTCCCCTAAACCTAATAAAATATGCCTTTTATAGAAGAAAGTGATTTGCTCGAACTGCATAAGGACATCGACAAAGCTCAGATTATCAACGAGCGCTTATTAGATCAAATAAAATTTAAAAATAAGGAACTAAAGAGGAGCAGAATACAGCGTAATGTATTGGCGGGTATTACAGGCCTCTTTTTAGTGGTCGGGCTTTCCGTTACCTCTTTTACCGCTGGACTGAGCAGCTCTTCCGGTATTGATAAACAAGAGAATCTTTTGGTATCAATAGATAGTTTAGATGCCATAAAAACTAGAATTGATAACCTGAAACAACAAAATGAAGAACTTAGTGATGTGAAGGAGTTCTATTTGGCCAAGCGATTTTTAGAAAAAGAAAAAATATACTCCGTGCAGGTCAAGTCTTTCGTTGATAACAATATTACTTTGGCATCGGAAGCGTTGGCCAATACAGTGTTTGTAAAAACCAATCCCTTTTATTCGTATTCCTTGGGTAATTTTGGAACGCTTCAAGAAGCGCAGTCCTTTAGGGCCCAATTGGTAGATTTAGGTTTTCAGGATGCCTTTGTAGCATCATATAAAGAAGGAAAACGAATTCAAATCGAAGATCCCTATTAGTTTGCGGAAATTATCAGCTTTGATCAATGCGGCCAGATTGAGAACGCTGCCGTTGTCGATTTCAGGTGTTGTCGTGGGTACAGCCCTGGCCAATTTTTATGAAAACAGTAACAATACACTACTTTTTATTTTAGCATTGTTAACTACGATTGGTTTTCAAGTGACTTCCAATTTTGCAAATGATTATGGAGACGGAGTAAAGGGAACCGATAACGATGACCGTATAGGTCCAAAAAGAGCACTGCAAAGCGGCTTGTTAACGCGGGCAGAATTAAAAAAGGCCATAATCACTTCAATCGTTATCAACAGCATTTTAGTAGTCGCGGTTGTACAAACCGCCTTCGGACTGGAAAATTTAGGGTATTTTCTGTTGTTTCTGCTTTTGGGAGTTGCGAGCATTTGGGCTTCGATAAAATATACAGTGGGTAAATCAGCTTACGGGTATAGAGGATTGGGCGATGTTTTTGTTTTTCTATTTTTCGGGCTGCTGGCCGTTTTGGGCTCAATGTTCTTGTACGCCAAGAATATTGTGCAACCTGCTGTTCTTCCGGCAATTACTATTGGATTGTTGAGCGTTGCCGTATTAAACTTGAATAACTTGAGAGATCACGAATCAGATAAAATTTCAGGAAAAAATACACTCGTTGTACATATGGGGTTTTCCAATGGAAAGAAATACCATATACTACTTTTGTTTTTTGGATTTTTAAGTATGCTTACTTTTATCACTTTGAGTTTCAAAAGTTGGAAACAATTCATACCTTTAGTTGCATTTGTACCAATTTTCTTACATTTGATAAAAGTTTGGAAAACAAAAAAACCAGTTTTATTAGATTCCGAGCTTAAGAAATTGGCTCTAAGCACATTTCTCTTAGCGCTCTTATTTTATATATGTTTTAATATAATTTTGTAACTTTGAATACTAACCATTTAAACACCAACTACCTTGGAACAGCCCATTAGAATCCTCATTGTAGAGGATAATGTTATAATTGCCGACGACATGCAGTCTATGTTAGAAGAGATTGGTTATGAGATCGTTGATAATGTAATAGTTTACGAACAAGCCGAAGAAGTATTGAAAACCAAGCAAGTAGACCTTGTTTTGATTGATATTATCCTAGCTTCAGATAAAACGGGTATTGATTTAGGAAAACACATACGTAAAAATTACGATATCCCCTTTATTTTTGTGACCTCTAACTCTGACAGGGCCACTGTAGAGAATGCCAAGACGGTAAAACCAAATGGATATTTGGTGAAACCTTTTGAACAACAAGATCTATACACCTCAATTGAAATTGCGCTTTCAAACTTTACCTATGGTGTTGAAAAGCAGGGGAATAATCTCGAAGAAGAGGAGGCACCAATGTCGAGTTCTATCTTGAAGGATTCGATTTTTGTTAAAAAACAACATTTGTATTATCGCATTCAATTTGGAGACATACAATTTATAAAGGCCGATAATGTTTATCTTGAGGTAAATACGGTCGACAAGAAATTTTTGGTAAGGTCTCCTCTAAAAAATTATTTGGAAAAACTACCTAAGAACAAGTTCTATAGGGCACATAAGTCATATATCGTTAATGTAGACCATATTGATGCTATTAACTCCAAAGATATTATGATAAACAACACCTTGATACCAATTTCCAAAGATTTTAAAGAGTTTATCATCTCTTCTATGAATTCTTAGCAATTGATCTATATCGCTATAAAAAGGGTGCATTTCTGCACCCTTTTTTTGTCAGAATACTGATTCTATATAGAGCGTAAAATACTACAATACAGCACCTAACAAGCAGATACGTCCATTGGGAAATGTAGACTACGTCAAATTTCACAACAAAAATTCAACTTTATACAACATTCTTCCAGTATATTGATTTCTAAATGATATTTTTGGATTGATTAGTAAAAATTTCTAAGACTGATAATTTGACGATTCAGGTACAGAATTACTTGACTTGCATTGTTCATTTTTACCTTAAGGTTATAAACTGATCAAAAGAACCTTGACTTTCTTTGTATTTTATGGCAAATTAAATGAAAGGGCCTATTAATAAGTAGGGGCTTAGAGTATGCATATTTATAGTAAATCGTTCCAAACCGATACAGAACCTACAACAAAAGTTAATAAAACCATTACCTAATTCTTTGATTGGTTTTGTTGTTGAATATGATATGAAAAAATCGCTTTGTAAAATTTATTATACGATTGTCCTTGTTGTCCTTGCAACCAGTGCGTTGAGTGCCCAGGAATTGGGCGAAGACACTGAAAATATCCTGGAAACATTTGATAATAAAGAAACCCCTGACAAAAGGTTTCATTTCTTTTTTAATACTTCAAACCGTTATCGAGAAAACTCTGCCTATGATTGGCTCGATAAAGTAAACAAGTATTTGATAGATACTAGGCAAAGTAAAGATTCAGTTGCTTTAAAGCGATACCTCTTGGTACAGGCACAAATATATTTTGATTTAGGTGATTATAAAAGAAGTCTGGCCATCTCGAAAGAGCTTGCTCAAAATAAGGAGAATTTAGAAGAGCCGCTAATGTCGGCTTTGCTGAATTTGATGGATATGAATTACTCGCAATTGGAACTCTATTCCGAGCAAATCGAGATTAGGAAGGAAAAAAGAGAACTGGGAATAACCGAAAACACTGCATTTTATGATATTTATTCAAATCTAGGCCTGCACAACAGGGCGATGAAAGAGTATATCGAAAAAGTTAAGAAGAACATTGACGAAAAGGATTATTTTGCCCTTGCAGAATTCAACAATAACATAGGTAATTATTTAAGATTGGATAAATCTACCCCCACTGCACTTAGCAAATACAAGGAGGCGAAAGGGTTTATCATGATTTTCTTGAATGATATTACAAAAAAGAAATCTGAAAAGAATATTGTAGAAGGAAATGTTTTAAAGGGAAAGATCGAGGGGAACATAGGAAAATGTCATGTACAACTCAAACAATATGAAGAGGCTATTCCTTATTTAGATAGCAGTATTACGAGAATGAAGGAATATAGCAAGGGAATGTTCTCATCAGAAATAGTTGAGAATACCCTTGAGATTGCAGAATGTTATTTGTTTTTGAACAATTTCGAAAAGGCGACCGATTATCTCAGTAATGATCCCCGACCGGTAACTATTGCCAATATTTTAAAGAAGAATCGGTTAATGGCCCTGTATTATGATAAGACCCAAGACTATCAAAATGCGTCTTTATACCGTAAAATATATATCAATATTAGAGATTCGATAAGTGTTAACGAGTCCGAGATCAAGAAACAACAATTGGCCACCGTAATGAGCGAAGAGTTGGCCGATACCCGTATTATGATGGAAAAGCAGCGGCTGGATCTTGAAGAGTCGAAAAATCAAATGATAGAACAAGACGAGCGTATAAATTTGGTGTTCATTTCATTGATATTTACACTTCTGGGCTTTGCCGGCTTGGTATACGCTTATCTTAAGAGTATCAAAAACCAGCGCTTGATAGCTGAACAAAAGTATATTATAGAAAATTCGTTAGTCGAAAAAGATTCGTTGCTAAAAGAAATACATCATAGGGTCAAGAACAATTTACAAATGGTTTCCAGTCTTTTGAGTCTACAAACAAAGAATACCCGTAGCAAGGCGGCAATTGAAGCCCTTGAAGAAGGTAAGAGTCGAGTCAAGGCAATGGCTTTGATTCATCAGAAATTATATCAGAACGACGATTTGTCTGTAATCGAAATGCAGGGTTATATTGAAAGCTTAATAAATAGCGTCCAATCCGTTTACAAAAAAGGAGGGCACAATATTAACGTAACAATTGACGCTGAAGGCGTTGAACTTGA
This sequence comes from uncultured Kriegella sp., assembly GCA_965368185.1. GTDB lineage: Bacteria > Bacteroidota > Bacteroidia > Flavobacteriales > Flavobacteriaceae > Kriegella. The sequence continues at coordinate 27,676 of CBDULZ010000050.1, forward strand.
TATTGATCGGGCAATTCCTTTTGGTCTGATTTTGAACGAATTGGTTTCAAATTCGTTCAAATATGCATTTCCGAACGGAGAGGAAAATGGAAAGATTTTTATCCATTTAAGAAAGAATATTCGTGAAGAGGGACACTTTGAATATTCCGATAATGGCATCGGTTTACCCGAAGATACAGACGATAGGGCTAATTCTTCCATGGGCATACGTCTAATGAACCGCCTTGCAAACCAGCTTCAGACAACTTTAAATGTTGATAAAAGTGTTCAGGGCGTTCGTTTTTGGTTCAATTTTAAGTAATTTGGTGAAGCTTGTTAACGTACTTCACTTTTAAGTACAACTTTATGAAGTAGCTTGGGAAAAAATCGTTTAAGATAAGCACCTAAGATTTCCCTTTTACCAATATAAACTTCAAATTTATTTCGTTCGATTGCTCGAATTATTTTTTGTGCACCTAGTTGTACCGGCAGACCGTTCTGAGTAGCCGCATCTTCCGTGTTTTGCGGACTTCCATTACCAGTAAGTGCGTTTTTTGCAACATTTGTCTTTATAAATCCGGGACATATTAATGTTACACTAACACCATCTTTTTCATGTTCCATGCGCAACACATCAAAAAAACCATGTAATGCATGCTTTGCTCCACAGTACCCTGACCGGTAGGGTGACCCAAATTTCCCCATTAAACTGCTTATCGTTACAAAACATCCTTTATTTTGACTTACAAAATGGGGCAATAGAGCTTTGCTTAAAGCTACAGTGCCCAAGTAGTCGATATCGATTAGCCTTTTATACACCTCGAAATCTGTGTCCAAGATTAAAGAGCGCTGGCTTATTCCGGCATTGTTGATTAACACATCAATAGAGCCGAAGACTGAAAGGGCTTGAGACATTTTTTCTTCCAGTTTATCGTAAGCTTCCAGGTCTAACGTTACTATCCCAATGTTTTCAGGATTTACACATTGGCTTTTTACTCTTTCCAACGCAGCTTCATTTCTGGATGAAAGTATTAGTTTACAGTCCTTTTTAGCAAGTTCATAGGCGAGTGCTTCACCAATGCCTGATGAGGCTCCCGTAATCCATACCGTTTTGCCGTTTATCTTCTGCATTTAATTACTTTTAGACTCAAAATATAGCTAAATTTGACGGCAATCGATGAAGGCTTTTTATAAAAAATACATTCTTGAATTTAAACGCCCTAGCGGAACTTCCAGAGGCACATTAAAAACTAAGGAAACTTGGTTTTTGATTTTAAGGAAAAACGGAAAATACGGAATCGGAGAGTGCGGGGTTTTTAGAGGCTTGAGCGTAGATGATGTGCCCGAGTACGAAGAAAGGCTCAAATGGGTCTGTGCCAATATTCGTTTGGGTAAACATGAATTATGGAAAGAACTTATTGACTTCCCCAGTATCCAGTTTGGGGTAGAACAGGCATTTCTTTCATTGGCTTCCAACAACCCATACATCTTATTCCCATCCAATTTGACCGACCATAAAAACGGTATTCCGATTAATGGTCTGATTTGGATGGGGGAAGCAGCGTTTATGCGAGAGCAGATTCGCCAGAAATTGAAAGATGGTTTCAGATGTATAAAAATGAAAATAGGTGCGCTTGATTTTGCACAAGAACTATCTTTATTGGCTTCCATACGAAGTCGGTACGCTTCATCGGAAATAGAAATACGAGTAGACGCCAATGGTGCCTTTCACCAGAAGGATGCCTATGAAAAACTCCGCCAATTGGCTGCATTCGGTATTCATTCCATAGAACAACCCATAAGGCAAGGTAATGTGAGTAAAATGAGTGAGTTGTGCGCAAAAACTCCGTTGCCGATAGCGCTTGATGAAGAACTCATTGGAATCAAAACTATAGAAAAAAAAGAGGAGTTGCTTCAAAACGTTCGACCGCAATATATTATATTAAAGCCAAGTTTAATAGGTGGTTTCAGGGGAAGCAACGAATGGATAAACTTAGCCGAAAAATACAATATTGGATGGTGGGTTACCAGCGCACTTGAAAGTAATATAGGTTTGAACGCCATTGCACAGTGGACGTATACTCTGAATAGTTCCCTGCCCCAAGGTTTGGGTACAGGCAGTTTATTCACCAACAATTTTAAAAGCCCTCTCGTGGTCGATAAAGGGGTTTTGTACTACAGTAGTAATCAAGAATGGGAAACAGATTTAATTCATAATATATGTATATAGAACAAGGGTATAAAGGAGATATCGGCATTTGGAAATATTTCTTGATTCCATTAGGTTTTATTGGTCTTATGACCTTGAACTATATGGTTATGAAGTTTCTTAATCTTGATATCGAAGCCATTATGCAGGCAGAAATAGGCAGAAAAGGGGCCAACAGATTTTTAGTCGAAATGTTGATGCCTTTCGTAGTGGGTCTGGCGTTGCTTTTTGGTTGGGTTATGTTGATACACAGACAGACCCTGACTTCGCTCACTACATCAAGAAGACGAATTGATTGGGGACGAATCTTATTTTCTTTTACATTATGGTCGGTATTGACGATAGTAATTACTGGTATTAGTATTTTTCTATCCCCGGAAGAGTATGTACTGAACTTTAGATGGGAGCCCTTTTTGTACTTGTTCGTTATTGTGTTGTTTTTGATTCCCCTACAAACCAGTTTTGAAGAGTATCTTTTTCGGGGGTATATGATGCAGGGTATTGGTATAATGGCAAAGAATCGATGGGTGCCCTTGGTTGTTACCTCTGTGTTATTCGGATTGATGCATATGGGAAACCCCGAAGTCGAAGAAATGGGAATGGGCATCATGGTCTATTACATTGGAACGGGTTTTTTTCTGGGAATTTTGACCTTAATGGATGAAGGACTGGAACTTGCTTTGGGTTTTCATGCCGCCAACAATATGATTACAGCACTTTTGGTGACCTCTGAAGGTACCGCATTTCAAGTTGATGCCATTTATAAAAGTGTGGTGGAGCCTACCTTGGGGTTTGATGTGTTTGTTCCTGTTTTCATAGTATTTCCAATACTCTTGGTTATTTTCTCAAAGAAATACAAGTGGACCGATTGGAAAGAACGATTAACCGGAAAAGTCATGTCTAGGGAAATTTACCTAACAAACAATACCGATGGAACCAATATACAGTGAAGTACACCCCAAATTTAAACTGAATGGAATTCCCTTTTCTAAAGAAGATTTGAAGGAAGTCGGGTATAGCCTGATTAAAGAGGGAGAACCTTTTGAACGCAGTATCGGTGATTTCCTCTTGCATTGGCTTAACGATAGCCTGCAAATTTCGGTACGTACTTCGGGTTCGACAGGAACTCCAAAGCATATGGCAATAGAAAAACGATTTATGGTCAATTCTGCCTTGGCAACGGGAAAGTTTTTCGGATTGGAAGCTGGCCATACAGCGCTTCTTTGTTTGCCAGCGGATTATATAGCCGGTAAAATGATGTTGGTTCGTGCCATCGTATTAGGACTCGAACTTGATTATGTCGCACCCACTTCGAATCCACTGGAAGGTATTCGGAAGACGTATAGTTTCAGCGCCATGGTCCCGCTGCAACTGGAAAGTTCTTTGGATAAAATCGAACAGATTAAAACACTTATTGTTGGTGGGGCGCCTATTTCGTCTTTGTTGCAAAAACAGGTGCAAAATAAATCGACGGCAATTTTCGAAACTTACGGTATGACCGAAACCGTAACCCATATTGCCGCAAGAAAGATCAATGATTTGCAATCGGCCTTAGCAACTGAGAGAAGTAATGTTCCCGAGCAATACCCATTTAAAACACTACCGAATATTTTAGTTTCCAAAGATAGTAGGGGGTGTTTGGTAATTGATTGTCCCAAGGTGTCTCAGCAACCTGTTGTTACCAACGACTTGGTAGATATGGTATCCGATACCGAATTTCTATGGCTGGGTCGCTACGATAATGTCATCAATTCTGGGGGTGTAAAATTGATTCCAGAGCAAATTGAAGCTAAATTGGATGGAATTATCGAAGACCGGTTTTTTGTAACGGGACTTCCCGATAAAAAATTAGGTCAAAAACTAGTACTAATTGTCGAAGGTGATATGGACTTCAACGTACTCCTTGAAAAAATAAATTCCCTCAAAACACTTAATAAATTCGAAGTTCCAAAGGAAATCTTTGTACTTCCAAAATTCAAAGAAACGGATAATGGAAAAATTAAAAGAACGGCAACTATTCGTTTGATTTAACATACCCTGTTGGTTTAACTTTTTAGTACATTTAGAAATGTATGCAGTTTAAATGGGAAAAAGTTTTCAGGCAAACGGTTTTCTTATGGGGTATGGGAATCCTTCCCTCCTTAACATATGCCTTTTTTTTTCGGTTTTTGTTGTTGGTGTTTTTTCCGGTAATTCCCAAGAAATGGAAAAACATATTGGTGGTATTGTTACTACGAATGGACGCCCATTAAGCAATGTAAACATCACTGTCGGAGGTAGTTCAAAGGGGGTCAAGACCGCTGATGACGGTCGCTTTGAAATTGCTGTAAATAAAGATGATATACTTGTTTTTTCTTATGTGGGGATGCATTCCACAGAAATTCAGATGACGGCAAAAACTGGCTTTTTAAAAGTTAGGCTGGTACCTAAGGTAGAAGAGCTCGAAGAAGTGACCGTAAAAAAGCGAAAACGTAAAACGCAAAAAGAGCTTTTGTTAGATTACCCTACAAATAAAAATTTGTTGAAGACGTCTTGGGGTATTCTAGATAAAGACCGTTCCTCTTTTTCGATGCGAATGGTTGATGGGGCAGATTTAATCCCTGTGGGCAGTGATTTCCTGTATTCTTTGCAAAACTTTATCCCACAAATGCGGGTTGCTCATGATGACCCGGGGGAAATAAAGGTTTATTTACAAAATTTTGGTTATAGTCCTCCTCCACAGGCGATTTTTGATGTGGATGGTTTTATATATGAAAATCCACCAACATTTATCAATGTACATGAGATTGATCGTATTGCGGTACTTACTAGAAATGGAGCTTTTATGAGATATGGTCCGCAAGGGGCTGGTGGGGTTATCATTATAAATACCAAAGAGCAGACGCGGATCGATGATCTTGGAGTCGAACGTCGGTACAATAATTCTGGTTTGCGTGACAGTATTTATGATGAGTTTAATGCTCCTGAAGTTTTTGAGTCCAAAATCCCGGTTTATATAAAGAAGTTAAATAAGACCACCTCCTTACAAGCGTCCTATAAACTGCTGGATATTCAAATAGAGGAAAATAAAAAATCGCCTTATTTCTTTCTAGAGGTTTCTAATTATTTCAGAAAGCAATGGGAAGATGGAAAAAAAGCCGACGAACTCTTACAGCAAATGATGGACAACTTTCCGAAAGATGTTGCGGCGCTAAGAGCCTTGTCATATGCTTATGAGGAGCAAGGGCAATTCGATAATGCCCTGAAAATTTATCTTAAAATTTTAAAACTCAGATCAAGGGAAGCACAATCGCATCGCGATGTGGCCAATGCCTATGCGCAAATAGGCAATTATCAGAAAGCGCTGAGTGTATATGCACGATATGAATTGGCGATTAATGAATTGGATACGATACCATTTGACAAGTATGACACAGATGTATTTATGACCACGGAATCTTCAAATATTATACGAACAAAAGGAAAAGAACTTTCAATAGACAGAAGTTTACTAGAAAATGAAGCAGATATACCACGAACGAGAATAGTGGTTGAATGGAGCAGTGCGAATGCCGAATTTGAACTTCAATTTATAAACCCTCAACATTATTATGATGATTGGATGAATACCCCGCAACTCGATGACACCTTATTGCAAAATCAAAAAATAAAAGGCTACTCGAGCAAACAATTCTTTTTAGAT
>CBDULZ010000051.1:0-33307 GCA_965368185.1 uncultured Kriegella sp.
GCTATTTGATAGGCCACTTCATAATCGGATATTTCATTTATCAAATTATTCATAGGGCAGCCGTGTTTTTTTTCATATACTGAAAATGATTTTAAACGGTCTATAAAAGTTGCTTCAAGTATGACCAAGGCATCGCCTTCATTATATAAAGGCGCCATCATTCCTTCATACAATCTTTGTTGTAATCTTAAGCTAATTACGGCAATCCCTAGTTCTTTTTTATTCTTGTAATGATGATAGAATGCACCTTTTGTGAGCTTGGTAGCTTTCATTATTTTATCAACACTTGTCGTTTTAAAACCATTTTCGTAGAATAGTTTAAATGACTCGTCGAGAATCAACTGCTTGGTAAGTTCAGACTTTAGTTTCTGTTCCATACGACAAAGATAATAAAAAACGTACTATATAGTATGTTTTATGATATTGTTCCTGCTATTATAGTAGCAAGCTGTAGTATAAACAAGAAATACCTAGGGTGTTATTTGAAAAGGAAGTTTACTTTTTCTACCATTCATTAAGTATGCGGTTTTTGATCAGTTGCTACATTTGCCACGTAAATTGTATTGTTCTTAGACCAGAAGGCATGTCAAATAAACATTCATTACAAATCTCGCTTGTTAATCTAAAATTCCTCGGGGCTCTGCCCCCGGGTTTCCTATTTAACTCTCCATGGGACATGTCGGATTCGGTTTTTCACGGAATTAGGGTGGGGCAAAATACAGTCCCGAACGCTTTCGGGACGGTTTTTGATCCCCAAGGCCAAAATGAAACCGGCGAAACACGCCAGAACGGCAATTGTCGAGCTAGTACCCTTGTGGCCCTGCCCTGGGGATAGTCGGTTTCAAGAAATTCTTTAACGGTATTTAAGGACTAACAGCAAATTTGAAAGGTGTTTATATCTAGACCAGTCCGAATGCTTGGGCCTTTTTTGAAAGATCCATTAAATTTTTGACTTCCATTTTACGCATTAGGTTAAAACGGTGCGTTTCGATGGTGCGTTTGCTTTTTTGCAGTTTTTCAGAAATCTGTTTGTTCGTTAACCCTGAGAGAACCAATTGCAATATTTGCAGTTCTTTGCTGGTCAGGTCGAAAGGAGTTTCCATATGAGTAGGCTCCGGTGCATTTTCCATTTGTACCTTGTTCGAGCTTAATAAGTTATTGACCAAAACATTGGAGATGTCACCACTAAAATACTTACCTCCCTGGCGCACGGTATGTATGGCCTTAAGAAATTCAGTTTTCCCCGTGTCTTTTAGCAAATATCCGCTTGCCCCTGCACTAACCGATTTTAGTATGTATTCTTCCGAATCGTGCATCGAAAGAATAATACATTTGGTGGCAGGCGATTGTGCCTTTAATTCGGCTACGGCATCGATGCCATTCATTTCGGGCATGCGTATATCAATAATAAGCAAATCGGGAGTTTTATCCAATACCATGGAGATGGCTTCCCTGCCGTTTGAAACTTCACCGACCACCTTTAGGTCTTCTTCTTCTTCGAGCAGGGCTCGAATACCATCACGGACTAGCGAGTGGTCATCAGCCAATACAATACGTGTTACGTTGCTCAAAATAATTATTTCTTAGTTGGCAAATATATAAAAAACTACGTATTCGTACGGTGCATTCTTGTTATGGCCCACTTTAATCGTTCTAAGGGGGGGCGATCACGCACGCGCTATTCTAGGTTTTCCTTTTCACTGGTTCTTTATGAACGGAAAAAAGGCTACCACAACCAAAAAAATGATGGTCATGATAGCCCTCACGAAGCAATCGATTTTAAAATTACTCCTTTGAAGTGTTCAAAAATTTTGGTTTGATAACCAACATGGCCCACGCCCAATTTTGCGAACTTGCCGCAGCATCGGCTGATACTCCTTTCAGTAGATTCATTCCGTCGCTTGCAAATAGCTGGGAATAACCTAGTTTTAATGCATACCCATTAAACGCCTGTGAAAATACTAGGTCTATTTCGGTTCCTAATGATTTGCTTCCATCTGCTAATTCTTGATCGGCACTGAAATTCAATACATTAATCAATAGACTTGACTTTTCACCCAATTTGAAATTCGCATTGACATGTACATCGAACAAGCCTACGGAATTGGCATGATTGCCTACATAGAAATAATCCATAAGACCATTGAATTTATGATTGGTGCCATATAATGGAAAAAAGGCTTCCGTCTTACTGGCAGTGTCCGCTTTGTTACCGCTGATCAATTCTGTTCCGATGCCCAAACCGACCTTGTCAGATACTTGGTAACTGGCATCAAAACCCAAGAGGTACGCACTGCCGACATCGACATTGTTTTGTCGCTCCCCGCTCTGCAAAAAAGCGTTCAAGGCCATTCCGAAGTTATCTTTTTTATAATCCCAGTGGGTACCCAATGTTTGAAGGTTGCTCGTACCATCACCAAGAGTGCCGTTGGCTTCAAAGTTCTGAAATCCGTTATTTAAAAACAGCAAACTTCCTGAAAGGCCTGTCCATGTTTGTTTCAAGTAAAGATATTGCATGGTTTTATAAGAGAAAAAACCGGTGGTTGCATAGGTTGTTCCTTCCGATTGAAACCCCGCAGGGTTATTGAAATCTTGATTAAAGGCCAAGCCTAAATCCGCCTGAAATTTTGCATCCTTATATTTAACGAGCATGGCATCGTGATTACGGGCTTGTTGGGTCCAGTCTACACCCCCGAAAATGCGTTGGTCGTCGTATACCAATTGTTGCCTGCCAATTTTAGTTGAAAAGTTACCGCCAAGCTCAATATCGGCCCAAGCTTCGAAAATCGCGAATGAATTATTGCTGTCCTCCGGCTTTAATTGCCTGTTCTCGCCCCAGACCATTACATCTTGCAGGCTTACATAAAAGGTATAAGCGTCTACCGCGTATCCCGCGTTTAACCTTAATCTGGTTGTAATGGCATAGCCCGCATCGGTGCTATCGGCTATTATAGATCCGTAACCATGTCGGTATTCGGTACGAGGACGAAATTCGCCATCCAAAGTGAATTGGGCAGAGGCGAAGTGAGCTGTCACGAGAAATAGGGTTATGAGGGTGTTTATTTTCATTGGTTGATTTTTTTATCGTGTATTTGTCAATAACCGTGTTTTGACTGATTTACCAAGGTTGAAATTCAAATTTTAGACAATAGATTTCAGGTCAATTTGACTTTGAGGCCTGTTTACTTTTGAAGTGATATGTAGTCACATCGACATTTGGTATAAACCTGTAGATAGTTTTACAGGCCCCCATCAATATTGAATAAAGACGCTTTTAAGCCTGGTCTATTTGTCTGCCCCACCTAGAGCTAATTCACCTTTGACTTCTTCGATCACATTTTTCTCATCTGCAGTGGCAAACTTAATGGCTAAGGAAAGTACTGCGGCTCCAATGATGAATCCACCAATGACGAAGTACCCACTTGACACGGCAGTTGCAGCAGCCGTCGTTTGTGCAGCCTTGACCGCCTCTTCACCTAACGCACTGTTCGCCGCTATCGCAGTGCTTTCGGCAACTGCCGATTTCGATTTCAACAACATTGCCGCCAAAAATGCACCGACATTACCACCGGCGCCTACAATTCCGGAAATTGAACCAATGGCTTTACGGTTGATAAAAGGAACGACTGAGAAAGTTGCCCCTTCTGCCATCTGAACACTAAGGCTAAAGGCAATTAAAAAAATCATGCCGACTACCAAACTTGTGGTTGTCGAAAATATTGATAGCATTACTCCTTCAACAGCAAGTATTAGTGCCAAGAAAAGTACCCGACCACGGAGCCCCTTTAGTTTTCCGAACATATCACCGAAATAACCACCTAGGGTTCTGGCGAAAAGATTCATCAACGCAAAGGATAGTACAAGATTTCCGGCAGTTGAACGATCTAGGCCGAATCGGTTTTGCAAATAATCGTCCATGGTGCCATATACTGTAAGTTCTATCCCAAAACAGGCGGCGTAGACCAAAAATAAAATCCATACCCGGTAATCTTTTAGTGTACTGGCAAAGGAAACTTCATCCTTTTTCAGCTGGGGCATTTTGCCCTCTTCTTTTAATTCTTTAAAATTTCCTTCGGGCGTATCTTGAGTGAAGAAATAATAAACGACACCCATGGAAAAACAAATAATTCCGGCAATAACCATTGAATAACGCCATGCAATTTCATCGGCAACGCCAAAACTGACTACGGCTGCGGCAATTAAAGGCATACCCAATCTATTCGCACCGCCCCCTAGGTTGCCCCAACCGGCAGACGTAGCATTGGCCGTACCAACTATATTTGGCGCAAACATTATGGAAGTATGAAATTGCGTAATCACAAAGGAAGCCCCAATAAAACCAATAAATAATCTACATATCAAGAATTGAAGCGGTGTTTGTACGAAACCTAGCAGAATAACCGGAATGGCCCCGATTGCCAATAAATAAGTATAACACAATCTTGGGCCGTACTTGTCACACAACTTACCGATAAGTAAACGTGCGAAAACAGTTCCGGTAACCGCTAGGATAACCGAGTTCCATTTTTGCGTAGGGGTGAGTCCCAGGTCTCTCACTACATCGGGCATAAAGGGAACGATTCCGAACCATGCAAAAAAGCACACGAAGAAGGCAATGGAGGTTATCCAAAAGGTACGCATGGGCATGCTTTTAAAGTTCAAGAGTTCTAATTTTGTTGCTTTGGTGGCAATTGCTTTTTTCATAACTACGTAAATTTAATGGGTTATTGAAATAATTTGCAGGACAAAAATACGTATAACTAAGTATAAATACGTAATACAGATTTTTTTTTCTGTTTTTTAGATTCCTTTTGCTGAGCTTGGAAAAAGTGGGGGTGTAAAATTGAATATTGAAAAAAAAGAAGGGGTGAAATTATGATATTGCCCAAGCCTGGAGTTTCAGTCTGTATTTTTTTGAAGGAGGTACGGTGTCAAGTTGTGAAATGGGGCCTGATTAGTAGTGTTATGCACAAATTGTTGTACAACGATATCTTTAAAAGGTGTGAAGACTTTAAATCGGTTTTGCAATTTAGAAAACCTCCACCTTGGCTTGAACCCAATAATTAAACTTTATTTTGAAAGCGCTACGAAATTTACTCGGCCGATAATTCTTCGTGGGTCTGATTAGCAATGTCTAAAACCTCGTCGATCAGGTCTTTAGGAACATTCAGTTCCCTTAGGGTGTCGATTAAGTATCCTGTGACAAGATTAAAATGATCTTCGGTGAGCTCTAAAAGTTTGTAGGCGTATTTCTTGTTTTTTATCTTTTTTTCTGGAACCCCAAACACATGTGCCACAAAGGCCTTTTGTTTTTTTCGTTGCGTTTCGGCATTCGCATCTGCAAATAAATGTTCCATACTATCATCGCTGATTACTTTTCTGTAAAAAATTTTGGCAGCTGCGTTAACAATATCGGTGCCGCCAATTCTTTCGAATAATTGATTAGTTTCGCTCATGTTCCCAATTTTAGATTTTCATTTTCTTGTGTATTCAGAAGCCTTGAAGGGGATTATAAATCTAATTATTATAGCGTATTACTACGTATTTATAGGAGGTAAAAACCTTTTTCGAAGGCATTTTTACGTAGCTGACTAAAATGAGGAGAAAAATCGCATGTATTGCGAATATGATGTGGGTTTTATTTAGTCATTCATAAATTACTCAGATGAAAAAAACGCTATTTAAAGTGAATACATGAGTATTTTACGGAAAAATCTTATACATGTGAGCACAACACACGCTGTACCTCTTCAGCAAAAAAGGTGGGGTGGTTCGCAACGACATCCCCAATCACGATAATTCCGGGATTACGTATGTCGATTTTATCAGTAATAAGGGAGACAGTGTTAAGTGTTGCTGTATGACAGATTTCGTTTTCCAGCGTTCCATTTTGAATTATGGCAACTGGTGTCAACCCATTTCTATAATTTCTTATTTCATCAATTATGCTATTAAATTTGCGTACACCCATAAGAATTACGAGAGTGGCCGATGATTGGGCAGCTAATTTCAGATCTTCTGAAAATGAACCATCTCGTTTTGTAGCGGTCATCACCCAAAAGCTACTGCTAATACCTCTTTGTGTTACTGGTATCCCTTGACTTCCGGCAACGGCAATAGCGCTCGTTACACCGGGAATGACCGTCGTTGAAATTCCGAAAGATTCAGCATACTCGATTTCCTCTGAAGCCCGGCCGAATACAAAGGGGTCTCCCCCTTTTAAGCGTACTACATGCCCGTACATATAAGCTTTTTCTACGATTAACCTATTGATATCGTCTTGATTGAATTCGTGTTTTCCACAGCGCTTTCCTACATATATCTGGGGAGCTGACCCACCAATTTGTTGTAAAAGCTCTTTGCTGATTAGGGCATCATAAAGTATAACGTCCGCTTCCTGAAGTGCTTTGAATCCTCTCATGGTAATAAGGTCACTACTTCCCGGTCCTGCACCTACTAAGGTCAATTTTGCAACGTTTTCTGCTTCCATTTTTTCAATCTTTTAGGTTGACTTTTGCTAAATCCGTAACAAAACTACGTATTTATTTTTATAAAAACACAAGTTATATACGTAAAAATACTTAGTTTTGCTCTGTAATTATAAAAAGTGGTACGTATGAAAACCGTTATTGTTGTTGGAAATGGAATGGTAGGGTACAAATTCTGTGAAAAATTTGTAGCTAAGGCCGACAAAGAATTGTACCAGCTGATTGTTTTTGGTGAGGAGCCTCGGGTAGCCTATGATCGAGTACACTTGAGTGAATTCTTTGAGAATAACGATGCCGAGCGATTGGCTATGGCGCCCAGGGAGTGGTATGAAGAAAATGATATTACTCTATTTACTAATGAGCGCGTCACTGATATTCACAGAAAGTCAAAGACAATAACTACGCTTAGCGAAAAAACATTAAGCTATGATTATCTCGTACTTGCAACGGGATCTTCCGCCTTTGTACCCCAAATCAATGGTGTTGACAAAGATGGAGTCTTCGTTTATAGAACGATAGAAGACCTTGAGGCCACGTTGGCTTATGCAGAAAAGATTAAGAAAAAGGTCAAGGCGCCAAAAGCTGCGATCTTGGGCGGGGGACTGTTGGGGCTCGAAGCGGCAAAGGCTGTAATGGATATGGGATTGGAACCGCACGTCGTTGAATTTGCCCCTAAATTGATGCCAAGACAATTAGATACCCGTAGCAGTAAGGTGTTACAAGTTAAATTGGAGTCGATGGGTATCAATATCCACCTTAGTAAGGCCACCAATCAAATTTTGGGTAATGGCCATATTATCGGAATGGAGTTTGGTGAAGATGATATGCTCAATGTTGATATGCTCATTATTTCCGCCGGTATTCGACCAAGGGATGAACTGGGAAAAAGTTGTGGATTGAAAATGGGAACTCGAGGAGGTATCGTCGTGAACAATAAGATGCAGACTTCAGACCCTGAAATATTTGCCATCGGGGAAATTGCACTGTACAACCAAATGATATATGGTTTGGTTGCCCCGGGGTATGAAATGGCCAGTGTTGCCGTAGATCAGATTCTCGGAGACGAGGCAACCTTGATGGCCGAGGAGATAGACATGTCTACCAAACTGAAATTGATCGGCGTTGATGTCGCAAGTTTCGGCACTCCGTTTATGCCTGCGGAAAAGGGACATTCCATTATATTCGAAAACAAAACAGAAAGCTTATATAAGAGAATAAACGTTACCCATGATGGTAAAAAATTGTTGGGCGGCATATTGGTAGGTGATGCATCCGACTATAATATGCTGTTGCAAATGTATTTGAATGAAATGCCATTGCCTAAAAACCCCGAAAACCTGATTTTAGGAAGTAGGGGAGGTGAAGCGGTTTCTTTTGGTAGTGCCATGGATTTACCGGATACTGCGGTAATTTGTTCGTGTGAGGCGGTTACAAAGGGCCAGTTGTGTTGTTCCATAAAGGATGATGGTAACGAATCGGTTAAAGCTATAGCCAAGGCCACCAAAGCCACAACAGGATGCGGAGGATGTAAGCCTATGGTCGAGGATTTGGTAAAGGAAACCTTAAAATCGCTCGGAAAAGTAGTAAAAGAATCGATTTGTGAACACTTCGCTTATTCCAGACAAGAACTTTATGATATTGTCAAGCTTCGAAATATTCAAGATTATGATGAACTTCTCGATGAAGTAGGTACGGGGCACGGTTGTGAAACCTGTAAACCTGCCGTAGCTGCAATCTTTGCCAGTATTTATAACGAAACGGCCAACCGACAAGAAACAATACAAGATACGAACGACCGATATTTGGCCAACATCCAAAGAAACGGCACCTATTCCGTAGTACCACGAGTGGCGGCCGGAGAGATAACACCCAAACAACTTTTAGCTATGGGTAGAATTGCCCAAAAATATGACCTATATACCAAGATTACCGGGGGGCAGCGTATTGATATGTTCGGTGCAAAATTGCATGAGCTTCCTTTGATTTGGGAAGAACTGATCAAAGAAGGTTTTGAGACCGGTCAGGCCTATGGAAAATCGCTTCGAACAGTCAAAAGTTGTGTCGGATCGACGTGGTGCCGGTATGGTATGGACGAAAGTGTGACTTTTGCCATTGATATTGAAAATAGGTATAAGGGTATTCGTTCTCCTCACAAAATCAAAGGTGGAGTTTCTGGCTGTATTCGAGAATGTGCCGAAGCTAGAGGCAAGGATTTTGGTTTTATTGCCGTTGAAGGAGGTTGGAACGTTTATATCTGCGGTAATGGGGGAGCCAACCCTAAACATGCCCAGTTATTGGTTGAAAAAGTCGACAAGGCTACGGCAACGAAATACGTCGATCGATTTTTGATGTATTACATACAAACGGCACCGCCCCTTACCCGAACGGCCGCATGGCTTGAAAAATTGGACGGTGGTATTGATTATGTCAAGGATGTTGTGGTCAACGACTGTCTTGGTATCGCCGAGCAATTGGACGCAGATATGCAGTATTTGGTAGACACCTATGTATGTGAATGGAAAGAAGCGGTCGAAAACCCTGAGATACGGTCTCGATATACTCATTTCGTAAACACGGATGAGGAAGACGAAAATATCGAATTCGTTTCTTTACGAGACCAAAAAATGCCCAAGGAATGGGCCTAGCAGATTGCCAAAGAAGCAACAAATAGCTTACAATATCAACTTTTAAAAAGAAAAACTATGGAATTAGGTTTGAACATACAGGAAGCACTAAAACCGGAAGATATAAAGGTATGGTTCAAGGCGGCGGAGGTTTTTAAATTTCCAAAAAATGGTGGGGCCTGTGTAAAATATAAAGACAAACAAATCGCCGTATTCAATTTTACAAGGGAAGGTACTTGGTATGCCTGTCAAAATCTTTGTCCGCATAAAATGGAGATGGTGTTGTCACGTGGAATGATCGGGGAAGAACAAGGCGAACCCAAAATAGCGTGCCCCTTGCATAAAAATACATGGTCACTTAAAACTGGGAAGCACCTTAACGGTGACTTGAACACGCTTAAAACATATCCGGTTAAATTAGATAATGGTTTTGTGTATATCGGGTTTTCTGAATAGCTTTGGGGAAACCCGAAGATACTATGGCATCATCAGAAAAATTGCAAAAAGCCTTCACGCTTTTTGATGAGGCAAATAAGCAAGACCCGAATGTAGAGGAGTGGCAGGGAAAAGAATATGCCAAAGAGTTGTTGTACGCCATGCGCATGACGGAAAAACTGAACGAATTTGCGCCAGAGGCTTCCGAGACATTGCAGCTTACGGCCCGCTGCCAACATATTTGTCGCTGGGAAATACCACGCGAATCGTATGAAATGAACCGGACAGGGTACTTGAAATGGCGACAAGATCTAAAAAAATTCCATGCCAGAAAAGCCAGTGCAATTCTCCAACAGGTGGGCTACGACCAAAATACTATTTCCCAAGTAGCTTTTTTATTGGAGAAAAAACAACTGAAAAAAAATGAGGAGACCCAAACTTTGGAAGATGTTATCTGCCTCGTATTTCTTGAATATTATTTTGATAGCTTCGCCCAAAAATATACGGAGGTCAAATTGATAGATATTCTTCAAAAAACATGGCGCAAAATGTCTGAAAAGGGTCATTCGGCTGCCCTTGGATTACCGTTGTCCGCATCTACCCAGGCTCTCGTGACAAAAGCACTTCAAGGCTGATCGATTATCTTAACAGTCAGAATCTGGTAAAATGAGCAAAAACAAGTTTACCCAGCCTTTGGATACGGCTACTTTTAAAAGGGTCAGAAAGTGGTATTTGCTCGCATTGGCCGCCATTGCAATAACCATTATCTTCGCACAAGTGCTTATTCAAAGACATTTGAATTCACAATTAGACGACTCCCGGGTTATCAATGTAGCGGGAATGCAACGTGCATATAGCCAGAAATTAGTTAAAGAAGTATTATTACTTATAGCAGATGGTCATGCAACGGAACGACAACATATTATATCGGAAATAACTTCAGATTTAACCGCTTGGAAAAAAGCGCATCGAGCCTTACAATTTGGTGACGAAGAAGCAGGTATCCCAAAAGAAGAAAATGATGAGATTCTAGGTCTTTTTTATGAAATAAGCCCACATCAGCTAGCTATGGCCGACGATATAACTTGGTTGCTGCGGCATTCGCAAGAAGAAAGTTCCGAAGTTGAACGGACTATTGAAGTCAAGGTGGCTGCCATTCTTAAAAATGAAAGAATTTTTTTGAATCTAATGGATGGTATCGTCAATGAATATGACGAACGAAGTAAAAAACAGCTTGAAAACCTAAAGCAAAAAGAGTATTTTCTGTTGGCATTTTCCCTAGTAATTTTGTTATTGGAAATCGGTTTAATTTTTAGACCACTCTCAATTCAAATTAGAAAGACTATCAAAAACTTGATGGATAGCCAAACAAAATCGGATGAGAATGCCCAAAAAATAGAGCGATTATTCCAGGAAAAAGAGAAATCACTTCAAAAATTACAAGAACTTAATTTCGTTATTGATAATGCCGCCCTGTTCGCTAGCGCCAAAAATGACGGTCAAGTGGTGTTTATGAGCAGAAAATTTTTAGCCCTTTTAGGTTGTGATGAACAGGATTTAAGTCGGCCATTATCGGAAATTCTGACTACAGATGAAGGTCAACAACAATACCTAAAGGAGGTTCTGAAAAGTAACCGCAAAAATATACGTGCCGAAGAAATAAAGATTATTACTTATAAGGGTGCCGAGCTGTGGTTGGATATGTCTATCATACCGATGCACCAAACAAGTATGGGGCAAAGTATTTTGATTTTGTGTTCCGATATTACCGAGCGTAAATACAACCAAATCAAAATTGAGCAGCTTACCAAACAAAACTATGACGAGATCATGCGTCAGAAACAGTTACAGGCCAGCCAGATTGTCGAAGGGCAGGAAGAAGAACGCAAACGAATTGCTAAAGACATCCATGATGGAATTGGCCAGATGTTGACGGCATTAAAGTTTAATATCGAATCGATAAATCTAGAGAATAAGGATAAAACCGCTGAGAAAATTGCTTATTTGAAAGAACTTACCGCTGATTTGATAAAGGGCGTACGAACTGCGACTTTTAACCTCACTCCACCTGAGTTGGGCGATCACGGCATATTTCCGGCCCTGCAGAAAATGACAATGGAGCTTTCGAAATTGACTGGTAAGAATATTTTGTTCGAGAACAAAGCAGATCGACACTTACGATTTGATTCATTAGCGGAAACAAATATTTATAGGGTCGTTCAAGAAGCTATTAACAATGCCATAAAATATGCCGATGCCAATTATATTCTTCTGACCCTAAACCACAGCGATGGTATTTTAAGTGTGGTCATAGATGATGATGGTAAGGGGTTCGACCCCGAAGCGTTGGAAAAACGACCCAAGAATAATAGTGAAGGGGGTATGGGCCTCTTTTTTATGAAAGAAAGAATTGGTTATATTAATGGGCGCCTTTTTATAAATTCAGCGCCAGGGCGTGGAACACGCGTTACCATTAATTATAGAACAGAAAATGAGAATGAGGAAGTGGGCCAAAGTATTATGCCCCATTAAAATTTTTGACGATGAAGATTAGAATAAAAGGGAATTCAGTGCGATACAGGTTGACTAAGACCGAGGTGAAGATTTTTTGTGAAACAGGTCATTTTGAGGAAAGAACACAGTTCAACGACAAAACCTTTGTTTACGAATTAAGGGCAAAAGCCGATTTGAATCATCTTGATGCTAATTTTAAAGAGAATACCATAACCTTGTACCTTCCGGAAAAAGAAAGGGAAAAATGGGGTAGCAGTGAGCAAGTAGGATTTCAACATACGATAACATCGCAGTCGGGTACTGAACTTTCACTGCTTTTGGAAAAAGATTTTACCTGTTTGGATGAGACCATTGAAGATCAGTCTGACAATTATCCCAATCCTTTAGCGAACAAATAGCATAGATTGTACTTTGGTGCACGATTCTGAAGTGCTATAGGATCATACACTTTTGGACTCCATATTTTTTCTAATTTTTACGATTACCGACTTGCTAATGGGGGTCTGGCTCTTGTCGGCAAAGTGATTATAAGGTATCAAAACATTGGTTTCCGGGTAATATGCAGCCAAATTCCCCATCGGAATAGCATAAGGGACTACCTTGAATTTTTTTGCTGTTCTTTCCGTGTTGTCATAGTGACTGGTCATATTTACAACGTCTAATTTTTTTAATCCTAATTTCTTTATGTCCTCCGGGTTCATAAAAACTACCCTTCTTTCATTGTAAACGCCCCTGTAACGATCATCTAAGCCATAAATCGTCGTATTGAATTGGTCATGAGAGCGAATAGTCATTAAAACAAACTCGTCTTCTCCTGTATTTAATTGCGGTAATTCGTTAATCGTCAATTGCGCTTTTCCACCGGGTAGCATGCTAAAGTCAAGGTTTCGCACGTTGTTGGGCAAATAGTATCCCGAATTCTTGAGGCGTTCCTCCGTATTCTCAAAACCTTTGGCCACTTTATCGATTTTATCCCTTATCAGCGAATAATCCGCACCCATGGCCATCCAATGCACAGGATGATTTCCGTTGAAATACGTATTTGCCAAATTGGCAATGATTTCGGGTTCGCTCATAATATCATTCGAAGCAGGCTTGAGTAGTCCTCTAGATTTTTTGACTTTTCCCATGCTATTCTCGACAGTGATGTAACGTAATTCACCTTCTTTCTCATCTTTTTCGGAACGTCCAAAAGTGGGTAAGATAAGTGCTGTTTCACCAGTTACAAGATGGCTTCTGTTCAGTTTCGTACTTACCTGAACAGTAAGTTTGCAACGTCGCAGTGCTTCGGCTGTATATTCAGTGTCTGATGCGGCCATTAAAAAATTTCCGCCCAAGGCCATGAATATTTTCGCTCTTCCTTCATGCATCGCTTGCATCGCTTTTACGACATCAAATCCTTCCTTTTCAGGCGCCTCAAATCCTAAATGCTCGGCGATACGCTGGTTCAAACCTTTATCGACAAAATGCATGATACCCACACTCCGATCGCCCTGTACATTACTGTGGCCACGAACCGGACAAGTGCCCGCGCCAGGTTTTCCGAGTGCACCTTTCAGTAAAATCAGGTTTACGTATTCCCTGATATTCGCCACCCCGTTTTTGTGTTGTGTCAGTCCCATGGCCCAGCAAACAATAATTTTTGATTTTTGCGCCAATAAGCCTACGGTCCGGTTGATTGATTCTTCGTCCACCCCACATTTGGCCAATAACTCTGCTTCTTCATAAGATGCCAAATCAGTTAGTAGCTCGTTGTAGCCTTGTGTATATTTTTTAAGGAAATCATGATCAAAGACTTGCCCTGATTTTTGATCTAAAAGCACCAGTTTCTTGATAATGAGTTTTACCAAGGGGATGTCTTGGTTGATTCGTACAGGTAAGTGTATGTCGGCAATCTGTTGTCCATTTCCGAGTATTCCTTTTATTGTCTGCGGATTTTTAAATCGAAGTAACCCTGATTCCTCCAATGGATTAATGCTTATAACTCGGCCGCCATTCGCTTTACATTTTTCAAGGGCAGAAAGCATTCGAGGGTGATTGGTTCCGGGGTTTTGTCCGGCTACAATTATCACTTCGGCTACATGTAGGTCTTCTAATTTCACCGATCCTTTTCCTATTCCCAAGGTCTCCGAAAGGGCTACACCACTTGACTCATGGCACATGTTCGAGCAGTCGGGCATGTTGTTGGTGCCGAAAGCGCGGGCGAACATTCCGTATAAAAAGGCAGCTTCATTACTAGAACGCCCAGAGGTGTAGAATATGGCTTCATCGGGAGACGGAAGTTGACGAAGTTCATTGGCCATAAGTTCGAAAGCCTCTTGCCAATCTATAGGCTCGTAATGAATGCTTTCTGGCCGAAGCACTAAGGGTTCGACAATTCTGCCCAACTTGTTTAGCTCATAGTCGGTTAAACGGGCGAGTTCTTCCACCGAATTATTCTTAAAAAAAGCGGCTCCAATGTGTGAATTTGTGGCTTCATCGGCCAATGCTTTCGCTCCATTTTCACAATACTCTCCCAGTTTTGATGGATGTTCAGGGTCGCCCCAAGCACAACTTGGGCAATCGAACCCATCATTTTGATTCATACTGAAAAGAGCGCGAAACGATTTGACGACCCCCATTTCCATAAAGCCATGCTGAAGCGATTTGGCCACCGCCAATTTGCCGGCGGCATAGTCCATTGGTTTGCCTAACTTAATATCACTGAATTTTTCAGGAATGCCGGCTGGTATATTCCGTTTAGGGTCGTTCATAGGTTTTAGTTCAAGTGTTCTTTTACATTGATTTAAGTTAGCACAATTAGAGAAGATAACAAAGGGTCAAAAGTTTACCTTTTGATGTTAGAGTCCGAAATAGCAATCTGACGTATTATCGCTGGCTTGAACCACGCTCTATAAGCATTGGGTTGAGAATAACCGTTTCATTCGTTATCAGGGTATTTCCACTGGAAATATTCTGAAGTAAGAGCTTGCAGGCCGCTTTTCCGATTTCTTCCCCAGATTGGTCGATAGTGGTCAAAGACGGTTCGGTAAGTGCGGAAAATGGCTCGTTGCTAAAGCCAACGATGGCAATATCCTCTGGTACTCTTTTACCAATTTTCTTGAAATAGCCAAAAGCGCCGACAGCGGCGGTATCGTTGGCACAGAAGAGGCCATCTAGATCACTGTGTTTTTCTAATAATTTCTTGGCCATTTCAAGACCATCGGTTTTCATCAACTTGGAAGTCAATACATAGCTTTCATCATATGGGATATTGTATTTTTCCAAGGCCATTTTGTATCCTTCAAGTCGATTTTTATAAATATGAAGATTTTTAGGTCCAGAGAAATGCCCAATTTTTTTACAACCTTTGAGAATAAGGTGTTCAGTGGCACGAAAGGCACCGAGCTGATCATCGATTAAAACTTTGCCCATACTCGGAAATCCTTCCAAATGCCTGTCGAAGAAGACCACTGGAATTCGATTATTTAGACAATTGGCCAGATGCTTTCCTTTTTTTGTGCCCATAGAAACCGAAATTAGAATACCATCGACCCTATTGGCAATTAAATTTTCTATGATCAGTTCTTCTTTTTCAAGTTCTTCCAAAGATTGGCAAATAATGACATTGAAGCCAAATTTATAGGCCGTCTCTTCAATACCGGCTATGGTGGATGAGAAAAAATGTCGGGAAATTCGAGGTACGACCACACCAATCGTATTGCTTTTTTTTCTACGTAGGTTGGAGGCTAGCATATTTCTCTGATAGCCCATTTCTTTGGCTTTCTCCAATACCCTGCGCTTAGTTTTGGCGGTTACCCTGTCACTGTCGTTGAGGGCTCTTGAAACCGTTGAACTATTAACGTTCAAGGCCCTCGCAATCTCGTGAATGGTTACATTTTTCATGAATTGATATTTTGCAATGGGAACGCAGTTAACGTGTACATGCAACGTTTGTCTCCATTGTCTAATTTTCGTAAATTTAGAGATTTCCCCGTTAAATAATACAATCGATTGTATTATTTGTGTACTTTTGAAAAACCATCAGTATGAATTGGTTATAGAAATACTGTTTAACCCAAGATGTAAGAATTACATTCTTTTTAACAAAATCAATAACATATATAGACAATGACAACTAGTTACGAAACGAGATACGCCTCCAGTCCGGAAGCCGTGAAACAATACGATACAACTCAATTGAGGGACGAATTTTTAATCGACAACCTCATGCAGGAAGGAAAGGTGGTTCTAACGTATTCCCACTATGATCGCTATATCGCCGGTTCGGCTGTGCCAAAGAAGTCTTTGACCTTGGAGAGTATAGATCCTTTAAAGTCGGAATACTTTTTAGACCGTCGCGAATTGGGTATCATCAATGTGGGTAACAATGGTTCTGTCGTAGTCGATGGAACCTCATATACCTTGGGTCACAAAGATGCTTTGTACGTCGGTATGGGTGCAAAAGAAGTTGTTTTTAAAAGTGATTCGGAAAGCGAACCTGCCAAATTTTATTTGAATTCGGCACCTGCCCATACCAATTATCCTACGAAAAAGGTTAGTTTAGAAGATGCCAATAAGCTTGAGTTGGGTTCTTTGGAAACAGCCAATCACCGTACCGTAAACCAAATGATTATTGGTGGGGTGGTTACCACATGTCAATTGCAAATGGGAATGACCACCTTAAAAACGGGAAGCGTTTGGAATACCATGCCCGCACACGTTCATGACCGTCGTATGGAGGTTTATTTCTATATGGATGTACCCGAAGAACAGGCCGTTTGTCACTTTATGGGGCAACCTAACGAAACAAGACATATCTGGATGCATAACCACCAAGCCGTAATTTCACCGCCTTGGTCAATACACTCTGGATCAGGAACTTCAAATTACACGTTTATTTGGGGAATGGCGGGAGAAAACCTCGATTATACCGATATGGATGTTGCTAAAATAACCGAATTAAGATAGTTATGGATAATTCATTGTTTGATTTAACAGGCAAAATCGCCTTGGTTACGGGTAGCACACACGGACTCGGTATGGCGATGGCAAAGGGATTGGGTAACGCTGGTGCGACCCTAATTGTTAACGGTAATTCGTCACAGCAAAAAATAGATGATGCCGTAAAATATTATGAATCGGAAGGTTTTAAGGCTTTTGGTTATAAATTCAATGTAGCTGATGAGGCTGAGGTAATCGAAGCCGTACAAAAGATTCAAAGTGAAGTAGGTGCTATCGATATCTTGATCAATAATGCCGGAATTATAAAAAGAACACCTCTCGAAGAAATGGAGGTGGCCGACTTTAAACAGGTCATTGATATTGATTTGGTCAGTCCTTTTATAGTTTCTAAGCATGTGGTAAAAAGTATGATTGCCAGAAAAAAAGGCAAGATTATCAATATCTGTTCGATGATGAGCGAATTGGGCCGCAATACGGTAGGTGCTTATGCCGCTGCAAAAGGCGGATTGAAAATGTTGACGCAGAATATGGCTACGGAATGGGCCAAGCACAATATTCAAATCAATGGAATAGGTCCGGGCTATTTTGCTACATCCCAAACAGCACCGATCCGGGTCGACGGGCATCCGTTTAACGATTTTATTGTCAATCGAACCCCAGCTGCAAAATGGGGAGATCCAGATGATTTAGGGGGTGCGGCAGTATTTTTGGCCTCTAAGGCGAGTAATTTTGTTAACGGTCATATATTATATGTAGATGGTGGTATTTTGGCGACCATCGGTAAACCATCAAACGAAAACTAGATATGCGAATAAATACGGCTTTTCTATCTCTGGTTGTTATTGCACTATGTTTTGGGTGCGGCCAAAATTCACCGGGCAATAAACAGATTGTTGTTAAGAATACCTTGAATAGCGACCGTTCTTTTGAGACCCTGTCATTAGACTTGAACAGTTTGGGGCTAAACAGTGAAACGACGGATTTTGGCACCTTGGGTATTGTGGATTCGGAAACCGGAAAAACACTCGTCGTACAGGCTGTTGATTCGAATAGTGATGGAACTTTAGATGAATTGCTTTTTCAACCGGAAATAAAAGCGCTTTCAGAAAAAACCTTTGAAATCGTTCAGAATGATTCACCCTCCTCTGCGACCGAAGAGCGCTGTTATTCAAGGTTTGTACCGGAAAGAACCGATGACTATGCCTGGGAAAACGACCGCGTAGCCTTCAGAACCTATGGCCCAACCGCACAGAAAATGGTGGAAGACGGAGTCAAAGGAGGTACGCTGTCAAGTGGTATCGACGCTTGGCTCAAAAGGGTCGATTATCCTATTATCAATAAGTGGTACAAAAAAGAATTGGAAACTGATGGTTCATATCATGAAGACACAGGAGAGGGACTTGATAATTTCCATGTTGGGCCAAGTCGGGGGGTAGGAGGTACGGCCGTTAAGATTGACACGAGCTATTACACTTCTAAAAATTATGTTTCTTGGAAAACACTTCACAATGGGGCCATTCGTACAAGTTTTATATTGACCTATGCTACATGGGATGCCGCTGGAAATCAAATTACCGAAGAAAAGCATATTTCATTGGACTATGGAAGTAATCTCACGAGATTTGAAATTGTGGTCAATGGAACGGACACCCTTTCCGCAGGCTTAACCTTGCACAAAAAAGATGGAGAAGTCGCTATTAATGAGGAAGAAAGTTGGCTTAGTTATTGGGAACCCCATGAAGATTCGGAATTAGGTACGGGTATCGTAGTCCCACAAGGAACCATGATAGGCCACGATCATTATGTGACGGAACGAACTGATGAGAGCAATCTTTTCGCCCAATTAAAAGTTGCTGATCAAAAAGTAGTATACTACGCAGGTTTTTCATGGAAGAAAAGTGGACAATTTCAAACCAAGGAAGCTTGGGATAGTTACTTGAGTGATTTTGCCCAAAAAATTAATAGCCCCTTAGAGCTTGTGGTAAAATGATGAAAGTCGGCTTCAAGTAAAGGTGTTATGTATTTAGGCTACTCGGATGGTTCTGTTTAAAATTTAATCAATTGCTTAAACGTTCTTACATTCGAAGGATTTTGTAGGGTTATTTTTGAACGGCCTTATAAAGAGGAGACGTTCTTAAAATTCAGTATTTGAGTCAGTTAGGTCAAAACCGGTGCAGACATCGGTTTTTTCTTTTTCACTAGTTCGAAACTTAGTCGATCAGCGGTTTTAAGAATTCGCTATACCATTTACCTGATGTTTTCACAATCCTTTTTTGATTTTGAAAATCGACATAGACCAATCCAAATCTAGGGTAATAGCCTTCGGCCCATTCAAAATTATCGGTAAGGGTCCATGCAAAATAACCGGAAACCTTATATCCTTCGGTCTTGGCTTTATGTACCTCTTTTAAATATTGCTGAAGATAAGATAGGCGTTGCGGGTCGTGCACTTTCCCGTTCTTGAAAGTATCTTGAAAAGCGGCACCATTTTCAGTTATGATTATCTTTTTGACCTTTTTATAGGCATTGAACTTTGCAATCATGGCGTATATGCTTGGAGGGCATACTTCCCAGCCCATCAATGTCGTTTGTACGTTCCGCTTTGAGGCTTTTACGATTTTCGCCCTTAAATAGGGGGTAGTGTAACTATGCCTTACGACTTCTCGGGTATAGTTTTGAATTCCAATAAAATCAAAATCGAAAATAAGATTTTTTTCATCCTCGGGCCGTTGAAATTTTTCTATGCGTTGCAGTATTTTGATGTCTTTTGGATAGCCTAAACCTAGAGATGGTTCGATAAAAAGGCGGTTGAGTAAGGCATCTGCTTTACGAGCCGCATGCACATCCTTCTTGGTCTTTGAACGAGGTGTTATTTGGGAACATGAGAAAGTGGTGCCAATGATTGCGTTTGCCACCTCCATACGTATAATTCTACCTCCCGCACTTTGACATAGAGCGGCATGATGCACGGCGGGAAGAAAATTTTTCAAACCTTTGCGGCCAGGGGCATGAACCCCCAAAAAATGACCGGCCCCGGTAAATACCATCGGTTCGTTAAGTACCATCCAGTGTTTGACGCGATCCCCAAAATGTTTTGCACAGAGACGGACATAGTTCTCGAACCAGCCGATTATATCCCTATTGGTCCAACCTCCTTTATCCTCCAAATTCTGTGGCAAGTCCCAATGATAGATTGTTACCCATGGAGTAATGCCGCATTTTAAGCAATGATCGATGACTCTATTGTAAAAATCAATGCCGGCTTTGCTCGATGCTCCTTCCCCTTTAGGCATCAATCGAGACCATGACAATGAAAACCTAAAGTTAGGTATGTTCATTGTCTTCATCAGTTCGATATCCGATTTATAGCGATGGTAAAAATTACAAGCTACTTCCCCATGGTGTTCTTGATAGATATTTCCCTTTTGGGAAACGAAGCGATCCCATATCGATTCTCCTTTGTCATGAATGGCGTGGGCGCCTTCAATTTGATAAGCGGCGGTTGCTACGCCCCAAATAAAATCATTTTCATAGTCATCGGTGTTCAGTTCAAAACCTGAAGGAATTGTGTTGTAGGTCATTTAGTGTATTAGTGGATTTGGCCTATGACCACTTCTTGAAGTAATTGATCAATTATGCTTTCTGTAATATCCGGATAGTATAAATCGACCTTTTTATTGCTCTCTACCCAGTGTTTTACCTTATCAAGGTGTTTGGTTTTTAGTGATTTTATTACGGGTACACCCATTTCCATCAAAGCAGCGGCATTGCACTGTTGTTCATATTGACCCTTCATTGGTATGGCCATAAGTTTTTTGCCCATATGCAGGGCCTCCGCTGGCGTCTCAAAGCCTGCGCCACAAAGTACCCCTTTGCTCGATGCCATGCTTCTTATAAAGGCTTCGTTGTTGATTCGACGAATGGCGATGTTGCGCCAGAAGAAATCATTATCTGCATGTTTCGAAAAAACCTCCCATTCAACTTGTTTAATTTTTGAAAGTACATTTAAGATTTTTTCGTCACTATAGGAAGGCAAATACACGGTATAATGATTACCTGTGGTACGGGTCATATTTCGAATGTCTTGACGTATGATTGGGGTGAAGGTATTTTCATCATAATTTTTAAAATGCAGCCCGTATTGTTTAGTCGTCGGGGCATATTTCCGAAGGATGAATTTGCCGAAACGGTCGATTTTTTTTGGTTGAGGCGCCTTTGGCGATAGAACGGCCGCCTGATGACTAAGGCTGATACATTCCATATGTTTCTGTTTGCAGGCCCAGGCCGAAACTGGTTCAAAATCATTGATAATCAAATCGTAATCGGAAACAGGAATACTTTTGATTTCCTTTTGGAGTCTTACTGAGTTGGTCTTTAGATATGTGCGCCACATGTCTACCCCTCCTTTTTTGCCAAAAATAAAACTCCAGCCTTTGAGTTGATATTTAATTGGGTAAGGAATTTTGATATCTGCCTGGGTTCCGCTCACGAGAATATCAAGGTCGACCCTTTTTTTTTGTAATATGGGAATAACATCCCGTGCTCTGCTCAAGTGGCCATTGCCAGTTCCTTGTATGGCGTAAAGTACTTTCATTTATACTGCTTTTTTTTCATTTTGTAGGCCCGGAAATTGTACTGAATTCTTTTATTAGACGTTCAAAAAGTTCGTTTTTTTCCAGTATTTCAACAGAATCCTTAATTTCCTGACCTTGGACATTTGCCACGATATCTTGTTCGTATTGATATAGGGTCCATTGCCCTTCATGATACTCCAAAGCGGTGAGATTTTCGACCCAATCTCCTGAATTAAGATAAATTACTGCTCCCTTTTCCGTTTTGATATTTTTAATTTCTGGTTGGTGTATATGGCCGCAGACCACATAATCAAACTCTTTTTCTATGGCTATATCACCAGCTATACGCTCAAAATCGCTGATGAATTTTATCGCCGATTTCACTCCGTTCTTTACTCTTTTCGACATTGAGACCGGCCCTTTCCCCATTTTTTTACTGATAAAATTGACGCCTCGATTCAAAAGAATTAGAAAATCGTAGCCCATGGCACCAAGCTTGGCAATCCACTTCGAATGTTGCATGGTAACATCAAAAACATCGCCATGAAACATCCAAGCCTTTTTACCGTCCAGAGGCAAAACAATTTTATTTGAAATACTCAACGACCCCATTTTGAAACCCACGAATTTTCGCAACAATTCGTCATGGTTTCCAGTTATGTAATGCACTTCCGTTCCTTTGGCTATCCAATCCATCAATAGCTTGACCACTTTCATATGTGATTTGGGCCAGTACCGTTTACTGAATTGCCAAATATCTATGATATCGCCGTTAAGCACCACTTGTTTTGGTTTTATCGACTTCAGATAATTCAATAATTCTTTGGCATGACAACCGTAAGTGCCCAAATGCACATCGGAAATCACGACTAGGTCAACAGATCTTTTTTTCATTTGGAGGGCTGGGTATTGGTTTTCTGATTTTCTTGAATTTTACGGGCGAACAATACGAGCCCATACGGTCAATAAGGAAGTCGGACAGCAGGTACGAAAAGGAAACTCGAACAATTTTCATTCACGGCATATCAGCAAATTCAAAGATTATAAATAAAAACCAGTGTTTAGGTAAAGTCGATTTTAAGGTATGGTTAAGCAATGTTTATTAAAAAAATATTTTGTAAGTATTTGATAACCATAGGTTAATGTTGTGTTTTTAAATTGTAAGCCATCGGTTATTCCTCCTTTTGCCGGCATATCTAAAAGTACGGGTTGGTTTAGGTTTTTAGACGCTGACATTCTTGTGTTGGTAGGCGTTTTTTAGTAGTAAGGCGAAATTGGAAAGGGAATTAAGACAACCACAAAACCAGAGGGCGCAATCCTAAAATGCCGTATGATGCAATTAACTCCGAACATAGGGAAATTACTGCCATTTGACCACCGCAAAATGTAGTTTCACATCAAATTAAAGGAGATGTTAATATTATTGGAAAAAGCTGCAATATTTTGAACCTCTAGGTCGTTATAGGGTATTTCCTACAAAGGGTAATAAATAGTACTGTTTCACTGCATTTTTCAAATAACGACCAAATATCATGATAAGACCAACCAAAAAGCTAACCATCTTTATCCTGTTGTTTTGTTTTACTGTATGGTATGGTATGGCGCAGGTTACCACAAGCCTGCAGTATGCAAACTTCAATACCTGTGGTGCTGACTTGCCACAATCAGAACTCAATCTGGGTGATCTAACATTGACCGAAGGCCTTGCCACAGATTTTTCTATAGGTACTTTTACCTTCTATATTCAAGCTCCAACGAACTTTGAAATAACTGCAACGACAATTTCTGAAACAGGTACCGATATTACGGCTGCTACGGTAGTGCAAGACGCAGGTGATCCCTCTCGCCTTGAAATTACCCTTACAGCGAATGCCCAAGTGTCTTTAGATGTAGTTACCATCGAAAACGTTCGAATACTCCTTGTTTCGGGAGAAACTACTACCGATGGAAATTTAACATACACTCTCGATGGCAATGCAAATAATATTAATGCGCTAAGTGACAGTCAGACACTCGCCAACATCTCTTTTGATCCACTTGTTGGTGGAACAGGCGTAGATCAACAAGTATGTGCCGTCGATGATGTGCAAAATATTAGCGTTACCAATTCTAACATTACCCAAACCAGAACCTTTGAATGGGAAGAAGAAATCAGCGGTACTTGGACACCCATTGCAAGTTCCAACTCTGAAATATTGGTGGTAGACAGGGCTTCTTTTCCAAATGGAGTAAGCAAATACAGACGCCTAACCATTTTTACCATAAATGGCGAAACATGTACGCAGGTAAGCTCGCCAGCAACCATTACCGTGAATGAAATATATGCGGGAACCATTACCGAAGGTACAGGTCAAAATGTATGTACCACTGAAACACCCCAACAATTAAGCGCTTCTGGCGATGTTGCTGTGGCACCAACGGGTGCGAATTCTTATCAATGGTACAAAAACGATTCAGGCACCTGGGATCTTATTGCGGGTGCGACCGATAATTTCTATCAACCTACGCCTTTGGCGAATTCAACATCCTTTAAAAGGAGGTTCACTAACGTTATTAATGGGTTCAGTTGTTTTGAGGAAACACCGGCCGTAACCATTATCGTAAATTCCACAGTTTTAGGAGGCACAGCTACAAATCAGAACATCTGTGCATTAAGCGATTTGCAATTGTTAACGGTAAATAACGGCGAAAATAACGGTACCTTTCAATGGCAAAAAAATAATCTAGGAACTTGGGAGGATATTAGTGGGGCCACACAAAACACTTACAATGCCAGTGCAAACCTTAGTCCCGGAGTTGAAGAATTTAGAAGAATTACAACAGTTTCAGGAGCCAGTTGCCAAGGTATTAGTACCGTGGCCACCATAACGTTTACCAATTTTGTTGTCGGAAGTATTTCCGGAACCGAAACAATTTGTTCAAATGAAGTGCCCAATGCTTTGGTATCAGATGCCAATGCTACGGGAACAGGTACCATATCTTACCAGTGGGAACAATTCGATGGAGTTTCATGGACAACGATTTCGGGCGCCACAAACGCCGATTATCAACCCGTTGCCTTGACGCAATCGACTACGTTTCGAAGACAAGATAACATACTCTTAAATGGGTTTACCTGTTCCGAATATACCAATGAAATTGAAATTACCGTTCTTGATCAAATTAATGGAGGTGATGCAAGTGCCGCCCAAACGATTTGTGAAGGGGAAATACCCGCTTCGATCACTATCGCGAACGGAACGGCTGCGGGGCCGAACATAAGCTATCAATGGCAATCAAAAACAACAGGTAATTTTACCAATATCAATGGGGAAACAGATGCTGCATTTAATTTTGCCAGCGCACCTGCCGTTACCACGTTCTATAGACGACAGACCGTTGTTTCTGACAATGCCAAGGTCTGTTTCGAAAATTCTACGGAGAGTACCGTTTTTGTAAATACACTTACTACGGGTGTTATTGGCGATGACCAAGACATCTGTTCGGGAGGAAGCCCAAACACCATTATAAATTTAGGAAATGCGTTGGCCGCAGGTAATTTGACCTACGCTTGGGAGTCTTCTACTGATAATGGTGGCAGTTGGACGCCCATATCCGGGGCTACGGGCGCAACATTTACGCCAGGTACACTTACATCCTCCACAAAATATAGAAGGTTGGATACAAGTACCTTGAATGGCAAAGTTTGCTCCGATTATACAAATGAGGTAACTATTAATGTGGCCGGAGCCATTGCAGGAGGTGAAGGATCTGCCGATCAGGTGGTTTGCGAAGAAGAAACGCCCGCCACGATTAATGTTGCCAATGGTACGCCAGCAGGTGTCGGTATAAATTTCCAATGGGTATCATCAGCAGATGATGTAAATTATACAGTAATGACCGGTGAAACTGGGGAAAGCCTAAGTTTTGCAACAGGTCTGACCACTTCGACTTATTTTAAAAGAAATGTAACTTTTACCAGTAATGGCAATACCTGTGAAGCTTCTAGTCTTCCTACCTTGGTAACCTTGCTTACGTTGTCTGAGGGTGATATTTCACAGACCCAAACCGTTTGTGGTTCCAATAATGTAGCGGCACTTACGAGTTCGGTCGATGCAACCTCCAACGGAACGATCAGCTATACCTGGCAAACCTCTCCTGATGGCAACACATGGTCCGATATCGCCGGAGCCGATCAAGCTACTTATGCACCAAGCAATTCAGGGGAGCTAGAAACTTATTATAGAAGAAAAGCTACGACTACCTTACTGAGTGCTACTTGTGAAGCTACGACAGAACCAATAATCGTTTATGTAAATAAATTTGACGATGCCGTCAATCATAGAATAACCTTTGTTTCGGGAGGAACGGGAAGCACTGTCGTCTGCAACGATGGAGATCCACAGCCTTTTGATACCAATTTCCCGCTTATTGCTTCAGGGGCAGTGACCTATCAATGGCAGCTTTCCAGCGACAATATCACATTTTCCGATATCACGGGAGCTAACGCCATTTCTTATGATCCCCCTCAGGTGACCCAAGACAGCTACTATCGAAGAATTACCACGTCTACCTTAAATGGGGTTTCGTGCAGTGTTACAAGTAATGTACTTGAACTTATCAATGGTGGGAACGCGACCCCTGGAAGTATTGGTACGACAAATGCGAATGGTACGAACGGCACTAGTGAAGAAGTTATTTGCGAGGGCGACGATCCAAGTTTGATAGAGGAATTGACCGCTGCAACCGGACAGACGTTGACCTACGAATGGTATGCCAATAATGTTTTGATAACGGGTGCCAACGGAACAAGCTATGATCCCCCAGCTGGGCTAACACAAACAACTTCATACCATAGAACCACGTACAGTACCGATATATCCGGGGTTACCTGTATTGTCGAGAGTAATGTCGTCGTCGTTCTGGTACCTAATGCAGATACCATAGGCAGTAATATAACGATCTGCTCCAATACGGTTCCGCCGACCTTGGGCGATACGAATACGATTCAGGGGGTTCCTTATATGAGTTTTAAATGGTATGAGTCCAATGACGGCGTATCCTTTTCAGAGATTATCGGTGCTACTGGGCCGACATATTCTCCGGGTGTAGCTTTTACTTCCAATAAGTTTTATCGCAGAGGATACAGCACAACTGTTGATGCGAGCGTTTGTGGTCCTGAAAAATTGAGCAATACCATTGAAATTATTATAAATGATGTCAGTGCGGGATCGATTACGGGCGATCAGCAGATCTGTTTTGGTGAAGATCCTGCAATTTTGGGCAATAATGTTGACGGAACTGCCTCAGGGGTTTTACGATACCAGTGGTATTCATCGGAAGATAATTCGACCTGGAGTATTGTCGATGGTGCAGTAAATAGTTCTTATGATCCCGAGGCCGGAAGTTTCCCGACGACCTATTTTAAGCGAACGACTTTTTCCAATTTGAACAATGTTGTCTGCTCTGAGGATAGTAATACGATCGCCGTCGAGGTTACCGCCGAATTACTCCCCGGAACCTTGAACAGTAATCAGACCATTTGCGAAGGTGTGGTGCCAGCGGCATTGACCGTAACTGGGGGTAGCACCTTTGTCGATCAGACTTATGCGTGGTACGCCTCACCTGATGGTGTTATGTGGACGGATATTAATATAACCACGGCATCGTATACACCACCGATTCCTACGGAGACCACATTTTACAAAAGAACTACAAGTAGAACCTCTTTTGGCAGCCTGACTTGTGTGGTAGAAACCAATACCGTTCAAGTGGTACTTAACGCTGTATATGCCGGAAAAATTACCGATAATCAGTCGGTCTGCGAGGGTAGCCAGCCCCTTGCCATTGTAGAATTGGAATCCGCAACAGGTGCGGGAGCATTGACCTATCAATGGTGGTCTTCCCCAGACAATCAAACCTACACCTTGGTTTCTGGTGCCACACAACCCAATTATACGCCACCAACGACCCTTACTACTTCGACCTATTTTAAAAGAGTAGTGACCAGTACCATTTTCGGTGTTCCTTGTACGGATGAAACATCACCCAAACTGGTGACGGTCATTCCTTATCCTATAATTAACAATGATGCGATTATTGATAATGATATAACAAACGTCAGTTGCTTCGGAGGAAACGATGGTAGTATCGTAATACCAAACAGCAGGATTACCGGTGGAAATACCGCTCAAACACAAATCAATACGGTCTCTCTTTTTGGTGTTCCGGAACTCAACAATACCTATAGTTTAATTATTAATAGTATTGTCTACGAGCATCAAGTGACCTTAAACGGTATAAATCAACCGCAAAATAACGATGAGGTGGCCGTTGCCCTTGCCCAGGAAATAAACACGGCGACCGGAG
Organism: uncultured Kriegella sp.; assembly: GCA_965368185.1. Taxonomy (GTDB): domain Bacteria; phylum Bacteroidota; class Bacteroidia; order Flavobacteriales; family Flavobacteriaceae; genus Kriegella. The sequence goes on from CBDULZ010000051.1 coordinate 27,928, forward strand.
CTGATCTTAGTGAAGTAATTGCAACGACCAATGCAAACGAAATCATATTGACCGCGAAAGTTACGGGAATTCCCTTTACCGCCTACGTAAGTACGGGAAGTGCTACCAATGCCAGCGCATCCAATGTCATAACCCAACCGAACGGGGTTGCAAATACCTATGAATGGACAAAAGTCGGTGATACCGGTTTTAGCGCATCAACCTTGAGCATTTCCGATTTGACGGCAGGCGTTTACTTGCTGACGGTTTATAATGAATTCTGTGGAATAACCTCGTCTCCGTTTCTTGTTTCACAACCGGAACAATTGGTCTTGAATATCGGCGATACGTGTAACACCGCGATCACAGCCTCGAGTACGGGGGGCATAGCGCCGTTTACCTATACGCTTACGAGACCGAATGGAACAACCTTGGTACAAACCTCCAATAATCCGAATGTTACTTATACCGATTTATCGGGGGGTGCTACGTATACCGTAAGTGTAAAAGGATCTACTTGTAGCTTGGAAGAATCGGAGTCTGTGACCCTGCCTTTAGGCTTGCAGTTCGATGAAGCTTCCGTAGTGGTAGAAAACGCGACCTGTTTTGGTCAAAATGACGGTACCATCAGTTTGAATATTGGGGCGACGACCGTAACCGGTGGCTTCCCTCCGTATAACTTTAACTGGACAGGCCCCAACAATGCGACCTATTCCTCGGAAAATATAACGAATCTTGTTCCGGGCGTGTACGTGCTTTCGGTTACCGATCAAATTGGTTGTAGTACCACCTTTACGGCCAATGTTGCCTCGAAAGCGGTGCTTGAGATCAGCAATGTGCAAACGGTCAATGAGCAACTACAATGTGCCGGTGATACCAATGCTGAAATCAGTATTCAAATCAGTTCGGATCCTAGCAGCCAATTACAGATAACCTGGTTTAAAAACGGCACGAGCTATACTACGAACAATACAAATCTTACGAATTTAGGCGCAGGGTCTTATGAGGTTGTGATCAAAGATACCAATAGCGATCCTGTTGCACCTTGTACGGTTCGTCAGACCTTTGAAGTCAGCGCTCCGGAAGTATTTGTTGCCCAAGAGGTTCAAACGGAAACCCCGGGTTGTATCGATGCCAATACGGGAAGAACGTTTACGTTCACCGTTCAGGGCGGTACCCCACCATATCAATATACCGTAGATAACGGAACACCGGTGCTTTTTACGAGCGCTGAAACTACGATAAGTGCGCTGTCGAACGATGGTCATGTTATCGACGTAACCGATACAAACCAGTGCGTGGTACAAACGTTTACGATGGATCGTTATGAAGTACTTTCCTATAACGGGGTGCAATCACATACGATAGCGGCTTGTGAGACTAATTTCGCCTTTGTTCTCGATACGGATCTCGTTGTAGGCGGAACTCCTTTTGTGGCTGCCAATAACGATACCTATTACATATATGATTGGACGGGTCCGAACAATTTCGTGGCCCAAGATATTACCGCTTTCGATGCCATCGCCGGTACCTATTCGTTGACAATTACCGACAGTAAAAACTGTACTTCCGATATAATCGAATTTACTTTTAATACGACCTACGAACCAATAGTGGTCGATAAAACTATCGATCTGGTAAGTTGTGGTTCATCCAATGATGGGGCTATTTCCATTGTTGTGAGTGGCGGACTTAGGCCTTATACCATTGTTTGGGAAAAAGAGGAAGCAGGTACAACAAGCAATCCCGCTGCGACCTACGCGCCCATGGGGCAAAATATCACCCAGCTAAGCAATTTGGAAGAAGGGCGCTACCGACTTACGGTTACCAGTACGATAAATGGATGTACAGAGGCCGATCCTGCGTACTATTACCGAGAGATCATCACGCTGAACAAAACGGAATCGCTGAGCTTGGTCGATGGGCCGTATTTAGACGATGCACTGTGTTTAGGAAATCCCGGCAGTATTTCGGTGTCCATTTTTAATAGCCAAGGTGGTGATCTTAGCTTTTACTATGACAATGCGCTGATGCCTTCCGTAAAAACGGGTACGGATACTTATTCGATACAAATAGCAAATCCGTTAGAGGATGTTTCCCTTAACGTCGTGAATGATGAAGGATGCGGCTTTACCATGCCGATAAGTTCAGGTGTTACCGACCCTGAATTCGATTATAGTTCTGATGAGTTTGAAATCACAGGTTTGTTGATGGCCAAAGAAGACATTCGGTTCAATATTACAAATGAATTGAGTGCCGGAAATGCATCGTGGGATTTCGGTGATGGCAGTCCCGTTGTAAATGTCGATCCAAATACCGACGGTACCATGGTTGTTCACAATTATGCGTATCCGGGTCTATTTACGGTGACCTTGACCCTTTTCAACGAACAGGGTTGCAGTAAAACGGTAACCCAAGAGGTGCAGATTGGCAATGGTTACGATGTGATGTTCCCGAATGTATTCTCGGCAAATAACGATGGTATAAACGATTACTTCCAAGGGGAGATTACGGGAGTAGCTTCTTTTACCTTTCAAATTTTCGATATGTGGGGCGCACTAGTCTATGATGTTGCCTACGATTTCGACGATATGCCCGTTAATTGGGGTTGGGACGGTACCTACAGTTCGGGAAAACTGTATAAAAACAAATCTTTCCGATACCTGTTCGTCGGAACCACCAAAGAGAATAACCAAATAACCAAATCAGGCGAAGCCGCAATATTACGATAATGATAAAACCAAAGCTGATAACCACCCTACTGCTCGTTCTTATTTCGTTGGGGGCGTATGCCCAAGAAAAGTTCGTGCATAACCTCAGTAAGAACCCGGCATCGTTAAACCCTAGTTTTCATGCCTTTAAAGATAAGACCAGAATTGGGGTGTTGGCCGAATTCGCAAGCCAGAACCAAGGAGCGCAATCGCAACATAAATACGCCTTTGGATCTACAGCCTTTGAAGAGTATAATTTTCAATTGGGGCTTGACCTGTTCAATAACAATTTGAACAACTCGGGTTTTAATTATACTTCGGCGGCCTTAAGTTATATGTATAAATTGGAATTGTCGAACGACTGGATTTTCTACCCCGGTATCACGGCAGGTTACAGTAATTATAAGTATGATTTTAACAACCTGACGTTCCAAGACCAGATCAACATATTTACGGGCCAGATCAGCGCAAACACCATTGACCCCATAACAGCATCGGAAAACATCGGATACCTCGATATGGGTGCCTCGGTAATGGTACATAACGATATCAACATGCTTTTCGGTCTGGCGTTCAAACATTTGAACCAACCTAAAATATCGTCACGGCAAAGTGAGAACAATGTAAACCTGAATATGCTGATTTCAGGGCAGTTCGGTTACGAAATGGACATCAATAAATACGGACAGACGAAATTGCCCGAATACTCGTATTTATACCTTTTTAATGCCGTATCGGTGCAAGGCCCGAATACGCGACTTGATTTCTACCAAGATGTGACCTTGGGCAATTTTAGTGTGGGAGTCAATGAACACCTAAATTTTATGGAAAGTGCCACCTTCTCTGAAATTGGCTTTGCGACAAGCATTATTTTGGAAACTTTTGAATTGGGGCTCAACTATAGATTGCCTTTTGGCGCACAAGCCAAACAATTGATACCAAATTCACTCGAACTCTTTTTGGTTTTTGATATCTCTAGTTTTAAAGAACGTAGACGTAAAAACTACAGCCGATTTTATTAGTTGCCAGATAAGTTATCTAAACTAGAACTGCTTATTTACCAAACTTAATTCATTTAAGGTCTTCTGCAGGTATTGTAGCAAGGTTGACTGGTTGTGCCATTACTTTGGTGCTCATCCACTCCTATAACAAAAGCAATAATAAACGGAGTTTTTTGCACTGTCGGGTTTTGTTATCTTAGGGGTTTAATGGGATATAGTCACTAGTAACTATATTTACATGTTGTACACAAGCTAAGAATGGAACTCAAAATAAACAAAGAGAATTTAAAGAAAGTAATTTCTAATTTCAAAATAGAGTCAGAGGAATTAGGAAGAATAATAAATCCTGTCTTTGATAATTATACGCTAGAAGATAAGGAAGTACTTGAGGTTTGTCAAATTGGAAAATTTGTTCAGAAAGTGGATTCCGATATTCAAATCGTTCAAAAACCACAACCACCGAACCCAGATTTTATAATTAAAAACGAAGAAAAATTAATCGGATTAGAACACACTCGAATCACTACTGAAAATGCAAAAAGATATTTCAGTATAAAGACACTTTTGGATTACTCTGAAACAATTTTCAAATCAAAATATCCGAATAATAATGTTCTCGCATCGATATCAATCTTAAATGATGAATTAATCTATAAACAGAATGAAAAAGCCGAATTGGCAGAATTCATCGCTGATCTAGTTTATTCAGATATGTCGAGAAATAAGGCTGAATTGCCTTATTTCGTCACAAAAATAGGAACATCAAAACATTCTCTAGTTAGTTTTCACTTTGATGAAGAAAATTGGCAATCTGAATACTTAACTAAAGAAAAGTTGAAGCAAGAGATAGAAAAAAAAGAGAAGAAAATTAAAGGTTATGAAAAAAGTAAAATTGAACTTTCCGAATTTTGGTTAGTTCTTTTAATTGGTTCACTTAATTCTGCATCTTACACACTGAATGATGAAGAAAACTACGAAACAGATTCCAAATTTGACAGGGTTTATCTAATGACTGATTTTCATGCTAATATAGTCCGAATTAAATAAAAGACAGTGTACAACAACAGTAACAGTTGCACAAGCACATAGTTCAAGAAAAACAGAACCGATCTAAGCTCTATTAAAGGGCTTTTGTCTTTTATGTTCAGCTATATAAAGCCAGTGTTCGGTGCCTTATGGAAGTACCGAATACATCTTCAACGGCACTTTTTTTTGCATTTCAATAAAATGAACTTCCCTGATTTTAGGGGTAGGCTAAAAGATTTACTGAAGGAAAAACCATTGATTTTTATTAATTTAGGGGTACAACAGATAGGTTACTGGAAGATATTCACAAACGCATCAAAGCTCAATCCCTATCAGTAAGTTAATATAATAAATAGAAAGTATGGATGTTGATAAAGAGTTTACGGCCATCATGACTTCTGTAGTATTGGTTGTGCTTCTGGTAATTTTTTACAAAGTTTTTACTTCGTACAAAGCTAAAAAGGAAGCCGCAAGACAGGCTATGGAATATAAGGCCCCGGGAAAAGTAGAAGAATAAACTAATCTACTGTTAATAAGGTAATAGTTGTACAATCCTGTAATTCCGGGAAAAATGAGACCATCTACCCTTCTTTAAGAGGCTTTTTCGGTGTCAAGTCAGAAGGAAAAAACTAATCTTTGATGCCTTACGCAAGTGCCAATGCC
>CBDULZ010000052.1:0-33029 GCA_965368185.1 uncultured Kriegella sp.
TATGTAGATTATATACCTGAGCGCTGCCATTTTACTTATCGCTACTTTTTGGACTATTCGGGAGGAATGTTTGCTGATTTTTGGTGCCATATCGCCGATGTGGCCTTTTGGGCGCTCAAACCCAAGGGCTTAAAGAGCATAGCGGCTAGAGGGGAAGCAGCTGCAGGAATTTCCGACACTCCGAAATGGATCGATATCGATTATGAATTCGAGGATTTGAACTTGCACTGGTCAACAACACCACCAAACGTTCCCGGAGCCCAGGAAATGGGTATCGGAGCTTATTTTGAAGGGGACAAAGGTACCTTGGTCTGTGATTACAACAACCGCAAGATTACCATCAACGGGGAGACGGTCACTGATATTCCGGAAGTACCAAAAAGTATTCCCCGTTCCCCGGGACACCAGCAGAATTTTGTCGATGCCGTAAAGTCTAGAACCCCACCAGAATCAAATCTGGCCTATGCCCGAGAAATGACCCTGCCGATGCATTTGGGGCTGATTTCATGGCGGCTGGGAAGAAAACTACAATGGAATCCGGATAAAGAAAAGTTTATAGGTGATTCGGAGGCCAACAAAATGTTATCCCGAAAGGCACGAAAGAAATGGCGGCTGGTATAAGGTCGGTACACTTTTTTAAACGTCATAATAGAAACCTTATGAAAAAACAACTGATTTGGGTTGCGTATATTGCACTTCTACTAATGGGCACGTATGCAAAGGCACAAAATAAGAAAGAAAAAGCGATTACCGCTTTGATCGCCGAATATGCCCAAGTTCGGGAAACCAAAGATACCGTAGCACTAAAAAACATGCTAACTACCGAGGTGGATCAATTGGTTTCGACCGGGGAATGGCGACGGGGCAAAAAAGGAGCGTTGGAGGGCATGATTCGCAGTTCTAGCACCAACCCAGGCGGCAGAACCCTGGCCGTTGAACACATTCGCTTTCTAAACGACCAAACGGCCATTGTTGACGCCCGCTATGAAATAGAGAATGCCGACGGCAGCATTCGAAAAATGTGGAGCACTTTTATTGTTGCCCATGAGGAAGGTCGTTGGAAGATTACCGCCATTCGAAATATGTTGCCAAAGGAGTAGTTACGACCGATATCCTGAATTTTTAAGGAGATTTTACTGCCCTATCGAACTTCGAAGTAAAGTGACATATTATTCCGCATCGGTTTTGAATATCCCTTGTGACATCTTAAATTTGAGCTAACCGAAACAAGCGTCGTTCCAACAAGGGGCAAAAATGCATAGCCTATGAATTTCGAACCACATCACTTATTGGAAGCAAAAACCCGAAGCGACCTAATCTCAATCGCAAAAAAAAATAACATTCCGATAGCCAAAACCTTAAAAAAATTAAGTTATGAGGAAGAACTGGCCGGATTGCAGGCCGAATTGGTCAAACTTCAAAATTGGATAGTACAGCAAAAATTACGGGTTGCCGTGCTATTTGAAGGAAGGGATGCATCGGGAAAAGGAGGTTCTATAAAACGTTTTAAAGAGCACCTGAATCCTCGAACATCGAAAGTCGTCGCGTTGACCAAACCTACCGAAGTTGAACAGGGGCAATGGTACTTTAGACGTTACATAAAAGTATTGCCCAATGCGGGTGAAACTACCTTTTTCGATAGAAGCTGGTACAATCGGGCAGTGGTAGAGCCTGTGATGGGCTTTTGTTCCAAAGAGCAATATGAAAAATTTATAGTGCAAGTTCCTGAATACGAACATCTGCTTTACGAAGATAATCTGAAACTAATCAAGTTTTGGTTTTCCATATCAAAGGATGTGCAAAAAAAGAGGTTCGACGACCGGCTAAACAATCCCTTAAAAAGATGGAAATATAGCCCTGTTGACATGAAAGGGCAGGAGTTATGGGATAGCTATACACATTATAAAGAAGAGATGTTCAGTAAGACCCATACCAATTTTAGCCCTTGGGTCATCGTAAAAGCGAACGATAAAAAACAGGCCCGACTTGAAAGCATGCGGTACGTACTATCGCAGTTCGACTATAATGGAAAGGGGAAATCAAAGGTTTCCCTTCTACCTGACCCCAATATCGTGATGCGGTACCACAGAAGTATTGTGCAGATCGATAAGTAAAGTATTTATTGAACCCGATTTGCCTTAAAGTGTTGCAATGATAAGTTATGAGTAAACCGAAACTAAACAAAAAGGAAGTCACCCTGCTCAACTCGAAGCTTGGCCTTCATTCACTTTTAAAAAATAAAAAAGTAGACCTTGTCAAATCGTTGGAGGAGGTAGAATACAATCTCGAACTACAAAAGAGGCAAGAGGAGCTGATAAAACTACAGACCTGGGCCATTGAGAATGACGAAAAGATCGTCATTATTTGTGAAGGACGCGATGCCGCTGGTAAGGGCGGGGCCATACGCCGATTCACGCAATACATCAATCCGAGGCATTACAGAATCGTTGCCCTAAACATTCCAACGGACGATGAAAGAAAACAATGGTTTTTCCAAAGATATATAAACCAATTACCCAAGCCTGGCGAGATTGTGTTTTTTGATAGAAGTTGGTACAACCGGGCCGTGGTAGAACCTGTAAATAATTTCTGTACCGAAAGCGAATATGAGATTTTTATGTCGCAGGTCAACGATTTTGAAAAAATGATCATCCAATCGAAAACACACCTTATCAAGCTCTACTTTTCCATTTCCAAAAAAGAGCAGGCCAAGCGTTTTAAAGACATGAAAAAGGATCCTTTAAAGCGTTGGAAAATAACGGCAGTTGACGAGAGGGCACAAGATTTGTGGGACGAGTATAGCAAATTTAAAGAGCGAATGTTCGAAAAAACGAACACGGGGCTCGCACCGTGGACCATTATCAGCGCCGATAAAAAACCAAGCGCCAGATTGAAGGCCATTTCACATGTTCTTGAGACAATCCCTTATAATTAATCCCGGAATCAATGAAGTAGCTAGCCTACCCGGAAATTAACGCCATTCAAATATATTGCCCACAAGGGGTTCTTACGTGGCACCTTTCTTTAATTATTTTTATCTTGTTGTTATAACGAGGATAGCCTCAATATGGCTATTCATTTGTTTGGGATAATCAAAAACTATCAATATGAAAAAACTGATGTTTATTTCAACAATCTTTACCATTACGACAATTGGTTGTCAAAATCCTGAAACCGTTGCCAATTCAAAAGAAACAATTGTCCATGATGGAATTAAATGGGAAGGTAACAGTAAAATAGCAAATCACTTGGCCAAAGAGGGGCTTAACAGATATATAACGTATGAGAATAATCATGCTTTTATTTTTTCCGAATCCGCAGTCGATTTAGATTCCAGCTTATTTGCATCACATGTTCTTCTTGGTTTTCTAAGTGAAGGTAGTAGAAAAGATTATCACAAACGAATGGCCAATAAGTTCGTTGATGATAAAAATGAAGTTAATAAATTATTCGTATCGCTTCTTGATTTTGACAATGTAAATGACAGTTTAAGGATAAATAGACGGAAAATTTGGAGCAAAATGCATGAATTATCAAATAGTCATTTTATTCATTATATGTATACGAGATTTATGGAAGGAGATAACGCTGCCAGAATTAAGGAGTTAGACAAACTTATTAAATTCTGTGAAGAAAATAATTTCAATTATACAGGAGCGGCAGCAAATAATTATAAAGGCTACCTATTGAAATATGATGGTGATTTGGCAGCGGGTACATTGGCAATTGAGAAAACTGTCGAACTACATCCAAAGGGATATAACCCTTATGACTCAAGGGCTGAATTTTATTTATATGCAGGAGACACCATCAATTCAATTAAATGGTATAAAAAGGCGTTGGAGCAATATCCTTATGCACAATACGCAAGTAACAGCTTGGAAAAACTCAAAATGACCAAGTAATTCTATCCAATACTAACGCTCCTAGCAAAAAGTGCTAAATTTAATGGCTTGGGCATATTTGCTATGTCCACCAAATCTCTCGTCCCAAAGCTTCCTTAAGGCAATAGAAAAATGAAAATGATTACAAAACCCGCCCATACCGAAAGGGGTGCGTTCGGGCGGGCAAAAAGCTCTGGTCATGATGTAACAATAGTTATTGTGCCGGCTCCTCCCTCCCGATTACTATCGGGAAGGGAGGTGTCCTGACGGTGAAACCTCAGGACGGACGGTTTTCTATTTAATACTGAAATAGGATTTTGGTGAATTAAACTCCCCCACCTTGCCTCAGCAGCCTACACCTCTTTAAAGAAAGAGGAGAGTCTCCAAAACTACCCATTGCGCCATGAATGTAAATCAGGGAGAGATCCTCCTAATTAACGGCAATCTGTGCCTCCCTAATACCAAATAGTTTAAAAAGCACAAGAATAATTCATAATTTAATCCGCACTAACCCTACCTTATTTTAGACTAACAAGAATGCAGAGCACAAATCGCAAGGTTGACGATTATTTTACAACGATCACACAATGGCGGCAAGAGCTGGAACAACTAAGAGCGATTCTTCTCGACTGCCAGCTTACCGAAGAATTAAAATGGCGCTCACCATGTTATACGTTCCAAAAGCAAAACATTGCCATTCTGGGAGGTTTTAAAGCGTATTGCGCCCTTAGCTTTTTTAAGGGTGCTTTGTTACAAGACACTCATGGCCTTTTGGTTTCCCCTGGAGAGAATTCGCAGTCCGGTAGATTGTTTAAGTTTACCGATGTTAAACAAATCGTCGCGATGGCGCCCCAGATAAAAGCCTATATCTATGAGGCCATCGAGGTTGAAAAAGCGGGCGTAAAAGTAGCTTTTAAACAAAGTAAGGATCTCATGTTTCCCGAAGAACTTCAGCAACAACTTAAGGCATCTCCCGGTCTGAAATCGGCTTTTGAAGCCCTAACACCCGGACGGCAAAGAGGTTACAATCTTTATTTTTCCGCGCCTAAACAATCGAAAACCAGAACAGCAAGGATTGAAAAATATCGGCAACGAATTCTAGATGGAAAAGGTATTAACGATTGTATTTGTGGCCGATCCAAAAAATTGCCGCAATGTGATGGCTCGCACAAATACATTTAGCACTCATTTTAATACGATTGCCTTATATTCGCATATATTCAAAGTTCGAATGGATAATTTATTCCGAACGTAATTCCATTGCTTCCTCGCATTAAAAAGAATAGTAAGTAACGAAAAAAATACATCATGAAAATAAACGACGCCTTCCATTTTAATCTTTATCAGGCCGATGTCAAACGTTATGACACGATGCAATACCGTCGCTGTGGCAACAGTGGTATTCTTTTGCCCCTATTATCATTGGGACTCTGGCATAATTTCGGCCACACCGATGACCTGACAGTGGGCCGACGTCTGTTGCGTTGCGCATTTGACAACGGAATTACCCATTTTGATTTGGCCAATAATTATGGACCACCATTTGGTGCCGCCGAGGAAAATTTCGGTCTTATTTTTCAAAAGGATTTTAAACCGTATCGCGATGAGCTCATCATCTCTAGCAAAGCGGGTTGGGATATGTGGCCCGGACCCTATGGTAATTTCGGCTCACGTAAATATTTGATAGCTTCCGCAAATCAAAGCTTAAAACGAATGGGACTCGAATACGTAGATATTTTTTACCATCACAGACCAGACCCCGATACTCCCTTGGAGGAAACCATGGGAGCTCTACATCATCTCGTTCAATCGGGAAAAGCCTTGTATGCCGGTATTTCCCAGTACCCCGCAGAATTGACGGCCAAAGCCGCCAAGATCATGAAAGACTTGGGAACGCCACTATTGATCCACCAGCCCCGATATAATATGTTAGATCGCTGGGTCGAAGATGGCCTATTGGAAGAATTGGAAAACCAAGGAATGGGATCTATAGCCTTCTCGCCACTTGAACAAGGCATTCTGACCAACAAATACTTAAATGGTATTCCTGAGGATAGTCGCGCGAGCAAAGACGGTCGCTATTTACAAAAAGACCAAATAACACCCGAAGTTCTTGAGAAAGTCAGTAGTCTTAACAAAATAGCCGAAAAACGGGGGCAAAGTCTTGCGCAAATGGCCATCGCCTGGTTGTTGAAAGACAACCGTATTTCAACGGTGCTTATCGGTGTTAGTCGTGAAGCGCAATTGCTGGATAATTTAAAGGCATTGAAAAACATTAGTTTCAGTGAAGCAGAGCTTACCGAGATACAAGGGATATTGGGATAAAAGGAAAGTTGATGTCTGTTTTATTTAAAGTAAGAGCTCTTATAGGGTTGACCCTAATTTGCTTCGCACCAATCGTAGCCATTGGTCAATCCAACGGTTTTAGGGCCGAGACCGAAACGCTTTTAAACCGTTTGAATTTTGACGATATTCGGCCTAAAAGGATCGAAGACGGTTCCGATAACTTGGAGATTAAGGGACATGAACTCCTGAAATACTATAAGAAGCGAAGTACGGTAAAGCATCCCCTCAAAAAGGATTCGGCTAATAATACTATTTCTGAAAAAGACAAAAAATGGGCAAACGATGCCCTAAAACATGTATTTGTCGGGCAACCGGCATACCCTTCCCATTTTTGTGGTGAAGACATAGACTGGAATTCCAGACCTGTACCCGATAACGAATGGGTATGGCAACTTAACCGCATGTATTTTTGGAATGCTATGGGAATGGTGTACGCTAAAGCCGGCGATGAGCGCTATGCCAAAGAATGGTGTGCTCAATTGGTCGACTGGACAAAGAAAAATCCGCGAGACGAGGCTCATAAATATGCATGGCGATCCATTGAGGCAGGCATTCGGGGGCGCAGTTGGACAGGCTTGTTCCACCAATTTATCCAATCAAAACATTTTACTCCCGAGGTATTGGTAGCTTTTATGAACAGTTCCTACGAGCACGCCGAATTCTTGATGACCACCTATAGCTCAGGAAGCAATTGGGCACTGATGGAAGCCGAGGGAATGGCTTTTATTGCATTTACTTTTCCTGAATTCAAAAATTCAGAAAAATGGAAGGCGGAAGCGATTCGAAGGCTCAACAAGGAAATGGACCGACAGGTCAATGCCGACGGACATCAGCGGGAACTGGCTATGGGCTATCATATTGGCAGTATTGGATGGTTTTACAGAACTTATGAAATGGCCAAAATAAACGGTTTGGAAAGTGTATTTCCGGCATCATATATCAGAGGTCTGGAAGAAATGTGCGAAGTACCCATGAAATTAGGACTTCCTGATGGAACCAATGCCCAGTTCGGCGATGCTTGGGCAGGAGAACCCGGGCAATACGCAGCGAAATTTAAGGAATGGTCTGATCGTTTCGATCGAAAAGACTTTCTCTTTCTTGCCACGGAAGGAAGAGCGGGAACGGCACCCGAAAAGACGGCCTACGCCCTGAAGGAAAGCGGACTATATTCGTTCAGAAGTGGGTGGGACAAAAATGCCATAAGCATGGTATTAAAATGTGGCCCTGATGGAGGCGGACATTGTCAGCCCGACAATGGAACCTTCACCCTCTACGCCGGTGGCCGGACGTTGATGCCCGATTCAGGAAGCTATATTTACAGTGGCGACCCAGAAGGTCGAAAGTGGTTTCGTCAGACCAAAGCACACCAAACACTGACCCTAAATGGCGAAAACACCCAATACAATCCGAAATTGCTGCTGTGGCAACCAGGCGAAAACCTTGATATTCTGGTTGTTGAAAATGCGGGATATGATCAGCTCACACATCGACGTTCCGTATTTTTCGTAGACAAAAGATACTTTGTAATCGTTGACGAAGCCATAGGGATTGCCACAGGAGAAATAGACCTGCACTTTCAACTCGCTCCTGGTAATGCCGTATTCGACCACAAACGATTTTCCGTCAGTTCCGATTTTAAACAAGGTTGGAATGTAATCGCTCGCACACAACAACAAAAAGGGTTGGAGCTTTCCGAAGAAGAAGGCTGGGTATCGTTTGAATACACCAAAAAGGAACCCCGACCAGCCTTTCGCTATCGATTAAAAAAGACAGAAGCTCTGCAGCCGATACGCTTTACAACCTTGGTCGTGCCGTATGAAAAAGAAATACCCAATATCAAAATGAAACTTGATATCCCGTCAAAAGTAGGCCATGACCACTTTCAAATTACCGTAAAAGAAAACGGTAAAAAAAGGATTTTAAAGTACGGTTTATAAATATATTTATCATGGTTGAGCTCCTCCTTTCGGCAAAGGGAGGTGGGTTTATTTTATATCAAGGATAAGTAAAAACTCGGCCAAAAACCTTCCCAAATTTCCAATTCCAAAATTCCATTGGGTTTTGTTATCTTTCAAGAGTGGTTCAAAATCTTGACTACTTGCACCGCAAATATAAAACAGTACACAAACCAACATCAAAAAAATGAAACGAAACCCTTATGCCTCCCTAGTATTTGCACTCCTTTTTTCTTTTTACCTCAGTGCCCAGCCCCGCCAAGAACTGGTCGAGGTTATTGTTACCCCTAACCATGCCGATTGGACGTACGATATTGGCGACCAGGCTGAATTTTCAATTTCTGTGTACAAAAACAACGTGCCTTTAGAAGGTATTGAAGTCAACTATAGCGTTCAACCAGATCCAGGATATCGCTCTATTGCCATTTGGGAAGAGGGAACCCGCAAACTCAAAAACAATTCTATAAAAGTAAAGGCCAAAAAATTCAATGAAGCCGGTTTTCTTCGATGTACAGCAAACGTAAAAGTAGATGGAAAAGAATATTCGTCATACACTACCGTCGGCTTTGAACCTGACAAAATAAAACCAACTACCACCTTGCCCAATGATTTTGAGGCCTTCTGGAACCAGGGCAAGGAAGACTTGGCAAAAGTACCCATGAACGCGGTACTGACCTTAATGCCCGAGCGATGCACCGACAAAGTCGATGTCTACCATGTAAAATTAGACAATGTCAAAGGCAAAATTTATGGTATTTTGGCGAAGCCCAAGACCGAAGGGAAATATCCTGCCATTTTACATGTTCCCGGTGCGGGCATACGTCCTTACTATGGCGATGTTGGGGAAGCTGCGGAAGGTTTTATCTCGTTCACGATTGGCATTCATGGTATACCGGTCAATCTCGACCAAGGTGTGTATGACGATTTGAGGGCCGGACCTTTAAGCAACTATCAAGTATTTAATTTAGACGATAAAGAAAACGCCTATTATCGTCGTGTCTATCTCGGTTGTGTCAGGGCCGTTGATTTTATAGAAAGTGTCGATGGTTTTAATGGGGAAGACATTGCCGTTACCGGAGGTAGCCAAGGAGGAGCACTTTCGATCGTAACCGCCGGACTTGACGATCGTATTGATTATTTGGCTGCATTTTACCCAGCACTATCCGATATGACGGGATTTTTACACGGCCGCGCCGGTGGTTGGCCACAGATTTTTATCGATGATTTCACCAACAAACCCGAGAAAATCGAAAATTCAAAATACTTTGATGTGGTGAATTTTGCGCGATTTGTAAAAATACCGGGTTGGTATAGCTGGGGCTATAACGACAATGTCTGTCCGCCGGCCTCCACCTATTCCGCATATAATGTGTTGCCGGCCGAAAAAGAATTACATCTCTTTCAAAAAACCCAACATTGGACCTACCCCGAACAACAGGAACTTAAAAACGAGTGGCTGTTTGCCAAACTAAGAGAATAGTTTAAATTTAAAAACACACCATGCAAAACAAAGCTCTTTACGTATTCGCAGGGTTAGTACTACTCTTTGGTAGTTGCAAGGAAGATAAACCTTCCCAATATATCGAAAACGGTATTCTCAATGAAGTGGTCAAAACTAGAATAGATTCCACCTTAAAGACATTTGTTGATTCGGGGAATATTGCCGGGGTCTCGGCCTTGATTTTCGAAAAGGATAAGGAAGTGTATTTTAATGCCTTCGGATTTGCCGATCGTGATGCCCAACAACCTATGGACCGCAATACGATTGTACAAATTTACTCGATGACCAAACCCCTTACGGGAACGGCACTGATGACCCTATATGATGACGGGAAGTTTGATTTAGATGACCCCGTCTCAAAATATGCCCCTGAATTCGCCGATATGAAAGTCTATGCCGGCGAAAATGCTCAAGGTCAGCCCATTTTAGAAACGCCACATCGCCCGATGACCGTTCGTGACCTTACCCGTCATACAGCCGGTTTTGGAAGAAATAGCGACATTCCCGGCCTAGGGAAACTAATCTCGGAAGCGGATGCCCTAAACCGTGAGAACACGCTCGTAGAAATGGCCGAAAAGATGGGTAAAACTCCGCTTTATTTTCATCCGGGGGAACGCTGGGAATATGGTCCGTGTGTCGATGTACAAGCCTTTTTGGTCGAACGTATTTCCGGCCAGCCCTACGCCGACTATGTAAAAGAACATGTTTTAAGTCCGCTTGAAATGAACGAGACCCGGTACTTTGTGCCCGAAGAAGACCGAGACCGTTTTTCGGCTATGTACCTACGAAAGGGCGAAGGTAATTTGATGCAGTTGCCCGACGAGCAATCCAAAACAGATTACCTGAACCATTGGCCTATGACCAGGGGCGGTTCAGGACTGACCTCGACCCTCGATAATTATATGCGATTTGCGCGAATGCTCGTACAAAATGGAACCTTGGATTCCGTCACCATTCTCAAACCAGAAACCGTCAAATTGATGGCAACCAACCAACTAGCCGATAGTGTCAAGGAGCGTTCTTTCTTACCAAGTAAGGGCCAAGTAGGTTTCGGAATCGATTTTGCCGTACGGTTGAAGCCTCCCATATCGGCTGAAGAAAATAATGGAGTAGTCGGCGAGTTCTTTTGGGATGGGGCCGCTAGTACCCTTTTCTGGGTCGACCCTGTAAATGATCTTACCGCGGTATTATTTGTTCAACTGTTTCCTTATGACCAAATAGGACTTCATAAAAGTTTCCGGGATGCGGTTTACGGAAGTTTCGAAACGGGTAATTAAAAATGCATCAAATATCTATAATTCATCTAACAGCGTATGGACGCTAAATCTATTACTTTTGGTGTGATTTTTGGAAGTATTAAACTATGAGAACTATTTTTTTTGCATTCCTGTCTTTAACTGTTTTTTTTGCCTCCGCCCAGCATACGATCTCAGGAACCTTTACCCCTGCCAAAGATTACACTTGGTTACTGGCCTATCGCCTTACACCTAGCGGAGAGGCCTACGTGGCCGACACATCGATAGACAATGGTAAATTCACATTAAAAATTACCGAAAACTCTAGACCAGGCACCTATCGATTGGTATATGCGGTACCCAAGGAAGAGTTTTTTATCGATGTCATTTACAATGGCAAAGAAGACATACAATTTGATTTCAACGCCGATGAGGGAGTTCGGTTTACGCAATCAAAGGAAAATATTCAATTTGTAGCCTATTTTAATGAACTCAACCAACTAGAATTACAAATCGTCGATTTTTATTCCCAAGAAGAAACAGATGTGACCGCGTTTGAGACTATCCTAAATAAAATGAAAGCCACCCAAGACTCGTTCGAAAATGCAACCGAAGGGCTTCTGGTCCATTATTTTATCAAAGCCAATCGTCCGTATATTCCAGAAAGATATGTTTCCGTTTTCGAATATGTAAGACTTAAAAAAGATAATTATTTTAAGCACCTCGATATAAAAAGTACAATTTTGCAGGCTTCGGATTTCTTGACCGACAAGTTGACCAATTATGTATTTACGGCACTTCCTTTGGAAGAGATGACCCAAGTAGAAACAGAAAAAGCGATGCAAGATAATGTGCACACCCTTGACCAACATTTGTCAGGAGTTGGCAATTCATATAAATTTCATGTGTTTCATACGCTGTGGAACCAAGCGACGGCTAACAATCTAAATACCCTTGCCGATTATATTCTTTCATCCTATTTGAAACCGCACGCCAATACGGTCGAACAACATCAAGTGCTCAATGAAATTGAGACGAACAATCGACTTCGAATCGGCACCATTGCTCCAGAGCTAACGTGGTATGAGGGTAACTCGGTTAAGAAATTAAGCTCCCTATCCGGAGCTGAAAATTATGTACTGGTTTTTTGGAGCAGCACCTGTTCACACTGTTTGAAAGAACTGCCCGAACTACACAAAGCGCTGAGTCGCAAGCCCAATGTCAAGGTAATTGCCGTTGGCTTGGAAGATGATGATAGCACCTGGAAAACAGAATCGGCCAAATTGGGGAATTTTGAGCATGCCATTTCTTTGGGAAAATGGGAAAGTGAATATGCCAAAACCTATGCGATCAATCATACCCCGACTTACTTTGTCCTCGATAGCGATAAAAAAATCGTGGCAAAGCCGGATAGTGACAAAGACGTGATATCGTTCTTAGAGGAGTACTAGCCCAGGATCGATTACAGCGTTTTTAAATCTTTAATTGTTTTAAAGGCGATATCGACCTGGTCATCATCGACCAAAATCGTAAATTCATTTGTAGTCGAAATTACTTCGTAAAGTACAATGCCTTCCCAAGCCAAACGTTGAAAAATAAAATAGTAAATACCTGGTACCGATACATTTTCAGCGGGAAGCTTCACGGTAATCGATGATAGGTCTTCGGCCTTTTGGGTACATTTTTCGCTCTTGAAAAAGGTCTCTACCGTATCATCCATGACATTACTGATGACAATATTGATTTCATTGACCCCCCTCGAAGAAGTGTAAAAAACATCTTGATTGTCATTTATGGCCTCCAAAAGTTTGGCCTGTTGCCCTAGAATCGAGTCAGATGCCAAAAACGTGTAATCGGTCAAAGATGAACGCACAGTAATCTCACCAATATTTTTGAGCACCTTGATAATTTTGTGTGTTGCCCGGAACTCTAAATCATCGGAAAGTCGTTTTAAAGCCATGACAATCGCACCATTGCGAATTTCCTTTCCAAGTTCCCCTTCGATTTCAGGCTTGACAATTCGTGATAACGATGTAAGGTTGATGATACCTTGTGCCAAAGCACTTTGTAAAAAGGGTTTTTTCTTAATATAATGCTCGACAACCGAGGAAATGGTTTTCATTTAAAAATCAATTTGGTACAAAAATAACATATTGTTACAAATAAAACAAATTGTGCAAAATTAAATTATTGTAAAATTTCTATTCAAAAGTGATAAAAAGCCCCTTCGAGATGCGCTATCTTAAAAATCTTTCTATTTTTCAATATAGTGATAATATCGAAACGCACTTCGATATCTAAATTTCGCTCAGTTATGTAGTGATCTGCCCCGTTGACCAAAAGTTGTATTTTCTTTTTGGTCACCGTGTCGGCTATATCAATAATCTGATCGTTACTTCGTGCGCGTACTTCTACTATGGCCAAAATATCATCTTTCTGGGCGATGATATCAATTTCAGCCTTTAGAAACCTGTAATTACGGTATTTGATCGTGTACCCTTTCTTGATTAAATAATCAACGGCTATATCTTCACCTTCCTTGCCAAACTCATTGTGTTTCCCCATAGGAGTCAATAAAATCAACTCAAAATAGTGTATTTCATCGAAAATATTGACACTTCAACGTATAAATTGTGAGCAAGGTTGTAAATTCCTCCTCAGAATAACGAAAATATCCGGATAAGAATACTATCCAAAGAGTTTAAGCGTTAAGAATTTGCCCCTAAGCACATGAACGTTCTTAAAGCCTAAAATAACTATGGAATACTTCGTTAATTGTAATTCTTCTACATTGGCGCCGTACACAATTCCCTTGGATTCAACCAAGGCGGCACATCTTTATAGAAGACTCGGTTTTAGTGCCTCTGTGGCCACTCTTGAGCAAGCTATTGGTCAAACGGCCAGTACATTGGTCGACAATTTAATTGCCCAGGCCAGCAACATGGCTCCCTTACCCGCACCCACGTGGGCAGATTGGAACAATGCCAACTATCCTGAAGATGATCAGCAGCGCAGTCAAATTAGGAACGCCCAACTGTCGGAATGGCGATTGGCCTATTCGAACGCCCTGCTTGACAACAATCTAAGGGATCGATTGAGCTTCTTTTGGAGCAATCACTTTGTTACAGAAATAGACATTTACGACTGTAACTCTTTTCTATATTATTATATTGATTGCCTACAACGAAATGCTATTGGCAATTTCAAAACATTCGTCAGTGAAATTGGCCTGACGAGTGCCATGCTTTATTATCTAGACGGCGTTTATAACAATGGGAATAACCCAAACGAAAATTATGCTAGGGAACTCTACGAACTTTTCACTTTAGGTGAGGGCAATGGTTATACCGAAGAAGACATTATAGAAACGGCAAAGGCTCTGACGGGTTACGTAGAGCGCAGCGAAATAGGCTGTACAGCAGTGACTTTTAACCCCGAACGTTTCGACGCTGGCAGCAAGACCATCTTGGGTCAGACCGGGAATTGGGGATATGACGATGTCATTGATATTCTCTTTCAACAACGGACCAATGAGATTGCGGAATTTATCTGTAGAAAACTGTATGAGTTCTTTGTACACCCTGATTCTAAAGATGAAACGGGCAATGCACAAACAATTATTGATGGCATGGCTACCACATTTGTAGCTTCCGATTTTGAACTAGCACCGGTTTTATCACAATTATTTAAGAGCCAGCATTTTTTTGATGACAATGCCATTGGGGTTATTATCAAAAGTCCGTATGACCTGTACTTCAACTTTTTTAAGGAAACCAGTTTTGCCTACGATGAACTTAATATCGAAGAAGTAAACAACTATACCCGACTTCTTGGCCAAACCTTATTCGACCCCTTTGATGTTGCTGGTTGGCAACGTGACCGTACTTGGATCAACACCAATTTCATGATTGGGCGTTGGCTGACTATTGAGGCAATTATCGAAGGATTCTATCAAAGTGACAACGAACAGTTCAGGTCTTTTGCTTTATCGATTACAGGAAATGACGGTACCGATAGCAACAATCCCGACGTGATAGCAAGGCAGATTATCGACTTCATATTACCCAAAGGACTGCTCGACGAACCCGAATACGACAAAGCGTTCGCGATTTTCAGAAGCGATGTAGATGACACCTATTATGAAGGTGGTATTGATGAATCATGGACATTGGCCATGTGGGCGCAAGCTCCTTTTCAAGTCTATCTCTTGTTACAATATCTGGCAAGACAACCCGAGTTTCAACTTAAATAAATCCTACATACTATGTGCGACACCAATCATAATACCCCTCATAAAGGCATAGACCATGATGGTCATGATCTCGAACACAAAGTTTGGAGCAGGCGTTCCTTTCTTCAAGCCTTGGGCATTGCCGGTTCTGGATCGATGATGATGGGCAGTAATTTCTTGACTGCTTCGGCACCTTCTGCCCTGACTTCTGCCATCGCAGCGGCAGAAACAGACAACATTTTGATTTTAATACGTCTCTCTGGGGGTAACGATGGTCTAAGCACCGTTATTCCCATAAACCAATATGATTCGTATGCCAATGCACGACCGAACATCTATATTCCAGAAAGCAAGGTATTGCGGCTTACCGATGAATACGGGGTGCCCTCCTATATGAAATCGTTACAACCCATGTGGGAAGAAGGACAGTTTAAGGCTGTTCACGGAGTGGGTTACGAAAATCAAAGTCTATCTCATTTTACCGGCTCCGATATTTTCGCCAATACCGATTTGACCTCTACCGGGTTTAGTGGCTTAAACACAGGATGGATGGGCCGACATTTTGAAAATCTATTTCCCGATTATTTAATGACTCCACCGCCAGCGCCAGCCGCAATACAGATCGGACAATATGGTAGCTTGGTTTTTCAAGGAGAGGAAACCAATTATGCCTTTGTAACGTCTAATGTAGATCAATTGGAAGAAATCGCAGAATCAGGTGTTGTTTATGGGCTTGATAATGCATTGTTCGATAGTTGCATGTACGGCGATCAATTAAAATTTTTAAGAGGCGTTGCCAATACCACCTATGAATATTCAGGTTTAATACACGAGGCCTATGAGCGCGGACAAAATCAGGTAGAATATCAAGATAACGGCTTCGCAAGACAATTGGCCCTTTTGGCCCGATTGATAAAAGGAAATTTGGGCACCAAGGTATATATGATATCTATGGGAGGCTTTGACACCCATGGTAATCAAACACAGACCCATGAACGCCTGATGACAAACCTATCGGTGGCTATCGATAATTTTTACGACGACATTGCTTTTACACAACAAGATGATAAAGTATTGAGTATGACTTTTTCTGAATTCGGAAGGCGCATATTCGAGAATGGTTCTAATGGTACCGATCACGGTAAGGCCGCCCCGACCTTGTTTTTTGGGTCAGGATTGAACGGAAGTGCCTTTGTAGGCGAACACCCTTCTCTGGACAACCCCAATGGACGTGGCAATTTAGAATATACCATGGATTTTAGAGATCTTTATGCTACGGTAATGGCCGAATGGCTTTGTGTAGATATACCCTTAGTGGAGCAACATTTATTAGATCATCCCTATGCACCCGTAAACCTAGGATTCAACTGTAGTGGCACCGATTTTCCAGACATTGTTTACAGTGACGGACAACCAACATTGCCCACACAGCCAGATTCAGATTCCGAGAACCCTGAAGAACCTATCGAACAGACACGCGATGCCTTAAACGGTATCGTTCATCGACCCTACTACCCCGCAGAAAGTAATCCACATATTTATTTGGAAATGCCTTTTAGCGCCCACGTCGATATTCAATTGTATAATATTCTGGGCCAAAACATGGGCACAGTCTTTAATGAAATTGTGATGGAAGGTTCAACGGAAATCAATATTCGCGAAAAAATGCCAATGCATTTGGCAGCGGGAAAATATATCTATCGAATTCAAGTACAAGACCATAAAATGAGTAAATCTGTTATGATGGCTTAGATTCGTCCCCGATCTTGTTAAAACCTTCGATACTATCGCAATCCGTATTATCGAAGGTTTTACTTTTTAGTTTTAGGAAGGTTTGTTCCCTTGCAAAAAACGCTATTTTTGTGGCCTAATTCATTTTTGATGTCCGAAACCACAAAAAATGCCCTTTCAAAGGCTAGCAGATATACCGTAACCGCTGCATTACCATACACCAACGGCCCAATTCATATCGGTCATTTGGCCGGAGTTTACGTACCCGCCGATATTTACGTCCGATACTTACGCCTAACAGGTCAAGACGTTATTTTTGTAGGTGGAAGCGATGAGCATGGGGTCGCTATTTCAATGAAAGCTAAAAAAGAAGGAGTATCCCCAAAAGAGATCATAGACAAATACCACGGAATTATTAAAAAATCATTTGAGGACTTCGGGATCACTTTCGACAATTACTCCCGAACCTCTGCCCAAGTACATCATCGGACAGCCTCCGATTTCTTTAAAAAATTGTACGACCAAGGTGATTTTATCGAAGAGACTACGGCCCAATTATATGACGAAGAGGCCAAACAGTTCTTGGCCGATCGTTTCGTTGTCGGCACCTGTCCCAAATGCGGTCATGAAGAAGCATATGGTGATCAATGTGAAAATTGCGGATCTTCGTTAAATGCTACGGATTTGATTAATCCGAAATCAACCATTACGGGCGGAGTTCCTACTTTAAAGGAAACCAAACACTGGTTTCTGCCCTTGGATCGGTATGAAGATTTTTTAAGGAAATGGATTCTTGAAGGACATAAATCCGACTGGAAACCCAATGTTTATGGTCAGTGCAAGTCTTGGATCGATGGCGGACTGGAACCACGTGCCGTAACTCGAGACCTTGATTGGGGTATTCCCGTTCCGGTAAAGGGTGGAGAGGGCAAAGTGCTTTACGTATGGTTTGACGCTCCCATCGGTTATATATCATCGACCAAAGAGTGGGCCGAGCAGAACGGGAAGGATTGGGAACCCTATTGGAAATCGAAAGATACCAAATTGGTACATTTCATCGGCAAGGACAACATCGTCTTTCACTGCATCATTTTTCCTGCAATTTTAAAGGCGCATGGCGAATATATTTTGCCCGACAACGTTCCGGCCAATGAATTCTTGAATTTAGAGGGCAATAAACTCTCCACGAGTAAAAACTGGGCAGTCTGGTTACACGAATACTTAGAGGAATTTCCAGATATGCAAGATGTTTTACGCTATACCTTGACCGCCAACGCCCCGGAAACTAAGGATAACGATTTTACTTGGAAAGATTTTCAAGCCCGAAATAATAACGAATTGGTTGCCATTTTTGGGAATTTCATTAATCGTGTCGTGGTTTTGACCCAAAAATATTATGATGGAAAAGTTCCAGAACACGCAAACTTTTCGGAAGTCGACCTGGAAACCCTGAAAGAACTTAGAAAGTTTCCACAAACTATTTCAGATTCACTGGAGCGCTACCGTTTTAGGGAAGCAGGACAAGAATTGATGAACCTTGCCCGTCTAGGCAATAAATATTTGGCCGACGAAGAACCTTGGAAGGTTATCAAACAAGATGAAGAGCGGGTAAAAACGATTATGTTCGTTGCCCTTCAGATTGCCACAGGATTGGCTATATTAAGCGAGCCCTTTTTACCTTTTACCTCGAATAAACTAAAAACCATTCTAAATATCACGTCGCGCGAAGATGAAGTGCTCAACTGGCAAGACGTTTCCTCCGTGGAAACCTTGCTTGCTTCCAATCATACTATTGGCCGGGCAGAACTCCTCTTTAGAAAAATAGAGGATGAGGAAATTCAAGCACAACTTGACAAACTTGATGCTACCAAAAAAGCGAACGAAAACGAAAATAAAGCAGTAATGCCCCAAAAAGATACAATCAACTTTGATGATTTCACAAAGATAGACATGCGTGTCGGCACAATACTGGAAGCCGAAAAAATGCCAAAGACAAAGAAGCTAATGGTTTTAAAGGTAGATACGGGTATCGACACCCGTACCATCGTCTCGGGTATTGCCGAAAGTTTCGAACCTCAAGACATCATTGGCAAAAAAGTAACCGTGCTGGTCAATTTGGCTCCTAGGGCCCTGCGCGGTGTTGAAAGTGAGGGCATGATCTTGATGACCGAAAATACCGATGGCAAACTGGTGTTTTTAAACCCCGATGAAGATACTGTCGGGAACGGGGAAAGTATTAATTAGTTTACGGTTATATTTATAATTCGAGTCGTACCGAAACGAACCGATTGTATGAATTCCATTTGAAATCGGTTTTCTGCAGGGTCTTCACAAGATGACCCTACTTTGTCAAATACACTCATTTAACTAGTGCCAATGCAACTCATCGAATATATATCAAAGCATACCCAACTACCTCAAAAGAGTGTCCAGAATACTGTGACACTACTCAATGAAGATTGTACGATTCCTTTCATTTCCCGCTATCGTAAAGAACGTACGGGTAATTTGGATGAAGTTCAAGTAGGATCCATCCTAAATTTCAAGAGCCAGTTTGAAGCCTTGGAAAAACGAAAGGATTCCATTATTAAATCGGTTGAGGAACAAGGCTTGCTCACAGCTGAGCTCCGTCTAAAATTTCAACAATCGACCGATTTGACTTCATTGGAAGATTTATACCTTCCTTTTAAGAAAAAACGCAAGACAAAGGCAGAAACCGCCATAAAAAACGGATTGGAGCCACTGGCTAAAATTATTATGGCCCAAAATGCAACTGACATTGATGCGGTTGCAAGAAAGTATTTAAATAAAACTATTGTAAATAAGGAAGATGCACTTGAAGGGGCACGTCATATTATCGCTGAATGGATCAATGAGCGAGGTGATATCAGAAATCAGATTCGGTATCAACTTGAAAAATCGGCACAAATAACCACTAAGGTAATCGGTACCACAAAAGAAGATGAAAAAGCCCAGAAATATCGGGATTATTTTGATTGGAGCGAGCTTTTAAACCGCTGCCCTTCCCACAGATTATTGGCCATACTACGTGCAGAAAACGAAAAATTCATCCGTGTCAAAATCGAAATAGACGACGAAAGGGCTATTGAAAAAATACGGGAACGAATTCTGAAATCAAATGGAAGTGGTACAGTTCACATTAACCAAGCCATTGAAGATGCCTATAAACGCCTTTTGTTTCCTTCTTTATCTAACGAGCTTTTAAAAAAGGCCAAAGAAAAGGCTGATGACGGAGCCATTGAAGTTTTTTCAAAAAACCTGAAACAACTTTTACTTGGTTCCCCATTAGGCGAAAAACGGATCTTGGCCATTGATCCAGGTTTCAGAACCGGCTGTAAAGTGGTCTGCCTATCGGCTCAAGGTGAGCTCGTACACAATGAAACGATTTATCCGCATGCCCCGAAAAACGATAGTTCGGGTGCTATAAAAAAAATAAGTTCTTTGGCCGATGCCTATAAAATCGAGGCGATTGCTATCGGTAACGGAACGGCATCCCGTGAAACGGAGCGGTTGATAAAACGGATTTCTTTTAAAAACCCCATTGAAGTTTTTGTTGTTAGCGAGGCCGGGGCCTCTATTTATTCCGCATCAAAAATCGCCCGTGACGAATTCCCAAATTATGATGTCACCGTTCGAGGTGCCGTCTCTATTGGTCGGCGACTGGCCGATCCGTTAGCGGAACTGGTCAAAATTGACGCCAAGTCAATAGGAGTAGGTCAATATCAACATGATGTTGATCAAACCAAACTAAAGACCTCTTTAGATGCGGTGGTGGAAAGTTGTGTAAATGCCGTCGGGGTAAACATTAATACGGCAAGCGTACCCTTATTGAGCTACGTGTCTGGTATTGGCCCGAAACTGGCCGAGAACATCGTCAATTATCGCAATGAAAATGGGGCATTCAAAAGTCGCTCCCAAATTAAAAAAGTACCGCGTTTGGGCTCAAAAGCTTTCGAACAAGGTGCCGCATTTTTACGTATTAAAGAAGCTGAAAATCCTTTGGATGATTCTTCCGTGCATCCTGAAAGCTATACCATTGTCGAAAGAATGGCAAAGGACAAGGGTATCGTCCTCACAGAATTAATCAGTAATAAATCAATATTGGAAAATATTGATTTAAATTTATATTGTACCGATAGTATTGGTTTGCCCACTCTAAAAGATATTTTAGAAGAATTGGAAAAACCGGGATTGGACCGACGCGAAAAGGCAAAGGTATTTGCATTCAATCAAAATATTAAATCAATTACCGACCTTCAAGAGGGTCAATTATTGCCAGGGATTGTGAATAACATTACCAATTTTGGTTGCTTCGTTGATATTGGCATCAAAGAAAGCGGACTTATTCATATTTCCAACCTGTCGAATAGCTTTGTAAAAGATGTAAACGAACATGTACATCTTCACCAACAAATTATAGTAAAAGTTCTATCGGTAGACGCAGCAAGAAAACGAATTCAATTGGCCATGCATCAGTAACATCCAACGGTTATGAAAAAAACCTTTATTGTTCTATTACTTATTTCAGCAATTTCCTCGTTTTCGCAAGACACTATTGTCGATATTGCCGAGACGCGCTGGTCTATGTTCAAATATGATTTTGGCAATATTCTTAAAGGTGTAGGTTATTCATACAGTAGGCCGCTCCACTGGGAAGGAAAACAATGGAAAACTTTTGGAGCCGTGGCAGTAGGCACCGGAGGGTTATACCTATTGGATGACGATACATCGCGGTTTATCAGCAATCAACGCGAAAGCGTACCCCAATTTATAAGAGACTATGGCGAGTTCTATGGCAACCCCGCAAACAATTATTTGGTGACTTCTGGGGTTTACCTAACCGGTCTAATCTCTAAGAATGAAAAACTCCGTAGAACTGGGGTGCTACTCGTATCTTCGGCTACGGCTGCAGGACTTCTACAACAAATTTTGAAATCGGCGGTAGGCAGGGCGCGACCTATAAGTGGCAAAAGCAAAGACACGTTCATGCCATTTAGTAGCAGTAGAAATTTTCATTCCTTTCCTTCTGGGCATACTATTATGGCATTTACAAATGCTTATGCCATTGCTAAACAGTTCAAAAATCCCTGGGTAAAATCTGGAATCTACTTCTTAGGTTTGATTCCAGGAGTTTCCCGTGTCTGGGATCGCCAGCATTGGGTCACCGATTTTGCACTTGGTATTGCCATAAGCATCTTCACTGTTGAATCGATTGATCGTTATCTAGATGCCAAATACAACAAGAAATACAATGAAGGCTCTAAAAATGTAAGCTGGAACCTTAATTTTGGTCCTGGACAAATGGGGGTGGCCATACATTTTTGATTACACCCATATTATGGTAATCGATAATTTGTAACTTTAGACAAAATCATTTTATATGTTGTCTAAAAAGTTGGAAAAAGCATTGAACGACCAAATCAAGATTGAGGCCGAATCATCTCAAATATATCTCTCAATGGCCTCATGGGCAGAAGTGAAAGGCTTGGGGGGAATTGCAAAGTTCATGTACGCACAATCGGATGAAGAACGATTGCACATGCTCAAGCTGATAAAATATGTTAATGAAAGAGGTGGACATGCCTACATATCAGATTTAGACCAACCCAAAACAGAGTTTGGCACCTTTCAAAAAATGTTCAAGGAGCTACTGGATCATGAAATTTCGGTTTCTGCCAGCATCAACGATTTGGTACACATTTCTCTAGAAGAGAAAGATTACGCCACCCACAATTTTCTACAATGGTATGTTGCCGAACAAATTGAAGAAGAAGCATTGGCACGAACCATTCTAGACAAAATAAATCTTATTGGTGACGACAAAGGAGGTCTTTACCTGTTCGACCGTGATGTTCAGCAGATTACAGCCAATAGCGCAGCCGATACGCCTAACTAAATTTAACATTTTTCTTTTATTTAGATTGATTTAAAATAACTATTTTTGGTGCGATTCGGTAAAATTGCATCATGGGTAAAAAGAAAAAGGCAGCCAAAAAAGAAGAGAAGAAAGCTAAAAAGTCTTTGAAAAAAGAGCGTAAGGCGGTTTTAAAAGCGATGGTCCCCAAAGGTTGTAAAACTAAATGTTGCAAAAAATATAAAAAATGCGAATCCAAACGTTGTGGGCGCTGCCCATGTTTCGACCTTCTAAAGAAAGTGGCCTAAACCACTTGATTTTCCTCAGGTCCATCTTCTCAAAACCAAGCATTAGAAATTTTCTTTTTTTTATTGTTTTTTTCGCGTCTTGTTATCAAACAAGCGCACAGACAGTTTCAAAACAATCTTCACCATCGCTGTCCGCGGCAACCACCGAAGAGGGCATGTCTCCCGAACGGTTAAAGCGCATTGATGACATGTTGAAAAAGGCAATTTCAGATGGGGATGTACCGGGCATTGTAGCCCTAATTGCCAGAAATGGGAAAATAGTTTTTCACAATGCCTATGGTATGGCCGACCACCAATCAAGAAAGGCAATGGAGAAAGATGCCATTTTTAGAATAGCATCTCAAACCAAAGCTATTACAGCTACAGCGGTAATGATGTTATGGGAAGAAGGAAAATTTAGATTGGACGATCCGATATCCAAGTATCTTCCTGAATTCGGGAAGGCCGAGATACTTGACACATTTAATGAATCTGATTCTACATATTCTACTAAAACCGCAGAAAACCAAATAACCATTCGCGATCTAATAACACACACATCGGGTATCGGTTACGGAATGATTGATGGCGACGACCGTTTTAGAAAAATATACCATAAGGCTGAAATTGTTGACGCATTTACTTCCGAGAATTTAAGCATCAAAGAAAACATTAAAAAGCTCGCTCCACTACCTCTTCATCACGAACCTGGTGAAAAATTCACTTATAGTGAGGGTTTAGATGTGCTAGGTTATTTTACAGAGGTAATTTCGGGAATGCCATTTGATGAATTTCTACGAACACGCATCTTCGACCCTTTGGGCATGAACGATACGTGGTTCTACCTTCCGAAAGAGAAACAAGATCGCTTAGTCTCCGTACAGTCAAAAAATGATGGCAAATGGGGAAATTTCGAAGATTCCCGGTTCGAGGTCGATTACCCAATAAAAGGAGCAAAACGCTTCTTCTCGGGTGGTGCCGGACTTTCAAGTACCGCAAAAGACTATGCCACTTTTCTCCAAATGTATTTGAACGGGGGCGAATTGAACGGAAAGCGAATTCTTAGCCGTACCACGGTTCAAAGCATCATGGGCAACCAGACCGGCGACAAGTTCGGCGATGGCATAAAACACTACGGACTCGCCTTCGCCGTAGTGACACCCAATGGTCAAGATGCGGGGGGACAAGGGAGCACGGGAACCTTTGATTGGGGAGGATACTTCAACACCCAATATTTTGCCGACCCGAAAGAAAATATAATCGGCATCTTAATGAAACAGACTCAAGGGCCAATAAACGACAATACCAGTTGGAAGTTTAGACAAATGGTATTTTCGGCTATTGACGACTAAAAAAGCGGTGATGTACTAAATTCCATAGATATTCTAGAATATTTTTTAGAATACCCCGTTTGTTAGTTTCAATTTGTTAACCTTTATAAACGAATACCATAAAACACTAACCTATTAATTACAATTATGAAGAATTACCTAGCACTCGTGTTGATTTTGGTCTGTGCCGGAATTAATGCACAAAAATTAAAAATCACACAAGGAGGGTTTGATTTTTTAAAAGGTCAAAAAGAAGTAAACGTTGAATTCGTTTATGATAATATGACACTACTTAAAAAGAATCTTACCAACGAGCAATATGTAGAAGAACATGCTGCCGAATTGGAAGAGAAAACAAGAGGCATGGGCGAATCTTGGAAAAAAAGCTGGTTCGCAAGTAGAGAATTAATCTATTCCCCAAAATTTCTAGAATTAATGAATCGCTATTTTCACGACGATTTTGGTATTTATTTTTCAGAAGGTTTGACCGATGCGCCTTATACACTAATTGTAGAAACCATATGGGTCTATCCTGGATGGGATGCAGGAGTAATGAAGCAACCGGCAAAAGTAACTACATTATTGAAATTTGTAGAAACCGCGAACAGAGGTGACGTTTTGGCCGAAGTAAGCAGCAAAGATGCCCCTGGGGATCAATGGGGGAGCAGTTTCAGCAATGAAGATCGCATTGGCGAAGGGTATGCCAAAACGGGCAAATCATTTGCAAAACTGATTCGTAAAAAAGCTTTTTGATATTTTCTTGTTTCTTGAACGGTAAAAAAGTTATGACGAGTAATTATTATACTCGTCATTTTTTATACTAAATAATTGACCTAAAATGGGCCTGTGGTTCTCAAAGCAGCAACTTACTTCTTAAATAAACAACCTGGCACAAGGCGTTGCCAAAAAAATTAAGGCAAGTTATCTCCTTCCTTCCGTTTCCATATCGGTAATATGCGCAACGGTTTTCACCAAACGGTCATGGTTTTTTACAAAAGGGTTGGTTTTGTCCCACACGTAACCTGCCAATACAGCACAGATCTGGGCTTTAATTACTGGATTTTCCTGCTTGTGAAAAAATATTTTTTGAAGATTTCCAGTATACCATTCCTTCACATAAGTGGCAAAAACATCTACACCCTCTTTTATATATTGCGCATATTCGATTTCCCAATCAACCTTTTCATTCCGCAATTCCCTAGTAATCAATTTAGCCGCCAAAAGTGCCGATTCCGTAGCAAAAGTCACTCCCGATGAAAAAACGGGATCTAAGAATTCGGCGCTATTTCCGGTAAGCGCATAGCGCTTTCCATATAGTTGTTTTACCGATTTCGAGAAATTCTTGATCATTTTGGGTTCAAACTCATATTCCAGTCCATCGAAGCGGTCATAATAGTAGTCCGACAACTTCATCATGGCCTTAAGCTTTTGACGATTGTCACCTTCGAAAGACTCTAAATAGTCGGTTTTACCAACATAACCAATACTGGTGTACCCATTTGAAAAAGGAATGACCCATAACCAAGTATCCGTATCGATTACATCAAAGGTAATTAAAGTACCCTCTCCGCCCTTGGGTCTATTTACCTCTTTAACATGGGTGAAAATTGAGGAATGTTCGGGTATTGAAGACGGTTTTTCCAAATCGAGCAATCGGGGCAACACACGGCCAAACCCGCTAGAGTCAATAATATATTTTGCAGAAACCTGAAACTCTTGCCCTGCTTTATCCTTAATTGTCGTAATAGTTTTTTCTTCGGTGAAAACCACATCAACGACCTCTTGCTCAAAAGCAATTTCGACCCCGCGTTCAATAAGTGTATCGGTTAAGGTCTTATCAAAATCCGCGCGGGGAACTTGCCAAGTCCAATTCCAACCGGGAGTGTGTTTTTTCGAAAAATCGAAATTGCAAATATGACCGTTCTTCATAAACCGCGCACCTGCCTTAATTTCAAACTTCTGTTTTTCAAGACATGGCAATAAACCCACTTCCTCAAAATGATGCATGCATCTTGGCAAAAGGCTTTCACCAATCACAAACCGAGGGAATTTACTCTTCTCGACGACCTTAATCTTAATCCCTTGACCGAATAAATAGGCAGCAGCTACACAGCCTGAAGGGCCTGCTCCTATAATTAATACCTCCACCTTTTCAATATTCATTCCGTCAATAAAATATAGATTCGTTAATTATTATAAATTTGCAAACCAAATTAACTAATTTTATTTATAAATTGATGCTTATTTAAGCTTGATCCAACCATAAATGCCAAAAATAAAAGGAAAGTTAGAGATAGAGGATTTTTACAAAGTTATTTTCGAGGATGAACCTATCTCAGTTGACAAAAAGGTCTTTGAAACTGTGCAAAAGAGTTTTGATTTTCTGAAGGGATTCTCAAAAAATAAGGTCATTTATGGTGTAAATACGGGGTTCGGCCCCATGGCACAATACAAAATAAAAGACTCGGAAAGAATTCAATTGCAATACAACCTTATCCGAAGTCATGCCTCGGGTACGGGCAACCCGATTCCTCTGAAATATGTCAAGGCGGCAATGTTGGCACGTTTGAACACCCTAAGTTTAGGCAACTCAGGGGTTCACATATCGGTTATCACCTTAATGACCGAGCTGATCAATAAAGATATCATTCCCCTCATATACGAGCATGGCGGAGTTGGTGCTAGCGGAGATTTGGTACAATTGGCGCATTTGGCCCTAGTACTCATCGGTGAAGGCGAGGTATTTTATAAGGGAGAGAGAAAAGGTACCCAAGAGGTCTTTGAAATAGAGGAGCTAAAACCCATAACTGTTGAAATTCGCGAAGGTTTAGGGTTAATCAATGGCACTTCGGTCATGACCGGAATTGGTGTTGTCAACACCATTTACACTAGAAGGCTGCTGGAATGGATGATTGCTTGCTCTTCGGCAATCAACGAAATCGTTCAGGCATATGACGATCATTTGTCAAAAGATCTCAACCAGACTAAAAGACACTTCGGGCAGCGGGAAATTGCGCGTGCGATGCGAAGTCACTTGAAAGACAGCACACTGACCCGAAAACGAGAACACCATTTATATACTGACAACAATGGTATTACCGTATTCGAAGAAAAGGTTCAAGAGTATTATTCACTACGTTGTGTACCTCAAATACTAGGTCCCATTTTAGATACACTGAACAATGTAGAGGCAATTATGATCGAAGAGGTAAACTCGGCAAACGACAACCCTATTGTCAATGTCGAGAACCAAAACGTATACCACGGTGGTAATTTTCATGGTGATTATGTCTCACTTGAAATGGACAAGCTAAAAATCGTGGTCACCAAAATGACGATGTTGGCAGAAAGACAATTGAACTATTTGATGAACTCGAAATTAAACGACATTCTTCCGCCTTTTGTAAACCTTGGTAAACTAGGGTTGAATTTTGGCATGCAGGGCGTTCAGTTTACGGCCACCTCAACCACCGCCGAGAACCAAATGCTTTCAAACCCTATGTATGTGCATAGCATTCCGAACAATAATGACAATCAAGACATTGTCAGCATGGGCACCAATGCCGCATTGATAACTAAAAAAGTAATCGAAAACGGTTTTGAGGTCATGGCCATTCATCTTATTACCATTGTGCAGGCCATTGAGTTCTTGAAGGTTCAAGATAAAGTATCTTCCAAAACCAAAAGCATGTATGATGCGATTAGAATGATAGTTCCCCCCTTTGACGAAGATGTAGTAATGTACCCTTATGTCAATAAAGTCAAGAACTATATTATTAACCATCAAAACAAATAACACAATGAAAGCACTACAAATTTTATTTATTGCTCTGTTTCTCGGTTCATTTTTAGTGCAGGCACAAAAATTGGCCATGGTCAAGGAAAAAGACTTGATTGGCTATATCAACACGTCGGGGGAATATTCCATTCAACCCAAATTCGAAAAAGCCCAAAGCTTTTCAGGAAAATTCGCTGGTGCCGAGAAAGACGGTAAATGGGGCTATATCGACACCTCGGGAGAATGGGCCATTCAACCCGAATATGACCGGGTAAAAGATTTTAATTCGGGTATCGCTTTGGTCTTAAAAGAAGACCAATGGAATTATATTGATGCTTCCGGCAAAATTTTGGATACACCCCCTTCTGACAAATACTACGATTTTAATGACGGCGTCGCCATTTTTAAAAAGGAAGAAAAAATCGGTCTTTTGGGAACTGATGGAAAATTCATTTTAGAACCAAAGTTCGATGAGATTAAGAACTTCTGGGATGGTCGGGCCAAAATAAGAAGCGGTGAACTCTGGGGCATGATCGACAAGAAAGGTGAGTTGACCATTCCTGCGGAATATGATGAGCTCGGCAGTTATAATAAAAATGGCCTTTGGGGTAAAAAAGGAGAAGACCTGGGCGTTTTTGTCGATGGAAACTTTAAAATAGTTTCTGGGATAGATAAGATTTGGGATTTTAGGGACGGTACTACCCTGACCTATGCGAGAAGTAATAAAAAAATGGGATTTCTTAACAACAAGGGCGAATGGGTCATAGAACCGAAATTTGACAAGGCAAGGGCCTTTAAGAACGGATTAGCACCTGTTGCGAACGGTAAGAATTGGGGTTACATTAATGAAAAAGGTGAAGAAGTCATCAGTTTCGAGTATAAGGATGCCGAAATATTTGCCGATAACGGTTTAGCGCCGGTAAAGGTAAAAGATTGGGGTTTCATCAATAAGTCAGGATCAATGGTAATCCCCGCCGAATACGACATATCTGTCGGCTTTGCGTTTTTTCAAAGTGGTGATGAAAAGGGTTTTATTGATGGATTGGCTCGGGTGAAAACAAAAAAAGGCTGGGGCTTTCTTGATGAAAAAGGTAAAGTTCTAGGGGATCAATGGTACAAGAACGCCGAAGTATTTGTTGACACTTCGCAATAGATTTTCGCAAAACATTACATGGAAAACAAAACAAAATACGCACTTGTCACCGGTGGGTCGAGAGGAATAGGCCGAGCTGTTTGTGTTCAATTAGCAAAAGATTTCGACTACAAGATCCTTATTAACTATAATAGCAATGCCGAAGCCGCCAAGCAAAGCTTAAAACAAGTAGAAGAAGTAGGGGGTTCCGGCGTACTATTGCAATTTGACGTAGCCAATGCCGAAGCGGTTAAAAAAGCCCTCGACCATTGGCAAGACGACAATAAAAATGCTATTATCGAGGTAATAATTAATAATGCGGGCATAACCAAAGATGGACTTTTCATGTGGATGAACCGAGAAGATTGGTCAGACGTTATCGATACAAGTTTGAACGGCTTTTTTAATGTTACCAATCATTTAATTCAGAATTTATTGGTAAACCGTTACGGGAGAATCGTCAATTTGGTTTCGGTTTCAGGATTGAAAGGAACACCTGGACAAACAAATTACTCTGCAGCAAAGGGAGCGATTATTGCTGCTACCAAAGCTTTGGCGCAAGAAGTAGCAAAAAGAAACGTTACCGTAAATGCGGTTGCACCAGGATTCATAAAAACCGATATGACAGGCGAATTAGACGAAAAGGAGCTCAAAAAAATGATTCCAATCAATAGATTCGGGAACCCCGAAGAAGTAGCGCACTTGGTTTCGTTTTTAGTTTCGAAAAATGCATCTTATATTACCGGTGAAGTAGTGAACATTAATGGGGGCATCTACTCCTAAAATGATTTTGACAGATGAAGCGAGTGGTGATTACGGGGATGGGAATTTATTCATGTATTGGAAAAAACCTGAAAGAGGTAAAAACATCCCTCTACGAAGGAAAATCAGGAATTATCTTTGATACGGAGCGGGAAGCTTTTGGTTACCGATCTCCATTGACTGGTATGGTCGAGGCGCCCGACTTGAAGAACCTTCTCACCAGACGGCAAAGAATAAGTATGGGCGAAGAAGGTGCTTTTGCCTATGTTGCGACCATGGAGGCCATTGAAAATGCCAAATTATCCCAATCCTTTTTTGATACGAATGAAGTCGGCATTATCTATGGTAACGACAGCACTGCAAAATCAGTAATAGAATCAATCGATATCGTTCGGGAGAAAAAAGACACAACACTGGTAGGCTCTGGGGCTATCTTCAAGGGCATGAACTCATCCATTACCATGAACCTTTCGACGATTTTTAAACTAAAAGGCATAAACCTTACCATTAGTGCGGCCTGTGCAAGTGGTTCTCACGCTATTGGCATGGCGTACCATTTGGTAAAAAGCGGAATGCAAGATTGTATTATCTGTGGGGGCGCCCAAGAAATCAACCCCTTGGCCATGGCCAGTTTTGATGGTTTAGGAGTATTTGCCACAGATACCGAAAATCCGAAAAAGGCATCGCGACCTTTCGATCGCAAAAGAAATGGTCTTGTACCCAGTGGCGGAGGGGCTACACTAATTGTTGAGAGTCTTGAGGCAGCCCTTGAACGTGGGGCTCCTATTCTCGGCGAAATTGTCGGTTATGGTTTTTCGAGTAATGGGGAACATATCTCTACCCCAAACGTTGAAGGCCCGACTAGAGCTATGACAAAGGCCTTAGACGATGCGGGCATTGAGGCAAGTAGCATTGATTATGTTAATGCCCATGCCACCTCTACACCTGTTGGCGATGCCAATGAAGCTAAAGCCCTGTACCAGGTCTTCGGCGAGAGCGCCCCTTACATTAGTTCGACTAAATCGATGACTGGGCATGAATGTTGGATGGCCGGAGCCAGTGAAATCATTTATTCGATGATTATGATGCAAGATTCGTTTATCGCCCCGAACATAAATTTAGACGAACCGGATGAAGATGCTATCAAATTAAACTTAGTTAAGAAAACCTTAAATAAAAAAATTGACGTATTTTTGTCCAATTCATTCGGTTTTGGCGGTACCAATTCCGCATTGATCATAAAAAAAATGCTTGCTGCAGATGAATAAAGAGGTTATCATTGAAAAAATAGACGACTTTCTAATTGATGAATTTGAGGTTGAGGAAGATGAAATTGCTCCAGAGGCAAACCTAAAGGAGACTTTAGAGCTTGACAGTCTTGATTTTGTCGACCTTGTCGTTGCGGTTGAAAGCAACTTCGGCGTGAAATTATCTGGCGAAGATTTCGTCAATGTGGTCACTCTACAAGATTTTTATGACCTGATCGAAAGAAAATTGGGTTGATTACCGTAAAAACGGGCAATGGCAACGGAATGGAAAGGGAAATCCAGAGGCACGGTATTAGGTTATAGAATTTTTATTTTCTTTATCAAGAATCTGGGACTACCAGCATCTTATTTTCTACTTTATTTTGTCGCACTTTATTATTGTTTCTTTTCAGGGGAAAACGCACGGGCTATTTATTATTACTTTCGCAAAAGGAGAAAATACACAACGCTGAAAAGTATCGGCTCCGTTTACAAAAGTTATTTTGTTTTTGGTCAGACCATAATTGACAAGGTGGCTATATCATCGGGGCTCCGTAATAGGTTTACCTACGAATTTGATGGTATTGAACGCATAGAAAATCTACTTAAAAAAAAACAGGGTGGTATTATGATTAGCGCCCATGTTGGCAATTTCGAGACTGCTGCGCATTTTTTTGAAGATCTTGATTCAGAATCCCTGATCAGCTTGGTAACTACCGATGCGGAACATGCCAATATTAAATCTTATTTGGAAAGTGTTACCTCTAGGTCAAAAATCAAGTTTATATTGGTCAAGGAAGATATGTCACATATATTTGAAATTAAGAATGCTTTGGATAATGGTGAATTGGTGTGCTTTACGGGTGATCGCTATTTCGATGGTCAAAAAACAATGACCGCCAATTTTTTGGGGGAATATACTCGTTTTCCGGCCGGACCCTTCTTACTAGGTTCCCGCCTCAATGTTCCGGTGCTCTTTGTATATGTAATGAAAGAGACCCGAAAACACTACCATTTGTACGCAAGAACTGCCGAAGTTAAAAATAGGGATGCCGTAGGTTTACTCGAAAGTTATCTCGAAAGTGTCGATTGGATACTTAAAAAGTATCCATTGCAATGGTTTAATTATTTTAATTTCTGGAATACAAAAGAAAACGAATGAAGGAAGTACTGGTAATTTATTACTCCCAAACGGGACAGCTACACGACATTCTACATAACATTACCAAGACCGTAGCAGGAGACCAAGTGAATATCTCCTACTTGAAGATAACACCAAAAAAACCTTTTGATTTTCCTTGGGATTCAAAAAAATTCTACGGCGTTTTCCCTGAATCCTTCCTTCAGATTCCTACGGAATTACAACCCATTCCCTCCGAAATACTTAATAAAAAATATGACCTGGTCATTCTCGGGTATCAAGTCTGGTATTTGACTCCTTCCATTCCTATAAATTCGTTTTTGAAATCGGACGCGGCTGAAAAGTTATTAAAAAACACCCCTGTAGTTACCGTTGTGGCCTGTCGTAATATGTGGATCCAGGCACAAGAAAAAACAAAACGGCTTTTGGCGAGGGTCGGAGCAAATCTTGTGGGACATATTGCCTTGGTCGATCGACACATCAACCACATCAGTGTTATTACTATAGAATATTGGATGCTTTCAGGCAAAAAAGACCGTTATAAGGGTGTTTTTCCGAAACCAGGGGTCTCTGACAAAGATATTCGAACAGCC
>CBDULZ010000053.1:0-32946 GCA_965368185.1 uncultured Kriegella sp.
AGCAAAGGCTATGATGATAAATTGCTCTATGAAGACCTGAATTTTAAATTGCCACAGGCAGGAATTGTTGGGATAATCGGACCGAACGGTGCCGGTAAGACCACTATTTTTAGAATGATTATGGGAGAGGAAACTCCTGATAAAGGTGCTTTCGAAGTAGGTGAGACGGCAAAGATCGCCTATGTAGACCAAAGCCATTCGAATATTGACCCGGAAAAAACTATTTGGCAAAATTTTAGCGACGAACAAGAATTGGTGATGATGGGCGGACGACAAGTGAATTCCCGTGCCTATCTAAGTCGGTTTAATTTCTCTGGGAGTGAACAGAACAAAAAGGTGAATATGCTTTCAGGTGGGGAACGCAACCGACTACACCTAGCAATGACCTTAAAGGAAGAAGGCAATGTTTTACTTTTGGACGAACCTACCAATGACTTGGATGTTAACACGTTACGTGCTTTGGAGGAAGGTCTTGAAAACTTCGCTGGATGTGCAGTGGTTATTTCCCATGACAGATGGTTTCTAGATCGTATATGTACCCATATTTTGGCTTTCGAAGGTGATTCCCAAGTGTATTTCTTTGAAGGTTCTTTTTCCGATTATGAAGAGAACAAGAAGAAGCGCTTAGGTGGTGATTTGATTCCGCAACGCATTAAGTACAAGAAATTGATTCGATAGCCGCGTTTCTATATGAAATATAGCGTGGGCTAAAAATTATTTTGTAAGTCTTGAAGAACAAAGTGAAGCAATCTGCCCTT
The DNA here is from genome assembly GCA_965368185.1 of uncultured Kriegella sp. Lineage (GTDB taxonomy): Bacteria > Bacteroidota > Bacteroidia > Flavobacteriales > Flavobacteriaceae > Kriegella. Next base: position 759 of record CBDULZ010000053.1, read on the forward strand.
CCCTAATTAATAGGGAATAAATTGCTTTTATGCCTAGCAATGACAATTCGCTTTTATTTTTAGCCCACTTTTTTAGTTGCTAAAACCTAACTTATTGCTTTAGTGGTTTTTGCAAAGTTTCTTGAATTTGATTTTCAATTTTCTCTTTGTCTCCCACTACAATCAAGGTCATATTATCTGGTTGTATATATTTCTGGGTCATTTCTGAAACTTTTTCAGGAGTTACGGCATGCATATTCTTTACCTTGTTTGTCAGAAATGACTCATCTAGGTCATGGGTGTCCAAAAATATTAATTGACCAATTATTCCGTTAGGGGTAGAATTTTGAAGTACATAGATTCCCGATTCATAGTTTATTATTCCGTCCATTTCTTCTTGACTTGGAGGTTCATTTTGTAAGGTTTCGATTTCCTTTGCTATTTCTTTTAAAGAAGCCCCCGTGTGTTCTGTGGTAACATCGGCTGCCTCGTACCAGACACCGGTTTTATAGTTGTCTTTCAAATTGCTATAAGGCGAATAGGTATACCCCTTATCTTCTCTTATATTGCTAGTAATTCTAGAGGCAAAAGACCCTCCTAAAATAGAATTGGTGACATCCAAGGCGATATAATCTTCACTTGATGGGCCAATTACTGGCAGGCCATAATAGATCGTGGATTGCGGGGCTCCTGGGCGATCGATAATTTTTATTTCCCCATTGGTAACTGGTTGCGCAAGGGTATAATCGGAAGGTTTTCCACTTTTCCAGTCCGATAAAGAAGATTCAACAGCTTTTTTAACATCATCCGCATCAAAATTACCGGCAATGTAGATTGTCGTTCTAAGGGCGCCAAAATTCTCATCATAGAACTGTTTAATGTCTTCTACGGTATACGAATCGATCATTTCATCATTAGGAAATACCCTGCCATAAGGGTGATCGGGGTATATGGCAGCAAAAAAATCTCGACTAGCTTGTGCTTGTGGCCCGGCCAGCTGCACCGATAAATTACGCTTCATATCGTTTTTCAACCGATCGAGTTCCTCTATGGGCCATTTTGGGTTTTTAAGCACATCTGCCATAAGGGTAATAGCATTTGGAGCGAACTCATATAAGACCGAGCTACTTAAATACGAAGTATGCACACCTGCGCCAATGTTTAAATTACCACCCATACCCGCCATATCATCTGCAATCTGTTTGGCACTTTTGCTGGTACTTCCTTCTTTGAGCATATCAGCTAAAAGATCAGCCAACCAAACCTGATTCGCTTTTTCATTGATATTACCGGTTTTAATGCTAAACTGTATTGAGGCTTTAGGAATGGAACCGTATGGAACCATGACCAAGGTAAGGCCATTGTCAAATTCGACCACTTCTTTCTCGGGCAATGTAAAGTCTTTGGGCTCGCCACCTTTGGGTGGTTGTTCTTTTTCTTGAGCGTTAAGCACAGTTAGGGAAAATGTGAGGCTCAAAGCATACGCTAGTAAAGTTCTCATAATCATTGTGTTTTTTCGTTATCGGCCAATAAAGGGTTTACCGTCAAAATGGTACGGTTGGTATCGACCAAATAGGTATCGATAGTTTTTTTTACAATTTCAGGGGATATTTTTTTAAATTCATCTTCCAGCGTGTTTATACGTTCGGGATTGTCATCGAATAAGGCGAAACTGCACAGGAGGTCAGCTCTTCCGAGACCGAAAGTACCGCCTAAATCATCATACAGTTTGGATCGAATCTTGATAATAGCTTTGTCGATAGTTTCTTGTGTTATACTTGTTTTTAAATTAGACATCACCTCGTCTATCGCCCCGAGAATATCATCTCGTGAGGTTTCAGTATCGTAGGTTAGGTTGTACATCCATAACATCGGACCCTTATAGTTGAACATATTTCCTAGATAATTGATACCGCCACTTACTCCTGAGGTGTATCCTTTATCTTTTTCAAGTTTTTGAGCCAACAAGCTATTGTCGCCTTGTACTAGAATTTGGTCTAGAAGTCCCATGGCATAATATTCGGGAGAATTTCGCTCTGGCATATGATAGGCAAGGGCAATAGCTGGTTTATTGGCCAGGGAATCATTTTTGACGAACTCTTTTTCTTTTTCTTGTTTTGGTTCGGTAATGTCAGGTTGTAACGGAAGTTCCGCAGAAGGGATATTACCAAAATACTTCTGTATCCACGCTTTTGTTTCTTCGGTTTCAAAGTCGCCAACAACCGACAGGGCTGCGTTATTGGGCGAATAATAAGTTTTGAAGAAACTGGCAACATCTTCCAGATTGGCGGCATCCAAATCCTCAAGGTCTCCATAGAAATTATGTGCATTGTACCAATTCGAGTTGGCATATTGCGGCATATCCAACCAAGGGAAACCACCATAGGGTTGATTGAGTACGTTTACCTTTACTTCATTTTTTACAACGCCTTGTTGGTTGGTAAGATTATCTTGGGTAATGTCGAGGCCTCGCATTCTATCGGCTTCCGCCCATAACATGGTTTCCAATTTGTGCGAAGGCACGATTTCAAAATAATTGGTAAAATCGAAACGTGTAGATCCATTGAGTACACCGCCGTTTTGTTGAACCAGTTTGACAAATTCCATTTTACCCAAATTTTTAGAGCCTTGGAACATCATGTGTTCGAACAAATGCGCAAAACCGGTACGTTCTTTAGGTTCAATTCGAAAACCGATGTTGTAGTATACGGCTACAATTGCCGTTGGAGAGGTCTTGTCTTGGGATAGGATTACTTTTAAGCCATTATCTAGTTTGTAATACTCTACGGGGACTTTAAATTGTGCCGTTTCTACTTTTCTATCTTTTTCATCGGCACAGCTTAATGCAAAAATCGCCAAAACAAAGAAAAAGAACCTTTTAGATGTTGTTTTCATTTACCATTTCTTTTAGGTTGCTCTATTGGATTATATTCTGGGGAACGTTCGTTTGTTTCAATAATCTTCTGTAGGATACCAATCTAACTGCACCACCGCGATATCGGCATCCCCGGCATTGACCAGTTCTTTAAATTTGTCCACATCACTGACGTTGGGGTTTCCCCTATAATGATAAGGGTACACCTCCTTTGGCTTGAACTCCAATACGGCGTCGGCGGCACTTTCTTCGGTCATGGTATAAGGAAGGTTCATGCAAATAAAGGCTTTGTCAATATTTTCTAGCGCCCGCATCTCCGGAATGTCTTCTGTATCGCCTGAAAAGTAGATTCGTTGGTCACCAATGTTGAGTACATATCCATTACCACGTCCTTTTTCATGGAACTTCAGGGCTTCTTTACGAAGATTGTACATGGGTATTGCCTCAACGGTAATGCCATATCTTTCTTTTTTGTCACCATTTTTCAACAAATCTATTTGAGGTGTGAATTCTTCCGGAATTTTGTCGGCTACTGCCTGGGGGACTATTATTTTGGCTTTGTCTGTATTCAATGCCTTTAATGTTTCTAGATTGAAATGATCGCCATGAATGTCAGTTATCAGAATTAAATCGGGCGCTTTTTTCCCTTCGAAAGCTTCCGCTCCGCCGACAGGATCAACATAGATAACAATATTTCCCCATTCTAAAACCGCAGTGGCATGTTCGATGGGAGTTATTTTAAGATCGGAACCTTGATTTTCGTCTGCTGACAGTAGCGTTGTTTGCTCGGCTTCCAGTTGGGTGCCAGAATCTGATGTGGGGTTTGTTTTTGGTTTTTCCTTGCATCCAAGGAAAAGAAATCCCCCCAAAACGATGGGATAAATTAGATTTTTCATGTGATATATTGTTTTAGTGTTCGTGCTTATCAATCGGTTCTCATTTTATTGGTACCCAACAAGAACCTTTCTTTTCTGCTTTTTCAAGTTTTTTGTAATGGTAGTACCATTTTGATGTCGCTACGATCATACTGACTATCCGTATCCATTGGCACCTCCTTAAATCCAAACTTTCTGTAAATATGCAAGGCCGTGTTTAGGCGGGTGCTTGAGTAAAGGATTAGACTTTTCCATCCTTCCTTTTTTGCAAAATTAATGGCGAAGTCGAGTAATTTCTGGCCAATTTGCCGTCCTTGATAGGTCGGGTCTACAGCCATCTTCCCAAGTTCATAAACTTTTTTATCTAATTTGATAAAAGAAAAGCAACCAACAATGGTAGTGTAGTACCTCGCAAAGAAAATATGGCCACCAGCCCCAATGATATGCTTTTCACAATCTTCGAGCAAAATACTATCCTTAGGTTCCACAACAAAATATTCCCTGATCCATAGCAAATTAAGCTCTTTGAAATGTTTTGCGTACTGTGGATTAAAAGGAATTATTTGGAGCGCCATTTTTATAACCCTTGATATTATAACAATAAAGTTACTAGTATGAATCTTCTTTAACAGGATTTTATTTAATTTTTTTTATCTAAAAAATCTAAAAGTAAACTTGAACCGTATATAAGACTGATACAAACAAATGAATCATTTTATTGAACTTAAACAAGTTAATTAATTTTTGAATTATGACTGAAACAAAAAATAACAACGGATTGAAGGTATTGGCCGGCTTACTAGGTGTGGTGCTTTTAGGCACTATAATCTATACTGTAAGTCTTTTTCAGGAGAAGAAAAAAACTGAGGCGGTACTCTCACAGGAAAAGCAATTGGTTGTTGAAGACCTTAATAGCCTGAAGTCAGAATACGACAAAGCCATTTTGGAAAGCAATGCAACCAATGAAGAGTTGGTATCGGCCAGAGACAATATTGCAAAATATATTGATTCTGTAAAAGCGATGAAATCTGATATTACCGCACTGTCAAGATATAGAAGACAAGTAAATGTCTTAAAGGCCGAAAGAGAACAACTGTTAAAACAAGTAGATTCGCTTACACGTTCGAACAGTTTGATTGCCATGCAACGTGATAGCACTTATGTTGAATTGGAAAAACAAACGGTATTCAACGATTCTTTGGTTGTTCAGAACACCCAATTGGCCGACGTAGTCGAAAAAGGATCAGCCTTGAATTTATCAAAATTCAATGTCGACGCTGTAAAAGAGCGTGGTAGCGGAAAACTGGTTTCTACTTCAAAAGCAAAAAGAACCGATAAACTTAAAGTTTGTTTTACGGTTGCTGACAACATTATTGCTGACGCTGGAGATCGAGAGTTTTCTATCGAAGTATTGGATCCCCAAGGAAATGTTCTTGGACAAAGTTCCACTAAGACTACCGATGATGGTGCTTCTATTACCTATAGTAAGGGAACTGGTTTTTATTATGAAAATAAAGCGCTTGATGTTTGTGATTATATCGATAAACCAGCCGGAGATTTTCAAGAAGGAAATTATATGGTAAATGTTTATGACGATAAACTGAAATTACTAGGTACATCAAAGTTTGAGCTTAAGTAAGATAAACGCACTATCCATTTAAACAAAAAGGGGGCAATCTGTAAAGATTACCCCTTTTTTTATTTCTATAAATTCAGCTTTGCCAAAAGGTTTTGGGTTACTTCATCGACCCGACCATATCTTCGGGTTTTACCCATTCGTCATAGTCTTCGGCCGTTACATAGCCTAGGTTAATGGCTTCTTCTTTCAGGGTAGTGCCATTTTTGTGTGCCGTATTCGCTATTTCGGCAGCTTTGTAGTATCCAATTTTCGTGTTCAGGGCGGTAACCAACATCAATGAGTTGTTCAACAGTTGTTTGATTACGTCGTGATTTGGTTCGATCCCAGAGGCACAATTGGTATCAAAGCTAACACAGGCATCACCCAAAAGTTGGGCAGATTGTAAAATATTGGCAGCCATCATAGGTTTGAATACATTGAGCTCGTAGTGGCCTTGGGTACCGCCAATGGTCACGGCAACATCGTTGCCCATAACTTGCGCACATACCATGGTAAGTGCCTCACATTGAGTAGGGTTTACTTTTCCCGGCATAATAGAACTTCCTGGTTCATTGGCGGGAATAATGATTTCACCGATTCCTGAACGAGGCCCCGAGGCCATCATTCGAATGTCATTTGCAATTTTATTCAACGACACGGCCAATTGTTTTAAGGCCGCATGGCTTTCGACAATAGCATCATGCGCCGCCAAAGCTTCGAACTTGTTTTCCGCGGTTTTAAAGGGTAGTTTGGTAAACTTGGCAATATATTGTGCAACAAGTATGTCGTATCCTTCGGGCGTATTCAGACCTGTGCCAACGGCGGTTCCTCCCAATGCCAATTCACTAAGGTGGTCTAACGAGTTCTCTAAAGCCTTTAGTCCGTGGTCTAATTGCGATACATAACCTGAAAATTCTTGCCCTAGGGTTAGGGGGGTGGCATCCATCAAATGGGTACGGCCAATCTTGACGACTTTCGCAAATTCCTTTACTTTTTTGTCTAAAGTGTTCCTAAGCTGCGTAACTCCGGGAATGGTCGTTTCAGCAATCTTTTTATAGGCTGCAATGTGCATACCTGTTGGAAAGGTGTCGTTCGATGATTGTGATTTGTTTACGTCATCGTTCGGTTGTATTGTTTTTTCTCCTTCCCCAATTACTTTTCCGGCAATTTCATGTGCCCTGTTGGCAATTACCTCGTTCACATTCATGTTGCTTTGGGTACCGGATCCGGTTTGCCAAATGACCAGTGGAAATTGATCATCATGCTTTCCCGCCAATATTTCATCACAAACTTGGGCAATCAAATCCCTTTTTGCTTCGGTCAACACGCCGAGTTCACAATTGGCATAGGCTGCAGCTTTTTTTAAATAAGCAAAACCGTATACAACGTCTAATGGCATAGAAGCCACTGGGCCAATTTTGAAATTATTTCGAGAGCGCTCGGTCTGTGCGCCCCAATATTTATCAGAGGGCACTTCGACCTTCCCCATAGTATCCTTTTCTATTCTGAAACTCATTTTGATGTATTTTTGTTGCTATTACAAAGGTAAGGCATTGATCAAATTATTTTGGGAATGCCCAAATAATTTGTCTTTTTTTTTAATTTGATTTGTAGGTTTCCCATTTTTCAAAGTATCTTTGTAGTATTAAATAATTAAGCAGATGTTCGATTTTGACCAGTACTTGGGATTTATAGCCTTCCTAACCATATTATCAATTGGTTTTTGGCTGATGATTTTTTTATTGATGTTCGTCGTACCTTATTGGCTGGGCGGTAATCTGTTAGAATTGTATAAAGAGAGACGCGAGGCGAAAAAAGCCAAGCGAGAAGCATAAAAAAAGAAGCCTTTAAGGCTTCTTTTTTGTTTGGTATAATATTATTCATGTGATTCTATCCTTCGAATTCGCCATCACCATCATCACCATCATTTCCACCGCCTCCACGACGATTACCATTTCTTTCTTTAGGTTGATTGAACCGATATACGAACGACATGTTTACCGATCTTCTTCTGAATTGGAATTCACTCTGTGAAGTGAAATAGTCCAAATCATCAATTGATTCCTGTGTATTTGTATAGGAGTTTCTTTTGCCAGAATTCAAAAGGTCACTTACGTTCAGACCTATCGTTCCATTGTCTTTCATAATATCCTTACTGAAGGCCAAGCTAAGAAAGAACATACCTTTGGTTTCGGTCTGAGAATTTTGTCTTGGACCTCTATAAAAAGCATTCGTCTGCCATTCTACTTTTGCAGGTAAAGAAACTTTGGAACTGAAACGGCCAAACCAACTTGTGTTTGAGGTGCCATAATCCGTACCGTTGAAAGAACCTTCGGATGCGAACTGAAAAAAGTTAAAGCTTGTATTTAAACGCAACCATTTTTTTGGGTTGTACATCAGCGCTCCTTCTACACCAATTCTTTCATTTGTAGAAAGGTTAATGGGCAAAGACCTAATGATTTCAATACCATCGGTAGTTGATTGACCCGTACTTTCTTGAATTCTTTCAAAGGAATCGGTTTCTTTCTGATAATAGACCGACGAGGTCAAGGTCAGTTTATCCCAGCGTTTTAGATACCCTAGGTCAAACGCATTGGAGAAAGCAGGATTCAAATCGGGATTCCCCTGAAAAATATTGGTTCGGCTCGATCGTGAGGGAAATGGGTTTATGTATCTTCCTCTGGGTCTGTTTATTCTGCGGTTATATCCTAAGGAAACGTTTTCCATTTCATTCAATTCGAAAATCAAATTTAAGGTTGGAAAGAGTCCCAAATAATTTTTGTCAAAGTCAAGATCTACGTCAACACCATATTGTTCTTCGATAGCATTGCTATCAAACTCTGATTCTACTTTACCCTTTAATTGGGTGTTTTCTAATCGTAGTCCCAATAAAAAAGAGAACTTGCCCATTTTATTACCGTACTGTGTATAGAGTGCATTTACGTTTTCGGTATAAGAGAATTTATTGGTAAGGCCTTCGTTGGTTACAAATTGATTGCTAGCCTGATCCAGGGAATCTAACTTGTAATCGGTTATCTGGTCTTCAAAATTACCGCGGTATCCGGCCTCAAATTGCGCGTCTTCCATAGGAAGCACATAATCTGCCTGAATCAGAAATTCATCTTGGACTTCGTTTTGGTAAACATCTTCTAAAACAATAAGCTGTGTATCTGGGAAGGTATTGCGCTCCTCTATAATCGAGGTTTCAACTTCATCATCATTGGAATATTGAAAATCTGCCGTCAACTTATGTCCGTTATCATCAAAGTTGTTTACGTAATTTAAAGATAGTTGATAACTGTTGTCGTCTTCCGTTTCAATTTCCTCTCGAAATGTACGGCTCTCCAATTGACTTTGGTTAAATCGTTCATTAGTGTTTTCGGTAAGGTCGTCGTCATCTGAAAATCGCATGAAGATGCTACCTGTAAGCGAAGATTTTTCCGTTAAGAAATATTCCATGCCGAGATTGACATTAAATCCTTTACCACGTCTATTGTAGATTCGGTCTTCAATAACCCTGTCAAATCTCAATGGTGCACTGGAGAAGTAAGAGTTGTCATAAAAGGCATTACCGGGAGCATCACGATATCTGTATCCCAAAGTATTGAAAATATTGTATTTGTCGGTACGCAGATTACTGTTCAATGAGATGCTGCTGCTAGTGGGGTATCCAGCATTCACATTTAATGATCCATTAAAGCCCAAGGTTTTCTCTTTCTTAAGTACAATGTTTAAAATACCTGCTGTTCCTTCAGCATCGTACCTCGCCGATGGGCTAGTGATGACTTCAACCTTTTCAATGGCATCGGCGGGCAATTGGCGTAAAGCATCAGTGGAGCCAAAGCCAGCTATCGCCGAGGGCTTTCCATTAATAAGAATTCGCACATTTTCGTTACCTCGCAAACTAATTGCTCCCTCAACATCAACACTTACAGAAGGCACATTATTCAGGGCGTCACTGATCGTGGCGCCACTGGTGGTAAGATCTTTACCTATGTTGTAGATTTTTTTATCCAAACGAACCTCCACGGTGGTCTTTTCTCCAACCACTTCAACCGCATCAAGCTGTTCTACATCTATACCCAACTTAATTGTACCGAGGTCTGTAGAGGAAAGAAATTCTTGCGCATTCTTTCTATACGTTTTATACGATATGTATTCTACCCTTACTTGATAGGTTCCGGGAGTCGTTTCTACTTCGAACTTACCCTTCTCGTCGGTTATGCCACCGGTTACTTTGGTGGGGTCATTGATGGCTTGTAATACCAATGTGGCATATTCTAGGGGGTCCCCGTTGTCTTTGTCTAAAACTGTTCCGGTGATTTTTATAGATTCTTTGTCTTTTTGTTGGGGCCTTTGAGCAAGAGCTGAAAGTGAAATCAATACTAAGACAAGTGGAAACAGTTTTTTCATATTTTAGTTTTTAGGCTTCTTCTTTTTTATTTTTTTCTCTTTTTTCTTTAATTTGTTTGTCTTCTGAATACCGTTTTTTTGAAGCTCGACAAACGCCTCGTATTTTTCTTCGGACAATCCTGATTTCAGCTCTGCCGTTTGTTCTTCAGTAATCTTATCCATGGCTTCCCGAGTTTTGTCGGGAGTCAATTCCAAAATCTGCAGTTCGATACGTTTTTGAATATATTTCTTCAATATCGAACTTAAGACAGCGGTTTCAAACTCGTTCAACTCCAAAGCCTCCGTTATGCTGGGCATTTCATCGTCTACAATTTGACCAGCGGTCTTTGGTTCAGGTTCTTTCGGTGCCGTCTCTGCTTGCGGAATGGCATTTCGCTGCCGGCCGTAACCATAGCCATATCCGCTACCATATCCATATCCTCTTCCACCGTACCCATATTGAGCCTGTAATTCGGCTCCTGCAAATAACAGGGCCAAAAGTGTTATTGCGAATTGCGCCTTTATTTTCATTACGCCTTAGTTTTATTGATTAATAAAATTGATGAAGGTTTAACCGCCTTTGGTTAAAACTATGTTAAATGAAATTTGCTGTTAAACTTGCAACAAATGTACCAATTTATAAATATTGTAGGTCTAATTCCTTGCTAAGTAACTAATTAGATAATTTTGGTAATATTTTCAACAGGCCTCCCAATAGCGGCTTTTTTGCCGTTGATTACAATTGGTCGTTCTATGAGTTTGGGATATTGAACCATGGCATTCAATATTTCACCATCCGTTAGTGACTTGCCACGGAACTTTTCTTTCCAAATGGCTTCAGTCTTCCGTATTAAATCTTTTGGAGCAATATCCAGATAATCAATGATTTTCCGAAGCTCTTCTTTTGAAGGGGAATCTTCCAAATACTTGACCACTTCAAAATCCTTACCAGTATTTTTCAAAAGTTCAAGCCCTTGTCGCGATTTACTGCATCGTGGGTTATGGTATATTTTTATCATTTTAATTTGAGTTATTTAGTATCGATGTTGTGGAAATGTTGAACTTAAGGTTTGCTGATTCGCACTTATTCCTCCTCCTTTTGCCCCATCATCATCAAATAGGCCTTTAGAAACTGGTCTAGGTCTCCGTCCATCACGGCATCGACATTGCCGGTTTCTTGTGCAGTGCGAACATCTTTAACTAATTTATATGGGTGCATCACATAGTTGCGGATTTGTGATCCCCATTCGATTTTCATTTTAGAAGACTCTATCTCTTCGCGAGCTTCCATTTTTTTACGAAGTTCAATCTCGTACAATTGTGATTTGAGCATTTTAAGTGCCGTAGCCCTGTTGTCGTGTTGACTTCTAGAGTCTGAACATGAAATTTGAATGCCTGAGGGCTTGTGCACCAACTGTACTTTAGTTTCAACCTTGTTCACGTTCTGTCCACCGGCACCGCTCGAACGGGCGGTCGTAATTTCAATATCCGCTGGGTTCACATCAATTTCGATACTATCATCTACCAATGGGTATACGTACACCGAAGCGAACGACGTGTGTCGTTTTGCATTACTGTCAAAAGGGGAAATTCGAACTAGACGGTGTACTCCATTTTCACCTTTAAGCCAGCCAAAGGCAAATTCACCATCAATTTCAAGCGTTACGGTTTTTATGCCTGCGACATCACCCCCTTGATAGTTAAGTTCTTTTACTTTATAGCCGTTTTTTTCACTCCACATCATGTACATACGCATGAGCATAGCGGCCCAATCACAGCTTTCTGTGCCACCGGCACCGGCGGTTATCTGAAGTACAGCGGTCAGTTCATCACCTTCTTCTGAAAGCATGTTCTTGAATTCAAGCTTTTCAATAAGATTTAATGCTATTTCGTATTGCTTCTCGACTTCTGTTTCCGAAACTTCACCTTCCTGCTGAAATTCGAGTAATACTTCAAGATCCGTCACGGAATTCTTGGCCGCATTAAAATCGTTCACCCATTGTTTTTTTGATTGGATGAATTTCATTTGCTCTTGGGCTTCTTGCGGATTGTCCCAGAAATCAGGGGCCAAGGTTTTCTCCTCCTCGTTCTCTATCTCAATTAATTTGGCATCGATGTCAAAGATACCTCCTTAACGCACCAAGGCGATCAAAGAGACCTTTGTACAGGTCTGTAGTAATTATCATGGTCTAAAATTTTGCTCAAAAATAGCTTTCTTTTTTTGTATTTGTAACGTTCAGAGCAAATGTTTTATCGCTATTGTTGATGACCGGAAACTTGTATGGAGTGAATGGTTTTGTTTTTGCCGGTAGTATGTACGACACCTCTTAGCGGAGAACAATCATTATAATCTTTTCCGTGGGCTACTTTAATGTGGTTGGCGTTCGCCAGTAGGCCATTGGTCGGGTCAAAACCGACCCAGCCTATTGCAGGAACATAGGCCTCGGCCCAAGCGTGCATTTGAGAATCACCAAAATAACCGTTGCCTTGGTGCAAATAACCAGAAGTATATCTGCAAGGAATGCCGTTTTGTCGTGATAAAGCACAGAATAGGTGTGTAAAGTCTTGGCAGACCCCTTCTTTCTTCTCAATAATTTTTAGAAGTGGTGTAGTTATGTCGGTAGTGCCAACTTTAAAGCGAATTTTGTCAAAAACCCAAAGGTTCAATTCTTGTAGGTTTTCAAAAATCGATTTAGATACATCAAATTGATATAGGTCTCCGTTTGTTGACGGTATCGTGGTTAAAGAAGTATTTCGTAGAAATTGTTCGAAATCGACCTTGAAATCTATAGACTTTGTTTTTTCATATCCCTCTTCGATGTCGGCCTCGATTTCAAAATCAAAAGGGTTTACTTCTCTTTTTATTAGTTTAAAGGATGCTTCAAAAATAACAGTTTTGAATTTCTCCTTCGTACGGATTCGTAGCGTCTTAAAACCATATCCATTAATTGAATATTCAATTGGAGCATGAAGTGAATTCATAAAATCAACCCCAACGAACTCTTGGGTCTTATTTTCTTCAGGAATAATCAAGAACTGCCAATGGGCTCCATTAACCCAGGTTTCATAATTATTTTCTGCTTTGTAGACGATAGAATATTCTAAATTCATTTTAATTGTTAAAACTACTAAGGTAAGCCATATCATGCAGTTTAATAATTAAAAAACTCTTTTTCCATCTTTTGGCTGATTTTTGTAAGATTATTTAGAATATTTTCAATGAAGGATTGTATATCTTCTTCGATTTCTTCAATGAATTTATATTCAAACTCGCATCTAACCTTTCCAACTAAAAAAGCTGTTGACTTTTTATTATAGGCTTTACTTGGATCCAATATTTTAATGTGGCTATGTACTTGATTGAGACTGTTCATAATCGACCTAGGGCAATTCGGATTCAATATTAAGAATTCCAAGGTCGAAATGCTGGTCGGCGATTTCTTGTAAAAGCGCCGCATCATATCATAAGATTCTGCACATTTCAGTAGTGTGGTCCATTCAAAACTATTACTAAATGTATCTCCATAACTGCCTTGTGCTAACAATGCGTCATTGTATTTTGCATTGATGATGCGTATTATTTGTGTGGCACGTTCAATATTTACACCCATCATGATGATGGCATAGACAGAGTCGTGTAATAGGGTGCCCCGAATTTTTCCGCGTAGAATGGCCGTCATTTCCGTTACATTCACAGTAAAGTCATAAAGACCATTTTTGACGAACTTATCAACAGGATAATTGATTACAAAATGATAGAACTTATTTATGGATTCATATAATTCGGTCGAAATAAGGTCACGGGCACTATTCGCATTTTCCCTGGCGTTTTTCATATTATTGATGATAGAATATGGGAATTCGGGATCCAACCCTATCTTATGAAGTGTATTTTCTTCGTTCAACTGTTCTGATACGTCGCTGACAGGGTCGCCTACCATGAATAACATCGATCGTAATACAAATTGTCTTGAATGCGACAATTCATGTGGTGCATCCAACGAAGAAAAATAGTTTACGTTCATAAAACGTGCAATATGTTCGGAACGTTCAATATACCGCCCCATCCAAAAAAGATTATTTGCAACTCTTGCTAGCATAAGTTTTTATTTTTTTAATACCCATGTATCTTTTGAACCGCCTCCTTGTGATGAATTAACGATTAGGTTTCCTTTTTGCAATGCCACTCTGGTCAGTCCTCCTTTTAGTACAAATTCTTTATCCTTACCTAAGATTGTGTAAGTTCTTAAATCGATGTGACGTTGTTCAAAAGATTCACTTTCTTCAATATATGTAGGGTGAACCGAAAGCGACATTATGGGTTGGGCCACATATTTACGCGGGTTTTCCTTTACTTGTAATTTTACTTCCTCTATTTCTTTTTTTGTCAATCTGTTACCGATTGAAATTCCGTACCCGCCCGCCTCATCCACGGGTTTAATTACCAGTTTGTCGATGTTTTCGAGAACATAATTCAGTTCATCGGGTCTACTGCAATGGTAGGTATATACATTATTCAAAATAGGCTCCTCATTCAAATAATACTTTATGATTTCGGGCATGTAGGTATATACCGCCTTATCATCGGCAACGCCTGTTCCCGGAGCGTTAGCTAGGGTTACGTTACCCTTTTTATAGGCCGCGAATAAGCCTGGGACTCCCAATGCCGAATCAGCCCTGAATTCAAGTGGATCGAGAAATAGGTCATCTATTCTTCTATAGATTATATCAATTTTTTGGGGTCCATGAATCGTTTTCATATAAACAAAATCATTTTCAACAAAAAGATCACGTCCCTCTACAAGTTCTACCCCCATGGTTTTTGCCAGATACGAATGTTCGTAGAAAGCAGAATTATACATGCCGGGGGTAATAACCACACAATTGGGGATATCGACTCCCTTGGGTTTAGTCGTTTCCAATAAGTCTAAAAGGTTCTCAGCGTAATTGGTTACTGAATAGGCCTGATAGTGGTTAAATACACCGAACAATGCTCTTTTTAGCGCAGTTCGGTTACTAATGACGTAACTAACACCGGAAGGACATCGTATATTGTCTTCAAGAACGTAATAAGCCCCATCGTTGTGCTTAATAATATCCGTTCCTGAAATATGGTTGTAAATTCCGCCTGGTGGATCTACATTTATCATTTGGTGTAGATAATTTCCCGAAGAACTAATTAAATCCATTGGGACTATACCTTGTCGAATGATTTTTTTTTCATGATAAACATCCCAGAGAAATAGATTTAAAGCCTTACTGCGCTGAATGGCACCACGTTCAATAATGTCCCATTCATCGGGGTGGATTATTCTTGGAAAAAGGTCAAAAGGAAAAATTTTCTCCTGTGTAGTCTTTTCGCTATATACCTGAAAGGTGATACCCTGATTAAAAAATGATGCTTTGGCCTTTGAGTTCAGGTTTACGTAATCTTCAATGGTGTGTTTTCCGTAAAGATTAAAAATCGTTTCATAAGACTTATGTACGTTTCCGTTTTTATCAAAGATTTCGTCATAAAGCAATGGGTTTCTTTCATAAGAAGAAAAGATTGTGGTATTATCGTGTTTCATCTTCATTTCTTTTGCCAAAAGATACTGGTTTTTAGTGAGTTTATTGCTGAATATTCTGTAATAAAGCGCGGATATTTTGGTGTTAAATTCAAAAAAATAAGTACGATATTACCAATTGTTCTATTTCATTCTTAAAACGCGATTAATATAACATTACGTTAGTTTTATATAATTTTGAATACTGTAGATTTATTAAAAAGGAGTTTAGAACTAAAAAAAGATTTCCAGAATTGAAAGTAAATTTGATCAGCGATACGGTTACGCGACCATCACAACCAATGTTAGCTGCCATGATGGCGGCCAAAGTGGGAGATGATGTGTTCAAAGAAGATCCAACAGTAAACGAGCTGGAAGAAAAAATGGCCCGCTTGTTAGGTAAAGAAGCCGCCCTATTTTTTCCTTCAGGAACGATGGCAAACCAAACAGCGATTAAATTGCATACCCAACCGGGGGAACAATTGATTTGTGATAAATATGCCCATGTCTACAATTATGAAGGAGGGGGCGTAAGTTTTAATAGTGGGGTGTCATGTAAATTGGTCGATGGGCATCGAGGAATGATGACTCCCGATCAGGTTGAGGCTGCAATCAATCCTCCCGATTTTTATCATAGCCCACTAACTTCTCTGGTCTGTATTGAAAACACTACCAATAAAGGGGGCGGAGCGTGTTGGGACTTTAAAATTCTTGAGCAAATCAAATCGGTATGTTTAAAGCATGGTTTAGCGTATCATTTAGATGGCGCGCGGTTATGGAATGCTCTCGTAGCAAAAGATGAATCTCCCGAACAATATGGCGCATTATTCGATACCATAAGTATCTGTTTGAGTAAGGGATTGGGGTGCCCCGTTGGTTCTGTCCTGGTGGGGTCTAAAAAAATGATGGATAAGGCCATTCGGGTGCGAAAAGTGTTGGGAGGGGGGATGCGCCAAGCGGGTTATTTGGCAGCAGCTGGTATTTATGCCCTCGACAACAATATTGATCGCCTTACAGAGGATCACCGACGTGCGAAGGAAATAGGAAGGGTATTGAAAGGGCTGTCCTTTATTAAAAAGGTGGAACCTATCGAAACCAACATAGTCATATTTGAGATCGATGAAGCTAAGCTGAGCGCTAATGAATTTCTTCAAAAGTTGAACCAAGAGGAGGTGTATATCATCGGAATGGGGGAGGGAAAACTCAGAATGGTCACACATTTGGATTATACCGAAACCATGCATGATTCACTTCTTTCGTTTTTAGGGAAGCTATAGTTTGCTTAAGGGATCAAGCGAGTTTATCCGATTTTTTAGGTTTTTAATACCGTTTTCCATTCCTGCCTCGGACGAATACAATTGACTTTGACCAATAATTTGGCCATCAGTGTTCTTCAGAGTGAACAGAAATTTTCCTTCATGGTTGGTTTTTCGTTCAAAAACATTTTGCGCCGCAGTAATTTGTGGCAGCTTCTTCGCCATGTTATGTGCCTTATCTTCATCAGAAAACAGTATGCTATTAAGCAATAAGTGACCACTTTCCGATGTTATCCGAAACCTGTAACCATTACCATTTTCTTTTGTAAGTTCTATCATTTGCAATGAAGCTTTTTCTAAAGATATTGTTTATCGAATTCTTAATCAATAGTCCGGCTGTTTTTTATGTTTTTTGGCAAATGCACTTGGTTATTGTGATGGATGTTAAAAAGAAGCTTTTCCCATTAAGATAAACACTGTTACACCTTTCTATCTGAACTTTAGGGGTCTTTCCTGTACTTGTCAAGTAAGGCTAAATGTTTACTGATTTCCCCGTTCATACTATAGCCTGAATATTCATCCAATTCATCGCCTTGTGGACTTAAAATCTTAAAGAGGGGAAACACTCCCCTTTTATTGAGTTTAGACAACAGTTCTTTATTATGTTGTAATTGAGTAGGGGTAAGTAGGTCTTTATTTCTTGGTAGATCAACGTATAACAACACATAATCGGTGGCGGCGGTTTTAAAACCGTCCGTACTGAACAAATCTTTCTTTAACATTTTGCAGGGGTGGCACCAGTCACTTCCCGTAAAATAGACCAATACATTTTTATTTTCCTTTTTTGCCACTTCCATTGCGCTATCATAATTGGTTCGCCAATCGGTGCCTGAAACTGAAGATAAATCGGCTTGGGCCGTTAATATAAAAGGTAATAATAGAGTTAAAAACAGTATCAATCTCATTCTTTCATTTATTTTAATAACAACAATAAACGCGCCGATCTATTTGAACAAGGAATCCAAGCCGGGAATATTCGGCATCCCTTCTTTTGCGACGGCAGCAAGTTCGGTTTCGTTTACCTGGGTTGCTTTTTGAATGGCCTTGTTCAAAGTCAGTATCAAAAAGTCTTCCAACTGGTCTTTATCTTGCAAAAGGCTTTCGGCTATATCGATTTGCTTGATTTCCCTATTTGCGGTTATAGTGACGGTTACCAGTTGGTCTGCCGAGCTTTCTTCCAACATTACGGTGTCCATTCTCTTTTTTGTTGCCGCTACTTTTTGTTGGGTTTCTTTGAGTTTTCCCATCATTCCCATCATATCTCCGAACATATTCGTGGTTTTAAAATTATGCTTTTCAAAATTACTAAATTGTAGTGATAAATCAATTTCTGCAATGCACTTTGGTAAAAGGGTAACCATTTTTCTTTTAAGTATTACTTTTGCGGTTTCTTGCCAAAATCGAAATAGTAGTACTATGAATATGATTCCTCCTATTGCCAAAAAGAAACCTAAGAAATTGGTAGTGCACGACGACGCACGTGTCGATGATTATTATTGGCTCAACGAAAGGGAAGATGAAGAGGTTTTAGCCTATTTGGAAGCAGAGAAAGCCTATTATGAAGAAATGACCGCTGATACAAAAGACTTTGAAAAGAAGCTTTTTGATGAAATGAAATCACGGATAAAGGAAGACGATTCGTCCGTTCCCTATAAACAAAATGGATACTGGTATGTCTCTCGGTACGAAACAGGCAAAGAATACCCTATCTATAGCAGGCACAAGGGCTCTATTGAAGCGCCGGAGGAAATACTTTTTAATGGTAATGAAATGGCAGAAGGCCATGAATATTTTAGTATAGGGGGTATTGCAATTAGTCCTGATAATAAATTGGCTGCCTTTGGTGTCGATACCATATCGCGTAGACAATATACCATTCAAATTAAAAACCTGGAAACCGGCGAAATCTATTCTGACAAAATAGACGATACCACTGGAGGCGCAGTTTGGGCCAGTGATAATAAAACATTGTTCTACGTCAAAAACGATACGGTAACACTGCGTTCCGACAAAATAAAAAAACATAAGCTGGGTAGTCCCGAGTCATCTGATGTGGTTGTTTTTCATGAAAAGGATGACACTTTTGGCACCTATGTGTACAAGACCAAATCAAAAAAGTATATCATAATTGGGTCCTACAGTACATTAACGTCGGAATATCAGATACTTGAATCGGATAATCCAGATGGTGAATTTAGAATGTTTTCAAAACGGAAACGTGGCTTGGAATATTCTATTTCACACTTTGAAGAGTCATTTTATGTGTTGACCAATAAGGATAAGGCCACCAATTTCAAATTGATGAAAGTGGGCGAAGGCAAAACCACTTCAAAACATTGGAAAGAATTCATTCCCCATCGTGAAGATGTGCTTTTGGAGGATATTGATATTTTCAAGGAGTACTACGTGATCTCTGAGCGTGAAAACGGATTGAATCAAATAAAAATAAATCGCTGGGATAAAACCGATAGTTATTATCTTCCTTTTGAGAGTGAAACCTATACGGCGCATGTAGGGCGAAATCCTGATTTTGATACGGATACGCTACGCTATGCCTACAATTCGATGACCACCCCTAGTTCAATAATCGATTTTAACATGCGAACTAAGACAAAGGCCGTTAAAAAGGAACAAGAGGTGCTCGGGGGCAAGTTTCATAAAGAAAATTATGTGTCGAAAAGAATTTGGGCTACCGCTAGTGACGGGGTGAAGATTCCTATATCAATGGTGTATCACAAAAGCACCGCGATAAACGCTAACACGCCAGTACTTCAATATGCCTACGGCTCTTATGGGGCAACTATAGACCCTTATTTTTCAACCGTTCGCCTGAGTCTTTTAGATAGGGGTTTCGTTTATGCCTTGACCCATATACGAGGTGGGCAGTACCTCGGAAGAAAATGGTATGAAGACGGAAAACTATTGAAGAAGAAGAACACTTTCACAGATTTTATTGATTGTTCCAAATTTTTGATTGAAAAGAAGTATTCGAGTCCGGCCCATCTATATGCAATGGGTGGCTCTGCAGGTGGTCTACTAATGGGGGCGGTTGTGAATATGGCCCCAGAGCTATATAACGGTATTATCGCCGCAGTGCCTTTCGTCGATGTAGTTACCACGATGTTAGACGACTCCATTCCCTTGACAACAGGCGAATATGATGAATGGGGCGACCCTAATGACAAAATATACTACGAGTATATGAAATCATATTCTCCCTATGATAATGTGAAATCGCAGAAATATCCGAATATGTTGGTAACATCGGGATTGCATGATTCTCAGGTGCAGTATTTCGAACCGGCCAAATGGGTCGCTAAATTACGTGAATTGAAAACCGACACTAATTTATTGTTGTTCGATATAAACATGGATACGGGTCATGGCGGTGCTTCCGGACGTTTTGAGGCCTTGAAGGAGGTGGCCAAAGAATATGCCTTTTTGTTGAATTTGGAGGAAAAAATCGAGTAATAAAAAAAAAACATTAATTTTGTTGCTGAATTTGGTCTAGTTCTCAGCTAGACAGTTTTCAAAACCTAGATAGCTTGTATGGAACATAAGATCAATGCTTATAACAACATCCTAGAACTCATAGGCAATACTCCCCTCGTCAAATTAAACAGAATTACAGCAGACTTATCGGGAAATTTCTATGCCAAAGTTGAGGCATTTAATCCCGGGCATTCTTCGAAAGACCGTGTAGCGGCCTTTATAATTGAAGAGGCGGAACGCAAGGGTATATTGACGGAAGGCAGCACTATTATCGAAACAACTTCAGGCAACACAGGTTTCAGTATTGCTATGGTTAGTATCATCAAGGGGTATGATTGTATTCTGGCTGTAAGTTCAAAGTCATCAAAAGATAAAATCGATATGCTGCGTACGATGGGAGCTAAGGTTTATGTCTGTCCGGCCCACGTGAGCGCAGATGATCCTCGTTCGTACTATCAGGTGGCGAAGAGACTTCATGAAGAGACTAAAGGTTCGATCTATATAAACCAGTATTTCAATGAATTGAATATGGATGCCCATTATAGGTCTACCGGTCCCGAAATATGGGAACAGACCAATGGGAATATTACCCATTTGGTAGCCTGCAGTGGAACAGGAGGTACAATTTCGGGTACGGCACGCTTTTTAAAGGAGAAAAATCCGAATATCCGTGTTATTGGCGTTGACGCTTTTGGTTCAGTGTTAAAAAAATACCATGAAACCGGAGAGTTCGATGATAAGGAAATATACCCCTACAGAATAGAAGGATTGGGTAAAAATTTAATACCTGGGGCCACCGATTTTGATGTTATCGATGAGTTTATCAAAGTAACGGATGAAGAGAGTGCCCATACCGCACGTGATATCGCCAAAGAAGAAGGCATGTTCGTTGGATATACCAGTGGAGCGGTGATGCAAGCAATTAAGCAATTAGATGCCCTAGGCGAGTTCGATAAAAACAGCAATGTGGTGGTTATTTTTCCGGATCACGGTTCCCGCTATATGAGTAAGATATATAGCGATGCTTGGATGGAAGACCAAGGATTCTTTGACAGTAATAGAGTTGAGGAAACTCAACAAATACAGTTTATAAAATAAGTATTTAAGATATCCCATTTTTAAGAAAGCAATGCTGAAGAGGCCATTGCTTTTTTTGTACAGTAGAAATATATTATGAATGCTTGCTAAAAATCTATATTTTTGCAGCACGAAGCAACCTAAGTTACATGAGAGACCTATTTGATAGAATTATCGAGAACAAAGGCCCTTTAGGGAAATGGGCGTCACAGGCAGAAGGCTATTTTGTTTTTCCTAAGTTAGAAGGAGAGATTTCCAATCGAATGAAATTTCAAGGTAAAGATGTTATTACTTGGAGTATTAATGATTATTTAGGATTAGCAAATTTGCCCGAAGTCAAGGCAGTAGATGCCGCTGCTGCCGCTGAACATGGTTCAGCCTATCCTATGGGGGCACGAATGATGAGTGGTCATACCGATTTTCATGAGCAATTGGAGCAAGAACTTGCCGCTTTTGTTCAAAAGGAATCTGCTTATTTGTTGAATTTTGGCTATCAAGGTATGGTTTCGGCCATAGATGCCTTGGTCTCAAAAGATGATATCATTGTTTACGATGTAGATTCACACGCCTGTATTATTGATGGGGTACGACTGCATATGGGTAAGCGATTTACCTTTAAACACAATGACGTTGAAAGTTTAGAAAAGAATCTTGAAAGGGCTACAAAACTTGCTGAGCATACGGGTGGAGGTATTTTAGTGATATCCGAAGGTGTTTTTGGAATGCGCGGTGAACAGGGAAAGCTAAAGGAAATAGTAGCACTTAAGAAAAAATTTAATTTCCGTTTGTTGGTCGACGACGCCCACGGTTTTGGAACCTTGGGTAAAACAGGTGCCGGGGCAGGAGAGGAGCAAGGCGTGCAAGACGATATTGATGTCTACTTTGCAACCTTTGCCAAATCTATGGCTGGTATTGGGGCTTTCTTGGCTGCCGATAAGGAAATTATAGATTATTTAAAATACAATTTGCGTTCGCAGATGTTCGCTAAGTCCTTGCCCATGATCTATGTGAAAGGTGCTTTAAAACGGTTGGATATGCTGCGTACCCAGCCTGAGCTCAAGGCAAAGCTTTGGGAGAATGTGGACGCACTTCAAAACGGACTTAAAAATAAGGGTTTCAATATTGGCAATACCAATACCTGCGTAACGCCTGTCTACCTTAATGGAAGTATTCCCGAGGCGATGGCTTTGGTGAAAGACCTGCGCGAGAATCATGGAATCTTCTGTTCTATAGTAGTTTATCCGGTAATACCAAAAGGATTGATATTACTTCGTATGATTCCGACCGCAACACATACGATGGAAGATATTGAAAAGACTTTAGAAGCGTTTTCATCGATTCGGGAACGCTTGGAGAACGGAACATACAAAAAGTTATCGGCCGCCGTAGCTGCAGCTATGGGCGAATAACTAAAATTCAAAAGTTTTTTTAAAGGGAAGTCAAGCGTTTTGCTTGAAACTTTGCCTCCTTAGCGATGATTTTTAGTCCGGTTATAGCCGTATCGGAAATGAATTCCTTTGATTTATTGTAAGTCTTTACGGAAGGTAGCCCTGCGTTTATAAACTACCGGATTGAAGTGTTTCCACATCTGCCTAATGGCGATATTTTCTTCGAGTTCGGGGGTTCGAATACAGTTTATTATTCCCTTTTCCTTGAAAGTCTTGTAGTATTCATTAAATATGACCGCGGTAAGACCTTTGTTTTGATACTCCGGATGTATTCCTATAAGATAAAAAATAACGTCTTTACTGCTCTTTTTTGCCTTTAACAGGTGAAAGATCCCAAATGGGAAAAGTTTTCCATTCGCTTTTTGAAGAGCCTTTGAAAATGATGGCATAACAATGGCGAAAGCTATCAGGTTGTCTTCCTTGTCAACTATGAATTTAATGTACTCCGGATTGATAAAACTGATGTACTTCTTTTTGAAATAAGCCTTTTGAACTTCCGTAATCGGTACAAACGATGAAAGTTTCGAATAAGTCTCATTAAAAAGGTCGAACATCTTATCGGCCATGGGAAGTACCTCTTCAGTTTTTGTAAAATTTATTTCCCTAAGCCCGTAGCGTTGTTTTACAAGTGCTTGAAGTTTTGTAAAAAGGGCCGGGTCGGCACTACTTGCAAGAAATTTATTCTCAAGGTATCCTTTTTCTTTTTTCAGGGCGGCATGCTCATAGTGTTTTACATAGTACGCATGGTTGTACCAGGTAATCATAGTTCCGATATGGTCAAAACCTTCAGTGAGCACACCTACCTTGTCTAAATTGGAAAAGCCTACGGGCCCCTCCATAAATTTTAGCTGATGCTGCTTACCTATTTCGGCTATTTTGTCGAACAAGGTTTGTGAAACCTCTAAGTCGTCGATAAAATCAAACCAGCCAAAGCGTATTTTGGGAATTTTTTGCTGTTCTACTTCCAAATTATTGATAATAACGACCACCCGGCCAACCATACGGTTGTTTTTATAGGCCATGTAAAACCATGCCCGGGCATTTTTAAAAGCGGGATTTTTCGTTTTATCAAAGGTTTCCAACTCATCTTTGATAATGGGCGGAACCCAATAAGGGGAGCCTTTGTACAGCGAAAATGGAAATTTTACGAATTGCTTGAAATCAGCCTTGGTGACTGCTTCTTTAAGGGTGACCATACCGTATGATTTGTAAGGCCAATATTAGGGATATTAATCAGTATTTAAAATTGTTGAACACAAAATTTTGTTACTGCTATATACCCAAGTGTTGATGGTGTTAAAAATCGATTGCGCCGTTATCTCGCTTCTTTTTCTCTTTTTTCTTTAGTTGGCGTAGCTGCTTTTTCGATGGTCCCAGATCTATATCTTCGGCACCCGAACCTTTTTTACCTTTCTTTTTCTTGCCTTTTCCTTTCTTTTTCATGGCGTTTTTTTGAATTGGTCCGCCATTTTCACCGGCATTTTGATCCTCAATAGCTTTGGGGGCATCTTTATGGAAATCGAAGCGATATGAGGCGCCCATGGCCACAAAAATACGGGAGGGTGTATTTTTAAAGCTCGCACCCATATTGACATCTACTTGCAGTTCTTCGGTTAACAAATGGGCAACGCCTCCACGTAGCAATACGTCGGCGTATCGATCGCTATCGATACCCTGATGTTCTACAAAGGCACTCCACTTCGGGTTTCTAAAGGCGTGGGACAACGAGATAAGATAGCTCAGTTCGGGATAATCGGTTCCAATTCGGTCGTAGGCAATATTCGAAATCAACACAAACCGGGGAGTAAGCTTACTTTGTGTTGCAACCATTCCACGATATGAAATAGTAGGGTCTCCCACGTAAAACGGATTGTCACCCAAGTTAAATGTAGCACCACCATAAAGCGCAATGGATGGAATCAAGTTCTTAAACTTAAAGCCATAATTGGCCTTCCAACTATACAAATTTGGTTTGTTGCGCTCTGGGTCTTTATATCGATCGTAAATCAAATATTTGAGTCCCAATCTGTTTCTCGAAAAATCGGTGTAAGTGGCCTCGGTGGCCGTATTCATAAAATCGATATTTTGATTCTGATATGTACCCTCGTAATTTATTTCCAGTTCTTCGAGTAAAAGACCATATCTCAAAGAGATATCGCCGCCCCAAATATTCGATTGGGTATTTAGTAGGGTGTGGTCTTGTTGTTCGAAAAAGGCACCTGCCTCCAGTTGTAAAACGTTCTTGCCAACGGCATAGGCACCTACCGATAGGCCAGGGCGATTGGAATTTATAACGTCGGTATATTGTGAGAATCCAAAAGTGGGGATAACCAGACAGATGGCGTAAAGTATATTTTTCATTTTTGAATCACTTAGAAGAAAGATCATGAGTGGTTAAAAGAGTTAATGGAATTCATACAAAATTTCCATTTCCTTTTTGTTTCGCTATCTGTAAAACCCTGTAACAAAACTGGAAATAGTAAAATGTGTTTTGAGAGCGTATCGCACTTCGAAAATCAAGACCTTATTTTTTTAAAAACGTGTTTTAATATTATTTTAGGACTTTTGCCCTGCTAATACAACGTGAGAATTGTATTTTTGATATATATAATTCAAAATAATATGGCTTTTTTAAAGACGATATTAATTATCTTATTGGTATACTACCTCTTCAAGATCGTAGCAAAATGGTTCGGACCAAAGTTGTTCAGTTACGCCGCCAAAAAGACGGAAGCTCATTTTAATGAAAAATTTGGCCAGTTTGTGAATCAAAATAAAAATGAAGAAGAGCAAATAGGAGACATAATAATTGATAAAAAATCTGCTCACAAGGGCGATTCTTCAAAAAAAGTTGGTGAATACATCGATTTTGAGGAAGTAGATTGAGTATTTTAGCACTTCCAACCCACCAAAATTATTCATGAAAATAGGTCTTAAAGCTTTTTTTGCCCATTTTTTTGTTGCTGTCTTTTTTGTAATTGCCGCATTGGCATATTTCCATCCTGTACTTCAAGGTAAAGTAATAGAACAGTCAGATATACGGCAGTTTACGGGAATGGCCAAGGAGCAAAACGATTTCCGAAAGAAGACCGGTGAAGAACCGTATTGGACCAACAGCGCTTTTGGTGGGATGCCCACCTATCAGTTAGGGGCATACTATCCTCATGATTATGTAAAAAAATTGGATCGTTTGATTCGTTTTCTGCCACGTCCTGCAGATTATTTATTTCTATATTTTATTGGGTTTTATATTTTGCTATGCTGTTTGAAAGTTGATTTCAGATTGGCGGCATTAGGGGCATTGGCTTTTGGTTTCTCTACATATATGATTATTATTTTGGGCGTGGGCCATAATGCAAAAGCCCACGCTATAGGGTATTTACCTATGCTTTTGGGTGGAATACTATTGGTTTTTCGAGGTAAGTATTTGTGGGGCTTTGTTCTCACAGCAATCGCTATGGCTTTAGAGGTAGGCGCCAATCATTATCAAATGACCTACTACTGTATGTTACTGATTTTGATAATGGGCTTAGTCTATCTCATCGATGCCATCAAAAAGAAAGAGTTAAAGCATTTTTCTGTATCGGTCGGCATCCTACTTGGTGCAGTAATTTTAGGTGTGGGGGCCAACGCCACAGGCCTTATGGCTACGAAGGAATATGCTGATTGGAGTACTCGTGGAAAATCTGATTTGACCATTGACCCAGATGGCAATACCAAAGAAAACTCTGGAGGTCTTGATAAGGAGTACATTACCCAATATAGCTATGGCATTGCCGAATCATTGAACATTTTTGTACCTCGGTTATTCGGAGGGGGCAGTTATGAAGATTTAGGGGATAAGTCGAAAACCTATAGTTTTCTTTTAGACCAAGGGGTTTCCGTACGACAGGCACTTCAATTTTCAAGTCAGCTTCCTTTATATTGGGGTACACAGCCCGGGGTCGCCGCACCCGCTTATGTAGGTGCTATTATATTCTTTCTATTCCTGCTCGGTCTGCTCTTGGTAAAGAACAAGGCCAAGTGGTGGCTTTTAGGTGGTTTTATGATGGCGTTGGTACTTTCTTGGGGCAAGAATTTTAGTTTGTTGACCGATTTCATGATCGATTACTTTCCAATGTACGATAAATTCCGTGCCGTATCTTCTATTCAAGTTATTTTGGAGCTTTGTGCCCCAGTTTTGGCCATATTGGCCTTACGGGAATTTTTCAGTTCCAAGGTGGAGAAAAATGACAAGATCAAGGCACTGAAATATTCACTATTTGGTGTACTCGGGCTAGGTCTTTTATTATTGGTCTTTAAGGGGCAATTTGATTTTACCGGAGCTAGTGATTCGATTTATAAAAGGAATTTTGGTGATGAGGTGGTTTCCTTGATACAGTTGGATAGAAAAGCCGTATACAACAGTGATCTTTTCCGTTCTCTGATTTATGTTTTTTTGACCGCATTGGTGCTTTGGTTCTATCTAAAAGGAAAACTAAAGGAAAATTTCGCCATTGTAGCCCTGGGTATTCTGATAGTTTTCGATTTGGTCGGAGTAGACAGGCGCTATGTCAATGCCGAGGATTTTGTTGCAAAACGAAAAATGACGCAACCTTTCCCAGAAACGCCTATGGATCGTCAAATATTAGAAGACGAGGGTGTTTATCGAGTTTTTGATCCTTCGGAAGGCGTAAATGGCGCCCGCACTTCATACTATCACAAATCTATCGGTGGCTATCACGCCGCTAAACCGGCAGGACTTCAAAATCTATTTGATTTCTATATTTATCAAGGAAACGTGGGTGTTTTGAATATGCTAAACGTAAAGTATGTCATACAGCAAGATGAGGACGGCAATAGTTATCCGGCAACGAACCCCGATGCCAATGGTAATGCTTGGTTTGTTCAAAAACTGGTGCCGGTAACCAGTGCTGATGAGGAAATAAAGGCCTTAGGTAATTTAGACACTAAAAAAGAGGCAGTCTTCAACACCCGTAATTTTTCAAATATTCGGGCATTTGATTTTAAGGTAGATTCCACGGCATCGATTTCTCTGCAAAGCTATGAACCGAATCACCTGACTTATGAATCCAATAATAAGAATGCGGGAGTTGCAGTGTTTTCCGAAATGTATTATGCCCATGGTTGGAACGCCTACCTTGATGGGAAAATCACTGATCATTTTAAAGTTGATTATGTACTTCGGGCGCTTAAAATTCCAGAAGGAAAACATACGATTGAATTTAAGTTCGAGCCTGAAATCGTAACTACCGGAAGCAAGATAGCGCTGGCGAGTTCCCTTGTTTTGGGTCTTATCATCGTCGGTGGTGTAGGATTTACTTTTTGGCGCTCCCGAAAGGAAGAAAAAACAGGCTCCTGATGAAAAAGGTGTTGATCATCACGTATTATTGGCCACCAGCAGGCGGGCCTGGTGTACAGCGATGGTTAAAATTTGTAAAGTACCTTCCAGAATTTGACATCGAACCACTTGTTTATATTCCTGAAAACCCACATTATCCTATTCAAGATGAATCTATGGTGGATGAAGTGCCAAAAGGAATTTCCATATACAAACAGAAGATTTTTGAGCCCTATCGCCTTGCAGGAATTTTATCCTCAAAAAAAACAAAGCGCATCAGTTCCGGCATTATAAAAACCAAGAATCCTTCTGTATTGGAAAAGGCCATGCTCTGGATTCGCGGCAATTTTTTTATTCCCGACGCCCGTAAATTCTGGGTAGCACCTTCGGTAAAGTTTCTATCGGAACTGATTGTAAAAGAGCAAATCGAAACCATCATTACCACGGGGCCACCGCATAGCGTTCATTTGATCGGACAACAATTAAAAGAAAAGCATACCTTGAAATGGGTGGCCGATTTTCGCGATCCATGGACGTCGATCGGGTACCATAAAAAATTACGTTTGTCAACAGCTTCCCAGAAAAAACATAAACAATTGGAACATTTTGTGTTGAATGGGGCAGATCGGCTTATTGTGACCAGTGAGACGACTCAAAAGGAGTTCGAAGAAATCACGAATAAACCCATAACCGTCATTACTAATGGTTATGATACCGATTTTAAAGGGAAAGTAGATATTGACAAGAGTTTTACCATTGCGCATGTTGGCTCGTTGCTAACGGGGCGAAACCCTAAAAACCTTTGGAAAGCATTGTCGCAACTTGCCTCTGAAAATGAAATGTTCAGGGCCGAGCTACAGTTGGAGTTTCTCGGGGTGGTAAGTCAAGACGTTTTAGATAGTCTAAATCGGTATGAATTAGTGCCCTATATAAAGTTGGAAGGCTATGTTTCACATGCCCAGGCCGTTCGTAGACAGCAAGGTGCCCAAGTACTACTGTTGGTTGAAATTGATTCCGAGGAAACCAAGGGTATCATTCCCGGGAAAATTTTTGAATATATGGCGGCGAAACGTCCCATCTTGGCACTAGGCCCAAAAAATTGGGAGGTACGAAATATGATTCACGAGACTGAGACCGGTGAAGTATTCGATTATAGAGCGACTTCCCAATTAAAAAATGTACTTTTAGATTGGTTCAAAGCATACAAGAAAGGAGCGCTAACTATTAATTCGAAGAATATCGAAAAATATAGCAGGAGGGAGCTCACCCGAAAATTGGCCCAAAATCTTTAGGCTTTTATGGGAATCGTTCTAAAACAGTCACTTAAAAATACGTTGGTAACATACCTTGGCTTTGGTATTGGAGCCATAAATGTGCTGTTTCTTTACACTAATTTTTTGACCGATGAATATTATGGTCTGGTGAACGTGATTCTATCGGCCTCAACGATTTTGATGCCACTTTTGGCCTTTGGCGTACCCAATGCGCTTGTAAAATACTATAGTAGTTTTCAAGACGGCCGAACTTCCGATGGCTTTTTGACTTTGATGCTTTTGTTACCGCTTGCTTTGATACTACCCGTAGCTGTTATTACTAATGTGGCCAATGACGCTATCGGCGATTTTTTATCACGTGAAAATGAGATGGTCAAAGAATATGTTTGGTACATTTTTCTTATCGGCATTGCTATGGCTTATTTTGAAGTGTTTTATGCATGGGCACGTATCAGGATGAAATCCGTTTTCGGAAACTTCATGAAAGAAGTTTTTTCAAGGGTAGGGGTCACACTACTTTTAGTTCTGGTCTATTTCGATATTATTTCCGTTCTATTTTTTCTAAAAGCTCTCGTAGCACTTTATTTTCTACGTACGGTCATTATGAAGTTGTATGCGTATAGTTTGCGAAGACCTCGATTGGTATTTGATTTTCCGAAAAATACTCACCAAATTATCGTTTATAGTGCTTTGATTATATTAGGTGGGTCGGCGGCGGTGGTGCTTTTGGAGATTGATAAGGTGATGATCAACCAATTTATTGAAATTGAAAATGTGGCCTATTATAGTGTCGCAGGTTTTATAGCCATGGTAATTGCCGTGCCATCGCGGGCAATGCATCAGATAACGTATCCATTGACCGCGGAACTGCTGAATACTAATGATGCAACGGGTCTCAAAAGGCTATACCAAAAAAGCTCGTTGACCCTATTTATAGTATCCGGACTTTTGTTTTTATTGATACTTTTAAATTTAAACGATTTGTACGACATGCTTCCCCCGGCCTATCGAAATGGATTTATGATCGTACTTTGGATAGGTTTGGCCAAACTCTATGATGCGGCTTTAGGAAATAATAATTCCATTTTATACAATTCGGAATACTACCGTGCGGTTTTGATTATGGGGGTGTTTTTGGCCATTCTGACCATTTTATTTAATTTATGGCTTATCCCCAAATACGGTCTAAACGGTGCCGCCATAGCCAGCTTTTCCGCTTTTTTTATTTATAATACCGCAAAATTAATTTTTGTGAAACTTAAATTCAATATGCTCCCCTTTACTACGGAAACCTATAAAGTGATAGCCCTATTGCTATTGATAGGTGGCCTTTTCTATTTTATAGACTTTTCGTTTCACCCCATCATTAATATGGCGCTTAAAGGTTTTTTGATGGTCGTCATGTACATTGGCGTTTTATATCGCTTTAAAATTTCGGAAGATGTTTTTAGAGTTTTGTATAGGTTTTTCGGAAAATAAGAGGAGCGAGGGGTTGTGTGAATATGTAGAATTTTATATTCTATTGCTTAACACTAAATAGGCACCTTTTTAGTCAGAACTGTATGGAGCTTAACTTTCTTTAAACGGCCTATCTTGATTTTCATGGTACAATAATTTTTTATATTAACTTTATCAACCTATTTTAATTAACTATGGGTTTTTATATCAAAGGGAATTTTTGTGGTTATCTCTGTCACAACTTTCATGAATATTTGAGCAATGTAAATGTAAAAATTTACCTTCCCAATAGTGCCGGTGTGCGGGATAACAAATCTAAATATACATTTGAAATATTGTCGAACGAGGCAATCGACCGCAAGAATCAGCTACTCTTGGGACAAGGAAACACAGATGATTCAGGAAATTACGAAATAAAACTGTCAGATCAATATAACGGAGGTCCCGTCGCATTTGACATTGAAGTGACCGAAGTGCCTTATCAGAAAGTTAAAATAAACAAAAAAATTCAGTTTACGCTCACAACCCTGCAGCCCGTATGGAAAGATGACGGTAGTGAATCATATTACAGTTGGCATTATTGTTTGCCTTATCAGTTCTGGGGTGGTATTCGGACCCAGTTCGATGCTTGGCTGATTTGCGGGTACGTAAAATCGTCTTTAGATAGTAAAACACCCATTGCTGGGGCAAAAGTTTCCGCCTATGATTCCGATTGGATAAAAGATGATCTGTTAGGGTCTGTATCGACAGACAGTTCAGGGTATTTTCGAATTGATTACAGCAGTGCCGATTTTAAAAAAACATTCTTATCACCTTTGGTGAATGTTGAGACGCCTTTTTCCGCAATTCCCGGACCTGGAGTTTATTTCAAAGTAGCATCTAAAGAGGGAGTAATGTTATATGAGGAGAATAGATCTGATGGAGAGAAAATACCAAGACGTAACATTCCCAATTGTTTTGGAATTGAGCTGTATGTGGATTGTAAGGAATAAAATTTTAGGAAAACAGTCGAAAAGTAATATTAAGGAAATTGACAAAAAATTAAAGGAGCAATATGAATAGAACAGTAAAATCGAATGACTCTATTTTTTCCCTTTTAGAAGAGACGCCAGTGAACTGGCAGTCGGTACTCGACAAGGTTATCTCTAAATTTGGGTGCACTACGGGCACCATTCATTTTTTGGAGACCGGCACAGAGCTTTTAGAGCTAGTGGCCCAGAAAGGCATTCCTGAATTTTTGGTTCCAAAATTATCGAAAATCCCAATCGGAAAAGGAATGGCGGGTATCGCGGCCGAACGTCGGGAGCCGGTCGAAATGTGTAACCTTCAAACCGATAGTTCAGGAGTAGCAAGGCCTGCCGCCAAAGAAACCAAAGTAGAAGGTTCAATCGCCGTACCCATGCTAGTTGACGGAACCTTATACGGCGTGTTCGGTATCGCGAAGCCCGTGCCCTACGATTTTACAAAAGAAGAAGTTGAAAGTCTTTTGGCCATAGG
>CBDULZ010000054.1:0-32442 GCA_965368185.1 uncultured Kriegella sp.
ATGAGATTCTTGAAATTGTAGGTGGAGCGGAAGCATTGAACAATTAATTTCATCGTCACCCCGAGGGTGGCCGAAAGGCATATAATTAAGTATATAAAAATTAAAACCTCACAGCAATGTGAGGTTTTTTTATTCTTGATTATTAAATTTTTTTGGTTAGGAGATTTGTCGGCGATTACCTTATTGAAACTATAACCATTAAATAAAGTCGAATTTTAAGGGACATTTGGGCGAACTACCTGGGAATACTAAGGTAAAGCGGGGTAAAGTAGGCTATGAGTAAAATGCCAACAAAGAGGTCTGAGGCTTCAAATCTGTTGTTCCCGCCTATGAGGGCCATTATTATCCCAAAGGGGTAAACAAAAAATAGTAGTGCATCGAAAGTACTTATCAACCAAACATAAAGGGGAAATTCATTCGAAAGTTTATTGGCTTCATTATTTTCCGATTTAGCGTTGAAAAAGGGTTCTTAGCGCATTAATGTAGACTTTGATAGGCAACGTAAGAGGTTTTAAGATTTGGAGTTCAACCATTCTAATAAAAGACTTTTCCTCAAACCAATGATCTAATCCCTTTGTTAATAATTTCTATAACTGTAAATGGTTTTTAATTGCGATCAGTTTTTGTGTTCTTAAAAGCTTATTTCAATTGCAGTCATTCTTTTGGTTGTGGTATCTGTTCATTGACAATTCGACAGGTTTTACAAACCAGCGTTTTGTAATAGGGACGAACCGAGTCGGATCAAGATTTAATACAGGTTTTCGCTTCTTTAAGATTTAAGGGCTATTTTACAATCAAGGTCTTTTCCGATGTATCGGTAAAGTCTCCTTCTGCCGCAGAATAGTTCGTTGTTATTTTTACCGTGAGCTCCGTACCTGCCGGATAATCGATGCTCCATTCCAGAATATATAGCTTTTGAAGTTGCCCGTTGATTACCTTATAAAGTTCTGCAATGTCGTTCCCCGTGGGGGCATAATAGAAACGCCCTCCGGTTTCATCTGCCAGCGACTGTAGTACATCTTGTCTGGCATTTCCGTAACCGACAGTATAGATGGGAATGGCCAAACTCTTTGATTTCTCGATAAGATTCGGTAACGAAATGGAAGAGGCATTGTCACCCCCATCGGTAAAACCGATAACTAGGGGAAGTACATTGCTTAATTGATTGGCCTGATCCAAACCAAGTTCGCAAGCACTATAAAAAGCGGTCGACGAACCTATGTAAGGGTTTATATCAATAGCATCGGTAAGTAGGGTCTTATCAGCGGTAAATGGCTTTACCTCTTCAACACTAGACCCGAATTTAATGACCGATAATTGATCGGTATCGGCCTTCAGGTTTATAAAGCTTCGTAGGGCTTCCTCCATATCGATGACGTCTCTAGTCGACATACTGCCCGAGTAGTCTAGTGTAGTAGTAGCTGCTAGGGGCGCACTATTGTTTTGGTCGAAAACAGTAAGTGCTATTCTATTTTGATCTACTTGTTCAATGTTGGCATTGGTCAACATTTCGACTTCGTAGTTCCCTAAAGTGAATTTTTCCAAGGGTTTACCTTCTTGATCTGTAACCGACAATAGTATTTTTAACGTATTTCCAGATTGTGAAATCTCAACCCGTGGTATTGTTGTTTCGATTTCAGTCGTTGTATTATCGCTTAAGTCTTTGAAGGCAGTTTCTTTAGCTATAGAATCATCATCCTTAGAGCAACTTGGCATTAAAAAAAGAAAAAGAATACATAGCGAATGGAGTAATTTGTTTTTCATGATAGTGCAGCTTTTGGTTCTATAGCAAACCTAAAACCAACTGAAGTTAATTCCTTACGGGTTTCCTTAACGACCCGAAATAAAGGTAATTAGTCGATTATCGTAACAAAAAACAGGATGAAATACATCATTTTTCCAATCTCAAATCTTTTACCATGGCCATCAATTGAATAACATCTTTGGCTCTGATCCTGGTTTTCAAGCTTTATTAAAAGCAAAGCCTCGTGCCAATAGACTTTTTTGATATTTGTGGTCTTTTATCCGCTCACAAAATTCCCTTATTATGGTATGGGCTAGCACACAATTGAATCAAGGGGAGTAACTTGACTTTGCCACATCCGTTTAAATAGGTACTTTTGGGCATAAATCGGTGCCCTATTGAATCCGCTCAAAAAACTCTTTAAGCAAACGGCCATCTATGGTTTGGCCACGGTGCTTCCGCGAATGATTTCTTTTTTGCTGGTCAGGGTGCATACCGATGCAATGCCCCCGAACATCTATGGGGAGCTGGCCGTTATATTCGCATATTTTGCAATGTTCAATGTGGTTTTGGCTTATGGAATGGAAACCGCCTTTTTCCGGTTTTATAGTAAGTCAAGCAACAAGGAAACTGTGATTTCTACTTCATTGATATCCATTCTAGCCTCTACGTTTCTGTTTTTGCTATTGGCGTTGTCGTTCCAAGAAACAACTGCTTCGTTGCTGAATATTGACCCGAAATACATTAAATACGTCATTTTTATACTTTCCTTAGATGCCTTGGTAATCATTCCCTTTGCTTGGTTAAGGGCCAACGAACGTCCTATGAGGTACGCCGTTATCAAAGTTTTGAATGTGGTCATTAATTTCGGATTGAATATATTTTTCTTGTTGCTGCTACCGCGAATTGTTGCCGGGAATCCTGATGGTATTTTAGGGTGGATGTACGAACCGAATTATCAGATTAGCTATATTATTATTGCCAATCTCGTTGCAAGTGGCGTAACCCTTTTATTAATGTTGAAACCCTATACAAGCAGCTCATATAATTTTGATTCTGATTTGTGGAAGCAAATGATGAAATACGCATTTCCAGTGCTTGTCGCAGGAGTAGCGTTTTCGATAAACGAAGTTTTCGACAGGGTAATGCTCGAAGCCTTATTGCCTAAAGATATTGCCGATGAACAGGTCGGAATGTATAATGCGTGTGTTAAGTTGGCTTTGTTTATGACTTTGTTCTCTACCGCTTTTCGTATGGGAATAGAACCTTTCTTTTTTAGTCATGCAGATACTGAGAACCCACAAAAGGCCTATGCCCAGATTACAAATTACTTTGTGATTTTAGGAAGTGTTATTTTGCTTGCCGTAGTAGTCTTTGCTGATGTATTAAAAGTACTGTTTGTCAAAAATCCGGCTTATTGGGATGCCATGTCGGTAGTGCCCTTAATACTTTTGGCGAGTTTTTTCTTGGGTATTTATCACAATCTATCGGTTTGGTACAAGGTGACCGATAAGACCCGATATGGGGCCTTAATTTCGGTAATCGGGGCAGTCGTAACTATTTTTGTCAATTATGTATTTATTCCTAGTATTGGTTACATGGCCTCTGCTATTGCTACGGTGTTGGCTTACGGTAGTATGATGATGCTTTCCTATTACCTTGGCAGGTCGCGCTATCCGGTGCCGTACAATTTCAGGAAAATTATTTTTTATCTTTCCGTTTCTATTTTATGTGCTGTCTTGTCATTTTATGTGTTCAATAGAAACCTTATTTTAGGAATCACATTACTTTTATTGTATCTAGGTTTAGTCTATAAAATGGAAAATGCCATGTTGAAACGGATATTTTTGGGAGGAAATAAGGCTCGTAAGTAATGTGGGTCACAAACTAAAAAGTGGAGCAAGCACTCCTTTTTCGATTTAAATTCTTATTTGAAATAGGCCTGCGGTACATGCAATAGCGGCGGTTAAAACAATAAATAGCATGAAAATAAAAATTATCAACAATTCGGCACACGATTTGCCGCAATATGAGACAATGGCCTCTGCCGGTATGGATCTACGTGCCAATATTTCCGAATCTGTTACGTTACAACCATTA
The DNA here is from genome assembly GCA_965368185.1 of uncultured Kriegella sp. Lineage (GTDB taxonomy): Bacteria > Bacteroidota > Bacteroidia > Flavobacteriales > Flavobacteriaceae > Kriegella. The sequence continues at coordinate 3,845 of CBDULZ010000054.1, forward strand.
GGGCGCGCCATCATCAAAACGGGACTGATTATAGAGCTTCCTGTGGGCTTTGAGGCACAAGTTCGACCGAGAAGTGGTCTTGCAGCTAAAAAGGGAATAACAGTGCTCAATTCGCCTGGAACGATAGATGCTGATTACAGGGGTGAAATAGGTGTTATATTGGTAAATTTATCCAACGAACCTTTTACTATTGAAAATGGGGAACGTATTGCCCAGCTGATTATTGCCAAACACGAACGTGCTGTTTGGGAATCGGTAGAAGAACTGTCCGAGACTTCTAGGGGCGAAGGTGGATTCGGCAGTACCGGGGCCACTTAGATGCTAGATAATTCCGTATAGAATAAAATGCTGCAATGATGACAATGTTTGTTAGACTTATTTTTCTTTTGGGATTATTTCTGATCTCTAAGACTTCGCATGCGCAAGAGGAGGAAAGTGCTGCGGTTTCCCTAGAAGAATATTCCGATGCATTTCAAGAGAATTTCTTTGAAGCGCTCAAACAAAAGGGCATTGAAAACTACGATAAGGCCATTAACCTTTTGTTGCAGTGTAAACAGATCGATGCCGATAATAGCGTGGTCGACCACGAATTGGCCAAGGCTTATATGGCAGATAAACAATTTGTCATGGCGCAAGAATATGGTATAGAAGCGCTAGTTTCCGATCCGACCAATCTTTGGTACCTAAACACGTTGGTTCAAGTTATGCAAAAGCAGGGCAACACCGTTGAAAATATACAATCGGCCATTCCTTTTGGGAATACCAAGCTAAAAGAAAACCTGGCTTTGATTTATTTCAAACAGAAGAAATATGAAAGTTCCTTGGCGCTATTGAAACTGGTAAAAAAGACCACATTTACAGAAGATCTTTCAGCGAAAATTAACGATTCACTCGAAAAGAAGCGTGAAAGTAGTGATAACAAGATTACGTTCACTCCTACGAAGACCAGTGACCATAATCCACTGGAGCGTTATAAAAAGCGCGTAGATGATCTTATGGCAATCGATAGCCTTTCAGTGCTTGAGACGGTTTCCCTTGAGGCTTTGGAGAGCTATCCCTCACAACCTTATTTTTATTTTGCCCAAGGATATGCCCTTTATAAAATGAACAGGCACGGCGAGGCTGTTGAGGTATTGGAGGCTGCCCTTGACTACGTATTGGACGATGTTTCCCTTTCCAATAAAATTTACACCATATTGGCCGATGCTTATACCGCACTCAATAACACTTCGAAGGCAAATACGTATCTTCGTAAGATTAAACCCGGATTTTAAAGAATGATCAAACTATTTCGAGGCATGTTAAAATACATGCGATTTGTCGTTTTTGCAATACTTGTTATTTCCTGTAAATCGACTAAAGTTGTTCGGGATGGCGCTTTGGATGAAAAGTTGTCCGCTAAGGCAATTATTCGAACACACTACCAAAATCAGGTCGGTTTTAAGACCTTGAGCGGAAAGATGAAAATCGATTATTCCGATGGGGAATCTTCTCAAGGGGTATCGGTTAGTTTTCGATTGGAAAAGGACAAAGCTATTTGGATGAGTGCTCCCTTGGGCATGGTCAAAGCTTATATTACTCCTGAACGCGTAAGCTTTTACAATAAACTTCAAAATGAATATTTTGATGGTGATTTTTCGTATCTCAATGAACTTTTGGGAACGGAATTGGATTTTAACAACGTGCAGAACCTTTTGTTGGGTGACCCCCTGTTCGATTTGAGAAAGACAAAATATGTCGCCTCGGTTTCTGGAGGAAGCTATCAACTAAAACCGAAAGATCCGATGGCACTTTTCAAGACAGTGTTTCAAATTGAACCGAAAAACTTCAAAGTTACGTCCCAACAACTATCCCAGCCTTTAAAAAAGAGGCTTTTACAAATAAATTATACCGATTATCAGAAAATCAGCAGATGGATTTTGCCCCAGTCCGTGGCTATTGCCGCTATTGAAGGAGATGACCGAAATAAGATTGACATCGAATATCGAAACATCGAATTCAATCAGTCTTTATCGTTTCCGTATAAAATACCAAAAGGTTTTAAAGCGATTGTTTTAAAGAAAGATGATTTATAGCAAGCTACATAGTATTCTTTTTACGGCGGTAGTCTTTTTAATGTTTTGTGGTTTACAGGCGCAGACCGAAGAACAAAAGGAGCTCGAAACAAAAAGGGAACAGCTTCAAAAAGAGATTGCTGAGATTAATCGTTTATTGTTCGCAGAAAAGAAGGAAAAAGGCACGGTGCTGGATCAGATGGAAGCCTTGGATAAAAAAATGAGCGTTAGACAGCAGTTGATTAATGTCACGAACCAACAATCGAATCTTTTAAACATACAAATCAACGACAATATATCGAGTATCTCGAAGCTTCGTGAAGATTTGACGGAGCTTAAAAATGAATATGGAATGATGATACAGAAGTCGTATCAAAACAGTTCAAAACAAAGTCGTTTGATGTTCCTTCTTTCTTCCGAAAACTTCATTCAGGCTTTTAAGCGATTGCAGTACATGAAGCAATATGCAGATTATCGAAGGGAACAGGGGCAACAAATCGTTTCGAAAACCGATGAATTGACACAATTGAACAGAGAGCTTACAGTTCAGCGAAAGGAAAAGGATAATTTAATAGCGGACAATAGAAAGGCCAAGGCCCAGATGATGAAGGAAATGAAAGATCAAAAGGCGTTGTTGGGGAGCATACGAAAGAATGAAAGCAAATATGCGGCTGCCATAAAGGAAAAGACAAAAGAGTCGAAAGAAATTGAGCGGCGAATAGACAAGCTGATTCGTGATGCCATAGCTTCTGCCAATAAAAGTTCGGGAAATAAATCATTAAGCGCAAGCAAGTTTGTATTGACACCTGAAGCCATGCTTGTGGCAAATAGCTTTTCGGCCAACAAAGGAAAACTTATATGGCCGGTAGAGAAAGGAATTAAAAGTCAAGGCTTTGGAGTTTATAGTGATGCCGTATATCCGGGTATCAAACATGAGAGTAACGGGGTAATTATTACCACCGATCAAGGAGCCAAGGCCAGGTCCATTTTTAGAGGAGAAGTAATAGCCATTTTGGCCGTACCCGGTGGTAACAAGGGGGTGTCGATAAAGCACGGAAATTATATAAGCACCTACTACAATCTTTCTGAGCTTTTTGTAAAAAAGGGAGATAAGGTTTCTGCCAAGACAGAGCTAGGAACTATTTATACCAATCGGTTCAATGGGCAGACGCGCTTAAAGTTCTACCTATATGAAGATACTTCTAAGTTAAACCCTGAAGAATGGGTATATCAGTTATAACGACTGGTCTGAGGCAATATAAGCCGAAAACCTTCAACAATTTCAAACCACAACTAGGAGTTGTCGCCCATAAACAAAGCCTTTAATTCGGTCGCTTCGTTCGGTTTCATTTTACCTGCTAGCACGAGGCTTAACTGTTTTCTACGCAATGCAGCTGCATAGCGTTCTTTTTCCAATTTGGTTTCTGGCTCCAATGGGGGTACTTCCGTAGGTTTGCCCAATTCATCGACCGCTACAAAAGTGTAAATGGCCTCATTGGCCTTGCTTCTATCGCCGTTGTTGCGATCTTCCATCCAAACATCGATATAGACTTCCATTGACGTTCGAAACGCTCTTGAAACTGCCGCTTCCACGGTTAGTACGCTCCCCAAGGGAACCGATTGGTTGAAGGCTACGTGATTGACCGAGGCGGTCACCGTTATTCGGCGACTGTGCCGACGTGCCGCAATACTGGCGGCCCTATCCATGCGCGCGAGCAATTCCCCCCCGAAAAGATTGTTTAGCGGATTAGTCTCACTTGGTAGTACCATGTCGGTCATTATGGTACGTGATTCACTGGGATGTTTGGGTTGCATATGCGTTTTATTGTAAAGATAGCAGGCTAAACCTACTCAAAGCCTGAATAAAAGAAGAAATAAGGGTTATTTTACAGACAATAACCAAGCATCCTTTGATTGGGTGCGTTTAATTAGCCGAAGCGACTCCAATGCCTGTTCGGTATCGGTAAAGCTGTCATAGGTAACCATGTGCAGTCCGAAGGGATTCGTACCCAAATAAGAAGCATCAAAACCGATTTCTTTTAACTGCTGTATTTTTTTATCGGCATTTGTTTTGTAACGAAAGGCTCCGGCCACAATATAATGGGTTTTTTGAGCTTTAGCCTTGGCCTTTGTAGCAACGTCAAGGTTAATTGCGGGCAATTCCATAGGTGACGTATTGAAGAAAGTGGCTTCCTGTATTTGCTTGGATACTTGCTCTTGCGCTTCCTCCCTGGCCAATTGGTCGTTGTTCTTGTTTTCGTTGTATAGTCGTAGTCCGGTAAACCCCGTGGATACTGCTAACAAAATGACGGCGGCATACTTCAGATACGACCTGGAGTTCTTCTGTTCCCGGTTTTCCGGAGTAATGATAAAAGGGATCTTTTCTTCGAGTTCGACAACTTCCTTCTTCAAAACTTCCCTTGTTACAGGAGTTGAGGTGAAAGATGACAGCCCGAAAGAAGCTGTGAGATAATTTATTTTGGTTATGGGTTGAAATTGTGTTTTCCCTTCTTTATTCAGCCAAAGTTCTCCAATATCGGTTAAGCGTAAGCGTTCTCCATTCTCCAATCGACGTTGCCATTCCTGTGCGGCATCGACGACCTTTTTCAACATTTCCTCATAAGATACCTTTTCGATACCTGCTATATGCGATACCAATAGGCCATCGTTTGAAGTAAGTTGACTATTAAAGGATACGGTTTTGGAGGGAGGATAAAAAGTGTTGGTCGTCTGGTGTATTATTGAAGATTTTAATTGAGTCAAGAACGCACCAAACTCAGGTACGACCACACAATTATATCGATATAAAAGCTCTACTATATAGTGTTCTAATCCCATAGTATACAAATATCACTAAAAAAGATAGTGCCATAAAAGCCATAGTGCAACTTTTTATTAACATATTATTTGTTGTATTTTGTGGATAACTATGACATCTTCACAACTCACTAAAGAAGAACTTATTGCGGTGTTACGATTACAAAATATCCCTAATATTGGGGATGTTACCGCAAAGAAATTGATTTCCCATTGTGGAAGCCCCGAAGCTATTTTTGAAAATAGACAAAGGCAATTACTTAAAATCGACGGCATAGGAACCCATACACTTAGGGGGCTATATGATACCGAACACTTAGAGGCAGCCGAAGCCGAATATGATTTTGTAAGGGGCAATGATATAGGCTTTTCCTATTTTATGGATGATAACCACCCGGCTTATCTTAAGCATTGTATCGATAGCCCGATATTGTTATTTAAAAGAGGAAATATTGAGCTTAAGAAAAGAAAGATAATCAGCGTTGTCGGCACCCGAAATATTACGAGTTACGGCATGGCTTTCTGTGAAAGATTTATTGAGGAAATTGCACCCTTAGACCCTGTCATTGTAAGCGGCTTTGCATACGGGGTCGACATTTGTGCTCAAAGAATGGCGGTTAAACATGGTCTACAGACCGTAGGATGTCTAGCTCATGGTTTGAATCAAATGTACCCTAAGACGCATTCGAAATACCAGAGAGAGGTCGAAAAAAATGGAGGTTTTCTAACGGAGTTCTGGAGTACAAGCAAACCAGATCGCGAAAACTTTTTGAAGCGTAATCGTATCATTGCCGGTATTAGCGAAGCTACCGTGGTCGTCGAATCCGCGGAAAAAGGAGGTAGTTTGGTAACGGCAGATATTGCCAACAGTTATAATCGTGATGTGTTTGCTGTACCTGGCCGCGCAGGCGACAAATTCAGTATGGGCTGCAATAACCTTATCAAACAACAGAAGGCACACATGATTACTTCGGCGGCCGATTTAATCTATTTACTTGATTGGGAAATCGAAAACCAGGAAGCCAAAACCATTCAAAAACAACTATTCGTTGAATTGGATGAAACCGAAAAATCCATTTACGGCTATTTACAGCGTGAAGGCAAGCAATTGTTAGATAGTATTGCCCTAGAATGCCAGTTACCTGTTTTTAAGGTTTCATCGACACTTTTGACCATGGAGATGAAGGGGGTTATTCGACCTTTGCCCGGTAAATTGTTCGAAGCAATATAAAGGGAAGTCTTTCCTTAAAGCACACACTAATCCATCGTTCTATTGTCTAGTTAATGGTTAAAACCTTGCCGCCGACAATTCGTGACATTGTAGCTACTTTAGTTTCTATAAATTTTTTCGATGTCCCCTCTCCAGTCTTGCCAAAGGGGAGAAGTTTCCCTCCTTGGGAGGGATTAAGGGAGGACTTGATAGCCCCTATAGCTATCGGGGGGCGACAAAGAATTTCATCCTTTCTTTAAAACTATGGATTGAAAATCCATAGTGGTTTAGTTTTAAAACAGTTCTCCCAATCTTGCAGAACGGAACATAAGTAATGGATCGAATTACAACCGATCAGTATGTAAATTCCAAAGAGGAGTTAAAAATGGTCTATTTTAAGTCCGTTGGTCCTCAAACGGGGTATAGCACCCGAAAACTGGAACTATCGTTTTTAAAACTTGAAAGTCAAGAGCAACCGGTTGGTCTGTTTTTGAAAAAGGGTATCTTTGCCAAAATTTTTTAAAACTCATTCATCTTTCAATAATCTATAACACCAATGAACAAGAGCTTTATAGTAATCGTTACATTTTTAATAGCCGCCGTCGGGTATGCTCAAAAAAAGAAGGATTTAATAGATGAAGTCGCGAAATTAAAGTCTGAAACTGCAGAAATGCAAACACAATTAAATGCTTTAAAAAAATCGAAAGAGGTCGACCTTGAAAACGACTTTCATAATTTCAGTTATGCTTTTGGGGTTGTAATGACCAATAATCTGAAAGCAGTCGGTTTTGATTCTTTACCGTATAATGTAATCGCGGTGGCCATAGAAGATGTAATGAAAGGAGAAGAGAAGATTACGGTAGAAGAGGCCATGGGCATTGTACAGAAAAGGTTCCAGGAAATGCAGGAAGCGGAAGCAGAGGAAAAGAGTGCGGAAGGAGAACTGTTTTTAGCTGAAAATGCCAAGAAGCCCGGTGTGATTACCACTGAAAGCGGACTGCAATATGAAATTCTTAAGGTAGGCAAGGGTGCCATTCCAAAAAGCAGTGATCAGGTGAGCGTGCATTATTCAGGAATGTTATTGGACGGAAAGGTATTTGACAGTTCTATAGAACGCGATGAACCAGCTACTTTTAGTGTAACGGGCGTAATCCAAGGATGGCAAGAAGCCTTGCAACTAATGCCAGTAGGTTCTAAATGGAAAGTGTACGTACCTCAAAATCTGGGGTATGGCAAACGAGGAGCGGGTAACGGAATGATTCCGCCTTATGCCGCTTTGATTTTTGAAATGGAACTACTTTCAATAGAAGGCCAATAAAAAGCTATTTCAGATTTTGGTGTTTTCTGAACCAAAATCGATATCTAGGCCATCTCTTGAGCCCCTTCTGAATGTTAAAATGGAGGTCGTGCAGAAGGAAATGGTCAAAGTTAGTTCAAATTTTTACCGACCAGGCAGTCTGTTTTTTATAATGTATGGTGCCCAACGATTTGTTTTATGCATTTGGTCGATAAAGGGTGCCGAAAAGCCTCGGCAATTGCGCTTGATATCATTAAACGCAATAGCATAACCGACTTCTTGGTTGGTTCTTTAACTTAGGGGTTGCGAAACCAAAAATGGCTTTGAGACGTTGTAAATCATTCTTATTCGGACTTCAGTCTTGGGGTATAAAATACATTTCGTAGGGCGTCGTTGCAATTTTTAAGATGGTACTGTAAATATATTCGCAGACCAGCCGCTCACCTTCGAGATTGATTAAATCTAATGTGTCTTCAGGTGTGTGATACTGAGGATGGCCCCCGGTATGTATTCCCAAAACTGAAATTCCCTTTTTGTAAAAAGATACATGGTCGGAGCCTCCAACCGAACCAGCGTGAACAACCGGATTCAATGCTGCTTTCTCCCCTAAATTCCTCATGAGTTCAACACCATTTGGAAAGGTACCCGCTCCGCCCATATAAACTTGTTTGGCGTCGTTCAGCCTTCCGACCATGTCCATGTTGATCATTAGTTTTATTTGGGAAAGTGGAACTGGAGGGTGCTCAACAAAATTCTTACTTCCTAAAAGGCCTTGCTCTTCCGCTCCAAAGGCAACTAACAGAACGCTGCGCTTTAGAAGGTTCTTTTGGCCCGCTAGCTTTTCTGTTATTTCGAGTAGGGCCGCCGTGCCGCTGGCGTTGTCATCGGCCCCATAATGAATGGTGTTTTTCTTTTCTGATTTTGAAGATGGGCCTCCGAGTCCTAAATGATCATAATGTGCGCCCAAGACCACATATTCGTTTTTTAACTCGGGATCGTTGCCCGGTATTAGGGCGATTACGTTCCAAGTTTTGGCGATTGGTTTATCAACAACCTTTTTTTCAGTACGCAGCTGAGCTTTAAATGGGTGTAGGTATGACTTTTTTAACGGAAGCGCCCCAGCTTCTTTAAAAGCTTTTTGAATATACCGAACGATTTTTTTGTTCTTTGCTCCTCCCGGGTACCTTCCGGCATTTGCTTCGGAGGTTAAAAAGGCAATATGTTCCTTAAGTTCGTTTTTTGTGATTTCCGTTTGTGAAAAAACAGCTCCTCCACACAAGAAAAATAAAGTACAATATAAAAAGCGCGTCATAAAATTCGATTGAATCAATACCCCAATTTCTTTCGAACACGCTGTAAAACACTATTGGCCACATTTTGGGCTTTTTCTGCACCTAAAGCCAAAGCATTGTCTATTTCATCAACATGATTCATGTAATAGTCGAATTTTTCACGTGCTTCACCAAATTGTTCGACAATAAGTTCGTAGAGTGCCTGTTTGGCATGGCCATAGCCATAGTTGCCATTTTGATAATTAGAACGCATTTCTGCTATCTGTTCCTCTGAAGCTAAAATCTTGTAAAGTGCGAACACGTTGTCGGTATCAGGGTCTTTAGGGTCTTCCATGGGCGTGCTATCGGTTTGAATGCCCATAATCTGTTTGCGTAATTTTTTATCGGTTTGAAATAAACTTATAAGGTTACCCCTACTCTTACTCATCTTTTCGCCATCGGTACCTGGCACGTACATTGTTTCTTCTTGGACTTTGGCTTCCGGCAAAACGAATGTTTCACCCATTTGAGCATGAAAACGCGAGGCGACGTCTCGGGTTATTTCCAAATGTTGTAATTGGTCTTTTCCTACCGGAACGATGTTGGCATCATAAATCAAAATATCGGCAGCCATCAACATGGGGTAATTGAAAAGTCCTGCATTTACATCTTCCAACCGACCAGCCTTATCTTTGAACGAGTGGGCAAGTGTCAACCGTTGGTAGGGAAAAAAACAACTAAGATACCAAGCAAGTTCGGTCGTCTGGGGTACGTCGCTTTGGCGATAAAAAACGGTTTTTTCAATGTCAAGACCGAAGGCAAGCCAAGTAGCCGCAATGGCGTGGGTATTGTTGCGTAATGTTGTTCCATCTTTTATCTGTGTCAATGAATGCATATCCGCGATAAAAAGAAAAGATTCATTTTTAGGATCTTGTGCCATTTCAATTGCAGGCTTTATCGCCCCTAAAATGTTTCCCAAATGTGGTGTGCCTGTACTTTGTATGCCTGTTAATATTCGTGCCATTGGTTCTTTTTCTCTGAGGCGCAAAGGTAAAAGAAATCACAATTATATTGCTACTTTTGAGCTTATGCTTTCCATCCTAAAAAAAATCGGCCAAACGATTTATCGCATTTGGTTTTATATACTTGTTGCGTTGCCCATTATCGTGTTTTTTCCGTTTTTGCTGATGACGACAATATCGGAAAAAACGTATCCACAGTTTTTTTGGATGGCACGAAACCTGTGGGCTTCCCCAATTCTGTATGGTATGGCATGCCCCCCAAAAATTGTCTATGAGCAGAAAATTGTGAAAGGGAAAAGCTATATGTTGATTGCCAATCACACCAGTATGTTAGACATTATGCTTATGCTGAAAGTGAGCAAAAACCCTTTTGTGTTTATCGGAAAGAAGGAATTGGTAAAAATTCCATTGTTTGGCTTTTTTTTCAAACGGGTCTGTATTATGGTCGACCGCGAAGATACCAAGAGTAGAACAGGTGTATATCGTAGGGCGCAGCGACGGTTGGATCAAGGGCTTAGCATTTGTATTTTTCCGGAGGGAGGTGTGCCCGATGACGAAACAGTTGTGTTAGACGATTTTAAGGATGGTGCTTTTAAAATGGCCATTGGGCATAAAATTCCAGTAGTGCCCATTACATTTTATGACAATAAAAAGCGTTTGTCATTTACTTTTTTTAGTGGGGGACCAGGAGGCATTCGGGCCAAGGTACATAGGTTCTTCGAAACCGGAATGCTGGACCGGGAAGATCAAGTGATGCTACGGAATCAAGTACGGGAAGTTATTTTGATGGAATTGAAAAATAATTGCTAGACTTTAAGCCATATAGGCCAATTTATTTGATTTGGGGCTCCAGATTGTGATATTCAGTCGTAAGTTGACTTAGCTTATCCGGAAATGTAGTTGCAAGATTGTTCAGTTCCGTGGGGTCGTCTTTTAGATTATACAATTCCCAAGCACCGCCGTTGAGGCGTACGATTTTAAAATCTCCTTTTCGGAACATTCTGAACTTGTCGAGGCCTGAAATAAAATACTCGGGCTGTTCTCGTTGTTCCCCATTGAATATAGGAAGCAATGAGCTACCATGAAGTGGTAGACTTGTGTATCCATGAATAGACTCAGGATAGTGTGTTTGCAGAATGTCTAAAAAGGTGGGGGCAATATCGACCACATGCCCTGGTTGCGACGTTATTACGCCCGGTTTGATTTTACCAGGCCAATAAGCGATAAATGGGGTATGGCTACCCCCCTCATGACCAGCCTGCTTGTATTGTCTAAAAGGTGTATTCGAAAGATTGGCCCAAGTGGATCTTAGACTCCAATATGAATTGGCTGGTCCGGGTTGTACATCTTTGATTTTGTTGGTATAAAAGGGACAGGCTCCATTGTCTACCAAAAATAGTATTAAGGTATTTTCGAGCTTTCCGCCTTGCCGGAGTTTCTCCAAAACCCTACCGATGTTTTGATCCATGCGGTCTATGATACCGGCATAAACGGCCATTTCAAGATCTAGTGAATCTTGCTGTTCTTCGGTAAGACTATCCCAAGGATAGTAATCCGTATAGCTTGCCACAAAGGGACCCCGTGACTTGTTTAAATTACCTTCTGCCGGACTCAGTTTTGTGTTTTTTGGAAGTATCCCCAGCTGTCGCATACGGTCAAAACGTTCGTGACGTAGTTTGTCCCATCCTTTGCGGAAGGTGCCTCGATATTTGGCAATATCTTCTGGTCGTGCCTGCAACGGATAATGTGCGGCATGATAAGGCAAATACAAAAAGAAGGGATTTTCATTTTGAAAAGTATCATCCAACCATTTAAGGGCATAATCCGTTATAAAATCCGTCTTGTACATGGGCGATTGCGTATGCTCGATTTCATTTGCAGCGAGTTCACGGCCATCAAGATAAAAGGGTCTTTCGAATGCCCCTGAAGGAGGGAGAAAATATTCGGTGGTGGCCCAAAATTGAAAGGACTTGTCAAAAACATTTTCAGCCTTACAATATTCTGGCACCCAAGAATCAAAATGCTCTTTTCCACTCATTATATTTGTATAGCCTGCCTGCTTCGTAAGGTGTGCTACGTGTACGGCCCCGTTGCCACCGGTATAGAGACCGGTAAGCATTGAAGAACGGGTAGGGTTACATTTGGCCATATTATAAAATGTGGAAAAACGCATCCCGCCCTGGGCAAGAAAATCAATATTCGGAGTTTCAATTTCTCCTCCATAACATCCTATGTCGGAGAAGCCGATGTCGTCGGCCATGATTAATATTATGTTGGGTGTTTGTTTTACTTTTGGAGCTTGTGAATGACCGGGAAATATGAATACTAGGAAAATTAAAAGATAGAACCAAAGGAAAAAGTTGAATCTCATTTTTTGGAAGATTACGAAATTTCACGCTTTGGAAAGATACAAAAAAATGAAAGAGGATAAATGTTGAACTTTATCCGCATCCTTGGAAATGAACTAAATAGAGAGAGAAAAACGCAAAATTAAATACAGAATGGTTTTATGTATTTTGAAACTTGTGAAATGGTTATAAGCTTTGCCAAGCTAGGAGATTCATTTCATGGCTCGATTAGCCCCAATTAAAATTTAAAGTTCAGACCGCTATAGATGCCCAAAGAAAAGGGCTGAAAATCGCCTGCCGTATTCGAAAAGGTATTCAGTTGATATTTGAAAACAGGTTCTACGTTCAATTTTATTTTGGGAGTTACCTTGTAATTTATTCCAAAACCGACATTGGTGCTGAAATTGACACTATTCAGGTTGTTGGCTTCTCCCACTTCGGTAGTCAATTCACCCGATGTCAAGGCTACGGAATTATCAATTAAAAACAACGAACTTACACCACCTACTAGATCAATGCCGAACCTATTGTTGATTAAGGCATAATTTAACTCCATTGGAATTTCCAAATAACCAAATTGTTGGGCCATCACACCGTCGCGGGCAATTTCCACAAAAGCATCTTTTTGAACCAGGCCATTGCTTGATTTGCTACTTTCCACTACCAGATTTTCGGAGGTTTGGGTGTAGTTGATATTTGTAATCTCTCCATTCGTAGAACTTGCCAAGGAGGATGAAAACTCGACATCATTGGTATCATAACCATAATCCACTTTGTTTACACCTGAACGAAGACTTAATCTTTTACTGATTTGATACGAAACAGAGAGCCCGTAACTCATATTGATATCCCCCGATTTTGAATTGGGTACAAAACTGGAATGTATTGGTGAACCGTTACCAAAGGAATTAAAGTAAACCGGGGCTACGTTCGCACCAACCGCCCACTTACCTTCTTTATTTTCTGCAACTTCTTCCTTTTCCAGGGCTTCGATTTCATCAAAGATTGATTTCTTTCTTAGCTTTTCTTTCTCAATTTCAGAATTTTCTTTTTCGGTTTGAGCTACGGCTTCGTGATTCGAATCGGCTTTATTTGGGTCAATGGTTTCCGATTTTGACCCGGTAGTATCTCTTCCGACAAGATGATTTTCAGAAGTATTCTCTTTATCCTTTGTATTAGTAGCCCTTAAGACTTCTTTTTCGTTGTTGGCAAAGCCATTTTTAACAAGCCCTTCCCTTTCCTTAATGTTCTGGTCGTCATCTTTGTTTTGGGCAATCCTGGTGTTTTGATTTTCCAAGTTCTGTGACTTGGTTTTAAGTTGCTCTTTGGTCGTCTTAGAAGTAACTACAGTGTTTTTGTCGATTTCTTCATTTTTTAACAAGGGGCGGTCGTTAAAGGAGCTTACATTAGGTTCTCGCTTTTCTCTTGAAACATCAACAACGGCATTTTCAGTCGAATCCGTGTTTTTCAAAACATTCGAATGTTGTTGGGAAGCGTTTTTTTCTTCGGACTTTTTAACGTCGGTTATGACTGTCGGGTTTTGTCTATCCACGGAACCTTCGAAAGGGTTTATTGCGAATATCAAAAAAGCCAATACGGCTGCGGCACCACCAAGTTTCCACCAAAATGGGACGATTCTTCGCGATTTTTTCTTTTTGTCCAATGAAGCCGTTATCTGTTGCCAGACTTTTTCATCAGGAACTTTCGAAAAGTCCTTGAACTTCTCTTGGTACAGTTTGTCTAAGTTCTTTTTGCCCATCTTACATGACTTTGTGTTTTCATCAGTGCCCTTTCGGGTCACATCATACTTCCAAATGCAATAATCAGCACGCCGATTATCGATCTGGTGGTTTCGGTTTCGATTTTTTCTTTTAAAATACTTCTTGCACGCGCAAGATTTGATTTTGATGTTCCGGGCGATGTGCCCAAGATTTTGCCTATTTCCTTATGCGAGTATCCGTCGAGCACGTAGAGGTTAAAGGTTGTTCTATACTTATTCGGAAGGTCTTGAATATGACCTAAAAGTGTTTCTAAACTCACATCGGCATAGCCCGATTCTACAAATGTTTCTTCCTCTGTATTCTCAGAAACGACACTCAAGTACTCCTCTTTGCGATATTTCTGCAATACCGTGTTTATTGTAATACGTTTCATCCACCCCTCGAAAGACCCTTTTGACTTATATTGTTCAATTTTTTCAAAAATGGTAATAAAACTATCGTGAAGGTTGTCTTCAGCCTCCGTTTTATTGCGTGAATACTTGAGACAGATACCGAACAGTATATCGCCATATTTTCGATACAATTGTTCTTGTGCCTTTCTATCGCCTTTTCTGCAATTCTCTATTAGCTCGTCCAGACTCAAACTGTGGGTTAGCTATTAACGTTGATTTAATTTACCGGTATTTCTACTTCGATGTATTGGGGTTCCCCGTTTTCGTCTTCCCCTGAATAAAATCGAAAAAGATAAGTGTCGGTATATAATACTTCAAATTTAAAAGAATCTTCTACCTCTTGATTCAGTGCTGTACAATCTTTATTGTCCAATACGGCGCCTATAGCGACTATGTTACGCGTGGTCAAATCTCCTCTTGTCACATCGAAGCCCTCGATTAAAGTACAATCATCTGGCCGTAAAAGCTTTACTTTGATATTATATACTTCATGCAAGTCAAATGATTCGGGAAGTTCTACATCGGTAATCTGCAACGGTTCATAATGAAAATTCACTCCGTCATCATCTAAACTACATGCGCCTAAGCTGAGAAAAAGCACAATGGCACATAAACTCAAATTTAACCTTTTCATATTACAATTAGTTTATTTCTAAGATGCAATTACTATGAAAAGGTTGCGTTATTAAGCTTGTGCTAATAAAAAAGCCTCAGTGTTTCTGAGGCTTAAATTTAATGATGGAATGACCAAAATCGGCACACTTAATAATACGATGTCGAATTTGTTATTGCCGATACAATTTATTTGATTGCCGAAATGGCTTCCCGGATTTTTCCATCTAATTCTTCGAAAAGTTCAGGGTTGTCGTTTAGCAGTGCTTTTACGGCATCTCGACCCTGCCCTAGTTTTGTATCTCCATAACTGAACCATGAGCCACTTTTCTTGATAATTTCATATTGTACGCCTAAATCAATAATTTCACCGACCTTCGAAATTCCTTCACCATACATGATGTCGAACTCTGTCGTTCTGAAAGGGGGAGCTACTTTGTTCTTAACTACTTTGACACGGGTCTTGTTCCCTTGAACACCACCATCGGTATCTTTGATTTGTGTAGATCTTCTGATATCTAGACGAACGGAAGCATAGAATTTAAGTGCGTTACCGCCCGTGGTCGTTTCGGGGTTACCGAACATTACCCCAATCTTCTCACGCAATTGGTTGATGAAAATAACCGTGCAATTGGTTTTGCTGATCGAACCGGTCAATTTTCGCAAGGCTTGAGACATTAATCGCGCATGAAGTCCCATTTTAGAATCTCCCATTTCACCTTCGATCTCACTCTTTGGTGTTAAGGCCGCAACCGAATCGATAACTACGATGTCTATAGCACCTGAACGAATCAGGTTGTCGGCTATCTCTAATGCCTGTTCACCATTGTCAGGTTGTGAAATAATCAAATTATCGATATCGACGCCTAATTTTTGAGCATAAAAACGATCAAATGCATGTTCCGCATCAATAAATGCGGCTATACCACCGTTTTTTTGTGCCTCGGCCATGGCATGAAGTGTTAACGTGGTCTTACCTGACGATTCCGGACCATATATTTCGATTACCCTACCACGAGGATATCCGCCCACACCGAGGGCGATGTCAAGACCTAAAGAACCCGAAGGAATTACCTCTACATCTTGCACGATACTATCTCCCATTTTCATTACTGCACCTTTGCCATAGGTCTTATCCAGTTTGTCAAGGGTTAATTTTAAGGCCTTTAATTTTGCGTCTTTTTCGGAACTCATTTTTTGAATTTTAGGGAAGCTAAATTACTATTTCTTTTGGCATAAAACCATTTATAATCTGTATTTTCTAAAATATTCGGGCGATTTTGAGAGCCATCGATTAAAACAAAGATAGAAGGCCAGGTTGGGATATAAAAGAAATCAAAATTTCGGTATTTGAATACTATGCTTCAACCTTTTTTGAAAGATTAGAATGGTATTTAAAAAATAATTTTTTTCAGACGCAACCTTTTTACAAGTGAAGCATCTATTGAAAAACAGTATATACTAACTCAATATATACCATCGCTTTAAAAATGCGATGGGTTTTATGGCCATTTCCTTTTTTGCATCTTTGAAGAATGCTATGAAAAAGAAAAAAATGGATTGGCCAATTAAGAGTCTCGATCATATCGGGACTCTTTTTTTTATCTAGGCTGAGGTTCTCACCAAAGCCATATAGTTGAGAAAAACACTTTTGATCCGAGAGGCATCATTCTTAAAATGCTTTTGCGAACATTTGCTATCTTTGCATTTTAGCAGTCATTCTTTAACTTAAACGATTCGTATAGCATGCAACTGTACAATACATTAAGTGCGAAGGAAAGGGAGAAGCTTATTGAAGAAGCGGGCCATGAACGCCTAACCATTTCTTTCTACCAATATGCACACATCGGCAATCCCGTTATTTTCAGAAACCATTTGTTTATCCATTGGAACGAACTTGATGTTCTAGGACGAATTTATGTGGCCTATGAGGGGATTAATGCACAACTTTCTGTGCCTGCCGTAAATTTTGAAAGGTTTAAAAAGCATCTTGACAGCATTTCCTTCTTAGAAAATGTACGTCTCAATATAGCCATTGAGCAAAATAATAAGTCGTTTTTAAAGCTTAAAGTGAAAGTACGTAGAAAAATAGTTGCTGACGGCCTCAATGATAGCACGTTCGATGTTACCGACAAAGGAATTCATGTTGGAGCCGAGCAATTTAATGAACTTATTGAGGATCCCGACACGATTTTGGTCGATATGCGCAACCATTATGAAAGTGAAATTGGGCATTTTAAAAATGCTATTACACCCGATGTAGATACTTTTCGTGATTCGTTAGATCTTATAGAGAACGATTTGGCGGATCACAAAGAAGATAAAAAACTTGTCATGTACTGTACGGGTGGCATTCGCTGTGAAAAGGCCAGTGCGTATTATAAACATAAAGGGTTTAAACAAGTGTACCAATTAGAAGGTGGGATTATAGATTATGCCAGACAGGTAGAAAATAAAAAACTTGAGAACAAATTCATGGGCAAGAACTTTGTTTTCGATCATCGGCGAGGCGAACGTATTTCAGATGACGTAATTGCCCACTGCCATCAATGTGGAAATGCATGTGATACCCATGTGAATTGTGCTAATGAAGCTTGCCACCTTTTATTTATTCAATGTGAAGCTTGTGCCGAAAAAATGGACAATTGCTGTTCAGTAGATTGCAAGGAAATACATGGGTTGCCCTATGAAGAGCAAAAGCGACTTAGAAGGGGAAAAGAGTTAAGTAATAAAATCTTTAAAAAGGGCCGATCTGAGGTTTTGAAGTTCAAGAAATGAAATAAAAGTACATCGGAAGCATGTTAGACACCAGATACATCGGCCTGTATTCTATGAACTTTTGTTGGTTTTTATCTTCCTGAACCAAAAAGGTAAGAGGTGTACAGAAACGGCAAACCGCCCAGCTCTAATAAAACAACTTTCTTTCCTATTCAAAAAACACTACCTTTACTTTTAAGAATAATATGAACCTTTTTTGGCAATAACCTTAGGGTTTTGTTAAATCAAGATATAAAATATGGGTTGTAGCAGTTGTTCAACCGACAAGGGTGGACAACCGCGCGGGTGCAAAAATAATGGAACTTGCGGTACCGACGGTTGTAATAAATTAACGGTTTTTGATTGGCTTTCAAATATGTCGCCCCCTAGCGGGGAAAGGCAGTTCGACTGTGTCGAGGTGCGCTTTAAAAATAGTAGAAAAGAATTCTTCCGAAATAGCGAAAATCTCTCCCTTTCCATTGGTGACGTCGTTGCCACTCAGGCCCAATCGGGCCATGATATTGGTATGGTGACTTTGACAGGTGAGTTGGTCAAAGTGCAGATGAAAAGGAAAAAGGTCGATTTCAAGGATGATGCACTTCCGAAAGTGTACCGAAAAGCATCCCAAAGCGATATCGATAAATGGCAAAAATGTAGAAATCGCGAAGAAGAAATTAAAAAGCGAGCACGAGAAATAGCCATTATCCTCAAACTGAAAATGAAGATTTCAGATGTTGAATTTCAAGGGGATGGTTCAAAGGCTACCTTCTATTATACGGCCGAAGAACGTGTAGATTTTCGTCAATTGATCAAAGACATGGCCAAGGCCTTCGGTATACGCATCGAGATGCGCCAAATAGGTTACCGACAAGAGGCCCAGCGTTTGGGAGGTGTGGGGTCTTGTGGTCGTGAACTTTGTTGCTCTACCTGGTTGACAGACTTCAGGTCGGTCAGCACTTCTGCAGCTCGATATCAGCAGCTTTCCCTTAATCCTCAAAAACTGGCCGGACAATGTGGTAAGCTTAAGTGCTGTTTGAATTATGAGCTTGATATGTATCTCGAGGCTTTAAAAGATTTTCCTTCTTCCGATACTAGACTTCATACTGAAAAAGGAATGGCATTTTGTCAAAAAACCGATATTTTCAAAGCTACTTTATGGTTTTCCTATAAAGAAGACCCTGCGAATTGGCATGCCCTTTCGAAAGATCAGGTAAAGGAAATTTTAGAAAAGAACAACAAGAAAGAAAAGGTTGCTAGCCTTGAGGAATATGTAATTGAGAATACGGCCGAAGACAAAGTGGTTTTTGAAAATGTGGTCGGGCAAGATAGCCTTACACGGTTTGATAGGCCAAAGGGTAGAAATAATAGGAATAGGAACAAGAACAAGAAGAGAAGAAACAATAGAAAAAGACGTCCGAAAAATGCCTAAAAGTTTTTTTGTATTAGCCGCCTTGGTGTTTTGTGTTTCTTGTAATGATTCCTTGCTGGTTTCGGAATACAAAGCCACCGATAAAGGGCAGTGGAACAAAGACCACACCATTGAATTTACGTTTTCCGAGGTCGATACTATTCGGCGTCATGATATGTTCATAAATATCCGCAATGACGAAACTTTTCCCTATAGCAACCTTTTTTTAATAGCTGAACTCAATTTTCCTAGTGGAGAAACCGTTAAGGATACATTGGAGTATGAAATGGCGTTGCCTGACGGTACATGGTTGGGCACAGGTTACGGAAGCATTAAAGAAAACAAACTTTGGTATAAAGAGAACATCGTTTTTCCGACTTCTGGCGTATATACTTTGAGTGTTTCACATGCAATGCGAAAAAATGGAAGTGTTGATGGCATAGCCAATTTGCCGGGCATAACCGATGTAGGTTTTGAAATTGTAAAAAGTAATGAGTAAAAATATGGCACGAGCCAAAAAGAAAAAAGCGGACCAAAGTTTTTGGAAATTTATTAAGTGGTTCTGGATATTGTTCACCACGGGAGTTTTGGGTGTTGCACTACTTTTTTTATTGGCTTCCTGGGGCGCCTTTGGCGAATTGCCCACTTTCGAGACTTTAGAGAATCCCCAGACCAATTTGGCCACTGAGATTATCTCTTCTGACGCAAAAACGTTAGGGAAGTTTTATTTGGACGATAACAGAACCGATGTCTCGTTCGAAGATCTTCCTGAAAATTTGGTGAACGCACTAGTAGCGACTGAAGATGCCCGTTTCTACAATCATTCGGGTATTGATGCCCGAGGAACGCTGCGTGCCTTTTTCTTTCTCGGGAAGCGAGGTGGTGCAAGTACTATTTCACAGCAATTGGCGCGACAGTTATTTGTTGGAGTACGATCTAAGAATACATTTGAGACCATCAAACAAAAGATTCAAGAATGGGTAATTGCCACCCAACTAGAGCGCAGTTATACCAAGGAAGAGATTATTACAATGTATTTTAACATCTATGATTTCGGCAACAATGCCGATGGTATCCGTTCAGCTTCTAGAATCTATTTCGGAAAGGAACCCAAAGATTTAAAAATCCAGGAGTCGGCCATGTTGGTTGGAATGTTCAAAAACTCTTCCCTTTATAATCCGATACCAAGAAGAAATCCCGTGGGTACAAAGAATAGAAGAGATGTGGTCTTAGGGCAAATGGCAAAGTACGGTTATATTTCAGACACCGAAAAAGACTCTTTGCAGGCCATGGAAATGAATATCAACTTTAATCCCGAGTCACATCGTGAAGGTATTGCCACCTACTTTAGAATGTACCTGCAAAAGTTTATGAACCAATGGATCGAGAAAAATCCAAAACCTGCCCTTAAAGGCCAACGCGATAAATGGAACCTCTATTTAGACGGGCTTCGCATTTACACGACTATAGATTCGCGTATGCAACAGAATGCCGAGGATGCGGTTGGTGAACATATGAAGAGATTGCAGGCCGAATTCTTTCATCAAAATACGCCTGATCGCAATGCCACAGCACCCTTTTTGGATCTTGAAAAAAGTGAAATTAATGGTATCATGGAACGGGCAATGAAAACCTCCGATCGTTGGCGTAAAATGAAAGCGGACGGAAAGTCTGAAAAAGAGATTCGCGAATCATTCACCAAGAAAATCGATATGACGGTTTTCGATTGGAATAGTGAAACACGGGAGAAAGATACGGTAATGACCCCAATGGATTCTATTCGGTATTATAAAACTTTTTTAAGAACTTCAATGATGTCTATGGAACCACAGACCGGCCACGTGAAGGCCTGGGTGGGAGGTGTAGATTACAAACATTTTCAATACGACAATGTTTATCAGGGAGCAAATCAAGCCGGGTCTACATTTAAACCTTTTGTATATGCAGCGGCCATTGATCAGTTGCGCTTATCTCCTTGCGATTCGTTACCCGACCTTTTATATTGCATTGAGGCAGGGAAACATGGCAATCCCGAACCCTGGTGTCCGAAGAATGCAGATGGTAAATATTCGGGAAAAATGTATACCCTAAAAAAGGCACTCGCCAATTCCGTAAATTCCGTTACGGCCCAATTGATCGACAGGGTAGGGCCAAAATCTGTGGTTTCAATCGTAAAAAATATTGGACTAACAAGAGAAATTCCTGAGGTACCTTCTATCGCCTTGGGGACCCCGGATATTAATGTGTATGAGATGGTCGGGGCGTATGGTACTTTTGTTAATCAAGGCGTTTATGTCAAGCCGGTAATGGTGACCCGTATAGAGGATAAAAACGGGACCGTACTTTATGAATATGTTCCTGAAACTAAAGATGTTTTGAGCAAGGATGTGGCCTATGCGATGCTAAACCTTATGGAAGGTGTGACCGAAGGAGGTTCCGGAGCGCGGTTGCGTCACAGTTACCAAAAGAATGCCACCGAATATAAGGAAATCATTACGGGATATCCCTATGGGTTCACCAATCCCATTGCGGGTAAAACAGGCACAACACAGAATCAAAGTGATGGGTGGTTTATGGGAATGGTTCCAAATTTGGTAACGGGTGTATGGGTCGGTGGAGACGATAGGGCTATCCACTTCGCTACCTTAAAATACGGACAAGGTGCTTCTACGGCATTACCTATTTGGGGTCTCTACATGAAGAAAAATTACGCAGATGAGGATTTGGGTATATCAGATGGTGAATTTCCCAAACCTGAGGACTTATCGATTAATGTAGATTGTTCGAAAATCGCTGAAGATACCGACGAAGAAGTTGATCCAGGGGATGATTTGGACGATTTGGATTTTTAAGGAACAAATCGGGTTGATACCTAAAACCTAAAAGTTCCTGAAGTTAAGAACAGGTATTCAACGATACTTTCCATTTTTTGATTATGCCTTATTTTGAAGGCATTGCTTTTGGCGCTATTTGCCCAACTTTTTTTAGCGCTTTTGTTCCTACCCTACGACCATTTCAACCCACGAATAAATCTGTTTTTACTTCATGGGTTGTGAAAAAAATAGTATTTTAAAGACGTGCAAGAAACGTTTGTAATAAAAAAAATTCAGGGATATGATTCGTAAAACGGTTTCCAGTGTCAGAGATGCCTTGGCAGGCGTTCAAGATGGAATGACGTTTATGCTGGGCGGTTTTGGTCTATGTGGTATTCCCGAAAATATGATAGCGGAGTTAGTACGTTTGGAAGTAAAAAACCTGACGTGCATATCGAACAATGCGGGAGTAGATGATTTTGGATTGGGACAGTTGCTAAAAAAACACCAGATAAAGAAGATGATTTCATCCTATGTAGGTGAAAATGAAGAATTCGAACGCCAGATGTTAAGCGGTGAGCTTGATGTTGAGTTAACCCCCCAGGGTACCTTGGCAGAAAAGTGTAGGGCGGCCCAATCAGGATTTCCTGCCTTTTTTACGCCGGCAGGTTATGGCACCGAAGTGGCCTTTGGTAAAGAAACGCGTGAATTTAATGGTAAAATGTATGTGCTCGAAGAGGCTTTTAAAGCCGATTTCTCGTTTGTAAAAGCATGGAAAGGTGACGAAGCGGGAAATCTAATTTTTAAGGGTACAGCGCGTAATTTTAACGCATGCATGTGTGGGGCTGCAAAGATAACTGTTGCGGAAGTGGAAGAATTGGTTCCCGCAGGGGAATTGGATCCTAACCAAGTTCATGTCCCAGGTATATTTGTGCAGCGGATTTTCGAGGGGAAAAATTATGAAAAACGAATAGAACAACGCACAGTACGTAAAAGAAATTGATAGTAAAGAATCATGTTGGATAAGAACGGAATCGCCAAGCGAATAGCGCAAGAAGTCAAAGACGGGTATTATGTCAATCTCGGCATAGGCATCCCCACTTTGGTTGCCAATTTTGTACGTGATGACATCGATGTAGAATTTCAAAGTGAAAATGGCGTACTAGGTATGGGGCCATTTCCTTTTGAAGGAGAGGAAGATGCCGACATCATTAATGCCGGTAAACAAACGATTACCACCCTGCCAGGAGCTTCTTTTTTTGATTCCGCGACCAGTTTCGCAATGATACGGGGCCAGCATGTAGATTTGACTATTTTGGGAGCCATGGAAGTTGCTCAAAATGGAGATATAGCCAATTGGAAAATACCCGGTAAAATGGTAAAGGGAATGGGAGGAGCTATGGATTTGGTGGCTTCTGCCGAAAATATTATTGTCGCCATGTTGCACACTAACAGGGCGGGTGCTTCCAAACTTTTGAAACAATGCACATTACCTTTGACGGGCGTAGGTTGCGTAAAAAAAATAGTGACTAATTTGGCAGTTTTAGAAGTAACCCCACAAGGCTTTAAATTATTGGAGCGAGCACCCGGAGTTTCTGTGGAAGAGATACAGAAGGCTACCGAAGGCACATTATTTATTGATGGTGAGGTACCCGAAATGAAATTATAACGGGTAATTGGAACTTTTTTTGGACCATTCCATGAACAGGTCGCGTTATCAAACGAGTATGAAAAATTGGTTGCCATTTTTGGTAGTATGGTTCGTATGGCCCATTTACTCCCAAACTTCTGAAAAGATTATTTCAGGCAAGGTGACCGATGTATGGGAAACACCCATTCGTAATGTAAATGTTTTGCTCAAAGGCACCGACCGCGGAACACAGACAGATGATGGCGGATGGTTCTCCTTAAGTGCACAAGCCCACGAGGTTTTAGTTTTCTCTTCCTTGGGGTATACCAGTTATGAACTTACGGTTCCAGAAACGGTAGAGGAACTTAAAATAGTCTTATCCCCAATGGTAACGGAGTTGGATGAAGTGACCTTAAGGAAGAGAAAACGAAAAGCCCAAAAGGACATTTTGGCCGAATTTCCAGAAAACACAAAGCTGTTAAAAACCTCAATGGGTGTTATAAACAAGGACCGTTCTTCATCGGCCTTGCGGGTAATCAGCGGCAAAGAATTGGTGGCTACTGGACCTGATTTTTTATCTTCTTTAAAGAATCTAAGTCCAAATATGAGGGTTGTTAGACCCCCTTTTGCCCCTGATGTTGAGGTGTATTTGTTCAGAATCGTTTATACTTCACTTGATGATGAACTGGATATACCTCCGAAAGCTATTTTTGATGTGGACGGATTTATACAAGAGACTGCACCAACCTATCTCTCAGCAAATGATATCGATCGTGTGGCCATACTCGAGCGTAATGCGGCGATTTCCAGATATGGGCCAAGGGGCACTGGAGGTGTTATTGTAGTCAACACAAAAGCCGCGACCCAAATGGATTACAGAGGAGTAGTCAAACGGTATGATAATTCCGGTTTGCGAGACAGTCTAAAACAGTTGTTTATTGATCAAAAAGACACTATACCAAAACCTCCGGATTAGATCGAAGCCATTGGAAAGAGACGTAGCTCTGTTGTTGAAAGCCTAATCTTTTTTTGAACCCAGTAAAGGTACTACGACGGTTCAAGTTGACCTCGGAATATGTAGGCACGGGCCTGCTCTCCATCGATACGCTAGCTGACACTGTTAGCGATTGAACATCGCGCGTTTTTGAGAAGCCTCAGGTGGTACTTTATCTATTTTGGCTTATGAAATAAGGTATATATTTAGGGTTTTTCCTCATTTTAAATTTAATGTGCTTATTTTGCCGAAGCGAAATTGTCAATATTCAATTTCGCTTTTATCCGATTGTTCCATTTAACCAAGCCATTGTAGTCATTGCCTTGACGGGTTTCCTTTTCAATTTTTTTTACTTCGGATGAGGCCCCAACGTGCATTTCGTCATAAACCGATTTTACTTCAGCAAAGGTCATATTCTCGGTAATTCGGGAAGCTCCCAATTGCCTATACACCTCATAAATATCAAAAATGATATTATAATAGACCAACTTATTTTTTGTGCGTTCATTGCTGAATCGAGAAGAATTAATATCCAACAAAGTTCGGCTAAGCATTTTTTCAATCCCATTTTCACCTTTATAACTATCCGCGACATAACAAATATTGATATTGGCTTTGCGGTTTCGAGAAGTTTTGCTTTGTAGTTGTTCAAACGGTGTATCGTAGGCTTTACCTGTTGTTATATCTTTTCCTGGGTTAGTGCCCATCGCATGGTTTTCATTTTCTTTCGGAGATATATCTTCTATATGTGCCCATTTAAGTCGTCTTTCGTTTTGCCAAGAAATGACTGTGGGGTTTGTATACTTTAAGTCATCTGGCTGGATGTAATTGTCATAATTAATCAGGAACCCATTTTTTTTCATAAAATCCATCGACCTGTTTTCGCTGATACTCTTAGGGAATTGGTAGTTGATCTCCCAGAAATCGTCGGATGCCCGCAAGGCAATCATTTTGTCATAGTCGTTGTTAAAAGGAATCATCTTGGTGAAATAGGGATCTTTAAAAAAAGTGTCGTAGTCAAAGAAATATAAAAAAGTGTGGGAATCAATAATCTCAGAAACACTTCTGGATTTATAGCCCATTCGAAAGGTAAGGTCCAGATACTGTATTTTTTCGAGGTCCATGGGATTAAAAACAATGTTGAGCAGAATTTCCTTGGGGGTCAATACAACATCTTCATTGATCGAAGTCAATGCATTTGTTATGGGGTTGTTGGTCCAAAGTTCGATTTTTTTGATTACCAAAAGCTGAGGATCTACCAACATTTTTCCATGAAATAATCTGCCATTGGGTACTTTAGGCGAAAACGAAAGAGATACCTCCTTCGCACCACAGGTAATGCAGACATCAATTTTCACATCGTATTTTCTTTCAATGGCATTAGAGGTCAGATTGCCCGGATAATCGGGAAATATTTGCTTTGAGGTCTCAAAAAGTTGAAAGTCACTTAAAATTTTGGTGTTGTCCAAGCTATAGAAGGGGAACGATCTGTTTTGGCCAAACCGTCCACTTTTGACCCTGAGGTCCAAAATGCCCTTTGCTAAATTTTGTTCGCTGTTGTAGAAACCCTCTACTTGCTCGATCGGAATATTTCTTGTAGAGGAATTCATGGTCAAAAAGGCCTTGCTGACGGTTGTATTTTTGCTCTTTCGGTACACGTCTATAATCCTGTCCATTAATTTATAGGGGTAATCTTTGGCTTCGCCGGCGGTTAGAACAACCTCGTCCAACACAGAAACATCCATTTCCAAATAAAGTTTGGACTCTTTCTCAAAATAGGATAGCGCTGTTTTTTTTGGTTTAAACCCTAAGTGTCTTATTTCTATAGAATCCTTATAAAAATCACTCTCGACCGCGAACTTACCATCCTCGTTTGCTATGGTATATTGGGTTTTTGTACCATAAACCTTTATCGTACAATAGGGCAGTGGATCATTTGTCGTCTCGTCATAAATAAAGCCTTCTATTTTCGACTGCGCCAAACTTTTTGTGCAAATGATGATGATCAAAAGAAAAATGATTTTTTTCATAAAGCTAATTTCTCCCCCAAATGTATTGCTACACTAAAATAACCGTTTTATTTGTGAGGCGTGGATTAATCGGAGGTTTATTGACAAGGTTCGTCAAAAAGGATGTGTACAAATTTTTTTATGCGGTGGTTGTACCTGACGGCCTATGAAAAAGGGTCAGGTTATAGATAAAAGTCCGATCCCAGCTATTTTTAACGTGCACATTTCATAGGATGGTGGCGATCTATCCGATATTATTTTGAAATGCGTCTTTTACAACACAAAGAGAACCGTTCACAACATTAATTTCGAACCTTTCCCTCTTCAGTGTATATTTATCTTGTAATTAATTAGAAGTCTTCCAATACCAATTGGATCCCAAATCAAACTTTTTAAAATATACTTAACTATGGAAGCCCAAATGAACCACACCTCCGCCAAAGAAGAAATTCAAGTTTACAAAAATGATTTTTTCAGCGGAATTGTAATGCTAACAAGAAAGTTGTTTATGCTGTAACAGTTCTCGAACAAAACTTAAAAAAGGAACGACATCCCCAAAGTCGTTCCTTTTTTTATTTCAATTCGGTACCCTCTTGGTCGTTAAGACAATAGGTTTTGCGATAATTAATGTGTCGCGCTGTACCCCACAGATTCTTTATGTCTGCAGAAAACCTTACTCCTTCAAGACTTTTAAGAATTCCGTGTTTCCCTCTTCATCCATGACATTCAACAATAATAGGCCTTTCGGTGCCGAGGAAACGTCAACAGTAAGGCTGTTTCCAGCAGAATTGATTGAGCCTTGTTTTATCAAAACACCCGAAAGTGTAAATAGTGCAAACTGTGTATAAGAGGAATATTGCGGCAGAGAAACATTCATAGTGCTCTGTACCGGGTTCGGAAATACTGAAATTTTCGAACTTTCGAGTTCAGGGGCTGTCGAAAATCCTTCGCTAATCCGAGCCTTGAACGAACTTCCCTTAGGTGTTACGGACAGATATACACTGGTTTGGCAGCCTTTTGCCGAGGTCAGCACATAGGTTCCACTATCAGAAGAAGTCAAATTTCGAATTCTATAATTGTCACCCACTGTAGAACCATTTGGTCGCCTAACGGTAAGGCCAATGCCATTTGGAAGCATACTAAAGGTTACGTCTTTTCCTTCAACCACACTAATATTGTGTTGTCCACTGCTCCATATCTCGTTAATTCTGTATTCGGGTATTATACTTCCGGCCGGACAAGTGCTATTTGAGCTATTACCAACGTTTAAATTTAAGGTGGTTTGACAACCTTCTTCTGAGGTAAGAACGTAAACTCCACTATGTGACGAAGTAACCTTGCCTAGTTTGTAATTATCCCCAACTTTAGACCCGTTTGGCAATGTAATGGTAAGCCCCACACCGTTGGGAATCATACTCAATGTAACATTGGTGCCTTCTGCTACGCTAAGATCGTTTTGACCACTTTGCCACAATCCGTTTAAATTATATTCTGGTGTAATGTTTCCAGATGGACAATTGTTTTTGCCGCTACTCGTAGAATTGCCAACATTCAGGGTTAGTGTTTTTTGACAGCCTGTAGCCGAGGTTAAAATATAATTACCACTATGTGCAGTTGTAACCTTGCCAAGTCTGTAATTGTCACCAACGGTTTTTCCATTGGGCAGCCTAATTGTAAGTCCTACCCCGTTAGGAAGCATACTTAATACCACATCAGTACCTTCAGAAACATTCAGGTTAGTTTGACCACTTTGCCATACCGAATTTAAACTATATTCTGTGGTAATATTGCCAAGCGGGCAATCATTATTGTTACTGCTGCTGCCCGAGTCACCGACAGTAAGGGTCAAAGTCGTTTGGCTGCCATCCCCTGAGGTTAAGATGTAAACTCCGCTATTTGCCGTAGTTACCTTGCCAAGGTTATAGTTGTCCCCTACCTTAGAACCGTTTGGTAGTGTTATCGTAAGGTTTTTTCCATTGGGTAGCATGCTTAAAACAATATTGGTCCCCTCAGCCACATTTAGATTTTTCTGGCCACTTTGCCATGATCCGTTCAAACTGTATTCTGGGATAATGTTAGTGGATGTAGGGGCCGTACTATTATTAGGAGGTGTAAAACCTATATTTCTCCAGGTCATGTCCTGAAAAAGAGTGTTGGAGTTTAATTGGTAATCATACCCTTTT
>CBDULZ010000055.1:0-32427 GCA_965368185.1 uncultured Kriegella sp.
ATGGATGAAACATCCCCGAATACTTTGCCCGAACCCATTTTGAGTTGTTAATTAGAATAGGTTCCGCATTCGTTTTCGCTGTTTGGGAAAGTTCATTCGTAAAATTGCGAATTCCTAAATGGTGCATCACACGAAGTGCCCCGTTTAAACCGGTTTCGGTAATCTTATTATCAATATGCAGCGATTTTCCTCCTTCGTAAAGCAATACTTTTTTATTGAGTTTATGAAGGGTTTCACGAAAAGATTTCTCTCGGCGCACTGATTGAACGATAAAAGGCGCACCGAAGATATTTGCGAGTTCAAGACTGGCGGTATCATTTTGGTTAATGCGGATTTGGGGCGCATTGAAGCGGCTGTCACCCCCAGTGTGATAGTCGATACAATAATCGATTAAGGGGGCTATCTCTTTAATAATATGATAGGCAAACCTGCTTGCCAATGACCCTCGCGAACTGCCGGGAAATACTCGGTTTAAATCCCGTCCGTCGGGAAATTGCCTTTTTTGGTTAAGAAAACCGAAGACATTTACAACGGGAATACAGATAACCATTCCTCTTTCCGGTTTATTGAACTTTTTGGCAATAAGCTGCCGCACAATTTCGATTCCGTTGATTTCATTTCCATGAATTCCTCCCGTTATCAGAATATTCGGGCCTTCTTCTTTGGCCCGTTCCACTATAATGGGAACTTGTATCTTGGTACGCGTGTGCAGTTTGGCAATATCCAAATTCAGTTGAACGCCCTTTCCTCTTGAAATGGCCTGTCCTAAAACTTCGATTTTTTTACTCGGCATTTCTTTCTACGTACTGAATGATTTTGCCTGCGATATCTTTTTTCGTTGCGGCCTCTATACCCTCTAGTCCTGGGGAAGAATTTACTTCCAAGATTAGCGGCCCCCTGGCAGATTGTAACATGTCAACACCGGCGACCCCAAGTCCTAAGACCTTGGCGGCTTTAATCGCCGCATTTTCCTCTTCATCGCTAAGTTCGATTATATCTGCCGAACCCCCGCGGTGGAGATTGGATCGAAATTCGCCTTCCTTCCCTTGCCGCTTCATGGCCCCGACAACTACACCATCTATAACGAATGCTCTAATGTCGGCTCCTTTGGCCTCTTTTATAAACTCCTGTACGATAACCCGGGCCTGTAATCCGTTAAAAGCTTCCAATATTGATTCTGCCGAATTCCGATTATCGGCCAGTACTACACCAAGACCTTGCGTACCCTCCAGAAGTTTGATTACTACAGGGGCGCCGCCTGCCTTGTCGATGATGGCGCCAACATTTTTAGAGTAGTTGCTAAAAACGGTCTTTGGTAGCCCCAGCCCCGCCCTTGATAAAATTTGTAGGCTTCTCAATTTATCACGCGACCGCACTAACGCCTGTGATTCGACGGAAGTAAAAACCTTCATCATTTCGAATTGACGTACCACTGCGGTACCATAAAAAGTTATGGAAGCCCCTATCCGTGGAATGACACCATCTACTCCTTCTATTTCATTTCCTTGGAATATGAGTCCGGGCTTTTTCTTTTCGATTACCAGATCACATTTAGAGTGGTCTATAATTTGCATTTCATGGCCTTTTTCCGAACCTGCTTCCATAAGTCGCTTGGTAGAATACAAATTTGGGTTCTGCGATAGGATTACTATTTTCATGTAAGGAGGTTTAATTTAGTTGATGGATGGTCTTCAAATACCGGTTTAATCAAAATGATTTTTTGGGAAGTAGAATGCCAAGGTTCCTCCTTTAATGTACGCTAATTTTTTGGCTTGTGATAGTTTTAGTACAGAAATCGTTTTTGGTAACCTATTAAATTTTCAAGTTGCCAACTGTTGTAGTGTGTGGGTCAACGAACTTTTATCACCAGCCTCCCGAAGCGCCACCTCCGCCAAAACCACCTCCGCCGAAGCCACCTCCAAAACCGCCTCCGCCACCGAAGCCTCCACTGCCACTAGACCCACCACCCCGGTAGCCGCCTCGGCCCATGTTGCTCAGAATGATGATGTCCCAAAGGTCGAGTCCTGAAGAACGCTTGCCTCCATTGCCTCCACCGCCGCCCCTGCGATTGCGGGTCGATAGAATAACTAAAATAATAAAGAAGATGAGTACGGGCAAAAACGACCCGAAAGGGAAGCCGTTGCTATCATCAAAAGAACGTTCTTCTTTGAATTCGCCGTTCAGTGCTTTAAAAATAGCATCGGCACCATCGTTTAACCCGGCATAATAATTATCTGATTTAAATTGGGGAATGATTACACTTTCAATGATTCGTCTCGATAGGGCGTCGGTAAGGTTGCTTTCGACGCCGTAACCCGTATTAATTGCAATTTTACGGTCGTTTCTGGCTAAAAGAACCAACACGCCATTGTCTTTTCCATCTTGGCCAATACCCCATTTTTGGCCCCATTGGGCGCCCAAATAAGTAATGTTCTCTCCTTCGGTCGAAGCGATAATCGCCACTACGATTTGAGTAGATGTGCTATCGGAATAGCGTATCAACTTTTGCTCTAGGGCTTGTTTTTGGCCTGTTGGCAAAAGATCGATATAATCGTAAACACTAGTTTGCTTCGAAGGTTTATCAGGTATTTGAAATTGTGCTACAACAGCGGTACCCCAACAAAGTATACATACGAAAAGACTAACCTTTAGAAACCTCATTGCTAAGCTCATTTGTATCATTGGAGTTCCACGGGAAATGTGATTTCAATTCGCTTCCTGCTTTTAAGATACCGTCAATAATGCCCTGTTTGAAGTAACCTTGCTTGAATTGTGCTTCGATTGCATCTTTTGTGGTGTTCCAAAAATCTTTAGGAACGACTTTATTGATGCCGCCATCTCCGTAAATTACAAACTTGCGGTCGTTGACGGCAACATAAATCAATACACCGTTTTCCTCCTTGGTATTATCCATTTTAAGCAAATGGAAAACTTCCTTGGCGCGATCAAAATGGTCTAAGCGGGTATGCGCTTCAATGTGAACACGTATTTCTCCCGAAGTATTTTTCTCGGCTTCAAGAATGGCCTGTACAATCTCTTGTTCTTCTTCCGCCGACAAAAAATCCTCTACTCTTGACATGGAATCAGTTAAAATCGAAGTTCACGTCAGGTGCTTGTTCGGACCCGGCATCGGCCTTGTACCGTGCCATTTCCTCAAACCCGAACAATCCTGCTAAAAGTTTACCGGGAAATTGCTTGGTGTGTACGTCATAGATATTGACCGCTTCATTAAATCGATCACGGGCGACATTAATTCGGTTTTCGGTACCTTCCAATTGAGACTGCAATTCCAAGAAATTTTGATTTGCCTTTAATTCAGGATAGCGTTCTACTACGACCATCAATTTGCTGAGTGCTCCGGTAAGTCCGTTTTGCGCTTGTTGAAATGCGGCAATATTATCGGAAGTAAGATTGTTTGCGTCAATAGTGGTCGAAGTGGCTTTGGCTCGTGCCTCGATTACGTCGGTTAGCGTTCCGCGTTCAAAATCGGCCGCTCCTTGAACAGTTTTAACCAAGTTGCCAATAAGGTCGTTTCTACGCTGATAGGCACTTTCGACATTCGACCATGCGGTTTTGGCATCGGCTTCATATTGCACGGCGGTATTATTGAAGCCAACGGCCCAACGGTAAAGGCCAAATACGATGACCCCTAAGATTATTAAAATTATTAATCCTTTTTTCATGGTAGTGTTTGTTAAGAGTGAATTATAGCTGGTCTTTTATTTTGGAAAGCTCGGTTTTTACGCGTTCCAACTTTTGAATAATATCAAAATTATTCAGTGTTTTTTGTTTGTTTTCCTTTAGATGTGTTTTGGCACCGTCGAGCGTAAAACCACGCTCTTTTACCAAGTGGTAGATCAATTGAAGGTTTTTGATATCTTGGGGTGTGAATTTACGATTGCCCTTGGCATTTTTTTTAGGTTTTAAGGCGTCGAATTCCTTTTCCCAAAATCGAATCAAAGAAGTGTTTACTCCAAAAGCCTTGGCCACTTCACCAATACCGTAATATCTTTTTTCAGGGAGATCTATGTTCATTAATCCAATGATTGATTTTCTTGGTTGGCGTATTTGAGCATGTTCTCAAATTCTTCCGCTGTTAAACTTCCGTAATAGAAATTGATCGGGTTGATCCGGTCTTTATCTTTCCAAACCTCATAATGTAAATGTGGTGCCTCTGAACGACCAGTGTTTCCAACAAATCCAATAAGGTCGCCACGTTTTACTTTTTGTCCCCTTTTTACATTGTAGTTGCTCAAATGCGCATAAAGGCTCATGTAACCGTAACCATGATCTATGCGAATATGTTTGCCGAAGCCGGAAGCGTTATTGTCGGCTCTAGTCACTTTTCCATCTCCACTAGCATAAATTGGGGTACCTTTCGGGGCTGAAAAGTCCATGCCACGGTGCATTTTTCGGGCTTTGGTAAAAGGGTCGGAGCGCCACCCATAGCCTGAGGCCATGTGTTTTAAATTTTCATTGCGTATAGGTTGAATGGCCGGTATGGCAGCCAATAGCTTTTCTTTTTCCGCAGCTAATTTAGTGATTTCATCCAACGACTTTGACTGTATCGACATTTGTTTTTTAATGATGTCCAAGCGTTTGGTAGTAGCAATGACCATCTCAGAATTGTTGAATCCTTCCAGCGATCTGTACCGATTTATTCCACCAAAACCAGCTCTACGTTGTTCTTCGGGAATGGGGTTGGCCTCGAAATATAAACGATAAATATTATTATCACGATCTTCGATATTGGCCAATACCTCTTCGATCTGTTCCATCTTTTTATCCAAAAGCTCGAATTGCAGCTCGTAATTCTTTACTTCACGCTGTAGTGATAATTCTCTGGGCGTGTTAATAAGATTGGTATTCAATAGTAGGATCAGACACAATAATCCAAAAAGCATAGAGCCTAAAAAGAATAGCGCAAAATTACGATACCGCTTAGATTTTTGAGGCTCAATCTTTCGGTACGAGAGCGTATCGGGATCGTAATAATATTTTACCTTAGACATGAAGGGATTTTATCCTATTTTTGTGCATTCGTTTTAACAGAACAAACAAATATAAAAATTGTTTTGTAGAAACCGTTAAAATTTGTAAAACCTTAGCATTTTCTATGACTTCCAAGGAAACAAGGAATCAATTCTTAAACTTTTTCGAAGAAAAAAGCCATAAAATAGTTTCATCTGCACCGATGGTTATCAAAGACGATCCTACTTTGATGTTTACCAACGCAGGAATGAACCAATTTAAAGAGTTCTTTTTGGGCAATACCGTGCCCAAAAGTACCCGTCTCGTCGATACCCAAAAATGTCTTCGCGTTAGCGGAAAGCATAATGACCTTGAGGAAGTAGGAAAGGATACCTATCACCATACAATGTTCGAGATGCTCGGAAACTGGAGTTTTGGAGACTATTTTAAGGAGGAAGCCATTGCATGGGCTTGGGAGTTTCTGACCTCGGTTTGTAAAATTGACCCAAACAGTCTTTATGTTTCCGTTTTTGAAGGAAGCCAAGATGCCGATAATTTAAAAATGGATAAAGAGGCCTTTGATCTCTGGAAAGCTATTGTGCCCGAAGACCGTATTATCATGGGCGGCAAAAAGGACAATTTTTGGGAGATGGGCGATCAAGGACCCTGTGGCCCCTGTTCGGAAATCCACGTAGACATTCGAACTGCGGAAGAAAAAGCAAAAGTTTCTGGGGCTAGCTTGGTGAATAAAGATCACCCACAGGTTGTTGAAATATGGAACTTGGTTTTCATGCAGTATAACCGAAAGGCCAATGGTGAATTGGAGCCCCTGCCTGCTAAGCATGTTGATACCGGAATGGGTTTTGAACGCTTATGCATGGTGCTTCAAGGTGTTCGTTCAAATTATGATACCGATGTTTTTACACCGATCATTCGCGAAATAGAAATAATAACCCACTCTGAATACGGAAAAAACGAGGAGATAGATATTGCCATTCGCGTAATTGCCGACCATATTCGGGCTGTTGCTTTTTCTATCGCCGATGGCCAATTGCCAAGCAACACAGGTGCCGGATATGTCATACGAAGAATTTTGAGAAGGGCAGTGCGTTATGGCTTTACCTTTTTAAATACCAAAGAACCCTTTATGTACAGGTTGGTCACGGTTTTGGTCGATACTATGGGTAAGACTTTTCCTGAACTTAAAGAGCAACGTCAATTGATCGAAAATGTGGTTAAAGAAGAGGAACACTCTTTTTTAAATACCTTGGATCAAGGTCTTGGGCTCTTAGATTCGATAATAGCAAATACGAAAGGCAAAGAGGTAGATGGCAGAAAGGCTTTTGAACTCTATGATACCTACGGATTTCCTATCGATTTAACGGCATTGATTCTCGGCGAAAAAGGATACACCCTTGATCAAAAGGAATTCGAAACCGCTATGCAGGCTCAAAAGAACCGCTCGAAATCGGCTTCCGCGGTATCTAAAACTGATTGGACCTTTCTTAGCGATGACATGGAACAGGAGTTTGTTGGCTATGACATGTTACAAGCAAATGTGAAATTGGTAAAATACCGTAAAATTATCTCCAAAAAGGAAGGAGCGCAATATCAATTGGTATTTAACATGACCCCGTTTTATGCTGAAGGTGGCGGACAAGTGGGTGACAAAGGCTATTTGGAAGCTCCTCATGGTGATGTTGTTTATATCTTAGATACCAAAAAAGAAAACAACGAGACCGTACATTTTGTCAAAAATTTGCCCAAAGATTTAAATGCCACTTTTAAAGCGATCGTTGACGAGAAACAGCGCCAGCGTACTGCCGCCAACCATACCGCTACGCACTTACTGCATCAGGCCCTTCGTGAAGTTTTAGGAAATCATGTCGAACAAAAAGGCTCGGCGGTTCACTCAAAATATCTCAGATTTGATTTTTCCCATTTTGGAAAAATGACTCTCAACGAACTTCGAGAAGTAGAAAATTTTGTAAATGCGCGTATCGACGGACAATTGGCTTTACAAGAAAACCGAAATACAAACATGAACGATGCCATCAAAGAAGGTGCCATGGCCTTATTCGGAGAGAAATACGGCGATACAGTTCGTACAATACGGTTCGGACAATCAATTGAATTATGTGGAGGTACCCATGTGAAGAATACGGGTGACATATGGCATTTTAAAATTCGTTCGGAAAGTGCCGTTGCAGCTGGTATTCGTCGTATCGAAGCTATAACTTCCGATGCCGTAAAAGATTTCTACTTTGAGAACAATAGAATACTTTATGAAATCAAAGACTTGCTCAATAATGCACAAGATCCGGTAAAAGCGGTTATGAATTTACAGGAGGAGAATGCCAAGCTTAAAAAAGAAGTCGAGCAATTCTTGAAAGACAAGGCAAAGAATCTGAAAGGAGAATTACTGATGGAATTACAGGAAATCAATGGGGCTAAATATCTTGCCAGGAAAATAGATCTCGATGCGGCTGCAATCAAAGATTTGTCCTTCGAAATGGGAAGTAACCAAGACAACCTCTTTCTTTTGTTCGCAACCGAACAGAACGGCAAGGCCCTCTTATCTTGTTATATTTCTAAAGAATTGGTAGCCGCTAAAAATTTGAATGCGGGCACCATCGTCAGGGAACTTGGTAAATTTATTCAAGGTGGTGGGGGTGGTCAGCCTTTCTTTGCTACCGCTGGAGGGAAGAATCCCGCAGGTATTGAAGAGGCTTTGACAAAAGGAAAAGCCTATCTATCCTGATACGAGAAGGGTAAGAACCTGCCCGCTTACCACAGAAATTGTGGTAGGCTCTCATCTTGGTAATGGCGTTTAAATATTCGATAAAAGGGCTAACTTAAATGAAACTCCAGACCCAACTGCCATTAAAACCTGAAAAGAATCAAATCGGTTACGATAGTGAACTGTTATTGATAGGATCTTGTTTTGCGCAGCATATAGGGGAAAAGTTGGATTATTTTAAGTTTCGAAACCTTCAAAATCCTTTTGGAATCCTATTTCACCCTGTGTCGATTGAGAACCTGGTTTCAAGGGCAGTACGTGATATTCCTTATTCCAATGATGAAATTTTCTTTCATAACGAACGGTGGCATAGTTTTGATAGCCATTCCGATCTCAGCGATTCATCTGCAGAAAAAGTAGTGCAAAAATTGAATTCAGGACTGAAACACACCAAAGAGCAAATTGGAAAGGCTACGCATATATTCATTACTTTGGGAACGGCGTGGGCATACCGCCATATAAATCAAGATGTGTTGGTGGCCAATTGTCATAAAGTATCCCAAAAAGAATTCACAAAAGAACTGCTCTCGGTGAACGAGATTGCCACAAGCCTAAAAAATAGTATTCAGCTTATTCGAACGATAAATCAAACCGTCAACTTAATATTTACGGTTTCCCCGGTACGCCATCTAAAAGATGGTTTTGTCGAGAATCAAAGAAGCAAGGCGCATTTGATTGCGGCTTCGCATGAAGTTCTTGAGAAATCGGGCGCGCATAGCGCAAACGAGGGGTATTTTGCGTCTTATGAACTGATGATGGACGAACTCCGCGATTATCGCTTCTATGGTGCCGATATGGTGCATCCGAATCAACTTGCAATCGACTATATTTGGGAAAAATTTAAGTTGGTCTCTATTGCTGAAAATGCCCATTCCACTATGGGAAAAGTCGACACCATTCAAAAAGGATTGCGGCACCGACCATTTAATGGCACCTCTGAACAACATAAAAAGTTTGAAATTAACCTAGAGGAGAAAATTAAAGATCTTCAAAGAGCGCATCCTTTTATCACGTTTTAATTTCCTTCTATAGAACTGTCGAAAGTGAGAGTCTTGTGGTTGATGTCATTGTGAAGTACAAAGCAATCTGTACCTTTGAATATACTTTGAACAGTTGGTGCCATGCTTTTAAAGATGGCATATGACTTAACCATTCGTGACATCCATGAAAAAAATCTTAATCGGAATAGTCGTTACATTGGCCGTGGTGCTCATCTTTCGGTCTTGTTCCGAGGAACAGGAAAATAAATCCATTCTTCAGGAAAACTCTATGCTTATTCAACAGCAAATCGATAATGTGTCAAAACTGATCGTCACTGAAGGACATTTTGCCGAAGTATATAATTATAAAGATTCGCAACAACTTTTCGGCCCGTTAATTACAGCTCATAAAAAGGCCTTGGTCGTGGTCAATGCCGAAGTCACGGTAGCATATGACCTTAGTAAATTGGATTTGGAAATTGATGAGGAGACAAAGACCTTGCTTATAAAGAGCATTCCCGAACCCGAAATCAAAATTTATCCCGATTTTGAATATTATGATGTCACTGCCGATTACCTGAATCAATTCAATGAAGCCGACTATAACAAAATAAAAAAGAGTGTAAATGCCTCTTTGATGAAGAAAATAGAGGTTTCGTCTTTAAAAACAAATGCCCAGAATCGCTTAATAAGCGAACTTTCAAAATTCTATATTTTAACGAATTCCATGGGATGGACGTTGATCTATCAAGATCGGGTCGTCGATCAAAACTTTCACGGGCTCTTGCCTAAAGATTGATGTTAAATTTTACGAAAAGGGGAGCGCCATAAGTTGTTTTGTATTTATTTTTAAATAAACGAAATACTATGGAAAAATCGGAACAGTCGGCCAATCGTCGAAGTTTTTTAATAACGTCCGGAGTCTTGGGAGCGGGGTTGCTCATGCCGACCATTAATTTGGCCTCGAGCGGTACTTTTTTCAAACACGATAATATCCACGAGTTCGGTAAGCGTGAAGGCTTCTCGGATCAGATCAGTATTTTGATTTCGATGATGGATTGGATGCGCAGTACTGTTTTACAATCGGTCGACGGACTTTCACAAAGAGATTTGGATTTTATATTGGATGAAGACTCGAATAGTATTGGGGCCATGTTGCTACATTTGGCGGCTACGGAGCGATTTTATCAAATACACACTTTCGAAGGAAGGGAATGGGGAGATTTTGATAAGGTTGATAAAGAGACATGGAGCATAGCCAGTGGTCTTGGTGAGGCGGCGCGGAAGAAAATCAAAGGGCATCCATTGACCTATTATATCGAAAAACTAGACGCTGTTCGCGAAGATACTAAGCGACATTTAAAAAATGTCGATGATAGCTGGTTGATGGAATCGACCCCATTTTTTGGCAATCAGCTCACCAATAATTACTGCAAATGGTTCCATGTTGTGGAACATGAATCGAACCATAACGGACAAATCAAATATATTAAAAGCCGAATTACGTAGTTGTTATAGTTGCTTTGTGGCCCATTGAATATATTGCTCCCAATCATAGTCGGTAACGTCATGAACTCCCGTTCGAATGTGATAGGCTAGCGTATTTTGAATTGGCTGGTTGGTCATAGGCATTTGGTCGGTTGGGATACCCTCTTTTTTAAATAACCCATACACTTTGGAAGCATAATAGGCCGAAAGAAATTCACCTTTCGGGTCGGCCCATTTATCTTCTTCGGCGCTGGCGACATACAGGGGTCGTGGGGCAATTAGGGCCAACAATTCGTGTTGGTCTATAGGTAAGGCCTCTTCGTTATCATCGTATGCTTTGAAATTGGTGCAAAACCAATACGGAAAAACATCATTGATACGCCCAACGGTCTCCCCGACTTTGCGCTTTGATAAGGCGGCTCCGCCACAACCGGAATCATTTGAAATAACGGCAGCAAATCGCTCATCAGTGGCACCGGCCCATAAAGCTGTCTTGCCCAATCGCGAATGCCCGAAAACTACAACCTTTGACGAATTTATTTCTTTTGATTTCTCGAAATAATCCATTGCCCGACTATACCCCCAGGCCCAGGCCGCGATACTTCCCCATTCGTTGTCATTTGGTTTTTGTTGGCCTTGATTGTAGAGAAAAGGGTGAATACCATCTGAAAAATCATCTTTGTCGGGGTCGATTTCCCCATAATAAATTGTTGCCAAGCCAAAACCGGCATCGATAATTTTCTCCACGGCCCATCGGTTGGTGCGAATACCACGTGTGGCCGAAGTAAATTTGTTTCCGGTAATACCGTATTTGTCACTGTTTCTGGCCCAAGCATTTGAGATTAATATGTTGTCGTCATCGGCAACCGTGTGGTTTCCTAGAAAATTATAGCCTAAAAAAATAGGCGCTTTTTTGACCTTTTTTGGCAAATAAATCAGCATAGTAAAATGTAAGGTTCTGCCATTTTTAGCAAAGGAAAGCTCGACTTGACGTCGTTTGGCCTTTCCGTTTATAGCGTCATCGCTTTGCTCCACAACTTTAGCGGAGAAATCGTTGAACTCGGCGGGAATTTTTCCGTAGACATTTTCCTCGAAGAAGGCGTACAATTCTGGCCTTCTTGTACGTTTCCATTGCCCTTTGCGGGTTATTTTTTGACCATCAAAAGTGGTTAAGGGGTCCGGAACATCGAAATTGGGAATTTTGCTCTCATCGTAATTGGGTTCAAATTGGGGGAAAGAGCTTTGCGCATATAGGAAAAGGACGATTGTAATAAAAAACAGTTTTTTCATTTTATGAGGATTGTATTTAGAACTTAGCTCATTATGGCCTTTTAATGGTCATGACTGGCATTTAATTTAGCCAAATACCA
This sequence comes from uncultured Kriegella sp., assembly GCA_965368185.1. Taxonomy (GTDB): domain Bacteria; phylum Bacteroidota; class Bacteroidia; order Flavobacteriales; family Flavobacteriaceae; genus Kriegella. Next base: position 11,610 of record CBDULZ010000055.1, read on the forward strand.
TTTGTCGATAACCTTATTTCGGTACTCACAAGGTAAGGTACATCCTAGGTTCTGAAGTATTTTTTTGATTCAAGAGTATGTTACAAGATTGATCTGTGCTTCTTCACCTAAGACAGAAAGCTCTTTCCAAAGCGACTCTAAACGGGCTTTATCCGAACTATCCAAAGACTGGGTTGTCTTGCGACTGTTTATAGTCAAATCAAGGCCTCGTAAGTTCATAAAATACTTGGCGGCGATGGAATATTTTTTACCTATGACGGATTTGTTGGCAAGAATAAAGTCATTGACTTTTTTGACATCGGCCGATACTTCTTTGGTTCTTCCATTTTGCCATAAATAAGAGAATAGTTCAGGATAATAGTTACCGGCAATACAGGAGATGCCCGCGCCACCGTGTTGAATTGAGTGTAATACATCGGGAGAATGGGCATTGTAAATGCCTAGGGAAGAACTTGAAGTTATCTTTATTTTCTCGGCGACTAACATTTCATCGCAGGTCGTATCTTTGAAATAGAGGAATCGTCCGGTTTTTTGGAGTTGATTCAACATTTCAGGACTTATAAGCCGGGAATAGGGACTTGGGCACTCGTAAATACCCAAGGGGATATTTCCAGTCTGGTTCATTATACCTTCAAAGGAATTTAATAAAGCGGAATCATTTTCCTCTTTATTGACCATTATGGAGGGAATCAAAACGACAGCCTGAACCCCGGTATCATAGATTTTCTTTACAAAATCCACATTTTCTTTAACCTCCCCGGAAAACGTTCCGGTGGACACTACCGGAAGTTTTGTATTTTCGACCACGAACTTCGTGAGATCTAGACGTTCTTGATTACTGAGTTCGTACATTTCACTCGAACCACAATTCGCGAATAAACCCGTGGATCCAGCATCTTCGTACCAGCGAATTAATCGTTTTAATCCTTGGTAATCGATCGACAAATCTTCATTGAATGGTGTCATCATTACCGGCCAAAAGCCACCTGGCAATTTACTTTCATAGGGAAAAAAAGACAGTTTTTCGAAACCGCTACTTAACCACAATCCGCCGATAGTAGTCATGAATCCGGTGCTTATAAATTTTCTACGTGTCCAATTCATTTTGTATTCTATATTATTTTACGTGCAGTTTAATTTAAACCAAAATCGCAGGGGTTAAGTTACTAATTTTTTGTTCACTAATGCTAGTCCATCATCTATCAAATGTCCCACTTTTGGGTAGTCACGTTTTATTTTTTCAAGATGTACTTCAATTTCCATTGCAAAGCCTTCATCACCATTATTTTTGGCAAGCTCATATAGCTCTACAGGGAGCAGCCAATCTTTGGGATGGTTCTCTTTAAGTTCCCTAAAAACTTTGTTGCGTGAAATGGTAGTATTCTTGCCTTCCCTAAAATGTCGAATTTGCTCGTAATATCGTTCAAGTGACTTGCGCTTCTTTGAAGTTTGGGGTTTGCTCCCTTTGGAAGATAGGGTGTGAGACACCAGGTCAAAACTCTTAAGGTCTGCCGGTCCGTTAAAGGCCGATACGACTTCTTTACCGACTGCCACGCTGTACAGTTCGGAAGGGGACGTAAAAATGATGGTGCCTTTATAGGTCACATTACAGTTCTTAAAAGTAATTAGCAAGATCGCTCCTTGAAGATTTCTTGTACCTGTAATAATTTGTCCGGATACTTGAATTCCGCCTTCGAATTCCAATGAAACGGTTTCCCCTTCATAGATTTTATAGGCTTTTAAGTCACGAGGACCCATATTTTCGATGGCCAGATTAATACCCTTAAGCTTTCCGATGGGCGTTCCGAAGCCATTGGAGTGTCGTTGCGTGCTGTGGCCCACCAGTTCTTTTTCCCGGAATGCCAATGCCGTTTCTCCTTTGGTTTGAATATAGATGGGCTTCCCTTCGTGTGCAATGACACTATCGAAAATTCCGGAAATCTGAAGGCCCGTGCTAAGTTCCACAGTCCCTAAAGATTGAGAATCAATTAGTTTTTGAACTCCGTCGAGTCCACCATTTCGTAAAGCCATTGTATTCGCAAAGTCTTCCAATACCTGACTCAAAAATGCAAAATCGGGTGTCACAAAAAGTTGTGGTTGTGGTTTGGTAATATCAAACGAGACATTTACGGCCTCCAATGAATAGGGTAGCTTTTTTACCTTGTCGGTCATGCACCAGGCACTTTCGCCAATTGAGGATAGCAGTCCCGCACCATATATTTTCGGGTCGTTGACTGAACCTATAAGTCCGTATTCCACCGTCCACCAATGCAGATTGCGAATGAGGGCCATCTCACTGTTTTTGCCCATATTTTCTTGCAATACCTCAATTGCCTTTTCAGCTTTTTCAATTTTCTTTTTTTGGGTTCCAGGGGCTTCTTTGATTATACTCAGATGTCGTACCGCTTCATATAATTCATAGTCCTTGGCACTCGAAATGGCCTTGCACCCGATTTCGCCAAATCTTCTTAGGTATTCCGCATATTCAGGATTGGCAATAATCGGGGCGTGACCGGCCCCTTCGTGAATGATATCTGGGGCAGGGGTATATTCTATATGGTTCAATTGTCGAATATCGGAAGCAATAACGAGTACATTGTACGCTTGGAATTCCATAAAGGCGGAGGGTGGTATAAACCCGTCCACGGCCACCGCGGCCCAACCGATTTCCTTTAAAATACGATTCATACCATACATATTTGGAATATGGTCTATCGATATGCCCGTCTTTTTTAAGCCATCGGTATACGATTCATGGGCTACGGTACTCAGATAGTCTACATTTTTCCGCATTACGTAGCGCCATACGGCTTGGTCGATGGCTGTATAATCCGTGTAATTTTGCGGTTTGATGAACTGCTTTAGGTGCGCGGGTAGTTTATCTAGTATGGGGTTGCTCTCGTAGACCATCGGTATATTTATATCTCGTCTTTGTGGTGGCAAATGACTCCCTATAAAGATACAAAAAGTCCCCGCTTTCAGAGTGACGGGGACTTTACTATAGTATTTTTTAAACTCTTTCTACGGCAGTGTAGATTATCTGGCAACCATGGCATTTGGCGGGTATTCTTGAAGAATTTGAGATACAAACTCGCGAATACGTTGCTCTTTTTTAGCAATATCCTCTATGTTGCCAAGGTTTCCTATGCCTTTGCCCTGCCATACCAGTTCTTTGTTCTTGGCATCGATAAGGTCGATGTACAACGAACCTTCGGTACGTGTACTAACATTGCTGCCGCCCCAACCGGGTCCCCAGTAATAGGGATTCCAACCCCAGCCATAAAAACCGCCCCAATAGTTGTTATAAATATCAACTTGTTCCTTTTCTTTGGTAAAGATGCTTATTAAAATATCGGGATCCTCGGATTTTACAAAACCACGAGAGCTCAATTCGGCGTCTATGGCCTTTAAAATCCGTTTTTTGTCTAAGTCGGAAATTTGGGCCTTGTCAATGCCTGTTTTATAAAAGGCATATGATTTGTAGGTGTTGAAGTCTGCTTCTTTATCGTAATCGGATAAAACGCGTACCGAAGAACAAGAAGTGATAAACACCATGGCCAGTATGGGAAGCATTAGGATTTTCATTCGTTTCATAGCAATTTTTTTTGAAGTTAAATTACGCTTAATTTTATTTAGAATTATCTCAAAAACTGTGCCGAATACTTTTTTTGATGGTGGTTTCCAAAGTACTAGCTATCTAGTATTGTTCTTGTTATCATAGCCGTAAGGGCAGTGCCGACATCCACTCTCGCAACAATAGCCTCTTTTGAGATGGTAACGTTCGGTAAAAACCTTATATCCTTCTTTCGAGAGGTAGAAATCACCTTCTTCCACAGGAATTATTTTCTTCATACACTTGTAAAATTACAAGATTCCTGTTAATAAGTGTCTTTTCGAATTGTTAAACCAATGGTTTTACGGAGTAATTGGGTAATTGAACGATTTAATACAATTGTTGGCAAGAAAATTGGTTACTTATATTTGCAACGTCTGTTACAATTAACTTTGTGAACTCACGTTTAAAAGCTGGATTATGATTTTAGTCTTTAAACATTTCTTTTACAAAAATTATGTTGGGCTCTCATTATGGCCTTTCATTTTTCTAAAGAACGATGCGCTCAAAGAAGATATTGTGCTCATCAACCATGAGAAAATTCATCTTAGGCAACAGCAAGAACTCTTGATTGGGCCCTTTTATCTCTTTTATATTATTGAATGGATTTTGAAATCGATTTTTTATATGGATAGATATAAAGGATACCAGAATGTTAGTTTTGAGCGGGAAGCTTATGACAACGAAAAGAACCTCGATTATTTGAACGAAAGGAATATGTTCAGCTTTATTAAATATCTTTGGCGATGAAAATTTATCGCATTGAAGATTGAAAATCAACCCGTTCATCTACCTCTTCTTAAAGAAAAACAAGTATTCCTTTCTATAAAACGGGAAGACTTAGTACATCCCTTAATTTCTGGAAATAAGTATCGTAAACTCAAATATAACCTCATTGATGCCAAATCTCGCGGTTTAGATACATTGTTGACCTTTGGCGGAGCCTATTCCAACCATATTGCTGCTACGGCCTATGCCGGTAAAGTGAACGGAATGAAGACCATTGGTATCATTAGAGGTGAGGAGCTGGCTGAAAAATGGCCCGAAAATGATACCTTGAAATTGGCTAGTGCAAACGGCATGCAATTTAAATTTGTAGACAGAAATACCTACCGCAATAAAGCGAAATCTACTTTTTTGAACGCCTTGGAAAATGAATTTGGGCGCTGTTATCTGTTGCCGGAAGGGGGCACGAACACCTTGGCCATCCGGGGTTGTGAAGAAATTTTGATTGATGAGGACGCTTCTTTCGACTGTGTTTGTTGCGCCGTGGGTACGGGTGGTACTTTAGCGGGAATTAGCAATGCCCTAAACCCCGAGCAGCAAGTTTTGGGCTTCCCGGCGGTTAAAGGCCACTTTTTAAACGAAGATATTCGTAAATTTGTGCATAATGAAAATTGGACCTTGCAAACAGAGTATCATTTTGGGGGCTATGCCAAGGTGTCGCACGAACTCATCGGGTTTATCAATGATTTTAAACGGAGAACCGATATTTCATTAGATCCTATCTATACCGGAAAGATGTTGTTCGGCCTGTTTGATATGATTGAAAACGACCATTTTCCCGCAGGCACTAAAATCTTGGCCATTCACACAGGTGGGCTGCAGGGTATTTTGGGAATGAACAAAGTTTTACAAAAGAAAAATTTACCATTGATCGCCGTATGACGAAAAAATTGATAGTTGCATTAGTTTTGGGAACCTTATTGATTGGCTGTAAATCAAAAAAAAAGACGGCTACTGCCAATTCACATAAAAAACCTTCTCCTACCGTAGTCACAAAACCACCTGCCGAAGTTCCGAAGCAAAACACCGATTACCCGTTTCCTAAGGATACCGGAAGATTTCAAAAATTTCCGATAGCCACTGTTGACCAGTATATCGAAACCTTTGCTGAAATTGCCCAATTCGAGATGAAGGCTTACGGCATACCGGCCAGCATTACCCTAGCGCAAGGTATGTTGGAAAGTGGTTTTGGGAAAGGCGCCTTGGCCGTTAAAACCAATAACCATTTTGGAATCAAATGCCATACCGGATGGAAGGGTGATTTCGATCACCATGACGATGATGAAAAAGGGGAGTGTTTTAGAAAGTATAACCATCCGATGTATTCCTATCGTGACCACAGTATTTTTCTAACAACGCGCTCGCGTTATGCTTTTTTGTTCGATTTGCGCAATGACGATTATAAAAGTTGGGCTAGGGGACTGCGGCAAGCCGGTTACGCCACTGACAAGCGATATCCCCATAAATTGATCGAGCTTATTGAGCGGTATGACCTAGGGCAATATGACAAGGCAATTGTTAAACAAGGGTATGGGCGAAAGCAGGAAGTTACAACTAAAAATTCTAATGCAGCAGCCGAACAAAATTTAGTGCACGTTGTAAAACAGGGCGATACACTCTATTCATTGTCCAAACGGTATCAAGTTTCGGTCGACCAACTTAAGCGTTGGAACTACATGATGGGAAGCACTATTTCAATTGGTCAGAAACTTACGGTAAAGACCGAATCTTATAACTAGTATTTTATGCGATATCAAAGAAGTAGCGCCTTGTTTGCTGAGGCCAAAAAATATATTCCGGGTGGCGTGAACTCACCCGTTCGTGCTTTTAAGGCCGTAGGAGGCGACCCAATTTTCGTAAAGGAGGCCAAAGGGGCCTACTTTTATGATGAAGATGGAAATCGGTTTATCGACTATATTGCTTCTTGGGGTCCGTTAATTTTGGGCCATGCCCATGGGCCTGTCATCGATGCAGTCGTGGAAAAGGCAAAAAAAGGAACCTCTTTTGGTATGCCAACTGAAATTGAGACCGAACTGGCAAAATTGGCCGTTTCCATGGTGCCCAATATTGATAAGATACGTTTTGTAAACAGTGGCACAGAGGCTTGCATGAGTGCTGTCCGTTTGGCGCGTGGATATACAGGTAAGGATAAGATTATCAAATTTGCAGGCTGTTACCACGGGCATTCTGATTCATTTTTAATTCAAGCGGGGAGTGGGGCCGTTACTTTTGGAAGCCCAAATAGTCCTGGGGTAACCCAAGGAACGGCAAAAGATACGCTACTGGCAAAATATAATGACCTCGATAGTGTTCGGGCGCTGGTGACGGCGAACAAAAATGAAATAGCGGCTATTATTATTGAGCCCATTGCCGGAAACATGGGATGTATAGTTCCTCAGGATGGTTTTATGCCCGGACTTCGGGATATCTGCAATCAAGAAGGTATTTTATTGTTGTTCGATGAGGTGATGACGGGGTTCCGTTTGGGAATAGGAGGAGCTCAAGAAGCCTTGGGCATCAATGCTGATATTGTGATGTTCGGTAAGGTTATTGGTGGCGGATTGCCCGTAGGGGCTTTTGCCGCACGGGCAGAAATTATGTCGCATTTGGCACCCGAAGGGCCGGTATACCAAGCCGGAACCTTGAGTGGAAATCCTTTGGCAATGAGCGCAGGCTTGGCCATGTTGACCGAACTGGAAAAACATCCCGAAGTCTTTGAAAGTCTGGCCGATAAAACCGAGCATTTGCATGAAGGATTTGATAATGCGTTGAAAAACAAGGGTATACCGTACCAGATCAATCGGTATGGCTCAATGATATCGTTACATTTTACTGATACCCCGGTCATTGATTTTGAAAGTTCTGCCAAAGGAAACAATGCACTTTTTAAAAAGTATTTCCACGGCATGTTGGATAAAGGCATCTATCTGCCACCCAGCGCTTTTGAAAGCTATTTTCTGAACGATGCACTTAGTTATGGCGATTTGGACGAGACCATAGCTGCACTGGATAGTTTAACGTTCTAGAAATTATTGGTGTGAGTTTAAGCCGATTTTTGACTAGTAATTGCAGACGGTTTAATCGGGTGGTGCATTAAGTATGAGGTCGTCAATTGTTTTGGCAATAGTGTTAGGATCGACTCCCTCTTTTATTGAAACGATAGCATGATTCTTATCTGTCAAGTGTTTGCCAGAGTTCCACGCATTGCTGCCATCTTGCTCGACCAATACGTATCCATTTCGATTAATATCAAAATAGCGTGAGGCTGTAGTTTCATCTAAAAGCATAACAGCGACTTGATCCCATGCTGGTCTTCCTGCAAAATTGTTGTACAATTCAAACCCAAGATAAACGGGGTTGTCTTTGTTCAATCGGGATTTAAGATATGCTCCGCCCGTGATGATTTGATTTCCCAATTCCCATCCGCAGAAAATAACGTCTTTGCTCCAGTTTTCTAAACAGTATACGGTTGAGGTAGGATCTGGGCGATAAAAATTAGCTTCTTTTCCTTCAGGAAATGTACCTCCCATACACAGCCATTTTTTTACTTTTTTTTCGACCAATTCTTTTCCGGTCAATGATGAGATATCGTCACCTTCCGATTTCAGAAGATTTTGAAGACTTGTCAAGTGTCCAATAGTGACAATGACGACCGAGTTATCATCACTTTCAGTTAAAAGCGTTCTATACAATCGTGCGGATTCGGTAGTCTGTGTTATTGAACTAACATCGTGCGGAAAGGCTATGCTGACTTGTTTGGTGTATTTTGAAAAATTATCAAACGTATCTTGATGTTTTAAAAACCCAATGGGTATATCGGGTCGATTATAAAAGGTGTTTATGGCATCGACACATTGGTATGAAAAAGAATCGGAGCTGGTAACAACGACACCCAATAAATCTATTTTTCCTAAATCTTGATAAGAATGAAGCATGGCCAGAGCCTGAACATCATCTACATCAGAGTCGATATCGGTATCAAGGATGACTTTGATTTGTGCAGTACATGTCAAAGTGCCTAGTAGTAAAATCCAAAAAAGGGTCTTTATTAAAATGTTTTGTTTATTTGGAAATCGTCTTCCTTTTATCATTGGGATTGGTTTGGCCATCTTCGAATGTATCAATTAATTTCCCTTTTAAATACCGTCAACTAGTTTATGATGCTCTCTTCGGAATGTGCTATGTTTGGGAAAAAAGTTTGTTTTTCTTGTTCCATTTAATCTTTGCGACAAAGACGCTGCCATCACTTCCGTACTTTTCAACACCTTCCGGCTGCATCCACTCTGACACCGTCACCCATGTTTCGTTTGGAGATATATCCGTGACTCCAAAATTTCCCAATCGGGCTCCTCTTTCAGGAACAAGAATTTGTTCTGTTGCCCGAATCACACACAACCGTTCAGGTTCGACCTCTGCCATAAAAAGTGGAGCCCGATGCCGAAAGACATGGTCGTTTTTCGCCCCTTTTCGAGTATATACAAGAAATAGCGTTTCACTATGGGTTAACCAATGTTGTTGGGTATTATAGCTGCCGAGTTCTGTGCCATCATCAAACGTCCATGGTTGGTAGTTTTCATAATTTAAGCCATCGTCGCTTCGTGCTACAAACCCTTTTTTATCGTTGCGTATGGTTAAAAAATAGCTGTCCTTGAATTTTGTCAATGAAGGTTCCCCTAAGCCGCGTGTTTCATCATCTATTTTAAGTTCAGTACCATGGGAAAGATATGCTAGTTTCTTTCCGTCAAAGGAACACTTGCATATGGTAACCAGTGCATTTTTTCCTTTAGGGCTAAAATAAATGGGTAGCAATATGTTGCCGTCCTCAAGGTCGTGGCGCTGCACGCATCCCGCTCCGGAATTAAAAAACTTAGGTCCCTCGGGCATTTCCAGTTTTTGCCAATCGTTCCATTTTTTTGTTTGTTCGTCATAGGTGGAGTAGGCGGTATTTCTGGGTCGCGGATTGGTTACTTTCCAATCGGGGGTATAAACTACAGTATGCCCGGTACCCAATAAGGTTTTTGAAGCTGCATGCCATTTAGGCCAAAAATCGCTTACTGCCACAGGTCGCTCGATTCCATTAATAGTTTCGAATCTGGGCGCCAAAGCTTTTAATTCTTTTGGTGCGGACCAATTTTTTGACAAATCGTTCGTAAATAGTTCGAACATTCCGTAGAAAACATCACTGCCCGCTAAGTCCAGATTATTCATAGTCATTATCACTGTGGGATTGCGATTCGTATCTAATCCGGGTATTATGCCTGCACGTGGGTGCGTCCAACATCTTTTACCATCAAACAATTTTGTGGGAGCGTCTAATGCTAAATCGTAATTCAATGCCTCTGACTCGCAGCTATTGAAGAAGGGAATGAAAGTAACTGAAATCCCTCCAATCAATGTAGATTTTATAAACTTCCGCCGATATAAACTATAACCTTTATCGCTATTCATCATGATGTTATAGATGTTCAATCTGAGAGTTAAAGATACATAGTCGAAGAAAAATATGCTCCTAAATATTCAAAATAAGGAAACGGAATTAATTGTCTTGATTAACGTAAGGGGTTTTAAACTTTCTATATCAATGAAATGAATCTTATTGTGAAGGTGGTTTCACAAAAATTTTAAGCAAAAAAAAGGTCAACCTGGTAAGGTTGACCCGAATTTTCCAGCGCTATTTACTTTCTAGCACGTTCTTTGTCCTTATCACCACGGTGATGCTTTCGTTTACCCCGCTTCATTTTTGTCCATTTTTCAAATTGGTCTTCCGATAGAATTTTTTTCATTTCGGCCTTTAGGGCAATTTGATGATCTAACATTTCATTTTTCATGGCATAGCGTTCTTCTGAGGTGGGTTTCTTAGCATCTCCCTCTTTTTTTGCCGCCTTTCTTTCCTCCATTTTCGCTTTTCGAAGTTCGGCATTCGCCAAATTTACAGCTTGAATCTTTGATTGCTGCGCTTCCGAGAGGTCTAGGACCAAGGTCATTTGTTTTGTTTGTAGGGTTGCTACTTGTTCCGGGGTCAAATCTTTCATCGCACCTCGATGATCACCTTTGCCTTTTTGCGCCATGGTCGTCATGCCGACCAAGAGCATTACTACTAGTGCTACATTTTTCATATTTTTTATTTTAATGATAATGTAAATAAGACCTAGCGTTATATGAAAGGTTTAAAAGGAGCCTTGGTTTTGTGATTATTTTAACCGAACCGATTGTTGAAGAAGGGGTAAAAGAAAAGGCGTGGATTTTAATCCACGCCTTTTACTATATAGAGATAGGTTTGGTAATTTATTACTGTATTTCCTCCAAATGTAGGTCTGTGGAAGAAATTTGGTCTAAATCTGTTTTTGCCAATTCTGTGGCCTCCGAATAATTGGTTTCTATAGTTTCGTCTTCAATATTGGAATACAATGCGAAAGCAGCTACAAAACAAACGAAATACAAAAGACTTTTTACTTTATATGACATGATTCGGGGTTTTTAATATTCTTCAGCTAAGATAGACAAAGTACATACTGAAAAAAGTGTATTGTTGTGAAATGCCACCCTTAGTGTTGTCAAAAGCGCAAAAAATGTGGTTTAAACGTTTATTTCATCGGAATATTTTGCCGTTCATCGGGTTTTGTGTCTTTTTAGGAGCAAACCCCTTATTCTACTTCGGTTCTAAAATCAAGGCTATCCGAGCTGCAACATCTTTTAAATGGTATCTGCTCATGGCATCCGATGTCTTGGGTATGGCTCTTTTAATTCGTTGGCTAAGACCGTTAAGTTCTGCTCTGGCCACAGACCGAATATCTGACTGACTGGTATTCACGACGGTCGATTTTTGGTATCCACCGAAGTCCGGTTTTTTGTTTTCGTTTTTCACAGTCATGAGATATTGTAGTCGATCTATATATGCTTTTTGTAAATTTCTGCGATAGGTATTGATATTTTGACCGCTGCGAAGCTCCGACCAAAGACCTGATCTCAGGTCGGTCATTAGATCAAGTAATCGATAGGCGCTGTTTCCGCCCATGGTTTCGTTTTCGATAATGCGCTGTAATTTTCCCAAACTTAAAATGTTGTTTAATGTGGTTACCTGCGTTTTTCGAATCGATTCTATGCCACCGGAGTATTGTATTTTATTAAAAAGGTTTTCATCAATAAGCCACTCGGGCGTTGTAAACAATTGTTCTTGAACGAAAAGCAAACAGTTCTTCTGATGCACTTTTGGTACCGGGGAGTATACTGCACCTTCTTGGTCATACGTTTTATGGTGCTCATACACGCCCCCAATATTGTTCGACACATGGCCCATGTATCTGCTGAATTGAGCAATTACTTGGCCATAAAGTTTTTTAACATCATCGTAGTTTTTTCCTTTTTCAGCAGTCCAAGTTAGCAATTGTGGCATGATGCGTTTCAAGTTCTGTATGCCATAGGTGCTGGCTTTTATAGCGTCATCTCCCAAATCTTCGGTTTGGGAACTGGGGTCGATAATCTCGCCCATTTGCTGGTGCCCAAAACGGTATAAAGGGTCGCCAGCATGCTTTAGAATCCATTCATCTAAAATCGCTTTTTCGTCTTCAGCTGATGTGTCAAGTATGGGTTTATAGCCCCATCGAATGGCATATTTGTCATAGATACCGATATCTGGCATCAGGGCTACGTCACCATCTTCGGGTTGCGCCACATAGTTGAAGCGGGCATAATCCATGATCGAGGCGGCTGTACCAAATTTTTTGGTAAAGGTGACGGAACGTAACGAATCTACCGGGTAAGCAACACTGCTTCCCATATTGTGTGGTAGACCTAAAGTGTGCCCTACCTCATGGGCGGAAACGAAACGTATCAATCGGCCCATGACGTCATCTTCAAAAGATAGCCCACGAGCATCAGTGTTAATGGCGGCTGTTTGTACAAAGAACCAATTGCGTAACAGGGTCATTACGTTATGGTACCAATTGATATCCGATTCTAAAATTTCGCCACTTCTAGGGTCGCTAACATGGGGGCCGTTTGCATTGGGTATGGGAGAGGCCAAATAGCGAACTACTGAGTAGCGCACATCTTCGGGAGACCATTCTGGATCTTCCTCAACGGTTGGAGGTTCTTTTGCGATAATGGCATTTTTAAATCCTGCCTCTTCAAAAGCTGTTTGCCAGTCTTCGATACCTTGTTTTATGTACGGAATCCATTTTTTTGGTGTGGCCCTATCGACGTAGTAGATAATCTGTTTTTTAGGTTCTACCAATTCACCGCGTTCATACTTTTGGATATCCTCATCTTTAACTTCAAGTCGCCATCGGTCTAAAAATTTTATGGTCTTACTTTCTTGAACATCTAGGCCGTAATCGGTCTGGCCACGGGCGAACCACCCTACACGTTCATCAAAGTAGCGACGTTTCATTGGTTCGTTCGGTAACAATACCATCGAGTTGTTGATTTCGACGGATATAGATCCTAGACTGCCATTGCTTGGCGGTTTTTTTGCGATATAGGTTTTTACACTTCGGGCTTCGACATTTAGGGGATAGCTTTTTAACGATTCGATATAGCTACGGCTTTCATCCAATTTTGATACTTTGTATCGTTCGCGGTAGGATTCTGGCAAGCCTAAAGCGGGGGCATCTTTTGTGAATAACTCATCAATTTCTATTACTGTGGCCGGTGCGACACTATCTTTTTTGAATGCTTTGATATCAAAAGCGTACAAAACCGGTTCAAAATTGGAATTTAATACAGCTTCATGAACAGGGAGCGAATCTGCAGCGATAATATTATAGCTGACTACGCGTAGCAGTACCTTTTTTGCTTTCTTTTCCCAGCGTAATACCTTGGTGTTTATTTTTCCCCCACCAAACCCGAGTCCAGATGCAGTTTTAGAAATTCGACTGACCATCAACATTTCCTTGTTAAACAGCGAATCGGGAATTTCATAGAAGTATTTGTCGTCAACAATATGCACATCAAAAAGACCTTTGTCGGTTTCGGCCGTTTTAGTAATCACCTTATTATAGGGTTTGATTTTTTCTTTTTTAGAGGAGTCTTCTGATGGTTTTGGTTCTTTCTTTTTGAAAATTTGGGCATCCCCGGTTTGGGAGCCCAATAGTACAAGTGCAATAAAGATTTTGAGAAGTAAAGTTTTACTCATTTTGCGGTGCAATTTATTGAAGTTTCAAAGTACCGAAAAATATAGAGATTTTTGAAATGACGGGTGGTATGTTGTAACATTTATAATTTTCTTCAGTCTTATTAATAGAGAATCTTTATGAAAAGATTTGAATTAGCTAAGTAAAAGTCACCTGCATCTGTAGGTGGCTTTTTCTTTTTGCAATAATTTTCCGGTTTTCGGTAAGTCAAATTGCCATCGCTTTCGCCTTATTTCTTGTTCGATGACTTTATAAGATGGGCAGTATTGCCTTTTTTTTGAACCGACAAAAGGTAGATTTGCGACGTTATGGAGTTGTATGATAGGGTTTAACTCTTTTTTAACATTAAAAACCTTCCTTTTTTTGTCATAAAAAAAGTGTATTAAAAGTACCAGGACGGTAAAGAAGTGTTTGTTAAAATAGGAAGTTGACAATTTTTGTTGTTGGAAATTGTCAATGTTCCGTTTTTGCCACTTTTGTACTTTGCGCCAGTATTGTTAGAATACAATATTAGTCGAAAACCCCTGTTATATCTTTGCTTAGAAATTAACCTACAAACGTTATGATTAAAAGAAGTTTAACATTAAGTACCGTATTAGGATTATTTATTGTCAACGGGATGTTGGCAAGCAATCCGAAAACAGAAGGTAGATTTGATATCGATAGTATTGTCTATATAGAGGAAGAACCTGAAATTGAATTGGGTTTTGATACTGCCGATTATTTGCCTGAAGGATTTGACCCTTACAAGTTCTATTTTAATATGGAAGGCGTGAACTATATTGAGAATGATGAGATTGACTTAAAGGATTCTCAAACTAATTTGCCATCGGATTTTAACGCCTATGCGTATCCTTCGGATGTTGAAAGTATGAATTACATAGATCCCAATGACAACATCAGTCTAGATTTGGATACTACGACTTATCTGCCAGAAGGTTTTGATGCGTACGCTAAATAAATAGTATTAACCTGCAATTGACATGCCTTCGTTACCCGCGAAGGCTTTTTTTTTCTTAAAATAGATTTGTTGTTCCAGGGTGTTAGAAGACCAATGGAATGACAAACTGAAACATAAGAATTAATAATGCCACTGCGATAAGGTTGAGAATTATGCCTACGCGAGCCATTTCATATACTTTTACATAACCACTGGCAAAGACAATCGCGTTGGGTGGAGTTGCCATCGGGAGCATAAAGGCACAACTGCTGGCCATGGTCACAGGGATCAACAGGTAAAGAATCGGTATTTCGAGGCCGATAGCAATACCAGCGACCACAGGGGCCAAAACGGCAATCAATGCGACATTGCTCATCAGTTCAGTCATAAAGAGCATTAAGAAAATAAGAAGTATGGCCGTAATCAAAACACTGATATCACTAGCGGCAATGGCACTGGCAACTAAATCGACGATGCCACTGACCGACATTCCTTTAGCAAGGGCAAGTCCTCCGCCAAACAAGATTAAAATACCCCAGGCAAGCTTTTGGGTATCCTTCCAGTGAATAATAAAATCCCCTTTTTTTATGTTGTAGGGAAGTGCAAAAAGTGCGATTGCCGCGAGCATGCTTATTATGGTGTCGGTAAGTTCCAATGATGGAAAAATTTTGTTGATTACGGTTCTGAATATCCATAGGAAAACCGTAGTCCCGAAAATAGCGAGTACCATTTTTTCTTTACCACTCATCGGACCCAGTTTGGCAAGCTCGTCAGTAATAACTTCTTTCGAAGCGGTGAATTTTAATTGTTTATTAGGAAACATCCACTTGACCATTACTAAATAAATAATCGCGATCAATACGATTGAGAAGGGTAGACCGATAATCATCCATTTTAGAAATGAGATTTCAATTTGGTACTCGTTTTCCAAAAGTCCGATCATGACTGAATTCGGTGGAGTACCGATAACTGTTGCTATTCCTCCGGCGTTCGCCGCAAAGGCAATACCTAGCATTACACTTAAGGCAAAGTTACGATCACTTTTTGTAAACCCGTCGGCGTCGTTGATCAGGAGGCCGATGACCGACATGGCAATTGGAAGCATGACTACCGTGCTGGCCGTATTGCTGATCCACATACTTAATGCGGCCGTTGCAATCATAAAACCCAAAACCACTTTATTTGGGGTAGTTCCTGTTATTTTTATGATATTCAGGGCAATGCGCTTGTGTAGGTTTACTTTTTCCAAGGCCAAGGCAAGCACAAAACCACCAAAGAAAAGAAAGATAATCGGACTGCCGTAATTAGCGCCCACATCTGCCGCGGTCATTACATTTAGTATGGGAAACAACACGATGGGAAGTAGGGCGGTAACCGAAATGGATACGGCTTCCGTAATCCACCAAATGACCATCCATAAGGCGACGGCAATAACTGAATCGCCTACTTCGGAAACGAGAGGTGAAGGCAGATTGATAATAATGAGAAAAAGGATAGGACCTACAAAAAGCCCCAGTTTTTTACTGATGTCCATATATTTCGGTTGGCACCCCTAAACTATGTTTTTTATTTTGGTTCTGAAAATTAATAAATTATAGAGTCTGATGGAATAAGGGGCAACTCGTAATTACCATAATCAATGGTGATTTTGCCATCCTGGAGATATTCAATTCCAGATTTCCGTAAACCACTGTTAAACAGGTAAACAATCTGTAGCTTCTTGAATTGAGCGAGTTTTTGTAGTTGGTTTTCCTCAAATTTTGTAGCGGCCAGGTTGATTGATCTTAAATTTTCGAGTTGACTCAGTTTTTCAATACCTACCCCGGTTATTGCTGTATTGTCCAATTTTAGGATTGTTAGATTTTTAAGTGTCGCCAATTTTTCAAAAATGGCATCGGTAACTTGGGTTCCGCCAAGGTCTAAAACGGCAATTTGTTGGCCTAACGGTTTTAATAGTTGAAAGTCGTTATCGCCAAATGAGGGTTTATTGATGCACGTCACTCGAAGAAAGTTAGAAGCTTTACTGATATTTTGTACGTGTATGCCTTTTGATTTGACGTTATTTATACTGTCTTGTGAAGCGACAGCGACTTCTACGTCGGGATAATCGTAATCGTGTTTCTTCGGAAAAAAAGAAAGGAGCAAGCTTTTTTCGATTCCCAGTTCACCAATAGAACCTTCGAAGGGGTTACCAAGATCGATCCATGTTTTTACCAGTGCAATTTCTTCCTTGGTAGGTTGGGTCTTCTCTTTTGGCGGCATATGGTCTTCGTCATCTTTGGGTAATACCAACCGAGTATAAAGGGGGCTCTCCTCAGAATTGTTCGTCTCGATGATTTCTCCATTTTCACCTCCTTTAAGAATGCCTTCCTGAGAATGCAGTTCAAGCTCACCTTTGTTTTTTTTAGGATTGTGGCAGCTTGCACATTTGTTGTTCAAAATTGGTTCAATGATATCGGCATATAATTGTGCTTCCTGCCAATTTTCATCGTTCAATACGATTTCTTTTTCTTGAAAGGTAGCGATACCCAATGCCGATTTTATCGAATTAGGAAGCGGCTCGGTCAAATACCCTTCGCCGTGGGTGATATCTCCACCCAAATGTCCAGTTAAAGAAATCATGACCAACAGTACTATCGAAAAAGCGGCTACAGGCATACGTTTGAATAGTTCGATATTTTTAGGTTTCTGGATGCGTAGGTACATCAAGAAGCAGAAAACCGCGGTAGCAATCCCCGACCAAAGGTGAAATTTAACAGTATCGAAAGCATACCCTTCTCCCAAATACTGTAGATATCCCGTAATACAGGCCAAAACAGCTGTAATGGCGCCCCAAAGAAAAATGAATCCGATTACGAAAGGGTACTCCTTTTTTTTACGGTCGTACCATTGTAGTAGCAATCCTAAAATGATAAAGCCAATAGGCAAATGAACAAAAAGAGGGTGTAAACGCCCCAGCAATTGTTTTAAAACGTCCATAAAAAGTTGCTTTTAGTCAATGTTCATCCGTTTTTTTATCGCCTTCATCATAAAGACATTGGCTTTCCATTGGTCGGCCACGGGAATTTGTGTATAGGGTAATGCCGGTAGATAATTTGGTGGGCCGAATTCGGTGGTAATGGTAAAGGGCACCTGCTTTTCTTCCCACTTAATTTT
The DNA here is from genome assembly GCA_965368185.1 of uncultured Kriegella sp. GTDB lineage: Bacteria > Bacteroidota > Bacteroidia > Flavobacteriales > Flavobacteriaceae > Kriegella. The sequence continues at coordinate 29,236 of CBDULZ010000055.1, forward strand.
TATAATCTGCTCCCAAATATCGAGATGACGTTTCAGTGCGGCCTTCCATTCCGGGGCCTCAGGGTCGTTTACTTGCGGCCCTTCGGCATGGCCTACTCTAGCATGAATATGGTGTGATCGGTCTATGATTATTTCAAGATTTTCGTTCTGGTCTTCCAGTAGTGATTCGTGTACGACCATCCAATGACTGATGTCTAAAGTTAGTTTTAAGTCGGGAATTGCCTTGAGATATTGTTCGGTATCTCGAAGGTTGAAACTAAATCGTCCTCGATGGGTTTCATGGTAAATGGGAATGCCACTCGATTTAGATATGTTGTTTGCAGCATCTATGAAAGCCTCATTCTGCTCCCTTGTAAAAAAGTCACTTCCGGTATGACAATTAATATAGATAGGTTTCCAGGCAATTATTTTTTTGAAGTTTTCGGTGTACGATTTTAAACTTTCTTCGAAAGGAAGCGATTTGTTCGTTCCATTTAAAAAGCCCACAACCAAGCCATGCTTTTCTAAGGCTCCCTTTAATTCTGATTGGTTTGCGGCATCATTTGGAAACCAGGTTTCAATGCCATCATATCCGGAGGCCTTTGTGCGTTCACAGAAAGCGTCCCATGAAACAGATCGACCCCAATCGGTTTGGAAAAATAGGAGTTTTTGTTTTTTCTGGGAAAAGCCTGAAAGAGTTGTCAAAAGTAAAGTTAGTACGCAAAAAAATCTCATTGGGTGGTTTATCTGGTTGGTTTGTTTTAAGCTCTGGAGATTTTATGCAAGTATTTCCTTTATAATGTGGCCTTCTACATCAGTCAATCGGAATGGTCTCCCTTGAAAGTCAAACGTAAATTGCTCATGATCAAAGCCGAGAAGATGAAGAATGGTAGCATGAATGTCGTGAACAGAAACGCGTCCTTCAACCCCCGAGAAGCCGATATCGTCAGTTTGTCCGTGGGAAGCTCCTTTTTTGATGCCTCCGCCGGCCATCCACATGGTAAAGGCGTCGCCGTGATGGTCGCGGCCCTTATACCCCATTTTTTTATTTCCCCTGTTTTCTTGCATCGGTGTTCTGCCGAACTCTCCGCCCCAAACGATCAATGTTTCATCGAGCAAGCCACGTTGCTTCAAGTCCAGGATCAAGGCCGCAATCGGGCGATCTATTTCACGGCATTTGTTGCGTAACCCTAAATCTACTGCAGTATCGTGTCCGGTTCCATGACTATCCCAGCCCCAATCGAAAAGTTGTACAAAACGCACCCCATCTTCGACCAGTTTTCTTGCTAGAAGACAGTTGTTGGCGAACGATTCTTTGCCAGGCTCTACACCGTACATTTCCTTTACATTTTCCGGTTCATTGTTGATATTCATGACTTCCGGTACGGCTATCTGCATTCGGTACGCCATTTCGTATTGATTGATACGTGCCAAAATTTCGGGATCGGCATATTTGGCGTACTCCTCCTTATTGATCTTGTTGATCGCTTCAATGGTACTTTTCTTTAAATCACGCGTAATGCCTTCGGGATCCTCGATGTAAAGCACTGGGTCGCCTTTTGACCTACATTGCACCCCTTGATATACCGAGGGAAGAAAACCGCTGCCCCAAACACTCTTACCCGCATCGGGAGAATTACCCCCCGAAGTAAGGACCACAAAGCCGGGAAGGTTCTGGTTTTCAGATCCGAGACCATACGTGGCCCAAGCCCCGATACTTGGTCGGCCCAATCGTGGGCTTCCTGTATGCATAAACAATTGGGCAGGACCGTGATTGAATTGATCTGTATTCACTGCTTTTAAAAAGGCGACCTCATCTACAACTTTTTTGAAGTGTGGAAGAAAGTCCGATACATAGTTTCCTGAATCTCCCTCTTGTTCGAATTTGGCCTGGGGTCCCATCAATTTGGGCGTTCCTTTAATAAAAGCGAATTTCTTACCTTCCAACAGCGATTGCGGACAATCTTGCCCATCAAGTTTTTGGAGTGTTGGTTTGTAATCGAACATCTCCAGTTGTGAAGGGGCACCGGCCATGTGTAGGTAAATGACCGATTTTACCTTAGGCCCATAATGTGGTGCCAGTGTGGATAACGGATTTAAATCGCGTTCCGAAAACGCCACTTGTTTTTTTGGTGCGGCTTTTTCCAAGGGATCACAGCCCATAAAAATGGAGCTCAATGCAAGACCGCCCATGCCTTGGGCGCAGGATTTGATAAAGTGCCTTCGCGTCTTTTCCTGGGCTTCGCGGGCCAGTTTTTCTTGAATTAGTCTTTCTACAATGTCTTTCACGTTAATTTCTTTTTTAGGCTTTCGTTAAAAACTCATCCAAATTCATAATGGCGTTCGCCACCACGGTCAAAGCACCTAATTCAGGGGTTGGCTTATCTTCAAAATGCAAGAACATTTCAGAGGCCTCGGTATTTTCGGTAAACACAATCAACGAATTATGGTAAAGCTCCTTCAGGGCATCTAAAGTGGCAGGTTCGATTTCTGTTAGCGTAGCTCTTTCGTAGGTCTTCTCGATACTTTTTTCAATATCGCCTATCATTTGATTGTTTTTGGCCAATTGATACGATGCCTCGAGATAGACCGGGTCGTTCAAGGTCACCAAAGCCTGCAAGGGTGTGTTCGTCACTGTTCTTCGAATGGTGCAGACTTCACGGCTACCAGCATCGAAGGTCAGAAACGAAGGATACGGGCTAGTACGTTTTAGATAAGTGTAAACGCCCCTTCTGTATCTATCCTCTCCTGTGCTTTCTTCCCATTTGGCGCCGTTGTACACTGTTTGCCAAACCCCATCGGGCTGTGGGGGCATCACACCGGGCCCATACATTTTCTCGCTCAAAAGTCCGGATACGGCCAAAGCCTGGTCACGAATCTGTTCGGCACCCAACCGTATTCTGGGCCCTCGGGCCAACAGTTCGTTTTCGGGATCAATTTGGTAAATTTCGGGGGTACTCTCCGAACTTTGTCGATACGTGCCCGATAATACAATTTCTTTTATAAGCGCTTTTACGCTCCATTTGTGTTCGTTCATAAAACGCAAAGAAAGCCAGTCAAGCATATCGGGGTGTGATGGTGGTTCTGACTGAGATCCAATATCTTCGACAGTGGAAACCAAACCTCTGCCAAAAATTTGGTGCCATACCCGATTGACCAATGTGCGGGCCGTAAGCGGATTCTTTTTGTCTACGATCCATTTTGAAAGCCCTA
>CBDULZ010000056.1:0-31923 GCA_965368185.1 uncultured Kriegella sp.
CATATATTTGTAAAAAACACATCTTCAAAGGATAAAGATATGGACCAGTTACTCAACCGTGTCGATGAGAATGAAACCAGCTCTGAGCTGTTGGATATTTTCAATGCGTCCGATAAAGATGTTCAGAATGAATCCTTAATTCCAGAACATGAAAAATTCAAGATCATCAAAAATTCCGAGCCCCCTCCGGAAACGGAGGCGGACGATTCCGATTAATGTCCTCCTGACCCTATTTCTTATCATAGCTTGTCATACTACCGGCCTTGCCCAGATCGATGAACTCGTCGATCAGGTCAACCAAGCGGAACAGGGTACGGCACAGATCGGGAACAGTATTTTCCGCATCATCAAGATTGCCGCGGGCGTACTTCTGGCGATTGCGGCGTTGGCCTTTCTTATTATCAGGGAACAGAACCAGGACATGGCCCGTAAAGTAGGCAATGCCATTGTGGGACTGGTCATCTTCTACGGCCTTATCGAGATTGGGGAAAACTTGGCCAACTGATATGGAAAACAAGTTGGTCAAAATCCCTAAGGCCCTGCAAAAGGACGTATCCTTCTTTGGGCTTCGCGCCAAATATGTGGACCAAGCCTTTAAGGGCTCGTTCCTTTCCCTGATGGTGGGGCTGTTCCTCAGTACGGTCATCCCGACCTTTCTAAGCCTTCTTCTTTCCTTCTGTACCGCGGCCCTATACATCATACTTATGCTTTTCTATTCTAAGGCGTATGGGGAAAACGGTTTTATCAAATCCAGGGCGGACAAAAAGGGGCCGGACAGTATAAAAGGTCATGTCAACAAAAAAATGTTGGTACTATGGAAAAAAGAATGAATCTTCTCGATGCCTTTCCCATCTATGGCTATGAGGCCCCAATCTTGGTGTCCAAGGAAAGGGGCTGCCTTAGTATTCCGTTGCAATTGGAGCTTCCGGAAATCTACACTTTGGACGGCAAGGATTACCTGAACCTCAATCGTTTGGTCTCGGGGATCCTGGAAATCCTCGGCGAGAATTGCCTTTTGCACAAACAGGACCTGTTTTTTGGGGAAACCTATTCCATGGACAGGCAGCGGTTGGAGCGGGATTTTTTCGAGACAGAAGATGAACTTTATTTTAAGGATAGACCCTTTCTGGAACACCGTTGCTATTTGGTCATCCATAAAGTGCCCAAGAACTACATCGGTCGGACACCACTCGGGGCCAATTCCTTTTTAAAAAAGGAACGTAAGTTCTATGGCCGTAACCGTCTTCCCGAAGAATACCTTGACGGAGAGGTTATGGCCGATTTCGAGGCCAGGGTCGGCGCGGTCAACGACCTTATCAACGATTCGGGCCTGATGACCTCGAAAATCCTTGATTTCGAGGGACTGTTCGGACGGGCGGGCTATTACGATAGCTATCTGGAAGCGGGTTACGGTGAAGGCACGGGCAAGGATATTGATTTTTCGGATAACTGTCTTAGGATCGGTGACAAACAGGGGCAGTACTTCACTCTGGAAAATCTGGATCAGTTCTCCAAAGAGTATATGGCCCTTCATGAATATTTTGGAAAATACAGCACAGGGGACAACCTCTTTCCCGTCGGAAACTTGTTCTCCCTTGGTTTCAAGATTCCCCAGGAACATATTGTCAACCAATATATCTTTATACCGGAAAAGGAGAGAGCCATGGCCAAATTGAGGTCCAAGGCGAAGCGCTTGAACAAATATGCGCGGAACAAAAAGGGGGACAAGAATAGTACCTACCGCGACCAAATTTATGATTTCCAACAACATACCCTAAACGAGCACAAAGAGTTGGTCTATTATCACCTGAACGTTCTGGGCCTTTCGGGTTCCCTGAAGTCCTTCAGGTCGATGTGCAATTCCGTCCGGTCGGCTTTTCGGAAGCTGGGCATCCGTGCAAAGGAGAATACCGTGGACCGAAAGAATCTATTTTTCGCGGGTATCCTCGGCAACGGTATCGGATTGAGCTCGGAACTTTACAGCCCATTTTCCTCTGAAATGGCGGCCAGCCTTTGGTATTTTGAAGGCGGCTACAAAAACCGATTACACGGCCCACACGGACTGCGTATGGTCGATAGGGCTACGGGAAAACCGATCTTGGTCAGCCTTTACAGGGAACCTGAGGCAAAGGACTGGATCTTCAACCGGGGCATGCTCATCGCTTCGGGATCGGGCGGCGGAAAAACCTTTTACGCCAATGCCTATCTGTTCTCCGAGTACCGCGAGGGAGCCGAGATCCTTATTCTTGAGAATGGAAACTCCTATGATAAACTGTTGGATTATTTGGATGGGGTCGTCATTGAGAACGATGATCAAAATCCCTTTACGTTCAACCCTTTTGTGCTGGATTCGATAGATTCCGTTGACAAAGGTGACGAAAGGGTACTTACCGAACACAAATTGACCCAACTCATCGCCCTAATCTTTCTTCTGCTGGGCCAGAGGGGAAACGGTAAAGACGACGGTTATGACGGTGCCGTGACAAAGACAATCATTGAACTCCTTGTTCAAGAGTATTATCGGGAACAACTTGGAAAAAGCCATCCGGAATACTCTTTTAATACATTTTACGATTATACCTCTAATCGCTTGGAGCAACTTATGGATTCCAAGGGTATCCGTCAGGAAGTCTTCGACCCCAATGTGTTCCTACTGCTCTTAGGAAAATATGCCCACAACGGACCTAGGGCTTATTTGTTGAACAGTAGGGACAAAAGGATTTCCGGACTCAGCCGTGAACGTTTGGTATACTTCAAATTGGGGAACCTAATCAACAACGAGCAGCTTTTCCCGATACTGGCTTTTTTGATGATCGATGTTTTCGATAAAAAGTTGAAGGATCCCAAAAAACTGTCCCTGAACAAAATACTGAATGTAGACGAGGCGTGGGACCTTTTCGACAATCCGATAATGGCCAACTACTTCGACGCACAGTCACGAATGGCACGGAAATTCGGGGGGCAGCCCATTTTTATCTCGCAAAAAGTAAGCGATTTTGTCAAATCAAAATATATCGGCAAAACCATCGTGGTAAACAGCCATATCAAGGTCTTGCTCGATCTTGGTGAATTTGGTAACTCCTTTGAGGAAATCCAGCAGGTACTGGGGCTGAACGAAAAGCAGAAGCAACTAATTCTATCCAACAACAAAGATTTGCCCATTGGCCGGAAATTACGGGAAATGGCCATTTGTTGGAAAGAGCGTGTCAAGGTATTCGGATTGGAGACCTCGTTACCAACGAAATGTCTCTTTGAGACCAACCCCAACGAAAAAGCGAAAATTAACCAACTCCATAAAAAACAAGGCAATATATGGGAAAGAACCGCCAACGCCTATAAACAGTTATATAAGGAACATGCTAAATCCGATCTGGAAAATTTGAACGGAAGCACTTTTAACAATTAAAATAGAAAACGATGATGTATTTCAAACCAAGAATTTTAGGTACGAATGCCCTGATCTGGCTACTCCCCTATTTCGGGGCCGCCCAAATCCCCGTGACCGATGTGGCGGCCAATGCCCAATTGGTCTTGCTCAACAAAAATGTGGCTACCCTTAATTCACAACTGGTCACCTTGAACTCGACCATGGGCAAGCTCTTGGCTCAGATGGAACAGAATGTGACCGCAAACAACAATGCCTCGCAGATACTCCGCCAAGACCTTACGGCAAAAAGGACCCCGGCCAGCTATGTGATGGGGAGTCCCGAAATGAACGAACTGTACGACCTGAAGGACAAAATAGTGGAAGCCTGTAAAGGTACGCAGAAAAACCTGCGCGCCTTTTCAAATCTGGAAAGGGTGGAAAAGGAACGGGCGACCCAAATATTGACAGATGCCCTGGCACAGGTCTCCTCCCTGGTCTCCCAGGGATCGAACATCGCTTCCACCGGCGAGATCATCGAATCGGCCGACCGACTTTCGACATTGCGGTCGATTTTGGACAAAATGCACAGCGTTCTGGAAACCGTCATAGCGGTCAACACCTCCCTCCTACAGAAAAACGAACACCGAAAGGCGGTCTATTCGCTGATAAAGACCAATTGATGTACGCTATGCAATCGGATACAGGTTTTAGGGTAACGGTCAACACGATATTCGACCAATATATCGACGATGCCTTTTCGAATTTGGGCGCCACCTTGGGTGTCGGGTTCCAAATGGCAAAGATCGGATTGGGCATTTTCGCTATCATGCATTATGTAGGCAACGATCGAGCCGATGTGTTCAAGGCCCTGAAGTGGTTCCCATTGATGTTCATACTTTATAACTACTCGGAGTTCGCGCACGCCATCTTTGAGTTTTACAACAACCTTGGGTCTTCGTTCGTAAGTACCCAAAAGAACTGGGACACCATTGGGCAGAAAGTAGCTCTGGCCCAGATCGATGTTGCGGCCAACAATGTGGTGGAATGGAACCTGTTCAGCATGGATATCGATGCACTGCAATCCTTTGCGCTTACCGGACTGGCGGGTTCCATTACGGCATTCGCCCATATTATTTCCACCTTGATCTTCGTAGGCATCAAGGCCTTGGCCACCATCTACCTGTTCATCCTTATCATTTTCGGGCCTATCAATATCGGTCTTTCGTTCATTCCCGCCATTTCGGGCCTATGGAAAGCGTGGTTGCAAAAGTTCATGAGCCTCTGCCTATGGCTTCCCATGTTATATGTAGTGGATATGTTCATGGTCAACCTTGTCGATGCGCTCGTGGACCATTTGTTGCGGAACAGTGCCTACGATCTCGGACTGATACTGAGTTCTTCCCTCCTGATCTTGATGGCCTCTTTCTTTTACATCAAGGCCCCAATGTTGGCCAACTTTGTAGTCCAGGGGCTCAACATATCGGGGGGCGGCATCGTCTCCAAACCCAAACACTACGGCAAAAAAGCCATACAAACGGTCATCGACGCAAAGAGTGGCGGGGCCACAAAAGCTGTGAGGACACTCATCCAATAAAAAAGATTCGGTTATGAAAGGTAGGTATATGATTTTTAATGATATAGACAGGGGCCGAAGGCACAACAAGCGATTGGTTTATGGGTGTTTGGTGTTGGTGGCCGTAATCTTTGCCATTGCAACCTATTATGTGACAGCGGCAAACGAGCGGGCCAACAATAGTGCCTATCTACTTAACGGAGGGCAACGCTTGCCAATAGCTCCCATCAGGGATGTCAAGCAAAATCTCGAAATTCTATGTGAGGGGCACATCACCAACTTTCATGAACTTTTTTTCGCTCTGGAACCCGATTTGGACCTGATCAAAAGGAATATCGAGGAAAAGGCCTTGTTCATGGTCGATCGGTCAGGCAACCGCTTATATGCCCGTTTGGTCGAAAAAAAGTACTTCCATGATGTGGCAATGCGGGACTATAACTATTTTGTGGAACTTGATTCGATTCAAATCGACTATGCAACCTATCCGTTTCCGTTTACTTTTTACGGTAAACAGGCCATAGAAAAAGGCAAATCCACCACGTATAGGAACTTGGTCACCAAGGGATACCTGAAAAAAACGGGAATCACCTTGAACAACCTTAACGGAATCAAGATTTTGGATTTTGAGGTCGTGGACAATTCGGACCTGGAACATTAGTCAAATGAAAGTAAGGGAACATATAGCACATATTAAAAGATGGGTCGTCAGGCACCGAAATTTTGCCATTGCTCTGCCCCTAATCCTGATACTCACCAGTTTCTTTGTTATTGAGAACATCAAGGATTTCAAGTTAGGGTCACGTGAAACAAACGATGTTTCAAACGGCTTTAATCCGGAATTGCCCGGCAAAGTCCCGACCTTGGAATCTGGCACTACTGATACGTCTTGGAAAATCGCGGATTCCCTGGAAAAGGAAAAAGTTGAAAATTCCGAAAAGTTACCGCAAATGACGGAACTGGATGAATCAAAAAACGATTCGCTCCAAAGAATTCTGAAACGATTGGAAGGACTGTCTTTTGAATCGAGCCAGCAGGGTATACTGCAGGCCGAAATTCCGGATAGTAAGAAAACAGTGGAAAGGGAGAAGAAGACCAAGATGACAGTGGAGGAACAAAAGCAAAAATTTGTGGAGAACCGCTTGGCCTATCGTGAAAAGCTGTTGGAGGGAAAAAAGAAAATAATCGGGGAATCCCTGACCGGAACACATTACCCTCAGAAGGATTCCCTATCCGCAAGTGGCAAGCCGACTTCTTTTAGCGCAACGGTATACGGCGACCAGTTTATTTTGCCCAACGAGAACGTCAGGCTCCTACTCATGGAAGATATGGTCTATCGCGAAAAACGATTCCCAAAGAACACCTTCATTTACGCTTTGGCCTCGATACAGGGAAACAGGGTCTATTTGGACATAGACAATATCGAACATCATCCGGTCGATATTTCCGTCAGGGACTTCAACGACGGTAGGAAAGGCGTTTACAACAAAAGGGCCGGGGAGCTCTGGAGGGAGTACAAGGCTGAGACAGCTGGCGATGCGCTACAGGGAGCCACTGACAAAATTACAAGTGGGGCACCGAAAATCCTGAAAGGAATAACTCAAGGTTTGGGAACGTTCCTACGAAAAAAAAGGTTAAGGGAAAAGGAGAAGATTCTATTGATAAATGATTATGAACTGTTATTGGTAACACAATGAAGATGAAATTTCTATTGACGATTGTTTGGATATTCGGTTCCCTATCGGTTAGGGCACAATTGGACACCATTCCGGTCTCAAGGGACTATAAGACCATAGTGGTCCTGCCCGCTCCATATGATTTTTCCATCAACGGGAAGGAGCTCAACTTCATCGAGTCCTTTCCGGCGAAAAACGCTTCTCGAACCGCTAGGAATATCGTATTGCTGATCTATAACGATGTGGCACCCGATACTACCGACTATACGAACTATACCATTTATACCCGTGATGGACTGGCCTATGATTTTATCCTGAAATTAGTGGAAATACCGATCAAGAAAAGATGGGCCATAACCACGGCCATGGCCGATAACCTTGGGGAGCTTTCCAGTAAGCAAAGTATTCCCGAACTGTATAATTCCGATGTTTCGTCACATCCCGATCTAGAGGATAGTATCGTATCTACGGGAACGGTTGTGGAAAAATCGGATGTCAAGCCCGAAAAGGAAACAAAAGGGGAACCGTTGCCGCTTACCAGGGAACTGTATGTCGGGGACCGTTTGGAATACATACGTCGGAGATGTTTTTACAATCAGTTCAACAAGGGCAAAATAATTCGCTATCTGTCCAAGTTCGATGACGTCTTTCTCTGGCTGGAGAACGTGTATTACGAAAACGATGAGATATACCTACAGTTCCGATTGGAGAACAAGGAGCATATTGACTATGACGTCAATTTTATAAAATTCAGCATCGCTACCAACTACAAGAACAGTTCGAGTAACATTAAGAAAACACGCGAACCTTTGTTCCGGTACAAAGTTCCCAAAAAGGTCGATGGGAACTCCGAGAACTATTTCATAGTGGTCTTCGATAAATTTACCCTTGACCGGAGAAAGGTTCTTACGGTGGAACTGGACGAGGAAAAGGGCAATCGAAACCTGTCCCTTGATATTGACCACTCAATCATCAACAACCCTTTAGGCTTTAAATCATGAAGAGAACCAGATTTTTCATTGCGATTTTATTTTGTCTGACGGCTTCATCTGTCTTCAGCCAAGTGCGGGGCAACCTCGCCTCTTCGGTCGGAGCGAGTGGCGGATATGTCGAGGATGGCTACGGCATCATGGGAACGTTCAATTTCCATCCCGACCGCTACCGATATTTTCAAATAAGTGTTTTGGCCGCAATTGCGGAGGACAAAGGTGACCAAAATATTCCCTACAACATTTTTACCATACAGCCCGGAATTTACTATCGTGTATTTATCGCCCCTCAGCGAAAAAACTTTAGCCTCTTCCTAGGTGGGGGCGGGCTGTTCGGATATGAGGTCATCAACAACGGGAGCAATGAACTTCCCAGTGGTGCCCTCATCAACGGCAAAAGCCAATTTATATATGGTCTATATCTCGGTGCGGAATTGGAAGTAGGCCTCAGTAACGATTTTTCCATATTGGTCAAGGCGAACGAATACTACCATGTCAATTCGGACGTGGGAAATTTTTACCCGTATGCCGGTGTCGGCCTGCGGTATTTTTTGTTTTAAAAAGACGACGTTATGAAATTCAGTACCCCACAACGTATAGTCGCCATAGGTACGCTATGCATGATTTTTATATTGGCATGTAGCAAAGATTTTGAAGGAATAGTACAAGATTCGTTCGATTTCAACTTTGATGGCACCAATGAGGAAAACGGCTTTGTGTTCGAAGCTGTTAAAACTGATTTCAGCTTGGAGCCCGAGCGGATGGTCTCCACGGTTTCCTATTTTATGAAATATGATATCCTCGATGGAAGAGGCTATTACCTTGGGACTGAAAATGATACCATTCGCGAGACCGATACGATACCGGTAAAGGATTTTGACCCATCCTACCGCTACATGCCCATCGATACGGGTATGCACAGGGTCAAGGTGTTGGCCTGGGATTCGAACAAAATACAAAAAGAGTTGGAGCTGACCTACAGGGTCAGACACGCTAGCTTTAGTTTTCTGTTGACCAAAGGTACCGACGATTTCATCATCAATAGCCGAAATCCCATTAACGTAACCCTGTTACGTGATAGGGAGACTTTCGATCCCAGCAAAGAAACCGATCAGGATTTCGAAATCACCTATCAATTGGAGGATGGTTCCGGTAAACTCCTTTTGGGCGAAAACACCTATGATGCCGGAACTGCTTTTAAGTTGCCCAAGGGCGTAACTGAATTTAGCTACCAACCGGAAACCTTGGGTGAGCATAAGTTGACGATGACTGCAAAAGCTCCCGATGGGGCTACGTTGACCAATGAACTTTTATTGGTGGTGGAAAATATTGACTTTACTTTCAGGGCTACGGCGGCTTCCTCGCAGGTGGAACTGGAAACTAATTTGGCGATCAATATCGATTTGCAGACCCAAGAAGAAGAAAGCGACGTTACTTTCGACATCAGCCATTCCTTTTCGTCCGACAGCCAAGGTGCGGGAACGGTAAGGGACCAAAATGGAGGGGTTATGGATCCAGGAACCTTTCGTGCCATCAGACCGGGCAATTACAACTTTACTTTTGAGGACGATGAGTTGGGACAGCGCAAAATTTATTTCGATGTGCGCGACAGCAATGGTCAGACAAAAAGAGACAGCGTTGAGATTGAGGTGGCCAATATTCCATTTACGTTCAGTGGAAACTCGGAAAACAACCAAGTTTTTGTAAACCAGCGGACACAGCTTAATTTCAACATCAAATCAAACGGTAATACGTCCAACATCGATTATTTCCTGACTTACGATCCTGAGGAAGGAAACGGAACGGTTACGGGAATCAATGGCGATATAATTCAGAACAATACGGACTATCCCGTGGAATTGGGCAATTTTCCATTGTTCTATACTCCGGAAACTTTGGGCCCGCATCGAATCAACTTTTTCGTTTCGGACAATTATGGGCAAGCGGTCGGGCCCGTTGAAATCGATTTGGAGGCGAGACAGCTCGAACTGGAATTTAATGCCTCCGCTAATGGTAATGAGGTTTTGGTGGGCCAACGCGGAACTATTTCGTTGAGCCTGATCGAAAACGGGAATTATAGCGGAGTAGCTTATGAACTGAATTATTTTATATCGGGTGGGGAGGCCCAGCTTTACGATGGAAATTCCCCGATTGTGCCGAGCCAATACATTTCGGTAAGGCCCGGAAGCTTTGCGTATGATTTTATAGCGGAACAATCAGGAACTTACGAAATTACCTTTTTGCTTCGCGATAGCAATGGGCAAGTTTTGGAGGATAAGGTTACCGTGGTTGTGGGCAACAATGATTTTACGGTCGGTATGACCCCATCAAAGGCGACGGAGTTTTCCAATGTTCCAGTGGGAATAATATTAAATATAGACGAAGTACCGAGCGGGACCAACGACAGCTACACGGCCTTCTTTTCATCGAGCCAGAACGGTTCGATGTCGGTCAATGGTGTCACCTACGATCCCGGGGAAGAATTCCCATTGGGTGCGGGGGTCAATAACATCACCTACACCGGACTTGAACCTGGCCAGCACAATATTGTGCTCAGTGTAGAATCGGGTTCCGACGTTACGCGTACGGCCAACACTACCATAACGTTCGACCAGGTCGATTTCACATTTACCGGGGGTACCCAGAATTCGGACATAACGGTAGGGGAAACAACAGGGCTGAATTTCAATATTTCGGAAAGCGTAGGGTCTTCGGACTACACGATGGGTTTCAGCATGAACGGAAACGCCCTTATAAGGGACAACAACGGTATCGAGATTAGCCCAGGGAACAGTTACCAGGTCGATACGGGCAACTTTAACTGGACGCTCGAGGGAACCAGTGAAAGTACCGTCCGAATGGCTTTCACGGTTCGAAACGAAACAGGTTTGGAAAAAACCGTGGATATTACGGTAAACGTGGCGGCCAAGGACTATGCGTTCACCGCATCGGGCACATTGCAACAGGCCTATACCGGGGAGCAGGTGGACATGAACTTCAATATATCCGAAATCGGGATCGGTGGCGATACCTACGAAATGTATTTTTCCGCCGGAGGCAACAACGGTACCTTCGAATATTCGGGTGCCAGCTACTCCGCAGGTGAAAGCTTTAGTGTGCCTGTCGGTCCATTCTCCGGAAAATATTCCGGATCGACCGAGGGCAACCATAATATTACCTTTACGGTACGCTCTTCCTCCGAAGTTGAAAAAACGGCGAACGTCAACGTGAATTACAGCATCTATGAGGAACCGTTTACCTTGAATATCAGCCAGTCCTCACAGGATAAGTATATCAACTCCCCATTCGATATAACCGCCATTACGAATGCCACTTCGGGGCATGACCCGACCATTGTCTATACCATGATATACACTTTTATCGGAGCAAGCGCGGGCACTATCAGATACAAAGGGATCACCTATGGGGAAGGCGAATCCATTCCCTTGGACTATGGCAGTGCCCCGATGCAGTTCACACCGGAAACCGACGAGAACTTTACCATCAACTTTTTGGTGGAGAACTCGACCGGACAGTCCCAAACCACAAGTGAAACTATTGAAATGCTTAAGCGGCCAAAGGTTGCCGCAAAGGGCGAGAAACACAACATTGATTGCGGTGGTCTGAACGGGTGCGATTACCAAGTGCGGATTTATACCTGTTATACCTCCAATTGTTCGGAAGCCTATAATGGGGCCGATCTGCAACAAGTGGAAATTCGTATATACAACAGATTGGATAGGCGATGGGATACCAAACTCTTAAATTACGGCCAAGCGAAAGGTTCCGGGGTAGATCGGTATTTTGAAATGGAAACCGAACCTAGCGAGAGTAAATTAAAATATCAGGATCAAAATTTCGAGATTCGCGTAAGAGATTCAAATGGGCAATGGAGCGAATGGGTATCCGGCAGGATAATTAGAGTATAAAGTAACAATGAGGTCTATACCCCTGTTTCCTATATATCAATATCATTTTCCTGTAGTACAGTTGCTGAAAGGCTCTACCGGAAACAAACGAGGGTTTGCACAAACTCGCCAAGTACATGACAGGACGCGGTTGATTTATGTCCGTATTAGCTTTTTTTGTAAGTATAGGTGATTACAACTTCTTGGTCGTCCAGAAAATCGTCCTGTTCGAGAACAAGCCGGTTTCTGGTAATCTCTATGATACGCATATCATCTCGGTTGTTGAAGCGCAAAACTTCGTTATTGATTAATTCGTACTTATCATCTTCCACATTATTGAAGGCCGGAACTTCTCCACAGGACAGACCATTTTCATTAATAGAAAAATCATTTTTTTCACCAACACTCCCTTGCGAGAAAAAGGTTAAATTATCCTTTAGGCATTGACGAATTTCATTGCTATTGTACAAATCGATGTTTGCCGTCCCATCCCCATTGATATCCACAGCAGTATTGGTGTCGATAGCTTCATATTCCCACTGACCGAATAGGAATTCGTTTCTATCATTGACCCGGATATCGTTATCATCGTTATTGCATGATAATATTAGTACCAGACAAAAAATCAGATAAAAGACATTTATTCTCATCAAAAATGAATTAGTAAATTTAAAAATAAGAAATTTATACGGCACATCATTAAAACAAATGAGGTATAATTAGGTGTGTATGGGCCATTCAAATGCTGGCGGACAGTCTAAAGGTAGTCCGTTTGGGTTTGTGTGTCGCACAGAGGAGGTTTTACGACGTTGAAACGGATAGGTTCCGAATTCGAATCAGCGAAGCGTGTCCCCTCCTAAAGTCTTGAAGTGTAGCTTTTGTAAAATTTCCGCCTAAGTTAGGATTACTTGAATTGTCAAGCAATCGGGCAATGTGTCTCAAGTCTGTAAAGTAATGGGTTATACCTGGGATAGCTTTTAAAGATTCATAAAACTTTACCAACAGCGTGGAGACCGGCCTATAGATACGCCAAAGATTAGGGTAGTAAGTTTAATCATTAAATATACTAAATATTACACGAAGAAAGTTTTCCTCCAAGTTCAAGACCAAAGTTGTGGTTTTGGAAGCTTTAAAAGAGCGATATAGCCCTGCGGAACTAGCGCAGAAGTACCAAATCTATCCAGCGTAAATTAGCACCAGGAACGGAGATTTTCTGGATGGTTCAGAACAAGTTTTTGAATCGGCCAAGAAAGAAAGGCGTGGCGAGGCCGTTAAGGAGAAAGATTATCTGTTTAAAGCAATAGGCCAACTAAAAATGGAGAACGATTCTTTAAAGTACGCCTTGCGTTAAGGTCTTTATCAGGGTGAATAAAAATGATATTCAAGGGATATTCTAAACCGAGTCTCTCCAAACAGCGTAATGCATTGTCAGTCCATCGTTCGGGAATCCATTACATGCCTAGAGGCTAGAGCGAACTGATCCAGGAGCTCATGAGGGTGATGGATAAGCACTACCGGTACCACCAGTTCAAAGGGGACAAGTACATATATGTCTGGCTGACTAGGAACAAAAGGGCACAAGGTTGTCAAAAACCGTGTTGAATTCCTCTATTACCGGATTATGTACCTTCGGGCCATTGCCAGGCAGTCACACATCAAGAAGGTGTTAGATGAACAAGGTACTCTATCTTCTCAGGAAGCTGATGGTCGAAAGACAAAATCGGGTTTGGGCCACCGACATCACCAACATTCCAATGAAAAAGGATATGACTACATGGTGGCCAGCATTGACTTGTATAGCAGGAACTTCCTGAACTGTGGTATGCCCAATTACACGGATGCCGCTTGGTGTAGGGAGATCTTGGAAGAGACAATTGGCGAACAGAGGCGCTGGAAATCCTCAATGCAGACCAGAGAAGCCAATTAACCGCCGAGGAGTTCGCAGGTTATTTCTTGAGCAAGGGAATACACTAAGCATGGACGGGAAGTGGATGGCCACGGACAATGCATTCATAGAGCGGCTCTGGGAGGAAAGTCAAGTACGAAAAGTTATAACCTAACCCACCAAAGGACGGTATGTACCTCTCCACTATTGGTAGAGTACTTCGATTATTACAATCATAGAAGACAACATCAATCCATAATCCATTGAATATAAAAAGATGGGTTAATCCATTTAAGAAGGTCGTTTGATTATTATAATTAGTTTTGTAGAAAACTGTCCCAAAGATAGGGATATCTACACTATAATTACTGAAAGAGCTTAATTCCCATTAGGTCCATAAACATTATAGGTCCGATATTGTTCCCTGAAGTGTCCTTTCAAATTATTTTTAATTAAGTTGGCACAAAGTAAAAAACGATGAACTCCATTTTTACTTTACGGTGCTCTTAACATTACCGGATGTGTTCAAAGGGGCCAAACTAACCTCCAAAGGCTACATAACAGAGCATACAAACCGGATTTCCGCATAGGAAAAGCAAAAGACCACCATCGCCATCTTTCTGACGGATAGATAGAGACAGAATATCAACTGTTAAAAATATTCACATTTCTTCTTAAAATGTAAGAATTTAATTATATTAAGTTATAAATATAGTTGCCGTAAACTAATGATATGTGTTCCTGATTATCAATTATTTATGAAAACATTACTTTTTAAATCTTTAATTTTTTTTCCATTTGTTTAGCATGTCTAGACCCAGGACACCAATGACACTAGCAGATTTTTAAGGGAACCTAAGTATATAACTCACTAATCATATTTGATATAAGTAGATTCTACTCAAATTTATTGACCCCATTTTATCCTTTAATGATATTTTAAGGTAAAAGAAAATTTTAATTCATATACCCATGACAAAAGAACGGCGCTATATCCGCAAAAAAACTATCAGTGTTAAAGCTAAATATTTGTACTTATTTATCTGGGTCTTTCTTCTCGCATTATCGTGTAAACAAACAACAATTTCCAAATTGGATAAAATCTTGGAACTTAGCGGAAATAATAAAAATGAAATAGTGATGGTCCTAAAACACTATAACAAACCTTCTGATAGCCTTAAAAGAAAGGCCGCCATTTTCTTAATTGAAAATATGAGACACAAAAAATCTTTTAGAAGTGGGTTTTTAAAGGATAACAAAGTATTTTTCGATAAAATAAAAAGCGTATGGAACAATCCAACTATAGAAGCATCTGATAAAGAGGAAAGGTTCAATATTCTATTTGACTCATTAGAAATGGGCAATTCAAACTCTGCTCCGCAATCCAATTCTAATCTCAAACAAATTAGTTCTTCATATTTAATCGATAATATTGATTTAGCCTTTATGGCATGGGAAACATACCCTTGGTCGGCCGATGTCAATTTTGAAGATTTCTGTAACTATATTTTACCATATAGAGTATTCGATGAGCCTGTAGAAGAGTGGAGAAAGGAATTAATGAATCGATACCGTTGGGTATTGGATTCTATCAAAAACCCAAAAAGCCTAAGGGAAGCTACAATATTGATTAATAATAGTTTTAATGAAACCATGACATATTGTGCACCTATGAAAAAAATTCCTAATATTTTAGGATTTAGTGCATTGGATAGTTTAAAAATGGGCAAATGTGACCATTTGGTTACTTTGAACACCTATTGCTTAAGGGCTATGGGGATACCATCCAAAGTTGAAATGGCTCAATGGGCAGATCACCGGGGAGGACATACATGGTGCTCAATTGAAGATGAAAATGGTGCCTTGTTTGTCTTTGATCCTCTTTACACGCAAGAAAATATCTCTGACACCTTGAAGCAAAAGGTAATTTTCAATGACATCCCGGAATATCAAATAACAAAAAGGAAAACCGCCAAAGTTGAAAGATATACTTATAAAAACCAGTATGAGAATATACTTGAATTTAGAAATGCAAAAAAAAATAACAACAATAAAAATTCAAGCCTAATTGGCCTGAATTCCTTGGATGTTACTAGTGACTATAGTAGTCCGAACGCAACTTTTGAATTAGAGTTTCAAGATAATCAAGAAGAAGGAGTACTGTATTTGAGTGTACAAAATGGAAATGTTTGGAAAAAAGTAACTTGGAGCATCAAATCCCCAAACGGATTATATAAATTTGAGAATATGGGGTCTGGTATTGTTTATCTCCCAACATTGATCAATGAATCCAGCGGTCTTAGCAAGAAATTTAAACCTTTTATACTGAATGATAATGGTACTATCAAATTTTTAGACGCTAATAGGAATAAACGAAGGGTTATTAAGGTTGATAGAAAATACTTTAAAAGACATTACGTGGATGAAGCCCTAGACAAGATGGTAGGTGGTGTTTTTCAAGGAGCAAATCATGAAGATTTTAGGGATGCCAGAGACTTGTACAAAATTATATCTACACCAAAACCTAAAACAAATCATTTTAATATCTCGTCAAATGACAGATTTAGATATGTAAGATTTGTTACCAAAAAAAATCTTTGTAGAGTAGCGGAAATGAAATTTTTTGGAAGGTTGAATTTATTGGATTCTGTTCCTGTAAAAGAACTTTCAGGTAAGCTTATTAGTGGGGGTGCAAAAAAGAATAATGATAGTCCAAGAATATTGGATAATGACGTGTTAACGTATTTTGTTTCAAATGTGGAGGAAGGGGGCTGGGTAGGATTCGATTTCGGAAAGAAGAATGAAGTTTATATTGAATCGGTTAATTTTTATCCGCCTAACGATGGCAATTCAATAGAAATTGGGGATAGTTATGAATTATTTTATTGGGATGATGAATGGGTTTCCTTAGGCGCCCATGTCGCTAGAGAGGAAGAGTTGACATTTATGAATTGCCCCGAAAATGCATTATTTATTTTAAAAAATAATACAAAAGGAGCAGACGTTAGAATTTTTACGTATGAGAATAACAAACAGATTTGGTGGTAATACCTCTGAAAAGTTTATTCATTAGAGTAATCAGAGTACTTCTATAAATAATTCTCATACACCCCTTTGCCCAGGACCTTGCTGATGAACTCGCTACCGTTGTCCCACTTTTATACGCTGATCCAGACAACTTAATCCAAAAGTAATATTTTCAATTATATCTACAACGGGGTTTCGTATATGGATAGTAAGGAACTTCAGAATATACGCTACAATAAATGCCAAACAAGTATAGTCATATGTGAAAAAAGAGCTAATATTAAGTAAGTAATTTATTACTTTTATGATAGTCTTATACTTAAAATTATCATTTTTTATCCGTAGGTTTATTAAATTATGATTCATTACTTATTATGATTAATTCAAAAATTGCTATAAAAGCTTTGTTTTTTAAACTAATTCTATTGGTTTTGTTTTCCCTTATCCTTGCTTTATTTCTCTTTGTTCCTTCGATAAATGATAGAAGCCTTATCCAATCGACCATAATATCAAAAACTTTATTTTTTATTTATTGTTTATTGCCAGTAGCATTTTTTACTATTATAAATGTTCTAATAAAAGGGAATAATGCGTTTCAATGGAAAATAGCTAAGATGGACGTTTCTCTGCTAGTTTTGCTACTTTATATTGGTTTCAATAGATATTTCATCCAGCCCCATGGGTTTTCGATTCGGTTTATAGAACTATTGGGTTTGGGTTTTCTGTATTTAGTTTTGCGCAGGCTTCCCTTAAAATCCTATCCTTGGTTATTTTTGACCGTAGTGTTTTCCGGTGTCGTGCAGGCCGTTTATGGCAACCTTCAGTTGTTTGGGTATTATCCTTCGTTACATTCCGGTTTTAATATCAGCGGCAGTTATTTTAACCCTGGGCCCTATGCCGGTTTTCTTGCTGCGGTCTGGCCCTTTGCCCTTGGCACGTATTTGTTTAAGGATAAAATAGTATCGATTACATTGTTTGACCAGAAGAAGATATCGCCTTGGCAAATTAAAATAGTTAATGGCCTCTTTTATTATATACCGCTTATAGGTATTTCAACAATTATAATAGTATTACCAGCCACCCGTTCTCGGGCGGCATGGTTATCAGTTTTGGTCGCTACTTTGTTTTTGGCCGGTTACAGATATAGGGTTCTGGAAAAAATCAAGGCACTCACCCCTGTCAAAAGATTTGTATTGGCCATACTGGTACCCCTTTTTATTGGTATTAGTGTGTATAGTATATATCATTTTAAAAAAGGTTCGGTCGATGGCCGGGTGCTTATCTGGAGGGTAACATCCAATATCATAGGGGAGAACCCACTTTTTGGAGTAGGTCATGATCGTTTTAAAACCCACTACATGAATGCCCAAGCGGATTATTTTGAAAAAAGAGGTGAAACGGAAGAAGCTATGTTGGCTGACAATACCTATTATGCTTTCAACGAGGTATTACAGTTCATATCTGAAAATGGCATGATGGGTCTTCTGTTGGCATTTGTCACTTTATTTTTTGTCGTAAGGTTAATACCTTCCTACGATATAGGCTTTTTAAAGGCAATGAGCATAGGAGCCCTCATGGGCGTATTCATATTCGGGCTGTTCTCCTATCCCGCACAAATATTGCCCATTAAAATGATAGGGGTCTTCGCACTGGCGATGTTGGTCAATATAGATATTGCAAAAACAAGTATTGGCAGGCTTTTTAATAATGGGTATGATATGGAGCGATACAATATTGGACTATTAAAAATAGTAGTCTCGATACTCTGTTTAATGGGCATTTGTTACGGTTGGCGATATATTGGAAAAATAGAGTGCGGATATAAGGGCTGGAAAACGGCCATGGATTCATACAATTATGGGCTCTATGAAGATAGTGTTGCTGAATTTGAAAAAGTATACCCCGCGTTACAAAATGAAGGTGATTTTTTGATGAACTTCGGCAAGGCATTGGTCATGGCGGAACGATTTGAAAAAGCGGTAGAAATATTGACACAAGCTAAAGAACTACTCAATACCACCATCATTGAAACTAGTTTGGGCGATGCACATAAGGCGTTGAAAAGTTATAACGCATCGGAAGCTGCTTACCAACATGCCTCACATATGATTCCTATTCGTTTTTACCCCCACTACCTATTGGTCAAACTATACCAAGAATCAGGGCAGGAAGAAAAAGCAGTAAAAAAGGCCAGGGCAGTATTGGTAAAGAAAGTGAAAGTAAACTCAACGGCAATTAAGGAAATAAAATCGGAGATGGAAAGGATAATCAACACTTCCCCCTTGGAATCCAATGATATAAAAATACAAACAAAAATGAATGTTCAACCATTGAAATAGATGCCTATGTAAATATAAGCACACCAGGGGCAGTATTTTTAATAAGATGTTTGAATTCTAACAAAAATACGGCATTTTGGCAAAGGTGGTGCCTTCCTTAAGACTTTTGCAGGAAATAAAATAAATAAAGACATATTTTTTAATTAACCTTTTAAATTGTACAATAGAAAATATTGTGCATTCTAGGAATCATTGCTTTTGCAATAGTTATGTACTTAAACGTCTCTCCGCCAATTGACAACGGTGACTCAGATTTAAGTCCGGTCTCCTTATTTGTTATGGCCTAAGCCCATAAAGTCGGAGGCGGGGGCTACTATTGGTGGCATGCTAACGAAAGGCATTTTCCTTTTTATGTACATTTTTACAGTAAATATAAGTTTAAAACTCTTTGTAGCAGATATCTATCATATACCCAGCAATTCTATGGAAAATACGTTGTTCCCTGAAGATATTATTTTAGTGAGCAAATTGGCCTATGGTCCAAAGCTACCGCTGAATCCTTTTGAAATCTCATAGGTGAATCTTCTTTTTTATATAAACAATAAGGCAAGGTCCATCGAAGAACAGTGGTGGCCTATAAAAGACTAAATGGCAGTAGCAACATTCAACAAAGCGATATTTTAGTATATCAATCATCACGTATCTTTTTTGTAGTAAAATATTGTGTGGCAATAGCAGGTAACATACTGTTTAACAACAAAGAAGTATATACAAATGGCAAAAAATGTAATACGTCGAAAGGAGTAAAGAATTTATACCGAATACAAATAACCAACAGGCAAAACTTCCCTCAAAAATTAGATTCATTCGAAATAACAAGTACTCTATACCCAGGTAATATATCTTCTAAATACCTTAAAAGGGCATTTTCTTATACAAATTATAGATAGAATAAAGATGTTATCAGAAGTGGAGACAATAGAAAAAAAACTTGATGCTTTTGATTTAAAAAAGAGACTATTTGCCATGCCCCAGGATATGCAATGGACTTTGGATAATATGGGGCCAATAATTTACCTAATAAAGTAATGACTCTAACCTTTAACAACTTCAATTATAAGGCGTATAAAAAAGCATAAAAGAACCATGAAAACATAAAATTGACCGAAGTAGATGGTCTTAATTATATTTATAGAGAAAAATCAAGGCAATATATTTTTAAATAGGACTATTGCATTGTTTTGGGTGATAACCGAAATAAATCTTTAAATTCTAGGTATATTGGCTTTGTTCCTAAAAGTAATATTATAGGCAAAGTGCACTGTGTCTTGATCTCTAATTATCAAGGGAAATTTCAATGGAACAGGGTACTAAAGAAAATTAACTAATGGAAAATAGCCCCATATGAAGCAAAAAATGTCTTCTTTTAGCATTCTAACAACATTTATTTGTCTCGCAATCATAGGCGCATGGTTAATTCCGCTACTTAGTGTACAACTTACAACATCACGTACTTCACCCTTATTAAAAGTCAAATATGTATGGCATAATGCTTCTGCCAAAGTCTTAGAACAAGAGGTTACTTCAAAATTGGAAGGGCTTTTTAATGTAGTAAGGGGCGTGCAAGAGATTAGTTCAAAATCTGAAAAAGGAAGTGGTACTATTAATATTAAATTCAAAAAAAATGTTGATATGGATGCCGTTCGTTTTGAGGTTGCTAATCTTATTAGGCAAAGCTATCCTAAATTACCTATTGGGGTCAGTTATCCACAATTGTCATTGAGCGCAGCCTCCGAGAGCAAATCTCCAATATTATCCTATAGCATCAATTCAAATGAGAGTCCCTATTACATCAAAAAATATGCGGACAACTATATCCTACCTAAACTGTCAAGCGTAAAGGGGGTAAGTCAAGTAAACATGTATGGAGCTTCTCCTTATGAATGGGTCATTGCCTATGATGCCGATAGACTTTTTCAATTACAGTTGACGGTAAGTGAAATCACGAAAGCTATAAACACCTATATAGAAAAAAAAGAATTAGGTAAGGGAAAAATATTTTTCGAAGAAAATAATAGTATACAGGAAATTTCCATAACGATGGCTTTTAAGCCAACCGATGGTCTTTATTGGGAACAAATCCCCATTAAAAAATTAGACAACCGAATCGTCCATTTAAAAGATATTGCTACTATCCGTTTTAAGGAAAGTTCTCCTAAGGCCTACTATAGAATCAATGGATTGAATACCTTAAATATGGTAATTTATCCTGAAAAAGGCGTAAATACCATTGAACTGTCCAAAACCGTAAAGAATATAGTAGCACAACTGAAAAATAAAATCTCGACCAGCTATCAAATCAAGCTAACCCAAGATACCACGGCCTATTTAATAGAGGAGGTTCAAAAAATACAGTTAAGAACGTTATTCTCATTAGTAATCCTAATAGTGCTCACAATCGTAGTATACCGAAACATAAAATATCTCTCTATTTTGTTTCTGAGCATCATAGTGAATCTTTTAATCGCAGTTGTTTTTTATTATGTTTTCAGGGTCGAATTGCAATTATATTCTTTTGCTGGAATCACTATTTCCTTTGGAATTATCGTAGACAATAGTATTATCATGATAGACCATATGCGAAACAAAGGAGATAAAAAAGCCTTTTTGGCTATTCTAGCCGCTACATTGACGACTATTGGTGCAGTATTGGTAATTTTTTTATTGGAAGAGAACCAACGAATGAATCTATTGGATTTCGCATTGGTCATCGCCATTAATATAGGAACTTCTTTATTGGTATCTCTTTACTTTGTACCTGCACTATTGGAAAAGCTCGAATTAAAACAAAAGCAGAAACATTTTTCTAGAAAACGAAAACGGCGAATTGTTCGCATTACAAGAGCGTATATGCGCGCCTTGACATTCCTTGAAAGGCCTTTGCTTAGATGGAGTCTCATTTTTGTACTAATTCTTGGTTTTGGACTGCCTATTCATTTGGCGCCCAAAACTATTGAAGGTGAAGGGTTTTGGCAAGAATTATACAATAGTACTATGGGCAATGTATGGTTTTCCGATGAAGTGCGCCCAACATTGGAAAAAGTATTAGGAGGAACCTTGCGCCTATTTACAGAAAACGTATTCGACAACTCGTACTACGCAGAGCCAGAGCGAACCGTATTACGTGTTACTGGAAAAATGCCAGAAGGCTGTACTATTGAACAATTGAACGAGGTTATCCAAAAAATGGAACATTATATTTCTTCTTTTGATGAAGTAGAATTGTTCGAGACCCGTATCACTGATTATAAAAATTCAAATATCTCAATTTATTTCAAGGATGAATATGAATTTAGTGTGTTTCCCTATACCTTAAAAAGCTTATTGGAAAACCGTTCGATAAGTCTAGGTGGATTGGATTGGACAGTTAGCGGAGTCGGCAGGGGTTTCTCAAATGCCCTAGGCACGGATTATAAAAGTGATCGGATTATATTGGAAGGCTATAATTATGACAATTTGTACGCTTTTGCTGAGCTATTAGAGAAACAGATTAAAGAGACCTCCAATGGAAGAGTAAAAGATACCGAAATCAATAGTGGGGGTTGGGGCAACAACGCCCTCAATGAATATTATTTGAATTTTGATTCCAAGAGAATGGCATTGGCAAATATATCGAAAGACCAACTCTACGAAAAATTAAGAAACGAATTATACTCAAGTCTGCTTCAGCCCATAGTCAACGATAATGAATTGCAACAAGTAAAACTAGTGTCGAGCAAATACAATAAGTTCAATGTATGGGATTTAAAAAACAACCCTATAACCATTAACGAAAATCAATACAGGTTAAAAGAACTAACCTATATTGAAAAAAGGAAAACAGGGAATTCCATAGAAAAATTTAATCAACAATACCATTTGGAGGTATCTTACAATTTTATAGGAACACAGCCTTTAGCCCAAAGATTTAAAGAAAATCGAATGGAGACACTTTCTAACTTATTGCCTATCGGCTATAAAGTATCAGAACAAAATTATGATCTCTGGTGGAACAAAAAAGATAAAAAACAATATTACTACATTTTTGTAATTGTGGCCATCATATTTTTTATTTGCTCAATTTTAATGGAGTCTCTAAAACAACCTTTGGCCATTATAAGTATGATTCCAATTTCATTTTTAGGTGTGTTTCTAACCTTTTACTTGTTCGACTTCAATTTTGACCAAGGAGGTTTTGCTTCCTTCATTTTGTTAAGCGGAATTAGTATAAACTCCGCGTTATATATCATCAATGATTTAAACAACTTCAAGAAACAATACCCAAAAAAGAAAATTCTTTTGTTATATTTTAAAGCTTTTAATTATAAGATTATTCCAATTGGCCTGACAATAGTCTCGACTATTGCGGGACTTATTCCATTTATATGGGAAGGGCAAAAAGAAATTTTCTGGTTTGCCTTTGCCGCAGGATCGATTGGTGGGTTGGTTTTCTCCCTTATCGGAATTTTTATATACCTGCCTTTGTTTGTAATTAAAAAAAGCTCATCTTAATGATTGAAAATAATTAATTGAAAACTTTTGTTTTTTTACCTCCTCCCATTTACAAGTACCGGTCATAGCTAGAGAATCCGGCCTACTTGACCTCCTCCTATTTTCAGTTTTGTCTTCCGAAATTGTTTAAAAAACATGTTTCCTTCCAATTTCACAAGCCTATTTATACTAATGGAAATTATTCTAAAGCTGTTCAGTAGAGTTCTTTGTAATCATTGGATATTCTATGGATGCCCCCATTCTGGATATGTTGACCCCTCGGTAATTTTGGTCTAAAAGGACAAGATAGATTGCAATAGCTCTTTACCATGTTTTTGCTCACGCAAAAAGTTCTGGTAATGGTCTTAAAGACTTTGCCCCGGTAGTGTATTCTCAATATTTGTTTTACGAGGCCCAACAACAGGGAAGCCTTCACATGTATTTTGGTATTCCTGCCATCGCCTATCTTTTAGTGGTTAAAAAGCCACAAAGTAAACCCCTGATAACCAAAGGGGTTCAGCTTGCTCCAGAACAATTAATAACCGGACATACTTCGAAAAATACCGACCTCCTTCTGTAGAATGGGGTCGGTTTGGTCCAGAATAACCAGTCACTCCAAATTATTTCTCTTTCGAAGTTCACATAACTTTCACAATTCAAATCTTTGAAACCGTACAATTATTTATTTAGATAATTTAAAACTCTTTTCATATTTTTGCGCTCAATACAAAAGAATCAAAATGAAAAATTTTATTTATGTTTTTTTAATATTCTCAATAACCTCTTGTAATAACGAAAAGATCGGTTATTTAGATGAAGTAAGATTAATGGATAATTACCAGGGATTTGTTGATGTTAACTCCAAATACGAAAAAAAAATGGAGGCATTCGTAAAGAAAAGAGATAGTATTTCCACAGCAATACAAATTGAGTTTCAAACTTTTCAAACCGAAACAAAGAACCTATCTGCACAGAAGACTGAAAACGAGTATGCATTGTTTCAACAACGAGGTCAGTTCTTAGGACAACAGCTAAAAAAAGAGGAAGAGGAACTAGAATTGATGAAGAATAGGGAAATTACCCTAATCAGGGATAAAATAAAAAAGAAAGTAGAGTCATTTGCTATAACCAATAATTATTCATACATATTAAAAAAAGGTGTTAACGGTGATTGGATTCAATATGGAATCCAAGATAATGAACTTACGGACTTATTCATACAAATTCTAAATGATGAATACGACAACAATAATTAGATTTACTCTGATGACTTATCTTAAGTTGTAAATAATAGCGTTACAAACTTGCGCATGACGCTTTTAAAGGTATATTCAGGAGTAACCCTGATTTCTCTAATTCGTTGGTTCGATTTTTTTCTTGGGGGCCTTAACCCGTGATTTTTGTAATAATTTGATGTTTTAGTGGGTGCATGCTGTTTATCCCCGGTATTTTATGGTGGATATTTGCTGATTGGAGGTATGTATCCCAAGGATTTTCAGTGCTTTTTCTAAGCCAGGCTAATTCGGTTCGTTTTGGGTTCACTCCGAAATAGCCAAGCCGCCCGTTCCATGGATGCCAGAGCTATACTGTTCCCGATTTCCGAGGCGTTACGGGTATGGATGCATAGTGTCTCGGTGGACTTGGTACGCGCCCTGATCTTTTTCAGATGGTAGTGTTCCTTTTCCTTGCCGAAGCTGCCTTCCAACCGGCTTGCCCGTTCCTTGGTGATGGCCTTTTCCAACTGCTTGCAATGCTTTTCATATAATTGGTAGCGAACTTCCTGTTTTTGTTGGCAGCATATGGCATCGGCCCCGGCCAGCCTTGTTTTGCTCTTTGTCAGCCTTTGGGCCTTGAAGATTGTGTCCATAAAACGGTTGCCCTCGTGGAAGGCATCGAAGCTAACGTGCTCTATAAAGCTGATGCTGTCCACTTGGTATTTGTTGACCTTGACTGGCTAATTCGGTTCGGATTGTGCCACTGATTTCGGAGGCTTTGTGCCAGTCATTTCGGTTCAAACCGTGCCAAAGTTCTCGTTTCGATCTGTGCCAGTTGATTTTGGACGGGGACTAAAACGGTTCGTTTTGTGCCGGTCGTAACGGTTCGTTTTGTGCCACTTCGAGAGATCAAGTAATTACCTTTTCGTGCAAAAAGCACGATATGGCCAACACACTTGATCCAATGGACCTAAAACAAATTATCACTTTACATCTGGACGGTTACAGCAACCGTAAAATAGGTATTGCCCTTAGTATCTCCCGCAACACCGTAAATACGTATATGCGCCTGTTCAAGGGAAGCGACTATACTTTTAAAGAGCTGTTGTCCTTTGACAATGCCCGTCTGGAGGCACTTTTCACTTCCCGTACCACCATCGATAATGCTCGCTATGACGGACTTATGCGCTATTTCGAGGGCATGAACAAGGCCCGGGACCATCCCGGTTTTACTTTTCTCTACCATTATGGGGAGTATAGTTCAAGGTCAAAAGAACCGTACGGGTATACCCAGTTTATGGAGCATTACCGCCGCAAGTACGCAAAGATCAAAGGCTCGATGAAGCTCGAACATGAGGCCGGAAAGGAGATGTTCATCGACTATGCGGGCAAGAAACTGCATATCGTGGACAGGGACACCGGGGAGGTCGTTCCGGTCGAGGTTTTCGTGGCGATACTGCCCAATAGCCAGTATACCTATGTGGAGGCCTGCAGGAGCCAAAAGCGCGAAGATCTGATCGGTTGCTGTGAAAATGCCCTGCATTTTTACGGGGGCGTGCCCAAGGCCATTGTATCCGATAACCTCAAGTCCGCCGTGACCAGGTCCAATAGGTACGAAGCGCAGATCAACCGTAGCTTCAAGGACTTTGCACGCCATTACAACTGCGTGATCAATCCTGCCAGGGGATATTCCCCACAAGATAAAGCTTTGGTGGAAAATGCCGTCCATCTGGCCTACCAACGTATCTATTATCCCTTACGGGAGATGACCTTCTTTTCTTTGGAAGATCTGAACAAAGAGATAAAACGGCTGTTGGAAAGGTACAACGACCTTCTGTTCAAACGAAAGGAGGCCAGCCGTCTGGAACTCTTCCAATCAGTGGAAAGGGAATACCTAAAGCCCCTGCCCGCTACACGATATGAACTCAAGGAGTACCGAAGGGCAAAAGTGCAGAAAATAGGGTATGTCTATTTTTCCCCGGACAAGACCTACTATAGCGTTCCCTATCGGTATATAGGCAGGGAGACCGTTATCCATTATACCAAAAATATGGTGGAGGTATATTACAACCGCCAGCGCATCGCACTGCACCCGCGCAATGGTTCCAAAGGGTCGTATAACACCAATAGGGACCACCTGAGCAGTACCCACAAACAGTATAGCGATTGGAGCCCGGAGTTCTTCAGGAACAAGGCAACTCCCCACGGCAGCTACGTTGTGGCCTGTGTAGGGCAAATAATTGCCGGTGTGGACTATCCGGAGATAGGGTACAAAAGGGCCATGGGATTGATACAGCTCCATAGGTCGTACGGCTCACGGCGGTTGGACAATGCCTGCAAAAGGGCCTTGCAGGCCGATGCTGTCAGTTATAGGCGTATCCAGAACATTTTAAAGAACAACCTTGACCAAAGCTCCCTGTTCTTCCAGGACCTTGAAGATGACAAGTCCCATATACCCGAACACCAAAATATAAGGGGCGCTTCCAACTATAAATAGAACGTAAAACTTAAATCAGATTTACAATGAACAACAATCAAACCGTTTTAAAACTCAAACAAATGCGCTTGACAGCAATGGCAGAGCTGCACGCGGCCCACCTAAAGGAAAACCGTATCGACAAGAGTACCCCTGACGAATATCTGGCCCTGCTGACCGACCATCCCCGAGGCTTCGGGGGGAAGATCGGCAGAACCGTAAGATCCAACGGCTCCTGAAACAGGCAGGGTTCAAACAGCCCGCCAACCTCGCCGACATCGATCATGTACAGAACCGGAACCTGGACAGGAACATGTTCGAGCGTTTGGCAACGTTGGAGTTTATCGCCCGAAAAGAAAATATCATCATCACCGGTGCATCGGGGGTAGGAAAAAGCTATTTGAGCCAAGCATTGGGCCATCAGGCCTGCATGATGCAATACAGAACAATTTACTCCAATACCTCCAGGCTCCTTAAAAAACTGAAACTCTCCAAAGTGGACGGGACTTACCTAAAGGAACTGAACAAACTCATCAAGGCGGATCTATTGATTTTGGACGATTTTGGCCTGCAGAGCTTCGACAACCATGCACGCGAAGCATTGATGGACATTATCGACGACCGGCACAACAAAAACTCCACGATAATAGCTTCACAAATACCGGTATCGGCTTGGTACGATATTATCGGGGAGGGAACCATCGCGGATGCCATTTTGGACCGTATCGTAAACTCCTCGCATAGGATCGACCTTAAAGGGGAAAGCTTAAGAAAAGGAATTTTAAAAAAGGAATAAAAACAAATTTTAACTATAATTGCAGTATCTCTCAAAGTGGCACCATTTGACCGAAACGGGTGGCACCATCACTCGGTTCTTCGTCATATTTGGGGAAATTTACGGGCTAGGAAATTAACTGTAATAAATTGATAATCAGGTATTTAAATGTATTTATTCTTTGTTTTATAGGGCGATATTCATTATCTTTAAGTAGCTAATACACAACTACTTATGACCATAAAACAGCTGATTGGCATGCCTGCGCTAATTGTAAATAATATTGATTACTCTTATTCTCTTGTGAAAATATATGCATCAATAAAAGCCAAACGAGCAAAGTGTCCCGTTTGCGAAAAACACAGTAATAAAATCCATGATCATTATACCAGAACAATATCAGATCTCCCGGTATTTCAAAACAAAACCACTATTTTCCTAAAAACACGCAAATTTAAATGTCAAAACCCTCAATGTAACCGAAAAGTATTTTCAGAACAAACACCGTATATCTTGAGGTATTCAAGAAGAACAAGAAGGGTGTCAAAGATATTGGATTCCTTGTCTATCGAATTGACCGGTAAACTGGGCAGTATGCTGTCCGAACAACTACTGATTTTGGTTAGCAAATCAACCGTCACACGGATAGCCCACAAACAACAACTACCCCAAATAGCTCAACCAAGGGTACTTGGTGTTGATGATTTTGCATATCGAAAAGGGATAAGCTATGGAACCATTCTCATTGATATGGAAACTTCAAGGCCCATTGATATTTTACCTTCGAGGGAGGGCAAAGAACTAAAAAAGTGGCTATCAAAATATCCTGGTGTGAAGATTGTCACCAGAGACAGGGCCAGTTCGTATTCTTCTGCCATTAATGAGATTTGTCCAAGTGCAGAACAGGTTGCGGACCGATTTCATTTATTGATGAACCTATCCGACGCCTTGGATAAGTACTTCAAAAGTGTGAATCCGATAATCAAAAAACTAATTAAAGAAAAAAGCAATGAGCTTTTAAAAATGTCCGATGGTCACATTACTGGCGATGCGAAAGTAAAAACAACGGAGTCACTATCAAAAATCCAACAAAGAGTTAACCTAAAAGAAGTAGATCAGAGGCAGGATGTCTTCAATAAGGTTAAGGAATTACAAGCCAAGGGAATATCCAAACGAAAGACCGCAAGGGATTTGGGCATAAGTCGCAATACGGTCCATTCCTATCTCTCGCTAGAATCATTGCCTCCCAGATTAAGTTCAAAATCAACCAATATTGAGTTATTTTCCCAGCACATCGTTGCGCGATTAAACGTTCAAGGATATATGATGAAGGATATAATAGACGAAATCTATAAATTAGGATACAAGGGAAGTAGGACGCAGGCCTATCACAATATAAATATCATAAAGGAAAAATCTGAAATATACACGCCGGATTTTGCACAAATTCAAAAGGCGAGAATTCCCTATATAAAACCCTTAAGCTCAAGGAAGCTCGCTAAATATATTGGATCCTGTCCAACTGTTATCAAGGATCCCGATGAGCGAAGGTATTTACAAACACTATTGGATAATATCTCGGAACTGCAGGTAATTCAAAAATTGGTACAGATTTTCAAAACGATGTTAAGAACAGGACGCGGTAATATAAACCGATGGATCGAATTTATTAAACGCTCAAAATACAAGATGGCAGGATTGACGACTTTTGCCAATGGTTTGCTAAGGGATATTAAAGCCGTTAAAAATGGGATTAATATGCCCTGGAGCAATGGTGCTGTAGAAGGACATGTAAACAGGATAAAGAGTATAAAAAGACAAATGTATGGCAGGGCTTGCTTTGACCTATTGCGTAAAAAGGTAATATTATCTCAAACCGGCTAATGCGTCCCCAAATATGACGAAGAACCCATCACTCCGAAATAGCCACTTGACACCGAACTCCACTCCTTTAATCTCCTTGCCCCTTACAATAGGGCGAATATAATCTTTGTCCAGGCTGACGATACGGTTTTTGGGCTTTTTGCCCAAAATGAAAGTAGGCATGCTGCTGTCCAATTACCTTTTTGGCCTTAGCCCTTCTTCGGTATCGGTCCTTGGTCATGTTTATTTTATATCGCTTTTCCATTCGGTCCAGCTTACCGCTCAGCTTATCAAGCAACAAGAGCAGGCTACGGGTCAGGGGCCTTTTCTTTTTTTTGGTCTTCCTTTTCATCTTGCTGTAGGAGATATAGCGCTTTTTCTATTTCAGGTACTTGCTACGGGGAACGGGGACGCCTCGCTCCTTGCAGATATCCCTCATCAGGACGTGGAGCCAGTCCACGCACTCCCATAGGGGTTTTACGTTGGTGGGACCGGAGATGACTCTCGTAACAGGTAGCGTCCATAACGATGCTGTGCCTGTCCTCCATATAGGGAGACCAATGTCCGTAAAAGGCCTGTTGAACCTTGTCCATGTCCAGCTTTTTGGACAGGTACGTGCGGATCTCGCTGATGATCTTAAAATTGGCAAGCCGCTCGGTCCCAAGGTAAATACCGCAGAAAAACTGCCAGTCCAGGTTCCCGTTGAGCCCTTCCATAAGCTGAGCATCCCCCCGAAAATAGGACAGTAAGTTAAGTTCTCAAAAAGAAACTTAAATTTACTGATATGACACGAAGAAAATTCACTTCAAAATTCAAGACCAAGGTGGTTTTGGAAGCGCTCAAGGAGCGCGAAACGGCCAAGGAACTTGCACAGAGGTTCAAGATATCCCCCCAACAGGTCAACCTTTGGAAACGGGAGTTTCTGACCGAGGCCGAATCGGTGTTCGCAAAAGGTGGTAAATCACCCAAGAGTGAGGCCGAGGAAAAAGAAGATCGTCTGTTAAAGGTGATCGGCAAGCAGAAAGTGGAACTTGATTTTTTAAAGAACGCCTTGCGCTGAAACCTCTAAAGGAACGAAGACAAATGATAAGCAAGGATCATTCCAACCTAAGTATCGTAAAGCAGGCCAGACTTTTACAATTACATCGTTCGGGCTTTTATTACAGGCCTAAAGGCGAGAGCGAACTGAACTTGGAACTGATGCGTCTGATGGACGAGCATTACTCCGACCACTATTTCAAGGGAGCCAAACGTATGCACACCTGGCTGACCATGGACAAGGGATACAAGGTGAACCAAAAGCGTATAGACCGTTTGTATTACCGCGTAATGGGCCTGAGTGCCATTATGCCCGGAAAACATACCTCCAGGCGCAACAAGGCGCATAAGGTATATCCATACTTGCTTAGAAATTTAAAGGTAGAAAGGCCGAATCAGGTATGGGCGACGGACATCACTTATATACCCATGCGTAAAGGGTTCATGTATTTGGTCGCCATTATCGACCTGCACAGTCGTTACGTACTCAACTGGTCGGTATCCAATACCATGGACGCACAATGGTGCAAAGAGACTCTGGAGGAAGCTATAATGTTGCACGGAAAGCCGGAAATCGTGAATACCGACCAAGGCAGTCAGTTTACCTCGGAGGTATTCACCCGTTTTGTGCTATCCAACAACATAAAGCTCAGTATGGACGGTAAGGGAAGGGCTATCGACAATGTCTTCATCGAAAGACTGTGGAGAAGCGTAAAATACGAGAGTATTTATCTAAACCCACCTGAATCGGGAATAGAACTATACGAACAGCTCAACAAATACTTTGACTATTACAATAACAGGAGGAGACACCAGGGAATCGAAAATCAAATACCTTTTAAAAGGTATTCGGACATACAACATAAAGCAGCTTAATGATCAATAACCAGAACTTAATTTAATGAAGAACCTGTCCTAAAGATCGGGGGATGCTCAAGCCTACGGTCGGAACACCCCGCGTAATTCTTTAAGAACATCAGGGCCAGTTTGCCCTTGGCGGAGAAGATAGATCACGGGCCTTTTTTTGGTTCTTTCAGCCCAAAGGCCAGTACCAGATCGTCCCAAGGAACGGCCTGGTAGATCCTACCGAGGTCGCTTTGAAGGAAACGATCGTAAAAAACGTCGAACTGCTCTTGTTGGGAAGAAAATGAAAAGCTGTGCTGAAAATCCCGGATTCTTCGCATTTTAGTCATAGAGAATAAAATAAAAAAACCATTTTTCGAACTTCAGACTCATTTTCGGGGGGGATGCTCAACTGTAAGCTTCCCCTGATTAGAACTGCTTAGTTTTCTAAAACTTCATTAAAGTTATTGTTTTTAATTCTTT
>CBDULZ010000057.1:0-31687 GCA_965368185.1 uncultured Kriegella sp.
AATTATAAAATCAACCTATGAAAAAAATTATTTTAAAAATTTCGGCATTGTATTTTTTGCTCATTAGTATGGGATGTGATACCGACACTCACATCATTTATACTGCCGGTAATTTAAATATTGGATTTGATAAATTCGGAAAACTGATCGAGTTGTCCGATGGGGAAACCGGGACTGATTATTTATACAGACACGGTGATTCGACGGCCATCATGGCTATAAAGGTCAATGGGAAACTGGAATACCCATCATCGGTCGGTATAGATGACAAAAGAGGGGTGTTGTTAGTTGAATTTTCCCAAAATGATGTTGATGCCGAAGTTAAATTAGAAAAAAAGGAAAAATATATAACCCTCGAGCTTATTTCCATAAGTAAACAAGACTCCATCGAATTGGTACTTTGGGGGCCTTTTAAATCTACCATTAAAGAGACTATTGGGGAATCCGTTGGTGTTGTCCGAAACGAGAAGTTTTCCATTGGAATTCAATCCCTGAACAAGCGAACCCTTGGCGGATACCCATCCAGCGATGACGATTCGACACCTTCGTATGACATTTTTGGTACGACCAGTTTAGTAGATGTTTCCGATTCATTGAATATTCTCTATCGCGGACACACTGCCATGCCAAAGGAATATGGCAGTTCTTTACAGGCTTATACCAGAAATAGAAATAAAGAGCGCATCGTAGCTTCAATGAACCATGAAAGCTATGTGGCACCTGCATACGATGATGAAGGTATTGTTGGTTCTAAATTTGCCTTGTTCGGTTGTGCACCCGACGAAGTTCTAAATACAATTGAAGCTATTGAACTTAACGAGGGGTTGCCCCACCCAACTTTAGATGGCGTTTGGAGCAAACGCTCACCGACAGCAACTTCCGCTTATCTGATCCAAAATTTTGGTACGAAATCTATCGATGATGCCATAGCACTTACGAAAAAGGCCGGATTGAAATATTTATACCATTCCGGACCTTTTGAGAATTGGGGGCATTTTGATCTGCATAAAGATGCTTTTCCAAATAATTGGGAAAGTATGAAAGAATGTGTAGATAAGGCCGCAAAACGAGGTATTAAACTCGGCGCCCACACCTTATCGAATTTTATCACGACAAATGACCCCTATGTGACACCCGTTCCCGATAAAAGATTGGCCAGGGTGGGAGCCAGTGTTTTGACAAATGATGTCACGATTGATCAAAAAAACATCGAGATACAGGATCCGACCTATTTTAACCAAATGAAGAACAACAGTCTTCATGCCGCGGTTGTCGGTAATGAAATTATCCGTTATGAAAGTGTTTCTGAAACTGCTCCTTGGATGTTGTTAAACTGCCAACGAGGCGCCTTTGGAACTGGGGCCGCTGCCCATGACAAGAATGAAGAAATTTCCAAGTTGATAGATCATGCCTATAAAACTTTTCTTACCAATACAGCTATGGGCATAGAAATGTCGGGTCGCATAGGTGATTTATACAATGAGACAGGTTTAAAACAAATATCTTTTGACGGCTTGGAAGGTAATTATTCAACAGGAATGGGTACCTATGGTGAATTGCTTTTTGTTGATGCATGGTACAACAAATTGAAACCAGAGATTAAGAACGACTATATTATGGATGCCAGTAGGCCCGGTCATTATTTCTGGCATATGTTTACCCGAATGAACTGGGGGGAGCCGTGGTACGCTGGGTTTCGGGAAAGTCAAACTTCATACAGGTTGCTAAATCAAGATTATTTTAGAAGAAATTTTATTCCTTGTATGTTGGGGTGGTTCAGTATGCGAGACAACACAAGCCTTGAAGATATTGAATGGATGCTGGCCCGAAGTGCGGCTTTTGATGCGGGCTATGCCCTGGTGACTTCGGTGGATTTAGTGGAGAAAAATGGGTTTGGCGACGAGATACTTGAGAAGATAAAACAGTGGGAAAAAGCTAGAATGGCTGGAGCTTTTAGTGTCGATCAAAAGAAGCGAATGGAAAATATTTCGGATGAATTTTCATTGGAAAAGGTGTCTGACAACAGTTGGAACCTAATACCCTATTTGGTTCAAAGGTTTGAACATAATTTAAAGATTCGACAACCCGGAGAACCGGTATGGTCATCCTTTTCCTTTC
The DNA here is from genome assembly GCA_965368185.1 of uncultured Kriegella sp. Classification (GTDB taxonomy): domain Bacteria; phylum Bacteroidota; class Bacteroidia; order Flavobacteriales; family Flavobacteriaceae; genus Kriegella. The sequence goes on from CBDULZ010000057.1 coordinate 2,119, forward strand.
AAAATAATAATGATACGCAACCGCTACAGTTTATTTTGACCACCAAAAATACATCAGTATCGGCGATAACGCTAGAAATTGACAATTTTAAAAAGGTGGAATTGAATATAACTATCGGTCTAGATGAATATTTAAAATACGAAGGAGGAAACGAAGCCGTTCTGTATGACAAATCTTGGAACATGATAAAGAGTGTATCTATAGATCCCGAAGTCATGACTATAAGTAAGGGGGTTCACGAAATTAAAGTAGATAGTAAATTTTCGGCAAAGGAAGGGGCCGCTTTAAAATTAGAAATGAAAACAGCCGGAAAAAAAGAGCTGGTACAAATAAATAACTGAGGTACTGAATTGGTTTTCAGTGCGAAATAGAAGAGAGTGTCTAAAAAGTTAGAATAAACTATCATTACGAACGAAGTGAAGTAATCTGTGTATGGATTGGAACTAATTGAAAGATTACTTAGTGCCTCGCAACAGCATAAATCAACACTTTTTAGAAACGCCCTTCCTCGTTAATGGTATAGCTTAAAATAATCAAACACGCCGTTATTCCCAAAAAAAGCAATAATCACTGAACACCATAACGTCTACCGAGAGCCGTGGAGGCTCAAAAGTAAATATATAACGCCCTTATTTTAGGAATCGGGTGTCTATCTTACCATTATTACAAGATATTTCTTAAATTCACATATGTAAGCCAAAAGCTATCTTTGGACACTTTTCCCCCTAAAAAAGATAAATTTTTTGTAAATGCTTACCTAAGTAATTTCCCCCATAATTCAACTTTAAACAGTTGAAAAACAACTTTTTATTGTTGTTTTTCATTTTTGTTTGAGGTTTTCTTTTGAACTCAAAAAGGTTTGTAAATGGGGCTGATTTCCAATTTTGAATATGACATTTTTATAAGTTACGCCCATGTTGATAATGTTGCACTTACTGCACAACAACAAGGGTGGATACAGTCGTTTTATAATCATCTTAAACAAATGCTAGATCGGCGTTATGGCCGAATGGGCATGGTGAAAATATGGTGGGACGATAAAAAATTGGATGGTACCAAATTGTTCGATGAATCTATAAAAACGGGTATCGAAAAATCGGCAATCTTCATCGTCCTAAATTCTCCTGGTTACAGGCAATCCGCCTATTGCCAACAAGAGTTGGATCTTTTTTACAAAAAAGTACAAACTGACGCGATAGGTTTACAAGTGGCCGATCGTTCAAGAATTGTTCATGTACTTTTGAACAATATTCCGTACGAAGAATGGCCACAACCCCTACAGGGCACCTCAGGATTTAGTTTTCATGATGGAAAGGAAAAAGGTGACTTCGGAGACCTTCTTGAAGCCGATTCTAAAGATTTTATCGAACGAATGCGAGACCTTAGGGATGGTATGTGGGAATTGATCAATGATTTTCAACAAGAACGGGAAGAAGTAACGGTAGAACAACAAGGGATAGATACCGATGCTTTTACGATTTATATAGGTGAAGTCTCCGATTCATTGCGCACCTCGCGAAAGCGTGTTGTTGCCGAATTGGTAAAAAAAGGTTTTAACGTCATAACGGGAATTCCGCCTCCCGATGAGGTTGAGGCACATCGGAAAACAACGGAGGAAGCCGTGCAAAAGTCAGATCTATCGGTGCATTTATTAGATCAATATCCAGGCCGGGAAATTATTGGGGCTCCTCAATTCTGGTATCCTCAGAAGCAGACAGAGATTTCGTTACAATCAGAAAAACCACAAATGATATGGGTGCCTTCGGAAACTGATTTTTCGACCGTGGAAGAAACGGAATACAAACGCTTTTTACAAGGTCTTGAAACGGGCAAGGGTATTTCAAAGGCGTATGAGTTTATACGTGGGTCCAAGAGTTTAATTGCTAAACAGATTTCAGATTTTGCGGAACAGATTAAATTGATGGAGGTAGAAAAACCACAGGAAGGCGAGCGGTTATCCGTTTTGCTGGACACCCATTTGAACGATCAGACCTATGCTTTTGATTTAGGAAAGGCACTTCTTGAAAATAATATTCAGCCCTTTATCAATCCACAGGAAGATGATCCTCGAAAAAATATTGAGCTATTAGGAAATCGCATCGGCCAAGTCAAAAAGATGATTTTTTTATATGGAAAGGTTTCTAAAGAATGGGTTTTAGAGCGTATGAGCGCTGCATTGCAGCTCATCATAACCCGTAATTACCCTATAGAAGATTTTGTTATCTATATGGCGCCTCCCCAAAAGGAAAATGATGATATTTCGATAAATCAAAAATTTTTAAAAATAAATATAGTCGACAATAGCAACCATCAGATTTTGGATAGGGCAGGTATAGATAAATTCTTAAATGCCTTAAAAAAAGAGGCAGTATGAGCACGCAAGCTTCTAACCCATATGTAGGGCTACGCCCTTTTGATGTTGACGAGAGTCTTTTGTTTTTTGGTCGCAATGATCAGATAATGGAATTGTTGCAACAACTCCATAACTATCATTTTGTGGCCGTAGTCGGCAGTTCAGGTTGTGGTAAGTCTTCACTGTTGCGGGCAGGGGTTATTCCTGCTTTAAAAGCCGGCTATCTTATTCAGGGTAGTGACCAGTGGTGTATTGGAATTATGCGACCAGGACAAAACCCATTACACCATTTGGTACAGACAATCTTGGGTTGGGGAAATCTTGATGCGGACAATACTAAGCACGAAAATCTATTAAAAGAGATAGAGGTAGATGGAATAACCCCCTTAATTGAACTTCTTGAAAAGAAAAAAAAGAAAGAAAATAAAAACTTTTTTTTACTGGTAGATCAGTTCGAAGAATTGTTCCGCTTTACCATGGGGCAAAGTGGTGAAGCCCGGAAAGACCAGGCCAATGATTTTGTAAACCTTATGCTCGAACTTTCAAAACAGCGAAGGGTTCCTTTTCATGTTGTAATTACGATGCGCTCTGATTTTATGGGAGACTGCACAAAATTTTATGGTTTGCCAGAGGCTATGAATAAAAGCCTTTTTTTAGTGCCCAAATTGAACAGGGTACAGTTGAAAATGGCGATTGAGGGTCCGGCAAAACTCTATGGGGGAAAACTTAATCCGGTACTAGTTTCCCGCCTATTGAACGATGTAGGCAAATATGAAGATGAACTCCCCCTGTTACAACATGCGTTAATGCGCATTTGGGATCATGAAACCCAAGTTGATTCAAGCGGGGAACTCGATATGCAAGATTATGATTATATCGGGGGGATACAAGAAGCGCTCTCAAAGCATGCCGATGAGGCGTTGGGAGGGATGAGCAAGAAGCAATTCGCGATTGCAAAGGAAATTTTTCAGGCCCTTACCATGGTAGACGAGCATGGTCGAAAAACAAGACGGCCTGTATTGCTAAGCCAATTGGTGACACTAACGGGTGCATCCGAAGCTGAATTACTTGAAATAATTCAACGGTTTATAGCCGATAAGCGCTCTTTTTTAATCGTTAATGAAGGTGCTGACAATAATGACAAGGTTATCGATATCTCTCATGAAAGCCTAATTCGTGAATGGCAGCGACTTGACCGTTGGATGGACGAAGAAGCCGAGTCGGCGTCGACTTATATTCGGTTGGCCGAAGCGGCGGCGTTGCATGAACAAAATAAAAAGGATTTTCTGACGGGTAGCGAACTACATCTGGCCCTAGATTGGAAAAACAAGTTCATACCCAAAGCGGATTGGGCAAATCGCTACGTAAATGGTTTTCAACGGGCCATGTCGTATTTGGAGGAAAGTGAAAAATGCGAAATTGAAAATCACAAGATTGAAGAAGCTCGGAAGAAGCAAGAGCTAAGAAGTAAAAAGAGATTGCGTACCCTGTTTTTTTGGATTGGTGCACTAGCACTTTTTTTAGTGCTCCTGTCTTACGTCGCGATCAACTATAAACGGATGAAGGAAAAAAGCGATGAAGTTGCTGAATCAGCAACTAAGATTGCAAATTTAAACGACAGCATTGCCAGGGTCGCCGTACAGGAACGTGAAGAGTTGGAAAAGAAGCTGAAGTTGCTGGCTGATACGCAAGATTCGGTCCAGAATATCATAGCCCAAACAGCAAGTATGGATTATTCGACATCAGTTAGGTTGAACAAAGTTTCCGAAAACTTAAATACGGTCATAAAACAATCCGAAGAAGATATTCGTAAAAAAGATTTACAGCTTAAGATTAAGCAGTATGGGGACAACAGGGATATTATTTATAAAACTTTAATGTCGTTACGAAACCAGTCTTCTCAAGAACAATTGGTCGATGATTTATACTTTTTGAGTATGACCAAAAAAGAGGCTTGGAATTCGACAATGATTTCTGAAGCCAATAAGTTACTGATGGAGTTGAGAGCAGGTATCCGGTCGAAAAAAATTGTGCCGAGCCCTGAAGCCAATGTCCAATTGAAAGCGTTTGTGGGACATTTACAGGAAATCGAAAACTATATCAATCGAACATATTCCAAAAAAGCGGCCAATTGAAATAAAAGATAATCTGAAGAAGTACTATCGCATAAGAAATTCAATAACCTAAAACTAGAATACTATGAGCACAATTTATCTCGGCAGTTGTGATACTGCCAAAAGACCTGCAGATCCGGTAAAATTTCTTTCACCCTATCATCGTGATGGTATATTGAAGAATACAAGTTCATTTAGGGATGACGATCGCACAACATGGCGTCGGTTTCGCGATTCCCCAGGTGAAGAGGTAACTCAATTGCAAGAGTTTCTTTCCGAGGCAGGTTTTATGCCTAGGGGTGTAGTCGATGGTATTTTTGATTATGTAACACAGGCTTCGACGCGGCTATTTCAAGAATATGTGCGCACTGTTGAGGGGGTCAAAGATATGGTTCCCGATGGTATTGTCGGTCAAGGTACTTGGAGCCATATCGATCGTTGGAAAGCTACTCGAAAAGTTTCCGATTGGGGAGTCGCTTCGACTGCAAATCCTACGGCAGAATATACAAAATGGATCAACCTGTTACACAAGGCCAAAACGCATTATCAGGCACACCCCCATCCTATAATTTCGCAGGTGAATCAGTATAACAAGCCTTCCGATACCCGAAAGGTGAACGATTGGGAATTCGACCCCAACGAAATTCACCTTATTGGTATCCGTCGGGGCCAGGATTTAAGCGCAGGCAGACGAGAAAACGATGATATTTTTATACTCCTTGTGCGAGGTATGGTCTTTAAGTTCTGGGGATCTACCGATGCAAATCAAAAGATGGGTTCTCGAAAAGATGAGGCCTTTTTGGTCGAAGGCCAACATAAATACCGTTTTGGGTGGCACAAGATTTCCGTGGAGAAAAAAATCTATCGCGCCCTTAAACCGTATAAAAATGGAGTGTTGGTCTTTCGCGATCGCGACGATGACAATGCGCTCACCGAAGCCGATTTGAACAAGGGGCTGGATGGCAACCCCAATCAGACCATCAACATCCATTGGTCTGGCATGGGGCACTCTAACTGGTCTGCAGGTTGCCAGGTTATTGCGGGTAAAAGTTATATCAACCATGCAGGGAATGTGATTGATTGTTCGGATTTTGCGGCGGCCAGATATGACGATTTGAATACCTCGATAAAAAAGACCAAAGGGGCCTATAATGTATTGGCTGATTTGATCGTCAGTTTTTCGCCTCCGGGTGTAAACCATGTTTTATATACCTTGGGAAGGGAAGCTTCGTTAAAATTGGATTCAACCTTGGGCGACAATTATGCCAGAGAGACTTTGGAGCGGATGAAATAGATGTAATTACCTCCTAGGTAAACGAAAGGTTTTATTAATCCTATTGGACCGTTCCACAAAGATTTGCTCTTCCTCATATGGACGATGGACAAAATGACTCAACGGTTGGTTGGAATCGTTGATAGGTTAAAACACGGCCAGTTCCCAATCCTAGATAAACAAACCATAGCCAGCCAAGTCTCGGAATACACTACAATCAATATTATTTTGAACTTGGTCCTTTCTTTTTCGGTGTGATGGTTTTCTTAGTCTTTATTTGCTTCCGTACGGCGTGCAAGGCGTTTCGCAATTCTTCCGTATGGACCTCCAATTTATCTTTGGAAGCCGATGTGCCGATGGGCGAAAAACTATTGCTGTTTCCGGCCACCCTATTAAGGGAGTGGATAAGAAATTGTAGGTGCTCCAGCTCCGCGACCTTTTTAGCTTCCGAACCTGCTTTTTTCCAAATTTCATTAAACTGATCTACAATTGCATTCCATTTTTTGTCTGCGATTTCATCCTCTTCGATAAGCAATAGACAAAGGTCAATATTCAAACTAGTCACTAAATCCCAATAATCGATGATATCGGCGGCCTCTCCCTTTTTTAGATCGCCGCTGTGTTTTTCGAGCAGTTCTTTGACACTCTTGACACCCTTCTTTGCAGAGTTGGCTTCCATTCCCTGTAGGTCATAAGTTTGCTCGTGGTCTTCTTCCTTGATTTTGATAAGGGCAGGAGTATTTTCGCCTCTCGAACAATGCATCAAAAAGGCTAATTCGGCGGCATTGGTCAACGAGTATATTTTATTTCCGTTTACAGGATGTTCATAAGCCTCTTTATAATGATCCATAGAAGCTTTATACGCTTCAAGGCGGGTTTTTGGGGTTTCCGAGACCATGGAAAGCCGTTTGTAGGCACTTCCCAAAAGATTAAGGCGTTCTGCCGTTTTGCCGGCCGAAAGTAGTATTTGTAGTTCGGCTATGACGTCTTTGATGTGTTCCCGGGCTTCTTTTTGGGTAATGGCGGAATTTGCATTTTCAAAGACTTCCTTAACATACCACTTGATACGGGTATTACAATGGGTTTCCATACACGAAAAGGAAAAATGTGCTTTTTCGATACATAAGAGTTCTTCGAATCGTTCCACAGCCTCCTTGTACATGGCCAGTTCTTGGTAAATTTTGGCCTCACGCTCCAATATGGAAGCGGTTAAAAAATCATCGTGCTCAGCTATCGCCTTCTTGATGGTACCGAGTTCGTCCAAGGCATCTTTGCTTGTAGTCATGCCCATTTGCAATTGATTGAGCAGATTTTCTAGATGAATCTCTGCTTCTTCGGGCACAATATAACGAGGCATCCAAGGCCCCCGAGCCATATTTTTTAACCTGAAAAAGGGATCTCCATAGCATTGGTATGCACCCCACGTATTGGTTTGGGGGTATTTTTCATAAACAAGGCCACGTGCCATTTTCACCGATTCACCGAAAGCATACCCATCGAGCATACGTTCGTAAAAAACTTTTGCAAATTCTAGGGCTGCACTATCATTTACCGCCCATCCCGCCGCAATTACGGCTTTTACCCCAATCTGAATAAGCTGTGTGCCGATATTTGCCGCCAACTTGTAGCGATTTTGATAAAATTGTTCCTCGATGTCGGTTGTATAGCCCAAATGACAACAATTCACGAAAACAAGTTCGGGCACCACGGGCATCTGTTGTATTTCAAAAACGGTCAAGAATAGCTTTTTGCCGATAACCATGCCAGATTCCTTTGGTGATTTGGGTTTGAACACCCCATGGCCGGCAAGATGTATAACGGCATAATCATTACAGAACAACTCCCTTACGATTGTAGAGGCATTCGTTCCGATCCGCGGGTTGACCGGGTAACCTGCGCCGTCGAGCAGTCCCTTGACCAGTTCACCTTCATCACGGGCACCAGGTAATTGCCCGATGTAACCATCGAGGTTTGGGTCTGCAATGATTAGGGCCTTATTATCTGCCACGCGTTTGATGGTATGACGATATTGACCAGTCGCCAATTGTCGAATCATTCCCGAACTCACACAAAGAGGTTTGGCATTGCTGGTACTATCTTGTAACAATTCCCATGGGTAGGATGCCGTTTTCGTATCCAAAATCCATGAAATGTTACCCTTTCGTTTTAGTTTTTCCTTGAGGGCATTGGGAATCAATAGTTCGAACAATGTTTTGGCGGTACAGCTAGACCATTGATTGTCGGTCGATATTTCAGAAATAAACTGATTGATCAACGGGGTACTGCTGTATATTTCGCTTTCTTCTTCGCGAGAATCACTGGTCGATGCTCCAAAAACCATTCCCTCGAGTTCTTCAGTATCTTTGTTGACCTTACGTTGTCGTACGGTTATGCGGTTCCACCAATCTTCAGACATATCCAAAGGAATACGTTTTCTGATCCCAAGTAGCTTTTTTATTTTTTTGCTGCCCAAAATAATATTGAGTGCGGCATTTTCCCTATTCGCCAGTTGATTGAGAACATACATACAATTAAGTGCCCTGTTGGCATAGAGTTCTACAAATTCGATATGCTGCACGGTGCTATAATCTTCGGTGGACAACATTTTTATTTTCGCATTGGCATTGTCAACGCCCGAAATGACCCCCTCCATAGAACTTTCTATACTCAAGCCCCCATAGTCGCTGGCCATGACCAACGAGGATACCCCAATGCCTTTCTTTGGTATTTTTTTGCCGCGTAAACTCAAGAGGTAGTTTAAAACCCCGAGTTCAACTGACTTGGCCAGTTGAAAAGAGGTCAATTGGTCAGGCTCGCCCAGCCCCACAATTATAGCGCCGGCAAAATCGTTGTCCCCAACATTGTCGAAAAGCGCATTGCTACCTATTTCCCCGGGATAAAGCCCCAATAGATGCTTAGAACGTAAGCTTCCGTTCAGATAGTCGTCAATGGCCTTTTCGGCGTAGAGGACGCCATCATTTAAAAAATGACCGGCGAGTACTGGGTAAGCAGCATACCGAAGGTCTCCGTTACTGATAGAAACGGAAATCGGTATCTGGCTGCTGATGGCTTCGGTTTCACGCCCAAGTCCTAGAACCGTTTTGATCAGCCCCTCTTCCGAAAGATCGAAATCGATATCGGGTTCAGTTCTAAAGATTTTTTCCTCAGTCCGTAACGATGGCTTCGAATTCCGTAGTAGATTGGTACGGCCTTTGGATAGAATTTCTTCAATACCCCCGAAAATACTGGAATCGTTAGCGAGTGCGCCATGCGATATGCGGGTATAGTATACTGAACTGGGGTCCATACCCTTAGGTATGCCCAATTCCCAGGTGACACTTTGGTCGCCCTCACTGGTATAGAGAAAATACAATTCTTTTTTGGGGGGAATAGTGTCTAAATGATAGCCATAGGGGGTCATTTTGTCTTTACCTGCGATATAGACCATATTGGAATAATCGATGTGATCTCGTTCCTCCAGAATTTTAGCGCGATAGGCCTTGAACCTATCAAGATCCTCTTCGGTAGGCAAGGGCCAATCGGGTTCGCCAAAGGCAGTACGCATACTTTGCCATACCTTAAGCCGTCCAAAATCGTTCTTGGGATCGTCCTTGGGATTTACTATGGGAAGCAAATCTAAAATACCCGGAAATTTGGAGAATATTTTGAGCAGGCCTTTTTTGGTATTAAATAGATCCAGTTTGCTCAATGTCTTAATGATGGAATCCTGTCCGAAAAGTACGGTCAAAATGCGATGTGAGCCCGATAGGGGGCAACCCAGAAATACGAGCCTGAAATTTTTGGAAGCGTTCAAGCGCTGCCAGGTGTCTTTATGGTTGATGATAAAATCTCGAACCAATACCCCGCCCATGGAGTGGCCTATGATTTTAATTGGCTGATCAAGTTTCAACAAACTTTCGATCTTGGTGTTCAATTCTTTTGCTGATTCCTCCAAGGGAAGACGCCAGTCAAAAGGATAGACTAATACATCGTACCTGCCCAACAACCATTTGTACAGTTTGTAATAGGAGGTCTTTACGACGGAATCGGCGACAATATCACTGACGTTGGGGTACTTTAGATTCGTTAACCCTCCTTTTAATATCCGTCGATAGTGTAACCAGATTTCTTTGTTGTTCTGGGTAAGGTTGGAGCCCATAATGCCCGGTAACAGTATGACGATGGGCCTGTTGCCGGAAATCGGATGCTCTCCCGGTTTAAGTTCGCCGTGTTCGATGAGGGCCCGGTCACCTGCCGGCACTTCATATTGCTCCACTTCCTTAAAGCCTGGAATTGTATTTCCTACCTCGGTTTTTAAGGCAAGATCGATGGCTTCCCGGGTTTTGTTGTTCTCAAAATACTTGACATGGTTTACCCCAACATCCTGATCGAAAAAATACTGTATTTTTTCGCTTCGCTTGGCCCCAAGATACATGGAATCGGTATTGACCACCAAATCGTTACGTTGCCAGTAAAACAGTTTGCCTAAAATGACCAAAAGTCCTTTGCCCGAAAAATTGACCCTACCGTTTCCTGAGATTACCGCCAATGGTTTGCCCGTTATCTCATTATCATCTGACGGGTCGTTCAATATTTTAATAAAAGGGGATTCTGGATTCATGGCCTCAAGTCCAGGAAGCACATCGACATTATCTTTGCTGTCAATGGCGGCAGAAAGCAATTCCTTTAAAATGTCTCCAAAAACACCTCCCAAAAGATTAACGAAAACATTGAGAATATGGTCCAAACGTTTGGAGGCCAATTTGGTCCCTGCAGCCGGGCAGGCCACTCGGATAAATTTGGTAATTTTTAGCTTTTTTTTCTTAAAAATTGAGTTCAATGCGCGTATGGCGCGAATATCATCGGTTCTTTTACCTTCTTTTTCAAGTAGTGCTATGTGATTGTCAGTAAATCCTGTTCCATTATCGCTGTATTTATTTAAGATATCCCCAATAATGCCTCCCCTTGAGTGGGTCAATACATGCAATTCGGATCCATCGGGCAATAGCCCTGCCAATTGTACGGCGTTCTCCAAAGGACTTTGGGTAAGGGTACGATGTTGAAAGGCCAATACGTTCTTGGCATATATTTCGTGCAAAGTATCCCAAACAGGCGCGGGTTTTAAATCACAAAAGGCACCTAAGGTATCTGAATTGGTACCGTGTATAAAGAGAAAATAAGGCTTATTACTGGCCGTATTCTCATTAAAAGAATGAAATTTAAAGTCTTTATCGACCGAAAAGAGAGCGGCGTCTATTTTTATCACTCCTTTTTTATCGATCATCTCGCCCCACAGCTCACTTTTCTCCGTAATACCATGTTGCAAATGTTTATCCTCAAGTTTTATGGCTATTTTTGTTATGCCCAGATCGATAGCCTTTTCGAATGCCTTTTTGACGAATACCCGTAGTATCTTGACCACAATTTTACCTACAACTCCTCTTTCTGTAGCCGGTGCATCTACGGTAGTAGGTAGTACAAAAGCTTCCGTATCAGCATCGCGTTTACCATCAGGTTTAAAGGCAGGGTCAAGTTCTGGGTACACTTCATGAAGGGTAGATGCGTCGCACATCCATGTGGTGCCATCCTCCAGTACGAATTCCAATAACTTGTCATTATCTTTAAGGCCAATATCGTGTTGGTTTTCGGCGTCACGGGTACTTCCTGTCAAATCATAGGATACCCCTTCCTTTTGACCTGATTTTTCATCTGCGACGATGGCTTTCTTAGTGCCGAAGACTATAAGTTTTTCAATGGGCTTCATAATTCTAATATTGGATGTTTACACGCATGCGATTGTTTTTGCTACGGCCATTGTGATATAATTATATTATAAACTGGTTGTAACAATTCACACAATTGCTTTTATCATTCTTATCGGATAGGCCAAAAAGATTATTTATGATTTGAGTCTCAAACCATACTTTCTTGACTACTAAATTGTGGGGGAAGATTCTTTTCTAAAGTTAAGGAAATTCTTGATAGTTTAACATCGAAGTTCCTGGCATCTCCTTTGTGATGTGTAAAATGTCAATTATCAGGGGTAAATTGCTTTTATTCAAATACGTTTTCTATATCTTTTATAAAATTAGGATTCACCGTAATATCCTTAAAGTTGATATGCGTGTAGATTTCCGGAACGGCCTCATAGGAAAAAGCTACGGGCAAAATGGTAATGAGTTTTTCAACAGAGCGCTTGTAAGCTAGATCCATTTCGTTGCGGCAATGATTTTTTCCGTAGTATTCTTCCGAAAAAACAGGAAGAAAAAAGCGGGAATCAACAATGGCCCACATATATTTTGCCGTAAAGGCCTCGCCAATGCCAATACTATCCCTATCGAAGAAAATGTTCAATTTATCACCGTTCGGTTTGCGAAAAGCGGCTAAAGGTTCATAAATATTCTTTATGACCCAATCACTGTTACCACGGGAATAACTAATAAACACATCATATTTTTGAGAACCTTCGGCGACCCCGGTCACCAAGAATTTATAGGCAAAGCGCCAAGATAGAATAGCCGAAAACAAAATGGCAATCAAGGGTAGACCCATAGGAATCACCTGCCCCAATGAAAGAATGGCGGCCCCAACGCACAATAATAAGACGATACTGGTCAAAAACGATAACAAGGCTATAATCAGTGGTTTGGTCTGCAATTTTTTTAGGTATTTAAAGAACAATGCAAATAGCAGTGCCGTAAAAAGTGCGAAAAACAATACCAGGCCTATATAAACAAAAGGCTGTGTAAGGGGTTGTTTAGCCAAGATGTTATTGTTTATTTGATCCATTAAGGCCCAAGCCACCAAGTGGGTCCCGGTTTTATTGATTTTGGTGATTCTATCGGCGGCTAGGCTTCCAATAATTAGAACTTTACCGTCGATGTCCAAGGGAGATGAAAAAGTACCTCCAGAAGTATTGTCACCCGTATGTAGAAATTGAACGGTTTGTCTTGCAACACTTTGCTCGTTGCCAAGCGGCAATACAAAACTCCTTCTTTCTAAAGGAGGAGTATCATTTAAGCTAATATCACGTGCTACTTTTGAGGCCACGGATTCTATGAGCTCGTAGCCACCCCCTGCACGTGGGAATGGCAATTCCGATTCATAAAGCAATACCCCCATTTTCTCTTCAAACATCGAGTGTAATCGAAACCCTTCCAAATAGTTTTCATAGATGTCTATGGCCTGACCCTCCTCATTTTCTTCAAAAGTGATTTGTTCATATTCGCGCATGTCATACACCCCATAGACTTTTGTTTTTTCTCCAATATCTTTTAAAGCCCTTTTTAAAGTCTCCAGTTCCTGAGGCTCGTTCTCGAAATAGATATCTAACAAAACTGCCCTGGGACTTTCCTTTGCGGCCGCTATTGTGTCTAAAAGATTGCTCAGGCGTTTCCTATAATTTCCTCGGTCATAGGTGTTCTTATGCGCTGCATGGTGGGGAAGATCAATAAGGTGGATTCCTGATGACATTTCAATCTGCTCAGAACGGTCTAAATAAAACGATCGATAGACATAGTAGTCCAACGATTGCCAAAAATTGGTAAGGGTGGCCGCGATACTTAAAAGAAGAACAAAAATGAAAAGATAAACCGCGAGTCGTTTTAGGGTAGTCATCGTTTCGTTAATATTGGTTTAGTTGTTCTTCCAAGGCTTCTGCCATGCCATAATACTTGTCGCTTTCCTCATAGTTGTTCAAAATATCATAACACCACCCGAGATTGTCGTAATTGTCAACCATATCCATTCCAATACTCCATGCGGTCTCATAATCTTCGATTTCTAGGAAATACTCGAAATCCTCTTTATTAAACTCAAGTTCTTCCGAGAGTAGGGCCAAGGCTATGTTGCAATGATTGGTGCCCTCATTATAGTTTTGCAAGTTATAATTCGCCTCTCCTAGACCAATATGGTTCACTGCGACGGCCGGGTCATCGGGATCAAGTTCATCCTCATAAAGTTCAATTGCCGTTTCGAATGCTTGGACTGCAGAAGTGGGGTCGGCGGCATCAAGGTAGAGTTCTCCGAGTAAGGTATATTCCCCCACAATAAATTCGGCGTTAACGCCATTTTCATAAGCTTGTTCCAATTCTTGACGGAAAAATCGGATAGCTTGGTCGTATGATTCATAGGCCACTTCCTCCTCGTAGTTATGATCAAACACTTCTTCCGGGTCTCCTGCGTTTATCAGTGTGGTTTTAGTAGCCGTTAGTTCACGCTGTTTTCTCAAGTTATTTTTTGACTGTTCCTGAATATTCAATTTTACCTGCCGCTCAATGGCAACGGCGCCTTCCTGAGTGCTGAATTTAACATCCTTCCCAACCGCTTCGACCGTAAAAACGGTTCCTTTTACCGCTCCTTGATGTTTGGTGCTGGGACCGCTGGCTTTATAAAAATTAAGTTTATTACTGACGAAGTGTTGCACTTTCCCCCAAAAGGTCTGATGCGATTCTCCTTTTGCACCCGCAGATGCTACGTGCTTTGAACCTGGGCCTAAACGCTGTTTGTTGCCATTACTCGTCAGCCATACTACTGTTTGGGCGGGTATGATAAACAAGGTTCCCGAATCGAATCTTTGATTTACCTGAACCGTTGCCATAGCCGGTTTTTGCTTTGGCAAGGCATAACTTATAGTTACGTTGCCCACATCCTGACCGTTTAATTCCAGACGTTCTATGGTAGATTGTGCGAAGGTTTGGGTTGTTAACATACCGAACAGCAAGAGAATGGATACAACCTTGTAAACCGAAAATAGTGGTAGATGGAGGAATTTATAGCGATTCATAGTATACAGTATTTGGTATTGTGAAAGAATAGTTTATAGTCCATATTGCTTCTTGAAAAAATTAGCCAACCCATGTATCAACCAAGTTTTCCCGTAGTACAATTTATTTCCTGCCCCTAATTCAGCCAAATCGGTGAAGATAGGGCCCAAAATTCTTTATATGTTCCAAAAATTTATCCGTTTCGAGATAAAATTCGGGTTATAACGTTATCTCTTTTATGTTGTTGTTTTGGCTTCCTCGGAAAATGGGGGCCACTTTTTCAAGAGTTTTCAACGTACAAGCCCTAGGATATAAAGCTCCATTGTTCAGGCCTTCACTTCTTATCTTCCGCTTAGCTTTCCATCGTTTATACACTGATAGGCATAGTAAGGAATGATTACGAACAATATAATATGGGGGTTTATACTTTACTAAAAATAATAAAAATCATGATATTATATTTAGGTTTTTAGAGGCCAAATTCGACTTAATGGAAGACCATTTTATGAAAAGAGCGACATGAGGCTTTGGCAGTAGATAAATTGTGGTCGGTCTAATTTGACGACTAATGCCCAAAGGTCGTTTATCAATCATCCATAAAATCGCTGATGTTATATAAGGTTCCGGCATCGGGTTTGTCGTAGTTTAGAATAACCTGACGGGTATGTAGGTTCAGTTGAATGGAAAGGTCTCTGGAAGTATCCCTTAAATACACCGACCATTCATCCCGCATTACCTCTTCAAAAGGAGTTTCGTGTTCGTGTATAATTGATTCCTCTACCCACGTATTTTGATCCACCTGCCGAAAATATCCGGCGGGATCTGTTTGGCCATCCGAATATTGCACAATTGAAACATTTTGACCATTTACCTGATCCACATCGTCCAAGGAAGTGCCTTGTACCTCATTTTGCCCAGTTTTTGTACTTGTTTCGTATATGGTGGGGATTGATTCATTGTTATTTTGTGCCTTTTTATCGATTGTCATATCATCAAATTCCTCTGCTCCTTCCGAGTCGATAATAGCATCATCAAGATCTTCACCTGATTCCGTGATAACGAATTCTTCGCTATCCTGCGGAGTAGTCATGGCGGTATCAGGACTGAAAACCCCGGAAAACCATAGGATAGCCAATAAAAGAAAGACACCGCCGCCCATGTATAGGGGAACCTTATTTTTAGATTTCGCAGGAGGGATACTTCTGACAGGATTGGGTCTGGTTAAAGGTTCTTTTT
Organism: uncultured Kriegella sp.; assembly: GCA_965368185.1. Lineage (GTDB taxonomy): Bacteria > Bacteroidota > Bacteroidia > Flavobacteriales > Flavobacteriaceae > Kriegella. The sequence continues at coordinate 17,860 of CBDULZ010000057.1, forward strand.
TGACCGCAGGTTCTTGTTTTTCTTCAGCGCGTTCGTGTTCTTGTGCTGTTTTTGATTCTATTTGGGTTTTGGCGTTCTCCTCTGTCGGTGTCTCTTCGGCGGTTTTTGTGCCAAGTACAGGGGCTTTCTTTGCGGGAATAACACTGCCTTCCGGTGAAGACTCCGTTAGTTTGTCGGCCACGATCTGATCTAGATTGAGCGCTTCTGCAAGGGTTTTCAGCCCCTTTTGATGGTCTATGGTGAAATCGGCATATTGTAATCGTCTTAATCGAAATGGAATGGCGCATTCCTCTAAAAGTACGGGTACTACCTTTTTGTTTTCGCCAAGGGCATAAGAGACCTCGTCCATTACATTATTCGAGGCCACAGATGTTTTGGAAAGTATGACCAATAAGGTTTTAGACAATTGAAGTGCCTTTTCAATTGAACTATCCCAGCGCGTGCCGGGCTTGATATCCAGTTGGTCTAGCCAGATATTGGCACCTGCCTTACGCAGACTTTTGGCCAGATTCAATACAAATTTGGTATCGTCGCGAGAATAGCTAAAGAAAATAGTATCATTTGCCATAGTTCTTCCTATTGGTTTTTTTTCGAGTTTAAAATTAATTAGGCATTGGAAAAGTTGTGTACCATAATTAGAAATCCGTTTGTCCCGGTCAGGAAACAACTACGCGATTCCTTCAACGATGGACCGTGCCACTTTTCCCGTATTAACCTTGTGAAAAAAGGGTAATCGGTATTTGTGAACCAAAAAAATAAGGGGAACTATAAAGTTTTAAAGTTAATAAAATTCTTGGGATAGTTCGAGCAATGCAAGGTTTTAATTGCGATTTTGATAATTTAATCCTACCTTGGAAAAGGAATGTAATACATTTTTCGATTTCATGTAGTGAGTTGTTGACTAACGGTAAATCGGACTGTATTTTTCCGGACAAAATCCCCCTGAACCATTTTAATTGCAGTAGAACTATCCCTATCACTAACGGACATACACTATTCGGTCTGGCGGGAGATTTGGCATTTTGTGAATGGGCTGTGGCCAAAAATGGCCCGATTATGATGCATAGAAAATGGGAAGTACATTTTAATTTTACCACAATAGCGGTCGATTATTTAAATAATGAAATAGCACACTTTTACAAAAGATGAATTAAACCATTCTACTATGTCAACTACAACATCTTCCCTTTGGGGCGGCTTGGCCGACCGTTATGAAAAATCAAAATCCCATAAAATTCTCGCCTTGGATGGCGGCGGTATTCGAGGGGTCATTACCCTTGAAATATTGGCGAAACTAGAGAACGATTTAAAAGATCAATTAGGGAAAGACGATGATTTTCGTTTATCCGATTATTTTGACTACTTCGGTGGCACGAGTACAGGTGCCATAATCGCTGCGGGACTTTCGATAGGAATGTCAGTTGCCGAATTATTGGAATTCTATACCAAAAAAGGAAAAGAGATGTTCGATAAATCGTCCCTATTAAAAAAATGGAAATCACTTTATGAATCGGGGCCATTGCTTAATATGCTACAAGACACCTTCGGGAAAGATACCAATATGGATATTGCCAACGGCAAGTTCAAAGCCCTTCTTACAGTAGTTACTATGAATCGGAGCACCGATTCACCATGGCCTATCAGTAACAATCCGCTGGCCAGATATAACAGCAAGGATCGGGCCGATAACAATCAAAATATCAAACTGTACCAGCTTATTAGGGCCAGTACCGCTGCCCCGGCGTATTTTCCTCCGGAAACCTTGGAGTGGGACCCGAATGACCCCTCGAAGACCTTTGTTTTTGTCGATGGTGGCGTCACACCGTATAATAATCCCGCATTTCTGCTCTATCGCATGGCTACACACTCAGCCTATAAACTGAATTGGGAGCGGGGCGAGGATAAATTGTTGGTGGTATCGGTCGGTACGGGTAGCGCCACTTCGGAAGGCGAATATCGTAATTTGGGAAATACTTTAATGGAACTACCGACAAATTTGATGTATGCTATTCAGATCGATCAAGATATCAATTGCCGTACGTTCGGCAAATGCACATACGGCCCTGAGATAGATCGCGAGCTCGGTGATATGGTTCCTACGGCCGATGAGGATACCCATAGGGATTTTACTTATGTACGCTATAATGCCGACCTTAGTGAAAAGGGCTTAAAGGCTTTAGGACTGGGACATCTTGATCCTGAAAAAGTTCAAAAAATGGACTCTGTTAAGAACATTAAAGATTTGCAATTGGTCGGGGCCAAAACGGCTATCGAACAGGTGAATTTAAAACATCTTGGTTCATTTGTTTAGACGAGAACAATACAAATATAAAGTTCAAGAATGAATGCATTTATAGTCAGGCCCTTTGGGGAAAAGAATGGTGTGAATTTTGATGAGGTACAAACACAACTCGTACTGCCGGCTCTAAAAAAGGCTGGAATAAACGGTTATACCACTGGTGTTATCTTAGAGGCTGGCAACATACGCCAAGACATGTTCCAATTGTTGCTTACGAGTGATTTGGTCATAGCCGATATATCGATTCACAATGCCAATGTTTTTTATGAACTTGGTATTCGGCACGCATTGCGTGCGAAAAAAACTTTGTTGATTCGCTGTCGTAAAGACGAGGTGCCTTTTGATCTGAAGACGGACCGGTATTTGGCTTATGACAATGATGACCTCCCCGATACAGTAGATTTATTGAGTGAAAGTATTAAGGCAACGATGCGATCGAACCGTCCGGATAGTCCTGTTTTTATGATGCTTCCTAAACTCAAATCACAGAACGCAGAAGACTTTTTGGCCATTCCGGCCGATTTTTCCAAAGAAGTATTTGTGGCGCAGAAAACCGAAGATCAGGGTAAGTTGGCCCTATTGGCATTAGAAGCAACTTTTTTTCCGTGGGAATTACCCGCCTTGAGGGTCATTGCCGAGATACAGTATAGGTTAAAGTTTTATGAGGATGCCCGGCAGTCTTGGGAAATAATAGAAAAAAGAAAGCCCAACGATATTGAAGCCAATGACCGTTTGGCCACCATTTATCATCGGTTGGGGGAATCAGAGGCAAAACCCAATATCGCTGAGCAATTGTGGGCACGATCCGATCAAGCCATTGAATCCCTATTTAAACAGTCTGCAACACTTGACAGAAATAAACGTGCCGAGGTGTTTGCTTTAAAGGCACGTAATGAAAAAGTTAAATGGATTGCCCAGTGGGATGATGTTGAACCAGCTAGCAGGGGTGCAAAAGCACTACGCTCCAATTTATTGATGGAGTCGTACAAAAATTATTCGCTTGGATTTCAAGAAGATTTAAACCATTTTTATTCCGGGGTGAATGCTTTAGGTATGCTTAAGTTGATTATTTCTTTGGCCGAAAATGAACCCAATATTTGGGAAGCTAAGTTTGGAGACGAAGCTGACGGTATCTTGGATACCTATAAAAAGGAATTTAATGATTTGGCAATGGTAGTTGGTTGGGCGGTTGATTCAGAAAGAAAATCATTAGAACGCGATAATCGATCCGATCCATGGGTGAACATGACTATAGCCGATTTGGAACTTTTGACAAGTGACAAGCCTGAACGTGTCGCCCACTTATATTTTACGGCCATCGAATCTGGTTCAGGATTGAACTTTGAATCGGCCATGCGACAATTGCTATTATATCAAAAACTCAAGGTGATGGAGGCGAACGTGAAGGCCGCCCTAAATGAATTTAGTGGCATTTCATTGAGTGAGAGTGTCGAAACTAAAAAGGCAATTGTGTTCTCAGGTCATATGATCGACAAGGAAGACCGTAAAGAACCTCGGTTCCCAAAAGAGCGGGAAGATGAGGTGCGCGAAAAAATCAGGGCAAATGTAAAAGAAATCATTGGGGCGAAGGCAGACAATTTTGTGGGAGTTGCCGGAGGGGCATGTGGCGGTGATATACTTTTTCATGAAGTTTGCAAAGAGTTGGGAATAAAATCCGGAATGTATTTGGCATTGCCCCCGGATAAATTTATCGTTGAGTCGGTAAAATTTGCAGGCAATTCATGGGTGGATCGATTTTATGCCATACATGATGATAAAAATACACTTGTGCAGCAGTTGTCAGACGTTAAGGAACTACCCATATGGCTACAATCGAAAGCAGACTATTCTTTTTGGGAACGAAATAATTTATGGATCTTAAATTCGGCACTGACCTACGGGGGTCGCAACCTTACTTTTTTGGCCCTTTGGAACGGGAAAGAAGGTGACGGTTCCGGTGGTACGAAGCATATGATTGAAGAAGCTGAAAAAAGAGGGGCCAAGAGCATTATACTAAGTCCCTAAAGGATGACAGAAACACGGTATTTTAATTAATCTATTTTAAATTTAGGTTATGGAGGCAGAAGAATATGTATCCGAACGGTTGGATGGCCAACAAAAGTGGTACAGTAAGAAAAGTGGTATCAACAAAGACTATCACTATCGCATAAAAATCGTAACGATTATATTGGCTGTTTTGATTCCCCTGCTTTCGGGTCTTGATTCGTCGGCCTTGATCGTGGGGGGGCTTGGTGCTCTCGTTGCCATATTGACTACCATATCGGGCGTTATGAAATTTGAAAAGAAATGGATCAATTACAGAACTGCTTCCGAACGGCTAAAACGAGAAAAGCTTCTATGGCAAACCAAAACTGCCCCTTATGACAAAGACAATGCATTTACCCTGTTGGTGACACGTGTTGAAACTATTATAAATGTTGAAAATGGTGATTGGGGCGATTACATAGCCAGTAAGGAAAAGCCGGAGTAACATTTTCATAGAAGTTTTTTTTCGTTCTTAATATCCGTTCCATATTTGTTTATACCTTTTTCTATAAATAACTACTGAATCTGGGTCTTTCAGGTCATTTCTCTCACTTTTTTTGGTTTTCACAATTCAAAATTATATTTTCTTTATCTTGAGGCGCTTTTTGACCAAATCTAACGTTAGGTATCGTGTTGATTAACGTTATTTATAAATACCAGCCCCACTTGTATGAGTTTTAAAAAATCTCCCCTGAAATTTGAAATATCTGAAAAGTTGGCCATAGTACAGGCCGTTGATTCAGTAATCCTTGCCGATGGTAGGGTGCATAATGGTGAAATTAATGCCTTGGGTGAATTGATGCAACGTATTGATTTCGAAAGCAATTTTATTGTACAGGCAAGAAATATAAAACCTGAACAAGGTATTGTGATATTAGATGGAATGCCAAATACGAAAAAACGGGCTTTGGCTCGTATTTTAGAAGATATGGCTAATGCCGACGGATTCTTCCATGAAAAGGAAATGATTCTTATACGTGGCATATTGTCCGCCATCGGTATTGGCCCCGAGTTGAATTACTAGTTTTACTACGATTACACTCCCAAATTTCAGTGCGATGAGGAATTAGTTAATCCTTAAAAATTCCTGAAAACGCCATTGAGCATCACTTTTTCCACCGTATTCATTGCTTTGAGATCATCCAACGGATTCTTTCGTAATAAGATCAAATCGGCCACTTTCCCTTTCTCAATACTTCCTAGCCTTTCGTCAATTCTAAAAAACCGTGCGTTTTGAATTGTTGCTGCAACGAGTACCTGCATGTTGCTTAGTCCTGCTTCTTTCAAGAGTTCCATTTCCCGATAATAGGCATTGCCCAAATCTGCATAGGGCGCAAAAGTATGGGAACCTACGACAATTTTGGCGCCTCCTTTTTTAGCTTTTCCTACAAATTTGAGCATGTTGGCAAACGCATTGACTTCAATACTGTCTCCTTTGTCGAATTGCCGTTCAAACACAGCCAATGTGGGACTGATAAAGGTCTTTCGTTCCACCAAGAAGGGTATAATGGAATCGACTTTAGGGTTGTTGTCAATATCCAAGGTGTTCCAAACTTCATACCGGCCCCTTCCGCGCGCACTATTATCACCCATAATCAGGTTTTTATAATTCTCGGCCTTATTTGGCGGAAGCAATGCCGTACCGAAAGAGGTAATATGTTCAATACCGTCAAGCCCGGCATTGATGGCATCAATGGCATTGGTAATTTCTAGATGGGCGGTAACGGGTAGGCCTCTTTTATGAGCGGTTTCACATATGGCTTCAATCATTTCAGTGGAAAGTCTGAAATACACCTTTATGGCGGTGGCTCCGGCGTCGGCAAATCTATTCACAGCGATTTGACCTTCAATTGCATCTTGAATCAGGTAGGAATTTTTTGGATATGCCGGAGGATAGCTATCAATATGCGGCCCGGTGAGGAATAACCGTGGAATAGCTTCTCCCGAGAGGCGGGCGTCATCATATGACTCGTTCCATGCCCCGGGATCACGTACCGAGGTCACGCCTTTTTTTAAAAACAAGGTGGTCATCTTTTCTGAGGCTCCATGAAAATGGGCATCGATAAGCCCTGGGAGAAGAGTCATTCCAGTGGCATCAAAGATTTCGACGTCATTTGGGAGCTCGATGTCAGAAAACTTCCCAACAAAATCGATAATGTTGTTTTTAACGATGACCAAGGCATTCTCAATTGGTTCAGAACCGGTGCCGTCAATCAAGGTCGCCCCTGCAATAGCAATAGTCTTATCTCCTTCCCTGATTTCATTGGTATTTAGTGAATAGATGAGTTTGATTTCTTCATTTCTAATGGCTTCCTGTTTTTTCTGAGGTCGTTCGGTACAAGACGTTGTAAGGAGTACGGAAATAAGAAGGGTTGTTATGGTTTTCATTTATTAAGTTTGATGGTTTGTTATTGGTCGCTGGAAATAGCGATACGATTTGAATAAAGATAAGGGTAAGTTTTTTATATGCCTACTCTAGCTTAGTTGTTAGTGATCGGTGGTCTCGATATTAGTGAACAAATAAACATTTGACATTGGAAAGTAACGGAACATCTTTATCGATGGTATGGAAGTAATATCGTTCTAAGCTTTCGCTGCAATGGGGCAACCCATTTCCTTTGCTTAAAAAATGACCATCTCAAAAAAAGCAGGAAGAGGAGTGGTTATTTGCAGCTAACCATCATCTTCCCTAGAATATTAATGATAGAAAAGTACTATCGATTCATCACCTGTATAATAAAAAAGACGGATATCGAAATGATGAGGCAACTGATCGCTGCTATTATATTCTCTTTGGTGAATTCCTTTTTGATTCTATCAACTATGGTCTTCATGACATTTGTTTCTTACAAAATTAGTCCGAATCGTAACCATTGTAAAAACTAGTCGTTCTAGGTAAAATAGGTTCGTTTAACGGTTTTTCGAGCTTTTTTTGACGAAAAAAAAGGGTTTTGACCGAAAAATAATTGCATTTAATACTTATGACCTTTCGGTTTTGGAATATAAATTGCCAGTTGTTCTTAAGTACGTAGGTTTCTATCGATAGTAGCCCAATTCTAAACAAATAGTTCGTAGTTCTTATTTGTCCGTTAGAACGGTTTCTCTGGTTTCAACAGTCTCGGAAACGTCTACCTGTTTTACCGTTTTACCTTTTGTCGCCAGAAGCCTGAAATCTTCCAAGGTTAGGTACAAGCAAGGTACGATTACCAATATGATCGCCGTGGCGAATACAATTCCGAACCCTAATGAAATGGCCATGGGGATCAAATAAAATGCTTGGCTCGATGTTTCTAGAATGATGGGGGCCAGACCGCCAAAAGTGGTCATCGTTGTTAACATTATGGGGCGGAACCTTCGTAACCCCGCCTCGTGAATGGATTTGTAAATAGGGTCGCCTTCCCTTCGGCGCTTATTGGCATAGTCGATCATAATCAACGAATCGTTGACAACAACCCCCGATAATGCGATTACCCCCATTAGACTGACCAAAGAAAGGTCATAGCCTAACAAAATATGTCCTATTACAGCTCCGACAATTCCGAACGGTATTGCAGTCATGACAATCAGCGGTTGGGTATAGCTACTAAACGCAATGGCAAGTAGCGTGTAAATCAAAAGCATGGCAATGGCAAAGCCTGATCTTAAGGTATTGGTGCTCTCCCGCATATCGGCTTGACTGCCCTCGAAACTCCAGGTGATTCCAGGAAAATCTGCCCGTAATTGGGGTAACACTTCCTTTTGCACCGAGGTTATAACGCGATTGACGGTATTGGCGGGTTCTACATCCATGCCGACATTCACTACCCTACGGCCATCCCTGCGGTTGATACTGCTAAAGGCTTCCCGCTGTTCCACCTCTACGACATCCATCAACGGAACCTCTATTCCATCGGGCGTGCGTATTAAGAAGTTTTCCAGATTATTGATGTCTTTCCGTTCTTCCAGAGGCAGTTTAACACGCACCTCTATTTCGTTCATGCCCCGCAATTGCCGCATCGCCAAAGCTCCAAAAAAACCGTCACGGACTTGCTGACCCACCTCATTTGAGGTCAATCCCAAATTTCTTCCCTGCGGTAATAACTTAAAGTCGTACTGTATTTTTCCTTTATTATAATTATCAGTAACATCACGCGTGTTCGAGAAGGCTTTCATTCGTTCTACAAATGCGGCACTTGCTCTTGCCAATACATCGATGTCGGCATGACTGAGATCGATACTGATATCCTGTCGCGCTCCTCCAGGGCCGCGCTCTGCTTCAAATGTTATTTGGTCGACGCCTTCGATATCCCCAATATTATCACGCCATAGTGCAATGATTTCCGCAGCACTTACATCATGTTGGTCGGGAGGCAACATTACGATTTCGACATCAATAAAATTCTGTCCGCGTACATTGGTCTTTATCCCTTCTGCTACTTCATAAAGATTGTGTTCTTCGAACATGCGCTGGGTAGAACTCGAAATATTATGAGCCACTTTGGCCGCTTGATCAGGCGTTGTACCTACCGGCAAACGAACACCTGCCTCAATCTCGTCCGCGGCAACTTCGGGCATCATAATCATTCCCATATGGCCACTAAGACCGAATCCCCCTACAATCAATAAAAGCGTTATAGCCGCACTAAGGGTTATGTATCGATATTGTAAACAAAGGTCAAGAAAAGGGCGGTACCTTTTTTCTACAAACCGGTCGAAGCTATTGGCAAATGCTTGTTGCCACCCTTCCAGTTTAAGTACCCATTTGTTTTTATTCTTTTCCTTTTTCAAATGCCCCAAATGTGAGGGTAGAATAAATAAGGCTTCGAGTAGGGAAACTGCCAAAATCACGATAACCACGGCGGGTAATGGTTGCCAGAACTTTCCTGTTTCCCCTGGCATAAAGAGTAGTGGTACAAAAGCGATAATGGTCGTGATAATACTGAAAATTACAGGAAAGGAAACATCTTTGGTACCGGCAATGGCAGCTTCCATAGGCGAGAGGCCTTTTTGACGGTATTCATATACGTTTTCGCCAACAACGATGGCATCATCGACCACAATACCTAATACGACCAGAAACCCAAACATAGAAATCATGTTTACGCTAATGCCGATTAAGGGCAATAGAATCATTCCTCCAATAAATGAAACGGTCATTCCCATCATCACCCAAAAGGCCAGACGGTATTCTAAGAAAAGTGTCAAAATGATCAGCACGATGACTATGGCAAGGAATCCGTTTCCTGTAAGCAGGGAAAGGCGCTCACGATAATCTGCAGCGCGATTGCTGTCAGTACGATATTTGACGTCAGGGGGTAATTGAAAGTCTTTCAATATTGCTTCCACTGCGTCGGCAATCTCTAAGGGAGACTGGTTTCCAATACGGAAAATACGCAGTTCCACGTAATTCTCTTGGTTGAACTGTCCGTGAAATCCGATTTCTTCAAAGCCGTCGGTTACGGTTGCAATATCTCTAAGGGCGACCTTTGCGCCAGATTCAGATGATACCACGGTGATATTACCAAATTCTTCGGCCCATTGTTTTCGTTCTTGCATACGCAAAAGAATTTCGCCGCTTTGTGTCTGAACGGCACCGGCCGGCACATCGTTGCTACTCTGCTCGATAATATCTGCCACTTGCCCTAGGGTCAAGTTGTATTTTTGAAGATTTCTACGAGGAATTTCGATACGGGTCTCATAATCGGGGACGTTTCCCAATTCAACCTGTGTAATTTTGGGGTTGCTGAGTAATATATTTCGTAGGCGTTCCGCAAGTTGACGGAGGGTCCATACATCCGCTTTTCCGTAGAGGCCTATCTGTAAGACATCTCTTTGACGCGATTGTAAGCTAACTTCGGGTTGTTCAATATCATCGGGAAAGGTGCGAATGCGATTGATGGCCTGATCAATATCTTGAAAGGCCTTCATTCGTTCGGTACCGGCAACAAGTTCAATACTTACCTCGGCAGAACCCTCACTGGCTTCGGAAACTATTTCCTTGATACCTTGAACGGCTCTAACGGCTTCTTCCACAGGCTGCAAAATGCCTTGCTCTACTTCGGCAGGAGAGGCTCCGGGATAACCGACGAAGACCTCCACAAAATCAAGCTGAAATTCAGGAAATACTTCTTTTTGAATTTTGAACATGGTAAAAATACCTCCGCCAAGGAGTACCAACATGAGCAGATTGGTGGCAATTGAATTCCTGGCCATGTAGGCAATGGCGCCCTCTCTTCGGGGATTTCCCTTTTCTTCGATTTCGCTCATGGTTTTCTTCTTACTACATTTCTTTTTCTACTGTCTGTGATGCGGTTCGTAACCCAATACCATTGCTGACCGTACTTAAATCGGTGATAACCACTTTTTCCCCATCTGCCAAACCTTTACGGATGTAGGCGTATTCATCATCGTTGAGTACAATGTCAACTTCCCGAATTTCCAATTTGCCCTCTTTCATTACCCAGACGGTTTCATTGCTTCGAACATAGTCTCTGCTAAGCCGTATGACTTCGGCCACGGGATTGGCCTGTATTTCAACTTCAACGAAAGTGCCGATCATCAGGGCGGGCTTTTCCTTTATATTTGATTTATTAGCAAGAGGATCGGCCACTTTTACCAATACACGTGCCAGACGCGTCTGATTATCAAGGGCGCCGATCTGTTTGTCCAAATACCCTTCCCGATAGGCATCCGAAGACCACGCCGTAGAATTTTTAATACGAACAGGTGACCCTTTTTCAGAATTGCCCTTGGGGAAACTCAACCACTGCAATTTAGACACGGGAACCGTTGCCATTACCCAATAATAGTCCGTACCAACAATACGTCCCAAATTATCACCTTGGGCGACCTGCGACCCTTCCGTTACATTTTGACTTAATATATGGGCGTCAAAAGGAGCACGTATCGTGGTTCGTGAGAGGTCGAGTCGGGCTTGGTCGACAGCCGCTTTGGAACCTCCAATAGTTGCTTTTACGGCATTGAGCTGCGGTTTACGTAGTACCAGCTGACGCTCTTCCTCGGAAAGCGGATTCGCACCAAAAAGAGAATCATTGGTAATCAATTGCAGGTCTTTTTCTGCTATTTGTTGCCGCCCCATTTCAGTTTCTAAAGTGCTCTGAGACTGCATTAATTGACTTTTTCTTAATTCGAGGGTATTTCGATAATCCGAAGGATCTATTTGCAAGAGCACTTGGTTTTTTTTGACAAAACCTCCTGGGGTAAAAGAAGGATCTCTTCGAATAACTTGCCCGGAAACTAAAGGGCTCAAGGTAACATCTTCAACGGGTTGAACGGTTCCTGTTGCCACAATGGTAGGTTCGTACGTATTTTGCTGAACAGCGATCACATCTACCAACATGGCTGTTTCAATACTGGCACCTTCCGTTTTTGCTTCCGGTTCCGTGGAAAAAATAAGTACTGTAATAGCCAATCCCCCAAGAAGTATGGCCAAACAGATTCCTACTATTTTTTTATTACTCATAGTGCTATATTATCTTTCTGTATGTGAACCAATATTGAAAAACTTAATAATCTATATTTCTGCCCGTGTCAAATCCTCCGGCCAAAGCGCGGTACAGGCTAATACGTATTTGAATTTGTTGTGATTGTGCCGCCACATAATCCCTTCGTAATTGTTGTTCTTGATCTAGTCCCAATAACACATCTAAATATGGACTAAAGCCGTTCAAAAATTCTACCCGCAATTGTTTGTTACTTTTTTCGGCAAGCTCCAATTGACGGCCTATATTTTCTAATCGCTTCTGTTGCATTAGGTCTCTTAAAAGTCCATCTTCGACATCTTGAAATGCTTCCAAGGTGGTCTGCCCGTAGTCGTACAATCTTTGCTGCTTTATGGCTTCGGACCTGTCGACTTCTGCACTCAACTGTTTGCCATAAAATAGAGGGGCAAGAATATTGCCTGCCAAAGAATATGCCCAGTTCTCAAATAGGTTGTCAAAATTATTGGCACGCAATTGACCTCTTCCGGATACCGAAATCCTTGGATATTTGCTTCGCACTGCGGCCGCCATATCACGGTCGGCAGCGAGCAAAATTGCATACGATTGCTGAAGGTCGGGCCTACGTCGCACCAATTCAAGAGGGAGTCCGGTTTCGGGGAGCAACTGTAATTGGGGCAAATCTACTTCCACAAAAGCCATATCGGATTGTGGTTGTTTTCCCAGAAGTACGGCCAACTGATTTTCTAAAAGTTGCACATTGGTGCTAAAGATAATTTGTTGCTCTTTGGTACTCTCCAGCAATTGCGCCTGTCGCAGAATATCGACCGCGCGAATTTGTCCCCCGACAAAGCGCGAACGTATCAGTTTAATAATATCTTCATTCGTGGTAATCTGATTTTCAGCGATTCTCAATTGTTTTTTAGCTGCTTGCAGTTGGTACCAAGTTGTGGCAATTTCTGCGGTTAGCGATATTGCAGCCGTGCGATAATCGAACAGACTTGCTTGGGCCCTGAATTTTTCGGCTTGTACCGCCGTTCGTATTCTGCCCCATAAATCGACCTCATAGGTTGCTGACAAGCCTAATTGTGTGTTTTCTCCCCCCGTGAAATCGTTTTCGGGAAAATTTACCGCCGTTTGTGCAGAAGCTTCCATTTGTGGCCATTTAATCGACGCCTCTCTGCTCACAGTAGCCTTTGCAGCCAAAAATTGCTGCCAGGTTGCGGCCAGATCGAAGTTCGATTGCAGTGCGCTATCAATCAATTGGTTGAGTCTTTCATCCTCAAAGGATGTCCACCATTTGTCTTCGACAATGCTTGAACCCTTTATAGAGAAATCACGTACCTCTTCAATGGGCAAGGCTACATTTGTAAAACGGGGCGAACAACTATAACAAAAAAAGACTATACCGAAGCCAACTAATAGAAATACCCTTTTTGTTCCGTTTGATTTGATTTTCATTTTGGTTTTAAAGAAGAGTTTGTCGGTTTTATTGGTAAATCGGATATAGATACCCTCCTAAAATAAATCTTTTTACGGAACTTTTGTATTAACAAAAACATAATTATCTGCGATGCTAAGGTCAGGTTTGACTCAGTGCCATAATCCTCTTTAAGTCAAATTTTTACAGATTTGGGAAAACAAGAAAAAAGTAATTTTTAAAGAACACTTTTTAGAATAAGGCAGTATGTGGTGGGAGGCAATGCATGTAAACGGTAGTGTGTATTTCAATAATTTGAATTTTAATTTGTTAAATAAAGATAGGGGTATGACGGTGAAATTAAGGGAGCTATCGCAGTTTTGATCGAAACTCGGAATGTTTAAAGGAAATGCCCATCGTTGCAACGATGGGCATTTCTTAAAATGGTTAATGGATCAATATGATAAAAGTTATGTCTTTCTGCTTGATGGGTAATTGAACAAGGAGCACATAAACCGGTTTAGATAACTTTGTATCGGGTTGCTGTTCGAATCACTTCCCGGTAATAACATCTTTCTTATTAAAGTAACCTTCACTGTCATCAGGAAGTTTAGCAATTATCCA
>CBDULZ010000058.1:0-31351 GCA_965368185.1 uncultured Kriegella sp.
AACGGCTTCCTTACGGCAGAGGCCGATGGCGATGCCACTAATGAATCATTGACAGCAGCCGTCTTAACAGGTACCAATCTGGTACTTACAGAATCGGGCACGGACACCACCGTCGACCTAGGAGGTTTACAACCATCGGGAACAACAGGTTCCGTATTTTTTGCCGGTGCTGATGGAAAACCGACCGATAATAATGGCCATTTGTTCTGGGATAGCGCAAATAACCGACTGGGGGTCGGATCCAATTCCGGGTTAACAAACAAACTTACGGTAAATGGTACTACTAGAACATCGGGAGTAAATAATTCCGACGGAACCGTAGGGCAACCCTCCTATCGTTTTACAGGAGATAGCAATACGGGTATGTTCAGTGATGCCGCCGATCAATTGGCCTTTTCTACCGGAGGCCAAGAAGCCATCCGAATCAAATCAAACCAAGAAGTCGGCATTGGGACAAATGCGCCAACCGAACAATTGGATGTCAACGGAAAGGCTAGAATCCGTACCTTGGATGATGCCCAAAACACTGACAAAGTTCTTACTACCGACGCTACAGGTGTTCTTCGTACTTCGAAAATCAATTATGGAGGACGCTGGACAAATACCGACGCCACTACCAATTTAAACGTGAACGGCACCCTGGCCCCAATTTTCGGAACCGAGGATTATAAAGATGATGGAACAAATCTCTATCAGGTAAGCGGAAATACGTTGACTGTTAAAGAATCCGGTCGCTACACCATTGTTGCCAATCTGTCTTTATACACCACATCAGCAAGGGCCAATACCAATGCCAGAATTGCGGTTAACGGTACCGCGGTCAGCGCACGGGCCGCCTCGGGTTATGTTCGAAACGCCGGTGGTCACAATCAATCGAGTATTCACATGAACGAAATTTTGCAATTGAATGCCAACGATGTTATTACCATAATAACATATAGGGAAGGTAATTCAGGTACGGTTCGACAAAATGCTTCCGGCGAATCAAGTTTTGTAATCAATAAATTGAGATAAACCCATGCGAGGCAATACTTTCATAGCATTATTCTTCTTAAGCACAGGTATCTGGTCGCAAGATGCGGTGCATAATTTTGGCACGATGCAAATTCATGGAACGGTCTCCGTCGGTTTTCATCTCGATATAATCAATGATGGCGCGCTGACCCATAATTCGGGTTTGGTCGGTTTCTATGGAGATGACAGAAACATAAGGGTATCGGGAACTATCGCTCCGCACCTTTATGATACTGAAATAATCGTCGACCAAGGGTTGTTTTTAGAAATACCCATTTCCATTACGAATAATGCGAACTTTATTACAGGAAACGTAAACACCTCAAGGAACCAAGCCGACACCTATTTACAATTTATCGATACTGCATTTTATGTAGGCGAAAACCAAGTTTCCATGGTCGACGGGTACGCCGCAATGACGGACAAGAGTACGTTTACTTTCCCTGTCGGGGATGATGAAAGGCTGCGTCCGTTAAGTTTGGCCTCCGAAACAAATGTTCCTTTTGCCAATTGTGCCTATTTTTTTGAAAATCCTGCAGCTCCTTCCACTTTCTCAAAAAGCTTTGATGAGACCCAAACCGAGACGGATTATTTGGCCGTGAACACCAAGGAATTTTGGCATTTAGAAAGCGCCGTTCCCGGTAAGATCACGTTGAGTTGGGATGAATTGAGCAATATCGATGCCCTCGGGACCTTTATTAGCGACCTGAAAGTAATCGGGTGGAGCAAAGAGCAGCAGCAGTGGACAAATCTGGGAAACACCGATGTACAGGGTGGTATGGCATACGGATCGATAACATCGGAAGCATTCATACCCAACGATTACGAAATTATTACTATCGGAGGAAATAATGACAACCTGCAAACTTTTGACACCATAGAATTGGACAATTATTTCCTTACGCCGAATGGCGACGGAAAAAACGATTTCCTGGTCTTCGATGGTATTGAAAATTCGACGAACAACGAACTCCAAATTTTTAACCGCTACGGGGTCCTGATCTATTCCAAAAAGAATTACAACAATGAATTCAACGGAAGAGCCAATAACGGTCCACTTGTAAATAAAAGAGAAGGTTTGCCCACGGGAATCTACTTTTATATTATTACGTTCGACGACTTAAAACAAAAACATCAGGGGTACATGTACATTTCCTCCAATAACCTAAGATAAGAATATCGACAACGGAAAGAACAGGTATATGCTCGGTGATAAATACCAGCTCCAATTTCTCCACACCGAAAATTAATTATATTCCTTATTTTTATTGGAGCGCCAACCACAAAATACAGTCGAATACAACAGGTTTTATATGGACAGCTATACCTTACGCCCTATTACGTATGAAGAAACCTATACTGTCCGTCTTAGAGAACTTCGAAAGGGAGGAACCTTAAAGGATTGTACGTTTGAAGGAGACCAAGTGGAAACAACGGTACATCTGGGCGGGTTTCACGATAATGCGCTAGTGGCAGTGGGCTCTTTCCTTAAAAATGACTATGCAGCACATTCATTGACCAATGCCTATCAACTACGGGGCATGGCAGTTTTGGAAGATTACTGGAAAAAGGGTTACGGACAACGGTTGCTTTTCTACGGCGAACAATTATTGATTAAAAAAAATGTCGATTTTGTATGGATGAACGCCCGTAAAAATGCTTTTGGTTTTTATGAAAAACTCGGATATTCAAGAATTGGCAGTATTTTTGAAGTAGCAGGAATAGGAACACATCAAGTTTTATTTAAAAAATTAAATCAACACCCTAAAAAGTAGCAGATGCAACGCAGATCATTTCTCGAAAAAAGTATTTTTACCGGTTTGGCCCTGACCGTTTTGCCCAATGTAGCACTATCTCAAAAGCGAGATTGGGAATACTCTATCTTGGAGCTGATGGGAAAAGCCGATATCGAACTCTTTGGAAAGGGTATCAACCTTAGGGAAGCCGCGCACGATGCTTTTCTAGAAATGAGGAAAGCAGCATACAGCGATGGTATCGATATTAAAATCGTATCAAGTTATCGAAGTTTTGATCGGCAGGCGGCTATTTTTGAACGCAAATATATTTCCTACACCGATCAAGGTATGGAACCATTGGCCGCCATTGATAAGATTATCGAATATTCTACGATTCCCGGTACCAGCAGACATCATTGGGGCACCGATATCGATATTGTCGATGGCTATCGTAAAGTAGACGGCGATGTATTGGTACCTTCTAAATTCGAGGCCGGGGGACCCTTCGAAGATTTTAAAAAATGGATGGATGAAAATTCCAAAAAATTCGATTTCTACCTTGTATATACCGATGAACCCAAAAGAAAAGGGTTCAAATATGAGCCGTGGCACTATAGTTATGCACCGCTTTCTGTACCGATGCTGACAGAATTCAGGAGTAAAAACATTTCCTTGTTACTTCAAGATGAAGATTTTTTAGGCAGTGAACATTTTACTACGGGATTTATCAAGAATTACATCCGTAATAATATACTGGATATAAACACAGAACTTTTATAGGCTTTTTGTATCTTGGAATATCATCTTGAAGTACTTTAGAAATGAGAGGAGGCAATTGGAAAATACGTATTTTAATAGGTTTGGCGATTGTCGCCTTCGCCTTTATCCAACGCTGTAATAACAAAGAAACAAATCCGTATACGGGAAGAACCCAGACCATTGATATGTCGGCAGAGCAGGAAATAGCCATTGGGCTGCAGAGTGCTCCTGAAATTGCCCAAGAATATGGCGGACTTTATCCTGATCAGACCCTTCAAGCCCAAGTTGACCAAATCGGAAACAGATTGGTTCAGAGCAGCATAGCCAGTGAGACACCCTATAAATATGAGTTTCATTTACTAGCCGACGACCAGACCATAAATGCTTTCGCGCTTCCCGGCGGACCTGTTTTTATAACCTATGCCCTATTCAAACAATTGAACGAAGCACAATTGGCAGGTGTTCTCGGGCATGAAATCGGCCATGTTATCGGGCGCCATTCTGCAGAGCGCATCGCCGAGAGCAGTTTCTGGAAAACCATATCGATGGGTGCCTCTGTAGGTGCCGATGCCGGCGGTATCGTCGGTAGTATCGGTCAGAATACACTATTGAAAAACGGTCGCGGCGATGAATTGGAAAGTGATGAACTGGGTGTTCAATTTATGATCCAATCGGGTTATGACCCCAATGAAATGATCAAAGTAATGGAAATTTTAAAAGATGCCGCGGGTCCGAACCGGGCACCGGAATTTCAGAGTACCCACCCCGATCCCGAAAATCGCATAGAAAAAATAAGGGAAGCCATAGAAAAGTATAAAAATCAATAGTTTTTACCGCATTTTGACCCAAAAAAAGGGCAGGCAAACGTAATTCACCATAGTTTTGGTATTTCCAACCGTTGTTCTACTGTTAATTTCGATGAACGACCGTCCTGTTCATCAATATTTCTTTACATTTACAGCTCCCAAGAAATCTTAATTACCTCAGATTTAACCCTTATAGCTTTAATTAATCATTTAAATAAAACTATATGGGAACGCTAGTACATTTTAAAAACCTTTACACGGAGGCATTCGAGAATTGTAGACCGGCCATTGCGGTCGTAATCTTAAAGGTATATTCCGTATTCTGTGCCTTAATGCTGATGATGGCAGTTTATGCGCTAACCGAAAGAGCCATAAACGGATTCGAATTTTAGCACATAAAGCATTCGCTCTTTTACCTGAACACTATTTGAAGTGAATATGTCTATAAAAAAAACCTGAAGGCAATGCTTTCAGGTTTTTTCTTTTGATTGATGATAGTCTGTAATCAACTTCCCATTGCTGCTTCTATAACAGCAAGTGCCTCGTTGGCATTTGAAAGTTCGGCATACTTTTTAACGGTAAAACCTTTGTCACTTTTAATTTTAAGATCAGCACCGTTAGAGATTAACAATTCTAAAATTTCGGCCTTGTTGTATCGTGCCGCAAATATGGCCGGGGTCATACCCAATGACTTCTGATTTACGTTTTCGCCGAGTTCGATCATACGTTTTACAGTGTCAAAGTCGCCTTCCATAATGGCTTTACAAAAAGAATTGACATTTAACTTCTTAATCGGCGTCGTAACCGTAATACCATTGCTTTTCTCGATTGTACTTTCCGCTTTTACGACAGATGCCGTCAAAAGGCAGCAAGCGATAGCTGTAAGAACTGTTTTTTTCATGATGAATGATTTTTGATTTGATGATGAATAGATTGTGATTGTATATAAATAGACTTCTTTGATTTTGTTTTGTTACGTGGGGCATCCTGAAATAACATAATTTTAACACATTTTAAGATATGCCTTAAATTTCACAACTCCCTGATTTATTCCATAGTTGCATAATATCGAGTTTCTTCTACGAGTAATAAATTTCTAAAATAACGTGCAGTTACGCAATCCGTTTATTGCTCAATTTTACATTTTCGAAACCATTTATTAGCGGTTTTTTTCCATTGCCCCAGCCGTATTCGCCCATCTCGCCCGATTCCCGTATGACCCTGTGACATGGAATCAAATAAGCCACAGGATTACTGCCAACAGCAGTTCCCACAGCCCTTACGGCATTCGGGTTGTCAATAATTTTGGCAATATCATTATAGGCCAAATACTGTGCACTTGGTATCGATAGCAGTGCCTTCCATACATTTATTTGAAATGCCGTGCCTTTAAGGTCTAAAACAATTTGTTTTTCAGGAATTTCCCATGTTGCAAAATAAGTCTTCACCATAGCGCTATATTTTCCTAATTGGTGGACAAAGACCGCCTCGGGAAAAATTGTCTGCAGCAGCTCTTTTGGCGAACGGTTAATCGGCAAAAAAGATAATTGGCTTACCCCTAAATCAGATTCGGCAATGACCATGTCACCAAAAGGGGTAGGTATAACCTGATATTTCAAGACAAGACCTTTACCTCTTTTTCGGTACTCGCCCGGGGTACACGCCTCAATTTTTACAAAGGTGTCGTGCAAGCGGCCATTTCCCGAAAGTCCGACTTCATAGGCGGTTGCCAAAGTTGTACGCCCTTCTTCCAAGCATTTTTTAGCATGTTCTACCGTTGTAAACTGTAAAAATTGTTTCGGGGAGACGCCCACCCACTGATGAAAGAGCCGTTGAAAATGGTACTTACTCAAACAAACATAATC
The DNA here is from genome assembly GCA_965368185.1 of uncultured Kriegella sp. Classification (GTDB taxonomy): domain Bacteria; phylum Bacteroidota; class Bacteroidia; order Flavobacteriales; family Flavobacteriaceae; genus Kriegella. The sequence goes on from CBDULZ010000058.1 coordinate 6,181, forward strand.
GGAAACCTCTTCGAGCGTGGGTTGAGACCGATAGTTTTCGGTAATATAATAAATAGCCTTTTCTATAGTGTTGCAATGGTATTGATTTTCCATAGACCAAAAATATCCATAACGGGCTCATACCACAATCCGTTTGTTGCTATTTTTAAAGTGCCTTTATCAAATAATTATCCAGAACCAAGATTGGACAAAGAAGTTCTACCTATTCCGCATCAAAAATGAGCTCCGGTAATTCTTAATACAAATTCGTATGCAAGCTTGAAAAAGGAAGTCCAAATATTGGCAATTCGTGCCAGAACACAGTACTTTTGAATTCTGATAAAAATTTATCCCATGGACAAAAAAGTGATATTGATGATTTTGGATGGTTGGGGAAAATCACCCGACCCTAAAATTTCGGCCATAGACAACGCCAATACCCCATTTATAGATTCGCTGTATAAAAACTACCCCAATGCCAACTTACTGACTTTCGGCATGAACGTAGGCCTGCCCGAAGGGCAAATGGGCAATAGTGAAGTGGGGCATATGAACCTTGGGGCCGGAAGAATCGTATATCAAGATCTGGCTAAAATCAATCTGGCAATCAAAGAAAATACGTTGAAAGATGAAAAGGTATTAACGGACGCCTTTACCTATGCCAAGCAGAACAATAAGGCTGTTCACTTTCTCGGTTTGGTCAGTGATGGGGGCGTTCACAGCCACACCACACATCTAAAGGGACTTATTGAAGCCGGTAACACGTTTGGTTTAGAAAAAATGTTCGTGCATGCCTTTACCGACGGTCGCGATGTCGATCCTAAAAGCGGCAAAGGCTATTTGACAGATTTGAATGTTTTCTGCTCCGATAAAAATGCCAAATTAGCCTCTGTAATCGGGCGATATTATGCCATGGACAGGGACAAAAGATGGGAGCGCGTAAAATTGGCTTACGATCTGATGGTGAATGCCCAAGGCGAAAAGACAACGAATATTGCCAACGCAATGCAGGAAAGCTATGATAAAGACATCACCGATGAGTTTATAAAGCCCCTCGTTATGGTAGACAGCAATGGGGAGCCTAACGCTAAAATACAGGAGGACGATGTCGTTATTTTCTTTAATTTCCGAACCGACCGGGGAAGGGAGTTGACACAGGTACTCAACCAAGAAGACAGGCATGAAGAGAATATGCACAAGCTTAATCTCTATTATGTGACCATGACAAACTATGACGACTCTTTTAAGGGCATACATGTTATTTATGACAAGGATAATATTGCCGAAACCTTGGGCGAAGTACTTGCCAAAGCTGGCAAAAAACAGATACGTATCGCGGAGACTGAAAAATACCCCCATGTTACATTTTTCTTTAACGGTGGAAGGGAAATACCTTTTGACGGCGAACAACGTATTTTATGCCCCTCTCCCAAAGTGGCGACCTACGACCTGAAACCTGAAATGAGTGCTTATGATATTAGGGACGCCATTATCCCCGAACTGGAAAAAGGCGAGGTCGACTTTGTCTGTCTAAATTTTGCCAATCCTGATATGGTTGGGCATACCGGTGATATGGCCGCTGCAATAAAAGCATGTGAAGTGGTTGATGAATGCGCCAATGACGTTATTACAACGGCTTCAGAAAACGGATATTCTACCATAGTAATTGCCGATCACGGGAATTGCGATACCATGGTGAACCCTGATGGCAGCCCGAATACGGCACACACGACAAACCTAGTGCCTTTGATTTTGGTCGACAAAGACATCAAAGCAATCAACGATGGGGTTTTGGGAGACATTGCCCCTACGATATTAAAATTGATGGGTGTCGAACAACCCGAATTGATGACCCAGAAACCGTTGGTCTAAAGCAAATAGATCAAATGTTCTACATTTGCAAGCTATGATAAAAATTAAAACATCCGAGGAAATTGAATTAATGCGCGAAAGTGCTTTGATCGTTTCCAAGACTTTAGGTATGTTGGCTTCGGAAATAAGGCCCGGCGTTACTTCGTTACAGTTAGATACAATGGCCGAAACCTTTATTCGTGATCATGGAGCCGAACCTGGTTTTTTGGGAATGTACGACTTTCCGAACTCACTGAACATGAGTCCGAATGCCCAAGTAGTACACGGCATACCTAACGATGAACCTCTAAAAGATGGCGATATCATATCGGTTGATTGTGGCTCGTTTAAAAATGGTTATTATGGTGACCACGCTTATACCTTTGAAGTTGGTGAGGTAGCCGAAGAAACAAAAAAACTGCTACGGGTTACCAAAGAAGCATTGTACATTGGTATTCGTGAATTCAAAGAAGGAAATCGGGTCGGTGATGTAGCCTATGCCATTCAAAATCACTGCGAAAGTCATGGATACGGTGTGGTAAGGGAATTAGTTGGCCACGGACTAGGACAAAAGCTACATGAAAGTCCTGAAATGCCTAATTACGGTAGACGTGGAAGAGGTAAAAAGTTTATCGAGGGTATGGTGGTGGCCATCGAGCCTATGATCAATATGGGAACACGTAGAATTAAGCAATTGAAAGATGGTTGGACGATTCTTACCGCCGATGGAAAACCCAGTGCCCATTTTGAACACGATGTCGCCATTGTAGATGGCAAGCCAGAGCTTCTCTCTACCTTTCAATACATTTATGATGCCCTTGGCATCAAAAGTGATGAAGAGGACGAGTTCCGGAAAAAAGTGAACAACTAACAGTTGGTAGTCTTCAGTTGAAAAAACTTTCTAAGCTCATACTTAATATTGTACCACGGCCACTGCTCATTAAACTGAGTTACTGGGCAGGTCCGCTTATAGCCATACTTATGCGCGGTCGTACGTATACCGACCCCATAGATGGTAAAAGCTTTAGAAAGTTTCTAACCTATGGTTATGAGAAACCTCGGGAAAACGTACTTTCCCCTTCTACGCTATCGTTAGAGCGTCATCGCCTTTTATGGCTCTTCTTAAAGACCAGAACAGATTTTTTCACAGCAGACCACAAAGTATTACATTTTGCACCCGAGCAAGCGTTTTACAAGCGCTTTAGAAACCTTGCGAATCTTGATTATACCACCACGGATTTGAACTCTCCTTTAGCGGATGTGAAGGCCGATATCTGTAATCTTCCATTTACCGATAATTCTTTTGATGTAATTTTCTGCAATCACGTTTTGGAACATATATCCGATGATACCAGAGCTATGCACGAATTGTATCGCGTGTTGCGACCGGGTGGGTGGGGTGTTTTTCAAATACCACAAGACCTAAATCGCAAAAAAACCTTTGAAGACGACAGTATTACCGATCGCAAAGAACGCGCAAAAGTCTTTGGGCAATACGATCATGTACGCATCTACGGAAGGGATTATTTTGACAAACTGCGCAGTATCGGGTTCAAGGTTGAAGAAGTTGATTTTACCAACACCCTAACCGCTGCTGAAATCGAAAAATACCGTCTGGCGAAGGGAGAAATCATACCCTTGGTGCGCAAGTGAGTTTGTGATGTGAATTTACTTGCCATAGTTACACCCGTGCCAAGTGGACAGCCCATAAAGAGGGAACCAAAACACTTCTTTATTTAATCACTAAACTTTTAAACCCTTCGGTCATAAACTCTTGGGTATTTCCTTGCTCGTCGAGATATACGATATACGCTTCCAATTCGCGTTGCTTGGTCAGAAACTTCAGGGCATCGTCTAAATCCATAGCCATGAACGCGGTAGCATAGGCATCTGCCTTGGCACAAGTGTCGGCCAAAATTGTCGCACCCAAGGTATTTGAATTCTTGGTAAATCCCGTCAATGGGTCGACGGTATGCACATATTTTTTTCCGGTGACCGGATCTACCCTAAAGTGGCGATAATTTCCAGATGATGCCAAAGCTTTATTCTTCAGCCCTATCATTAATTTCATGGTTCGCATCTCTTGCATTTGAGGGTCATCGACACCGACCGTCCATGGTTTTTCCTTAAGCTTGTTCGAGCCTTTTCCAACAAGCTCCCCCCCAACTTCGATCAAATAATCTTCTATTTCCTTTGAATCAAACAAAAGGGCCAATCGGTCTATGGCATAGCCTTTGGCTACGGCATTAAAATCAAAGTAAATATTGGGATGCGATTTCCTTATTGTGCCTTTTTCGGTTATACATACCTTATCAAATCCGACGTAGTCCAACAAACTATCAACTTGTGCACTATCCATGGTAATTTGTGACCCTGGGCCGAAACCCCAAGCATTCACCAATACCCCTACAGTTGGATCAAAATAGCCATTAGTCTTTTGATTGATATCTTTCGAAAGTACGAACACATCATGAAACATCGCATCGACCACAATTGTTGAATCACCCTTATTTATTTTAGAGATATCGGAATCGGGAATATAGGTTGACAACGAATGGTTTATGGCATGGAACACAGAGTCGATCTCAGCTTGAAAATCAAGCTCCCTATCGGCCAGATAAATAATATTGTAAGTTGTGCCCAACGCCTGCCCTGAACTGTTGTTTCTGACTATCGTAGTTCCGTTCGATGCGCAAGAAAAAAAAACGGAAAGACAAAATAAACTTAAAATTCTACCCATTGCCTATTTCAATAAGTCCGTTATAAGCTACAATATATTCTTCATTCAAATATACGGGTAGTTCTTGATTTGAAGCGTTATATAGTCCCACCCCCGCATAATAGGTACGTGCCTCATGCTTCAAAGCATGATCTTTCATTTTTTGCATCAACGAGACATCGTAATTTGTAGGGTCTTTTGGATAACTAACACTTCGCACGATAATAAAGTGAAGTTCTTTTTCCTTTAGGCAAACAAACTGCGGATTCTTCTTAGGCTTGCTATTGACGCCCATGAACTCATACCCTTCGGCTTCCAATTCTTTCCCAACAATATTCATGGCCAAATTGTGCAATTCTTGTTCTGTCAAAGGTTTGCCCATATGCTAAAATTAAGCTAAAAAAACCTGACAGGTTTAAAAATCTGTCAGGTTCGTTAATTACTATTAATTAATGACTAATCGGTCTTTAAGATGTTTAGCCACCGAAATCGTCAAAACGTATATGCTCATCAGGAATACCAAAATCTTCTCCCATTTTCTGAACCGCTTTGTTCATCAATGGGGGTCCGCAGAAATAAAGTTCAATATCCTCTGGCGATTCATGGAGACTTAAATAATTATCGATAACACAGTTATGGATGAAACCTACGAAGCCATCACCAGGTGCATCGATATTTTCCTTTACTTTCCAATTGTCCTCTTCCATTGGCTCTGAAAGTGCCAAATAGAATTTGAAATTCGGAAACTCCCTTTCCAATTCATAAAAATGTTCCAAATAGAACAATTCCCTTTTCGAACGTCCGCCATACCAGTACGTGACCTTTCTACCTGTTTTCAAGGTTTTGAAAAGATGGTACAAGTGGGAACGCATCGGTGCCATACCAGCTCCACCACCAACATAAAGCATTTCAGAATCCGATTCGTTGATAAAAAATTCACCGTAAGGTCCTGAAATAACTACTTTATCACCCGGTTTTTTTGCAAAGATATACGATGAAGCCACACCCGGATTAACAGACATCCAACCGTTTTTAGAACGATCCCAAGGTGGTGTTGCGATTCTGACATTCAACATAATTTCCCTTCCCTCGGCCGGGTAAGAAGCCATCGAATAGGCCCTCTCAACGGTTTCAGGATTTTTCATGACCAACGGCCACAATCCGAATTTATCCCATTCAGCCTGAAACTTATCGGGAGTTTCGTGCTCTTCGGGATGTGCAGTAATATCAATATCGGAATACTTGATCTCACATGGTGGAATTTCAATCTGAATATACCCACCGGCTTTATAGTTCATATCCTCAGGAATCTCAACTACGAACTCCTTGATAAAGGAAGCTACGTTGTAATTTCGAACTACGGTAGCGTCCCATTTTTTTATACCAAAAACTTCTTCGGGAATGGTAATATCCATGTCTTGCTTCACCTTTACCTGGCAAGCCAATCGAGCTCCCTGGTTCAATTCCCTTTTAGAGAAATGGGGTGTTTCGGTGGGAAGCGCCTCACCACCACCCGAAAGCACATGACATTCACATTGAATACAAGTACCACCACCGCCACAGGCAGAAGGAAGAAATATTTTCTGATTTCCTAAAGTAGAAAGCAAAGAGTTACCTGAACCAACCTCTATTTTCTTTTCACCATTAATCGTAATGGTAACTGGCCCCGAAGGAGATAATTTTTCTTTGGTAAACAATAAAAGTGCGACCAAGAGCAGTAGTAGTATCATAAATGAGACTACGGTAATCAATATGGTTCCACCTGTACTTGCAGCTAAAATCATGTTTATTTGTTTAAGGCATCGTTATAGGAAACTTCTTTTTCATCGATTTCCTTTTTAATTTCTTTTTTCTCATCGGTCTTCGCAGCAGTATTTTCCTCTACCGGTGGTGCAGCATCGTCACCTCCTGTCAACATCCCACCAAAACTTTGAAAACCTATTCCCATCAATCCGGTAATAATAAATGTGATGCCCAATCCGCGTAACGGTGGCGGAACATTTGAATACCGAATTTTTTCGCGTATCGCTGCAATGGCCAAAATCGCCAAGAACCATCCGATACCTGAACTTACACCATAGTTAAAGGCAAGACCCAAAGTTTCTATTTGTCGTGATTGCATAAACAATGAACCTCCAAGAATCGCACAGTTCACCGCGATCAAGGGTAAAAATATCCCCAAAGAATTGTAAAGTGCCGGTGAAAACTTCTCCACTACTATCTCTACCAATTGTACCATCGTGGCAATTGTGGCGATAAACAGGATAAAGGAAAGGAAACTTAAGTTGTACTCTGCATATTCGGGGCCCAACCAAGCTAGTGCACCATCTTGCAACAAATACCTATCTAACAACCAATTCAATGGTACGGTCACGGCCAATACGAAAATAACTGCGGCTCCAAGACCAACGGCGGTAGTAACCTTTTTGGAAACCGCCAAATAGGAGCACATGCCCAAGAACACGGCAAAAACCATGTTATCGATAAATATGGACCTAAAAAACAATTCTACATGCTCTAGCATAATTCTTTTTTTAAATTTTGTTTAGTTGTCTTCGATCAACGCTTTGTTTCGCGAACGCTGTACCCAAATAATGATTCCCACGACGATTAATGCCGCCGGAGGGATAATCATGAATCCGTTGTTTTCATAACCCGTAGCATACAGCCCGGTTTTTTCAATGGGATTTCCCAAAACCGGAATTCCGAACAGCGTACCCGAGCCCAATAATTCCCTAAAAAAGCCTACGATAACTAAAATTACCCCGTAGCCCAATGAATTACCGATACCGTCTAAAAACGACCTCCAAGGGCCGTTACCCAGAGCAAAGGCCTCAAACCTACCCATGATGATACAGTTGGTGATGATCAGACCCACAAAGACCGAAAGCGTTTTGCTCAACTCATAAGCAAAGGCCTTCAGTACCTGATCCACGATAATAACCAAGGTCGCAACCACAACCAGTTGTACAATAATTCGAATTTTCGATGGAATGATATTTCGCATTAAGGAAATGACCACATTACCGAGACCCAAAACGAACATTACCGATATGGCCATTACAATAGAGGCCTTAAGTTCGGCGGTAATCGCGAGGGCTGAGCAGATACCCAACACCTGAATGGTAATCGGGTTGTTGTCGGCTAGCGGATCTAAAATCAGATTAGCATCTTTTTTTGTCAATAGTGCCATAGTCTCTACTTATTTTTTTCTTATGGTTTCTAAATAATCCTTATACAGGTTTACACTCTCACTGATCATGGCCGATACACCATTACCAGTAATAGTGGCTCCCGCGAGCGCATCTACCTCATTGTCTTCTTTTTCCTTGTTCAGGGGATCATTGTTTCCCTTGGCCACGTTGATGCCCGCATATCGGGTTCCGTCTAAAATAGATTCTCCGGAAAAGTCATCCATAAAGTAACGTTGTTTGATGTTGGCGCCAAGACCTGGAGTCTCCCCTTTATGATCAAAATATACACCCTGCACTACCAGATTATCATCCAATGAAATAAAACCCCAAATTGCATCCCATAATCCTTTTCCGTACATCGGTATGATGTAGTATTTCTTTCCATCCTTTTCACCGATAAACAAAGGCAACTTTGGCGTACCCCCGCTCTTTGCGATGGCCAATTGCTTTTTCAGGTCAATAAGATAGGCCTCGTTGTCGGGCGAAGTATTACCCCCATCGATGACCAATTGCTCAGTAATGTATTTCGAAAACTCGCCTTCGACCTCATCAGTAGGCACAAAGCTAACGCTGCCTTCATCGGCATTTTCATTGACACCCATTGCGTAGAGAATATTCTGCTGTTTTTCGAAACGTTCATTCTCTTCAATCTTTTCTTTTAGACCCGAGGCCAAAAAAGCCAGAACCGACCCAACGACCACAACCATGACGGCCGCAAAGACAACGGTGTATAAATTTTTATCTGTGTTGATCGCCATAACTAAATTGTTTCTGCTTTAAGTTCTTTTGCTGCGCCCTCAGAATCTTTGGGCAAAATCGTCGCATTTTTAAGACGTTTCATTCTGCGTTTCACGTTACCACGGATAACATAATGATCTATGGTCGGTGCAAAAACATTCATTAAAAGGATCGCCAAGAAAACACCTTCAGGATAAGCAGGATTGAACACCCGGATCATTACCGAAATAAATCCGATGAAAAACCCATAAATCCATTTGCCCCTATTGGTCTGTGCACCTGTTACGGGATCGGTCGCCATATATACAATACCAAAGGCCAAACCGCCCACCAATAAATGTTTCCAGAAATCAAAGCTCATCAGTCCGTAAAACTTACTTGTTTCGGTGATCCAACCTTGATCGACAACACCATTAAAGGCAAGCCCCATAACCAAGGAACCAACTACGGCACTGACCATAATACGCCAGCTCGCAATTTTACTGAAAATCAAGAAAAGTCCGCCCAACAAGATCAACAACGTTGAAGTTTCACCAACCGACCCGGGAATAAACCCGAAGAACATATCGGAAACGGAATAGGAGTATTCATGGCCCTGCGCCAAAAAGCCTAAAATCGTTTCTCCGGAAATCGCATCGGGACCACCCGCCAAATCAACGGCTTCATGAACCCAAACTTTATCACCACTCATCCATGTAGGATATGCGAAAAACAAAAAGGCCCTAATGGTCAAAGCAGGATTGAGAATGTTCATTCCGGTTCCACCAAAAACTTCTTTACCGATTACTACACCAAAGACAACTGCCACGGCCAACATCCAAAGTGGAGTATCTACAGGAACTATCAAAGGCACCAACATACCGGTAACCAGATACCCTTCTTCTACTTCATGCCCTTTAATTACCGCAAAAATAAACTCTATGAGAAGGCCTACGCCGTACGAGACAATAACCAAAGGCAAGACGGTTGTGATACCTACCCAAAAATTCTCCCAAGTAAGAAAATTGCCCCAAAGGGATAATTCCCGAGATACGCCTGCTGCGGCATCAATAGCCGCGTAATGCTGATATCCTGTATTAAAAAAGGAGAACAACAACACCGGAACCAATGCCATAATTACCGTATTCATCGTACGTTTCAAATCATCGGCAGCCCGCACATGCGACCCGGAGTGGGTGGTTTCATCAGGTGCGAACAAAAACGTATGAAACGCATTGAAGGCCGGGGCCATCTTTTTGTCCCGATAATGATGCTTTAAAATGTGCAATCTCTTTTTAAAAGTCAATCTTTTATCGCTCATCTTTATCCTATTTCTTTATATAATAAATCTAGCCCCTCCCGTATAATGCGTTGGTGTGGTTGCTTTGATATACAAATGAATTCAGTCAAAGCAAAGTCTTCAGGAGCCACTTCGTACAACCCCAATTGCTCCATTTCATCTAAATCTTGTACCATACATGCTTTTAGCAACTGCATGGGATAGATATCCAATGGAAAAACTTTTTCGTACATCCCCGTTACCACAAAAGCCCTATGCTCACCATTGGTATTGGTAGTCAATTCATACTTTTTGTTGGGCTGTAACCAAGAAAAGGTCAAGGCACGAGTCGCCGATATTTTATTAAATATTGGCTTGTTCCAACCGAACAGTTCATAATCATCACCTTCAGGGATTGCGGTAACGGTATTGTTGTAGTAGCCTAAATGACCATCTTGTCTGCTTTTTAAACCTGTAAGCACATCACCATTGATAACCCGAAAGTTATTACCATTGACACCACTGGCGTATAAAAAGGTAGAAATTTCAGTTCCAATTTTGGTTCTGTAATATTTTGGAGCCTTAACGGAAGACCCAGCCAAAGCAACAATACGTTCTGCAGTGAATTTCCCTGTTAGCAACAATTCCCCAATAATCACAAGATCTTGTGGGGTAACCGTCCAAACGACCTCACCCTTGTTTATTGGATCTATTCTATTTATTTGAGTACCTACCAAACCTGCAGGGTGTGGTCCTGAAACATTATGTAATGCAATTCCGTTTAAACCGGCCATGGGAGAACCGGAAGACTTCCCGACCGACACATGAACCTTACCTGGGGTCAATTTGGCCAGAGCACTCACGGCCGCCTGCAACTCCTTTTCTTTTCCTTGCAATACGAAATCATAGTCTGCAGCCAAAGGGGCCGTACTATAGGCAGAAACAAAAATAGCCTTGGGCGTTTCGTCAGGGTTTGCTATTATATCATAAGGTCGTTGTTTGACAAAGGGCCAACATCCACCCTTGAGCAAATACCCCTTGATATCTATTGCAGAGGCGTTCTCGAAATCAAGTTTCGTATGTTCTAATTGACCTTGGGTCTTATCTGCCAAGATTTTCAATGTCAGAATACGCCTGCGTGCACCACGTTCAATTTCAACAAGTTCGCCGCTGACAGGCGAAACAAAAAGCATGTCTTCATTGTTCTTGTTGTAGAAAAGTGCTTCACCAGCTTTCACCTCAGCCCCCTCTTTAACGAGCATTTTTGGTGTTATTCCGTGAAAATCTTTGAGATTTATTGCGTAAACATTGCTTAAAACGGCTTTGGAAATGGTCTGTTCTGCTTCACCGACGAGGTTAATGTTCAAGCCCTTTTTGATTCGGATGTCTTTGGACATATCTATGTAGACCTTATGTTAAAATTTCGTGCAAATTTAGCACTTAAAAGAAAGTTTTCATAATTATTGACTATAAATTTGGGCATTACAGCGATGTTAATTTTTTAGGTATGCTTTTTGTTTACCTTTGCCCTAAAAATAGTATATAAATGCGCATATACCTAATACAGCTCATGTTGCTGCTTCTTTCAACTTCCCTTTTTGCGCAAGTTCAAGATGAAGTCACCCCCCCAGAACACATAAAGTCGATAATTTTCAAGGGACCCACCGAAGACCAATTTCCTATCCTACAAATTGGCGAGTCATTATATCTTGAGTTTGATGACCTTTCGGCCAGCGAGCAAGACTACTATTACAAAATAGTACATTGCGACTACGATTGGACTCCCTCCTCATTATTAAAGTCCCAATATTTAAACGGCGTCGACAACCAACGGATCATTGATTATGAAAATAGTTATACAACTTTACAGCCTTATTCCAACTACAGGCTAACCATACCCAATGATAACGTGCGATTAAAAGTCAGCGGCAACTATCTTATCGAAATCTATAACAGTAATTATGAACTTCAATTCTCGAGAAGGTTTGTGGTTTATAAAGATTTGGTACAGGTCGGAGGCGTGGTAAAGCGCTCAAGGGATTTCAACTTCTTAAATGAAAAACAAGTTGTTCAATTTGCTATAAACGCCAATAATTTTCAACTGGTCAATCCAAAAAAAGAGGTCAAAGTTGCCATTTTACAAAACTACTATTGGCCGACCGCTATCTATAATGTGCCGCCCCAATTTACCATGGGCACAGAGCTGGTCTACAAATATGATGAAGAAACCAGTTTTTTCGGCGGTAACGAATTCTTGAATTTCGACACCAAAGACCTTAGAGCCCCAAGTGCGGCTATCGCAAAAATAGAACTGCTCGACATTTACGAACATTACCTGTTTTCCGATATGTACCGCTATAACAGACCTTACACCTACTATCCAGACATTAACGGCGATTTCGTAATCAGAACCCTTCAAGGCGACGATAATTCACGTGAAGCTGAATATTCAAATGTCCATTTTAGCCTGCCTTACGATCAATTATTGAATCTAGACGATGTCTATATATTCGGAAAGTACAATAATTACGAACTTACCGAGGCGAATAAAATGGTGTATAACGAAGACAATGGCATGATGGAAGCCCGAATAAAACTGAAACAAGGGTTTTACAATTACAAATACGCCATTCGCCGCGAAGATGGGACAATTGAGCTCAATACCATTGGCGGCAATTTCCACTTTACCGAGAACAATTACTTGATTTTGGTTTATTACAGGAATTTCGGAGATCTTTACGATAGCATTATCGGTATCGGTTCGGCCAACTCTAGAAATATTAGTAATTGATGTATATTTATTCTTCATTCCAAACCGATGAAGAACCGTTTGACCGCACTACAAAAAGGAAGGTATAAACTATATATCGAGGAGTGGAATGCCTTAATAGTAGGCATCCGTTGCAACTGAGCGATACATTTTACCCCAGCTGCTCCCAGGCGAACAGCACAAAGAAACTTACCCTCAAGGATTTTTTCGATGAATTTTTCGCAAATTTTATTTCTTAGGATTCCAAGTTCTTGCGAACCTTGACAACCATGCTCATTCGACCGGGCCAGATTACGAGAGATTATATAAACGGAAAAAGGGCTTCTTATACCAACCCGTTCCGATTTTTGTTAAGTCTGTCGATTATTTATTTTTTGATGATCAACTATAGGGGTAATTACGATAGCCTTGATAAGTATGGCGCAAAAACCAAAGAGGATGCACTGAATCGGTTGAATAGGTGAGAGTTCACGAATCCGAATGATGATTCTTCAATATTGGATTCGGTTACGCAAAATTCCAGTGTCGTACGACTTCTTGATAAAATTAAAAAACGTGATTCTACGATTATGACCGACCCGAAAGCCCATTTCAGCTCACTGGGCAGTAAAGCATTTTTGCCGCGGATGGTCGAAAAACAAGATTTTTTTGAGACGCTAATTCTCAATGACACGCTATTCGACCTCTATCAGGCCCAACAAAAATATGGCATACCTGATAATCAGGAAAACAGGATTTCCTTTAGTTTTGCCAAGGGTGTTACAAAATTCCAACAACAGCCAGGCAGCTTCGTTAGCAGCCTAATTTCAAAGTTGCCATTCGCAACATTTTTCTTCCTTCCAGTCTTTGCCCTCTTCATTTGGCTGGCCTATATCAGAAAAAAATACAATTATACCGATCATTTGATCTTTGGCTTTCACAATATGTCATTGTTGTTTATCTTGCTGATTATTAGTTTTTTTTCCGAAAGTATTTTCGATATTAACAGCAACTGGATTTTTCTAACGATTTTTTCAGTGTATCTGTTTTATGCGATGAAAAAATTCTACGGTCAAGGGATTTTTAAAACCATTGTTAAATATCTTTTTTTGAATGCTATTTTTTTTATATTGGCTGCGTTTTCGATATTAATGCTTGTAGCAGGAAATATCATAACATATTAGACCCCATCAATATGATAACACAAGTAACCAAAGGCATAAAGATTTCAGTTCATACAACTTTTGAGGGCACATTCTTCAAAAACTACAAAATGCATTTTGCGTTTGGCTATACTATTACCATTGAAAACCAAAGCAAAGACGCTGTTCAATTGACTTCGCGCCATTGGCAAATCTATGATTCGTTGAATGATCTTGAAATTTTGGATGGCGAGGGGGTCATCGGTAGAAAGCCAGTCATCAAGCCTGGTGATTCACACACCTACAACTCCGGATGCCTTTTAGCCTCTCCTATCGGAGCCATGAAAGGACATTACAACATGGTGAATTTCAGTTCTACCGAAAAATTCAGGGTGTATATTCCTACCTTTAAATTCCATGCCCCATTTGCGTTGAATTAATACCTTTTTAACCCTTTATTAGTTTTTAATCGATTACCGTTTTTATACCTTTGAGGCCATTTCTCAACCCTAAAACAATTGATATGGGCAAAGGTTTTTTTCAAGTACCGACAGCAATAAACGAGCCAATCAAAAGCTATGCTCCCGGGAGTAGAGAGCGCGATGAAGTTCTCGAGCAATATAAAGTATTCTTCAACGGAAATGTTGAAATACCCCTTTATATAGGAGCCGAGGAAATAAAGACTGGCAATACTAAACCCATGTCTCCCCCACACGATCATAAACATATAGTAGGGCACTACCACCTTGCCGAGCAAAAACACGTCGAGAGTGCCATAAAAAACGGCTTGGTGTCAAGAGCGGCCTGGGCAGATCTCAGCTGGGAGCAACGTGCAGCCATTTTTCTTAAGGCCGCCGAATTGATTGCAGGGCCTTATCGCGCAAAAATCAATGCGGCGACCATGATCGCCCAATCAAAAAATATACATCAGGCAGAAATCGATGCCGCATGTGAGTTGATCGATTTTCTTAGATTCAATGTTGAATACATGTCTCAAATCTATGAGGAGCAACCAGATTCGGCCGAAGGTATATGGAACCGGGTAGAATACCGCCCACTGGAAGGATTTGTATACGCCATAACCCCTTTCAATTTTACGGCCATTGCAGGAAATCTTCCTGCAAGTGCCGCCATGATGGGAAATGTTGTTATCTGGAAACCAAGCGATAGTCAAATTTTCTCCGCCAAGGTTATCGTAGATGTCTTTAAGGAAGCAGGACTCCCCGATGGCGTTATAAACGTAGTTTATGGTGACCCTGTAATGATAACCAAGACCGTTTTGGCCAGTCCCGATTTCTCAGGTATTCATTTTACGGGATCTACCCATGTCTTTAAAGAACTTTGGAAACAGATCGGAAACAATATTCATAACTATAAGACCTATCCACGAATCGTGGGCGAAACAGGAGGTAAGGATTTTATTATTGCACATCCCTCAGCAAAACCGCAGCAAGTTGCTACGGCCATCACACGCGGTGCTTTTGAGTTTCAAGGACAAAAGTGTAGTGCTGCATCAAGAGTATATTTGCCAAAATCTACTGCAAACGAAATTTTGGATTTGGTAAAAAAGGATGTAGACTCGTTTAAGAAACCAGGTTCCCCAGAAGATATGTCGAATTTTATAACGGCAGTCATTCACGAGGGTTCATTTGACAAACTGGCAAAATATATTGACCAGGCCAAAAAAGATGAAAATGCCGAAGTTATAGTCGGTGGGGGGTATGACAAATCGGTTGGATACTTTATTGAACCCACTGTTATTTTGACTACCGACCCACATTACACGACTATGGAGACCGAACTATTCGGCCCCGTAGTAACAATATATGTTTACGACGATCAAGATTGGTCTAAAACGTTGACTTTGGTCGATAACACATCGGAATATGCCCTTACGGGAGCTGTTCTTTCACAAGACCGTTACGCCATTGCCCAAGCGACAAAAGCCCTTCAGAATTGCGCAGGAAACTTTTATATTAACGACAAGCCCACAGGCGCCGTAGTGGGGCAACAACCGTTTGGTGGTGCTAGAGCCTCGGGCACTAACGATAAAGCAGGTTCTGCCCAGAATTTACTACGTTGGGTATCGCCACGATTGATTAAGGAAACTTTTGTGACTCCCGTGGATTATAGGTATCCGTTTTTAGGATAATTAGCACACAATGCATCAATCGGTTTTAACAGGGCAACACTCTGTCATTACCGATTTTTTTTATGCATTAAATTATATCCATCCAAAAAACAATCCGAAAAACATTTGACGATAAGGTAATTTTAGCTTATCTTAATATGCCTTTTTTTGTCACATACGACATTTCTAACACTTAAATTCAGAACACCATGAAATATCTTCTCGCATTCTTTACCGTTATGTACTCTTTTTCGCTTTCGGCCCAAGAGAGTTCTGTACAATCTACCTTGAAAAACACTTTGGCCTATAACCAGGGGCAAGTGGTATCACTTGGCGAAGCATTTTCCGAAGAACAATTCGATTGGCGACCCTCAGAAGGCATACGCTCCGTTGGGGAGTCGATTTTACATATTGCTGGAGGCAATTATTATCTGGCTTCAAAAATGGGTTTTGCACCCCCGTCAGATGTCGACATGGCGAACCTTCAAAAAATCGAAGGCAAGGAGAATATTTTGGCCGCCTTAAAAAAGTCGAACGAATTTGTACTCGAAAAAATAATGCTAGTAGAAAATGACAAGTTTGCAGAAGAAGTAGATTTTGGTTTTGCCAAAATGAGTGTCTTGGCCGGTCTGTTCTCAATTTTGGAACACAACGGTGAGCACAAGGGACAACTGATTGCCTATGCCAGATCTGTAGGGGTTACGCCTCCTTGGAGCAAGTAATTTCGAACAACTCAGAACCGCAAAAAAGAAGCTCCGATTCTACTTGGGCCGCATGAGTTGGCTCCTATAAGGAAGGGTAATTCACAAAAATCAGATGAGCTACAGGAATTGAAAATTGGTAAACCCTTTCTAGTTAACCTTTATCAGTTGCATTTGATCATCATTTTTGGCAGCTAAAATATGTTTCTCCCCATTTACAGAGAGTAATTCCATATCTCGAACATCACCAACGATTTTTAATCCCGTTTCCATCATAGTCTTGGCCTCAAAATCACCTTTGCCATCACCTTGCAGCAAGAGTCCGAAACTTGCGTCGTTACGAGGCGTCTCTACCTCCGAATTGTACAAGTTTCCTGCCAGTACAACATCTAAATTGCCATCTTCGTTAAAATCATCGACGATGAATTTATTTATACTAGAGAGCTGCGCCAATAATGGCAACTCTTTTGCGACAAAACGCCCATCCTTGTTTTCAAGATAGATACTGGAAAAAGAAGTGACTTCATAACTCAGAGACGCTTCCAACATCTGAGTCGTATAGATTTGCTTTAAAGAAGCACTTGCAAAAGAATTGTAATCTTTAAATTTGGTCTTTATGGCAGGCATTTGTTGCGACGAACACTGACGGCCTCGAACTGGAAGTTCCGTATCTCCTTTTTTATAACTCAAGACGATATCAGAAGTTTCATTTTCATCAAAATCATTCAAATACACTTTAAAAGGTGAAGCTTCACTGGCCTGGTATTTATAATTTTTTCCTAAATTACCAACAATTAAATCTTGATCACCGTCATTGTCGAAGTCACCTTTCTCTATGGCAAACCACCAACCTGAAGACTTGCCCTTCAGCAGTTGAGCGGATACATCTGTAAAAGTACCGCCCGTATTTTTAAAAAATTTAATGGGCATCCATTCACCGACTACAACAAGGTCTTCCCATCCATCATTATCAAAATCTACCCAACTTGAAGCAGTAACCAGTCCGATAGACTTTAGAGCGGGTAATATTTTTTCCGTGGCATCGATAAATTTGGGTCCATCTGGAGTACTGACATTTTCTAAAATATAGGAGTCGGAAGGATAAGGATATTTTTTCGGAATCAATCTTCCGCCAACAAAAAGATCTAAATCGCCATCATGATCAAAATCGTTGGCGGTTACGTTCAAACCACTGATGCTAAAGTCGGGAAGCGCTCCTTCATTTTTCCGAAACTTGTTTTCACCTACATTTTCATAAAGTCGATCTTTATAACCTGGAGAACCCTGTTGGAATTCGTTACCTCCACTGGCTACATAAAAATCATTATCGCCATCATTATCGGCATCAAATATTAAAATACCCAAATCTTCATGATATTTGTCTTTCGATAGGTCTTCGATATCCAACTTTTTAAATTCGCCTTGTTCGTTTTGAACGTATGCAGCAGACAGCCCACCAATTGCCCCACCTACAATGTAGTCATCGGTGCCATCACCATTCAAATCACCGGTTGCTACTGCAGGGCCTAAAGTCGAGTTTTTATGCGGAAGCAATACTTCTAACTGAAAATCATTGAACTTGTTCTCTGCATGCCTGTAGAGGTCGGGCATATCAACAGTCTGAAAGCGCTTCATCGCAGTTTGGTGATATTGCGGTAAGGAAATGACCTTGTCATCCTCATAAGGGATCACCAAGCGTTGATTTATGGCAAGCCCGGTTAATTTGGTCAATTTTCCATTTGGCCACTGAACTAATACACTATCGATTTGTTTTTCTTCCCCAAGACCAAAATGTAAAAGAGGTGTGACTGAGGACATATAGCCGCGCACCAGATTATACTCTTGAACTTGCAACCCATTTGGAGTATATACCGAAACCTTGCTTCCGTTCGGCAATATATCTCCACTTCCATTTAAATCGAAGGTTACCTGGTTGCTTTTCGAACCATTGTTTTCGTAAATAGTTGCCACATCCTCCAAATTATTAATGACCAAATCAAGGTCACCATCATTGTCTAAATCTGAATAGGCTACTCCATTAGAAAATGTTTTTTCTTCGAAACCCCATTCCTCGGTTTTTTGGATAAACCCCAATTCATGGTTGTTTCGAAACATATAATTGCTCAATTTTTCAGAGGGCATCTCCTCTAGGTAATTCAACAACTCTACTTCCTCTTCCTTATCCTTATAATCGGGGTCGCTCTCCATCTTATTGAAAAAATCGCGATACTTCCCGTAAAAGTCCTTATTGTTTACATCACGGCGAATTCCATTGGTGACGAACAGATCTTTCCAGCCATCGTTATCAAAATCGGCAAGTAGCCCGGCCCAGCTCCAATCAGTCGAAGACACCCCAGAAAAGCGGGCTATGTTACTAAATAAAGGAAGTTCACCTGATTCATTGCCGTTACTCAACTGCATTGAGTTTTGCATATTTTGATGGTGTAGCCCTCGGTCTACGGCTTCATAAAACGCATCGATATCCATGCCGGACATATTCGCCTTAGAACGAAAATGATCGGGAGCCGACATATCCAATTGAAAAATATCCATAAAACCGTCGTTGTTGATATCCGCGATATCCGCTCCCATGCCAAAGAACGAGGTTTGCTGCAAACTGGTTTGAATTTGGTCGGTAAAGGTGCCATCTTGATTATTGATAAACAAGAAGTCGGGCGATTGAAAATCATTGGAAATAAATATATCGGCATAGCCGTCATTGTTCACATCGGATGTTACAAGACCTAGGCTCAAACCAAATGAGCTCACCCCCGCTTCTATGGTGACATCAGTAAAATGACCACCGTCATTTCGATACAACCGATCGGAATCTTTTAATTCATGGTTATCGCGCATATATGCATAATACTCAACAGGGGCAATAAAACTGGTAGGGGGATAGTTAGCAACGTAGAGATCCAAGTCTCCATCTTTATCATAGTCAAAAAAACTTGACTGAATACTATGGCCATCACAATCTATACCATATTCGGCTGCCTTTTCCGTAAAGGTGTTATCTTGATTGTTGACAAATAAAACATTGTTATGGGGGGCTTCTTTGCCACTTACCGAGCAATAAATATCTAGGTAACCATCCTGGTTAATATCGACAAAGGTAGTTCCTGAAAACCAGCGACCATCTCCAGATATTCCGGCATGCTCGGATATATCCTCAAACTTTAAACCACCCTTGTTCAAGTAGAGCCTGTTAGGAACCATGTTTCCTGTAAAAAAAACATCTTCAAGACCATCGTTGTTTATATCACCGGTTGAAACCCCGCCTCCCAAATACATATACGGATAAGTGAAATAATTGTTTTTATGGGTCTCAAACAGTTCATTCTTAAAATCAATTCCCGTTTCGGATGCATCAAGTTTCGAGAATAATTTCTTTTGCTTTTGTTCACAGGATAAAATCAACACAGCTACAGCAACAACACAAATCAATCTTTTCATCAGCAATAAAAAAGTAATATTAAAAATAATCCTAAAATAAGAATAACCCCGCAAGTTAGCTAAGGGTTATTCTTTTTAAATGTTAAAAGTAAAAAATCTAGTACCCAGGATTCTGGATAATGGACTGATCTTTATCGATCTCTTCCTGCTTGATCGGCATAAAGTATACGTGATCTTGCCACAGCCGATTTTCAAAAACGATATCAGTAGGTCTGTATTCATAGTCGAACAAGCTGGTATCTTTTCTGTAATCTGACGGTGCAACCGTGGTACCCGGTTTCTGGGTTGCCTGAATATCGACCCGCTGCACCTGTTGGTTCAATGACCTTGGCCCTTCCAACCAGCGTTTCATATCAAACAGTCGCGCATCTTCATTCACCAATTCCTTATCGCGCTCACGACGATAGAGTTCTACCAAGTCATCGCCGGAAGCAGTGACCGCAGGTAACCCGTTTCTAAAACGTAGTTTATTCAACCACGTAATCGCCTCTGCTTCATCACCAACACCGAGATTCGCCTCAACATAATTTAACAAAATTTCGGTATATCGAATATATGGGGATGCAATTTTTTGCTGGCTGCCCGGCCATGAAGCGGGTAAACGCGGATCCATAAATTTTCTGAAATAATAGCCTGTACGCGAACCGTTCCAATCTTCGATAGGCCCTTGCCGGGTATCGACACCATTGACTGTCGTACCGTCCGAAAATTTATAAAAACCGGTCTGAATTTCATTGAATTTATCAAACTTGATAACATCTTCGGTCCTCTGTTTCCAAGGTGCCCCATCAAAAAGAATGGACGCATAGAAGCGGGCTTCCCGATTTTCATAGGGCGCCGCGGCATGTGCAGGATTATCCCAGTCAAACTCGGCACCATCTTCCATCGTATACTTCGCAACTAAGGCTTCGGTAGGGGTTGTACCCGCCCATTCGTGATAACCGTTCGGGCCATGGAACTGCGCCAATCGTGCGGGTCCATTATTACCCGAAGCATTATAGGTTCTTGAATCAAAACCAAAGTTATCGACCAATCGACCCCAAATAAACTCTTGGTTTTCATGGCCCTGCAACCAAATATCCTCATAATTCTGAAAAGCCTCTTCTTGGGTAGCGGGAGCCGTATAATCCAGCTTATAGCCCGTTGTTGCGTCTAGCAAAGCTTTTGAAGCAACCCTTGCCGCTTCCCATCGTTGCTCCTGACTGCCACTGGTCCAGCCAATTAACTCAGGGTTACTGTATCCTGCAATCGTTGCAACGGACGAAGCCTTGGATGGTTCGTACAAGTCACTTGCCACATGGGTCAACACCCTTGATTTCAGGGCCAAGGCAGTGATTCTATGCGCCCTTGCCTTTGAAGCGGGGGCATCATCCAACAATACTATGGCCCGGTCAAGGTCTTCAATAATTTGATTTACTGTTTCCTCAAAAGTAGCCCTTGGATTGTTTGCCTCACTATCCAATTCAAGCGGTTCTGTCAGTAGAACAACACCACCGAACTGTCGCATCAATTGTGTGTAAAAATGTGCTCGCATAAAAAGAGCCTCCCCCAGCAATTGATCGATTTCATCTTGATTCATACCCGAGGCATTTTCCGGTAGTCTCTGAATAGCCTTATTTGCACTACGAATAAAGGGGTAAAGCTGCGGCCAACTCATCCACTGCATATCCATAAAATTACCTGCCGGATTCATTTTACCTTCAGTATACCCGTCAACACCACGACCGGGGTGGGTAAATACGGCTTGATCGGTAAATGCATCCGTAGTCTCTTCCCGAGTCATGGTACCCGCCCATGTGCCTTGGTACAAATCAAGCACCGCCGCTTCCGTCAATTTTTTATCGGCCCAAACTTGACCTTCAGAAGCTTGACTTAGCGGGGTGGTTTCCAAAAAATCGTCATTACAACTGGCAATGAACAAGGCGAACAAGACCAGCGTTGTTAGTTTTAATATATTCTTTCTCATCATAGTAATTTAAAATGTTATTTGAAATCCTACATTCAACGTTTTCAACATGGGATATGAACTCCCATTGGTTACGCGGCCTCCACTTATCCCCTGTGTTGCATCGTCTTGACCAACTCCATTGTTGGAAAGGTCTGAATTACTGATTTGCAAAATCTCTGGATCGAACGGAAAGTCTGTAAAGGTAATCAGGTTTGTACCCGATATCGAAATACGCAGGCTTTCGGCACCTATTGTCTCAATAATTCCTTGTTCAAACGAATAGCCAATCTCGAGATTCTTTAAACGGAAGTAATCGCGTGTATCAAGATACGCATTTGTTTGACCAGAATACCATTGATCACCCCGGTCAGCCAGTCTTGGAATGTTCGCATCTGGATTATCCAATGACCATGCACGATCACGAACCTGACGCTGTACATTGGCTAAAGTACCTGACATAAAACTCCACTCATAATTGCTATACCCTCCGGTTGCCCCGGCCCAATACATATTAAAGTCGATATTCTTGTAGTTGATGCCCGTATTAATTCCAAACTGGGTATCGGCAAAAGCACTGCCACCGACCCGGGTTTTGTCTTCCGGACCAATTTTACCATCACCACTAATATCACGTACTCGCGCATCTCCCGGTTTAAGGGCAGCTGTCACCCCACTATAATCCAAAGGCTCCGAATCAATTTCAGCTTGTGAAGCAAAAACCCCATCAAACTCGTAGAGCAAGGGACGCCCAATTTCGCCGCCGGTCTGACGTTGCCATGGTCTGTCTTCGAGGGCAGGTTCGTCAAAGAATACTAATTTATTGTTCGAATCACTAAAATTAATTGTTACGGAGTAATCAAAACCATTATCGTTACCGCCATTTAGACCTAAGCTTATTTCGTAACCCGTATTCTCGAATTCTCCAATGTTAACCGCCGGGGCAGCAATACCACTGTATTCAGGCAATGTTCGTAAAGGTACCGTTAAGATATCCTCCCTTGAATTTTTATAGAAATCCAACCCAATCGATAGTTTATTGTTCAAGGTACGTAAATCAAAGCCGATATTCTGAGAGGTAGAGGTTTCCCAAGTAATATTGGGGTTGGCGACATTACTTTCATAAGCCGTCGTAGCCACTGATTCAAGGCCTGTTTGCGATAATTCATATGCATTCAAGTACTGAAACCGATCTACGTTATCATTACCCAATTGCCCCCAAGAACCTCGAAGTTTGAAATAATCAATAAACGGCAAAGCCTTTTGAAAAAAGCCTTCCTCTGAAAGCACGTATCCTGCAGATACTCCAGGAAAAAATCCGTACCGGTTGTTTTCCGGAAAGAGGTACGAACCATCATACCTAAACAAGAATTCCAAAAGATACTTTTCTTTAAAGTCATAGTTCAACCGTCCGAAATAATTCAATCGAGCCGTTTCAAAACCGCGGCCCTCACTACTTTGGCCTTCAGTACCCCCCAAATCTAACTGTGCCAAATCACTGGATAAGAAAAACCGTTTAAATGCACCAAAGAACTGTTGTTCTGATTCTTCATGGGTAATACCACCAAGCAACTTGAAAGAATGTTCGCCAAACTCCTTTTCATAGGATCCTGTGAGCGTTGCCGTAAAATCGGTTTTCGTCGTATGTTGCTGCGTCAAGCTTGGATCTACCGGACCACGTTCTGCCGGAGTCAAACCCGAAGAATTTCGATTTACCCCATCCCAAGTGTAGAGAATCCACGGCCTGTTCCATGCCTTATACTCATAATTGGCCTTGTCATAGGAAACGACACCTCTAAATTGAAGCCCTTTAACCATTGGCACATCATAACTTAGCCCAATATTACTTTGCACAAAGTTATTGCCCGTATCAACATATCCGGGACCATCGGTAACCCGAATTGCCGGGTTGTTACCGTTTTCAATATCCGGACCCACCTCGCCTGTAGGCCAGTAGGCAGGAAACCATGGGTATTGCCTTACCAAATCACTAAAAACACCATCAGCCGTTCGGGTCGCTCTGTAATTTTCCTCTTGTCTTGAATACAACCCGACGTCTACGCTCAAGGACTCACTAATTTGCGCATCAAGGTTTACCCTAAGATCGTATTGCTCATAACCTTTGGGAGCGTTCCTAAAGTTAACGTCTTGTCGAAGATGACCCAAGGAAGCCATATACCTAATACTTTCAGTACCACCTGAAACCTGTAAGTTTTGGCGTGCAATAGGCGCACCGGTAGTGGTCACCTCATCCATCCAATCAGTATCGGGATACAACCATGGATCAGTACCTGCAGCGGTATTGGCAATCCTTTCATTGGTAAAAGTCGGGTTGACTACCTCACCATTGTCACCACGGGTATAAGGCGCGCCTCTACCCGCATGGGCAGCGTTCCATTCTCCCACGGGTAATTTATATACATTAAGTACATTTACCAAATCCATATATTCTGCTCCAGTCAACATCTCTGGTGTTGTGGTAAAATTTTGTAGCCCATAGGTCGAACTGATCTTAACTTTGGGCGTACCAACCTTACCTTTTTTGGTAGTTACCAATATAACCCCATTTGCGGCACGAGCCCCGTAGATAGCTGCCGAGGCATCTTTAAGTACCGAGATACTTTCGATATCGGCCGGATTGATTCTTGCCAACCCTCCTTCACGGTCTGGGATACCATCAATAACGACCAATGCCGACGAGTTGTTAAAGGTATTAGTTCCACGAACCCTGATTCCCGGGGTATCGGCTCCTGGAATCGCTTGACCTGTATCTACAAACAGGCCTGGAACTTTTCCAGCAAGGGCAGCCCCTAAATTGGGTGCCGATGATTTCTCAAGTGTCTCGCCGTCAACACTGGCAACCGACCCCGTAAGCGTTGCCTTTTTCTGTGTGCCATAGCCGACCACTACGACTTCATCCAAAGCCGCTACATCTTCTTCCATAGCAGCATTCAAGGTGCTTTGACTATTAACCGGCAGTTCAATGGTCTTAAAACCAATATAACTGAACCTTAGGCTTGTCGTCCCATCATCCAAAGAAATAGAATAATTACCATCAAAATCGGTAACTACTCCTTTTGTGGCATCATTAACATCGACAACTGATACCCCTGGCAAGGGCATTCCATCGGCCGTTGACGTAACCGTCCCTGACACCGTAACATCTTGTGCATTTGAAATCTGTATTAAAAATACACTAAAAATTAAAAATGCCAGCATTGTCTTGCTATTGACAATATGGCATTTTCTTTTACAAAGAAATTTGTTTTCCATACTTTTTGAGTTGTGTGATTGGTTATTCAATAATT
>CBDULZ010000059.1:0-30920 GCA_965368185.1 uncultured Kriegella sp.
ACGCCTTCAAATCCGTTTTTTCAATGCCACTATTTTTCCGATTGACAAATAATTGGGGAAGGTAATTAGGCCTTTGTTTTTTAATTCAAAACTGACAAATATCATTTTAAAAAAAGAAGGGTTAGCCTACCTTACAGGGACTAAATATCGAAATAATGAAACCGAAAAAGAATCCAAAAGCTGATTTGAACCGAGACAGCGGGCTATTTTTTGTCATTGGGCTTACGCTGGTGCTCTTTGTGGTATGGAGGGCATTGGAGTTAAAAAGCTATGATACAATAACGGAAGAGGTAGTGATCGCCCATACCGCTGAGTCTGATTTGCGGGAAGAAGTACCCGTTACTGAAATGAACGTACCACCACCACCTGCTCCACCTGCTGCGCCAGTTATAATCGAAGTGGTAGAGGATGCTTTGGAAATAGACGAGACGGTTATACAAAGTACGGAGACCAATCAAGAGACCGTAGTTGATGAGGCGGTGGTTTCCGTTGATGAAGTCGAAGTAGGAGAAGAGGAGGAGGAAATTACAGTGCCTTTTGCCGTAATCGAGGATATCCCAGTTTTTCCGGGATGTGAGCAAGGTTCTGACGATGCGAAAAGAGCTTGCTTTCAACAAAAGATACAAGAACATGTTGTAAAGAACTTTAGGTATCCTCCCATAGCCCTAGAGATGGGGATTCAGGGGAAGGTCTATGTGCAGTTCGTAATTAACACTGATGGCCATGTTACCAATATTAGAACGAGGGGCCCCGATAAACTTTTGGAACAAGAAGCCGAAAGAATTATCGCACTACTGCCAAAAATGATGCCCGGCAAGCAAAGGGGAAGGGCAGTAAAAGTACCTTATACTATTCCTGTTGTATTTAGACTGATGTAGGATTGTCAATTAATGATATTTTAATGTCGGTGTAATCTCGAAATCGCAATCCGCTTGTACAACGCTTTATCTCCTTTTGCATGTTATGGCGGTCTTCAGAACGCATGGGGCAAATAACAGCTCAGACTCATCTCTAAGGGAGCATATGCCCTTTTCTTACCGTTCTATAAATCCAACAATGCTCCAAGAGTACTTCGGAGTTTATGGATAAGACATCCTAAAATTCGAACTATAGTATAAGGCAATACTTTGTTGCTAATTTTTAAGTGTGTAAAAAAGGGTATGCGTTATAAGATACCGAAAATTGGACAAACCTTTTTCCATCCAAAGTAATCGAATGGGCTCAAAATGTCAGAAATATTCAGTAATTTAGGTACGAAGGTTTTTTGTAATACTGTAATGCGTTTAAAGAAAATGAAATAGATTTCCTTCAAGTTCTCCCAATTTTTTAGGGGTGTACAACCATATTTTTATGGCCCCGTAGTGTTTTTGGATATACCTATAAAACAAAAAATGAGAACTTCTGTATTAGTATGTCTGCAATTTGTATCGTTTTTTGCTTTTTTCGATTCGATTGCACAAAAAGTACCTGATCAGTCCATAGTTAGGATCAAAGGCTACGGAAATGGTCTAGAGATAGGCGCAGGAATCGTTGCCGGATTCGATAAGGATGATAAAGAGATATTCCTGATAACGGCCCTTCATGTTGTGGAAGCTGCAGATAGTATTACCGTCGAGTTCCGGCAGCATAAAAAAGAATTCCCCGCCGCAATTTTCAAGGTAAAGCAAGAATTAGATCTGGCCGTTCTTCGTGTGCCGCTGCAAGAAATAGCTCTTGATTTCAAAAGTCAGGTGGTAGCGGAATCCTCCGATTACCGAATTAGCCTCGTTAAGATTATAGGTCATCCCCAAGGGAGTTCTTGGGTACTAAGTTCCAACAAATTTTTGATGGCCTTAAATGCGAACAACTTTACGGTCAGCCATGAAGGAATCGGCAAAGGCTATTCCGGTGGTGGTGTTTTTTCAAACAATGATCGGCTTATGGGTATGATGGTGGAAAACCGTTCACACGATGCCTTAGTACTCGATTTATTGGCGATAATCGAATTTCTGGATGAATCAAAGATTGAAACGAATTTATGGGTCAAGCCAAAAATGAATTATACCACTGCAGGTGTAATGGGTGCCGGGGCGGCCGGTATACTTGTTTCACTCTTCGTATTTGAAAACAAGTCTAAAGACCTTTATACGACCTATGAGGATCATCGGTTTTCCAATGATCCAATATATACTGAAATGGGAATGACACGGGACGAGGTTTACGACCAAGCGAATTCAAAACACAACGCGGCGGTCATTACGGGCGTTGTCGGCGGTGTAGTTTTGGCTGCAGGTTCCTATATGTTGATCAGAAAATTGAATAAAAGAAAGAAAGAAAAAAGACATGATGGCCTTGTAGTGGTTCCACACTTTAATATGCCCGATTATGCGCTTTCTTCTGGCAATGCGGTGACCTTGGGCGTTACCATACGATTTTAAATTATGGAAAAGTCTAAACGAAATATTTGGCCTGCATTACTTGTCATTGTTCTCCTCGTATATTCATGTGAATTGGATAAAGTGGCTCCTTGCCCATGTATTACATCGATTGAACCCAGTATGGCACGTGCAGGAGAAGATATTACTTTAACGGGTGAGTTCGTGAACTATGACAGTTCTAAGGACAGAATTACCGTTGACGGTATTGTCGTACAGCCAGAAGACTTTTTTGGTAATCAAATAAAACTAAAATTGCCAAGTGGTATTGGCAATGAAAAGGTTTCGGTAGTATTGGATATTGATGGATGTAATTCCGATGGATTGGAAAATTGTAAAGGCTCGTTTGACTATAGAAAGGTTTCCGTAACTGGCTTCAGTACGCCGTTTCCTCCTTTTACAGGAAGGATGGAAGATACAGTTAGAATTGCCGGAAGTAATTTCAGGACTGAAGATGCCGATCTGAATAAAGTTATGTTTGGTAACGTTCCTGCCGATAACATTGTTTCGGCTACGGAAAATCAATTGGTCCTCCTTGTTCCTAAAGGTGCCGAAACAGGCAATTTAACCGTTAGTGTTGATGGGTTTGAGGCCAATGCCGGAGAGTTCACTTATTTTTACAGTGTAGCATCTAGTCAACTAGTCGGTACTACTGCACCTAACTTTATTAGTCCGGTCGGTATCACAACCGATGGTGAAGGTAATGTGTTCGTAGCGGATGAGGGAGCTAATCAGATATTTCAAATTTCTGCAGCTACAGGATTTAAAGAGACTTTTGCGGGAAACCCGACTGGAACGTCAGGAGACAATCTGGGAGAAGTTAATCGGTCAGATTCAGAATTTTACAGGCCTTGGGATATAACTTTGGATCAAGACGAAATTAAGTATGTTTCGGATTTTGGAAATAAAAAGCTTCGAAGAATAGTAACCGACCGTGTTTTCAATATTATCGATTTTATCAATTCTCCTATATCGGTTGCCGTAAATCAAAATAGGGATATTTTTTTTACGGACGGTTCGAATAATATTAAGATTCTTCCAAAGGGAAGTACGGTAGTTCAAGACTACGCTAGCAATTTTAATAATCCAACAGGTTTGTTTATGGCCGAAAATGGCGATTTATATGTAGCGGATACAGAAAATCACAAAATTAAATATATAGAGGCCCAAACGGGCACTATTATCGATTTGGCTGGAAACGGAGTTAAAGATTTAGCGAACGGACTTGCCGATGTAGCTTCTTTTGATTCTCCGAAAGATATACTGATAGATGATCGTGACAATGTATTTGTAGCCGATAGCGGAAATCATATTGTACGGGTCATCACCCCAACAGGTCATGTTTACACGCTGACCGGCTCGTTCAACGAACCCAATGCTATTGCCATTTATGAGACATTGCAAGAGTTGGTATTATATGTGGCCGACACAAAAAATAGTAGGGTTGTAAAAGTAATTTACGAATAATGGGTGTTACCGTGTTATTCAATTTTTGAGCTATGAACTGTATGTAAAAGTCGTAGCCTGTTATAGATTCGTTTTAGGCACTATCTTGGAATTAGGGTCTACGTTAATAAATTGAATACTGAATCGATAGGAACGAGTTAAGCTTCTTGTAAGGTTTCTAAATCAATCAGTTTGCGCACGACACGAAATTAGGAAGCATCACTAATAGAAAAGGAATGTGCTGCGCCTTTTGGTAAATGGCGTTTTCATGGCGTTCTATTTTGCCGAATCAATTGAAAAATCAAATTGGAACTTACTGAAAATAAGTTTTGATATATGAAAAAAAGAACAGTTTATGAAAGTAAATAGGCAATTGTCATATTGTTTTTCGCGTAAAAGTTAAGTTGCGATGTTACACTTGAGGTAATTGCTAATGAATACAATTTATTTCTCTATTGTTTTTTAACTTTATTAGGGATCAATTAAAAGCGTATCCATGTATCTCAAAAAAATAGCTATCAAAGGTTTAATAGGGCTACTTAGCGCTTTAGGGCTATTGTGTAGCCCATCATATTGTTTCGGGCAAGATGATCGGGATTTAAAAGAGTTTGACAACCGATTCGAAGGCAGTACAACGGAGATGATAAGTGGTTCTGCCAATTTGCAGCTTATTTCATTGGTTTCCTATTTTCAAGATTTTGAGTGGTATAAGGATCAGGAATTGAAAATTCGCTTTTACCTCGAAGAGGCCAAACCTATCAATATTTTGGTACAACAGACCAAGGGTAATATCATCTACCGAATGAAACCCAAGCAATTTCCGACCGCAAAAGGAGCAAATGAGTTCGGTCCATGGCCTGTAGACGATGTATTGAGTACGTTGGAAATGACAAAAAATAAATTGGGTGTCACCATTACAGATGGCGAGGGATCCGTACTTTATCCTGCAGCAGTTTACCATTCAGGGGATTCCCTGAATTTTCAAGGCTATATCTTTGAGTTTTTACCAGGCAAAAACTTGACCAAGATTAAATTTTCATTGTACAAAGGGCTTTTCATGAACAAAGAGGTAAATACTGATTCAATTGCTTTTGTGCAAGACCTAAAAAATAGGACGAAACACGGGGGCGAACCCTTTCAGTTGGCAATCAATAGATCTGAAATGGAAGTCGATCCCGATTGGCAAGGGTGGATGACCTTGACGATGAAGGCCAAGGATAATGTAAACTATTCCAATGTCGAGGCAATCTATTTTTTCTATCATGATCCTCAACTTAAACCTGACGACTGATGGCCCAAATCAATGTTTTTACGGTCCATTCGGCAGAAGATAAAAAACATAAGGACGTTTTGTTGTCTCATCTATCTAGCCAAAAGGAAGACGGCAAGGCCTCTTTTTGGGATAGGGATTCTATTGTGCCCGGTAATGAGGAGGCCTCCGAAGTAAAAAAAGCATTGGAACAGGCCGACATTGTACTTTTATTGCTAAGTGCCGATTTTTTTGGCTCTGAATATTGCAAGACTGTTGAGCGAAAGGCCTTTGCTTTGGCAAAGAGCAAAAAAGTGACGGTCGTCCCCATTATGCTAAGGCATTTTGATTTAGGACTAAAATACGATAGCAAAGCGACCATACCCGATAGAAAGACTCCAATTTTCGGGAGATACTGGAATTCTGAAGATGAGGCGTTCCATACAGTTGCCGAAATTATCGGGGATATCATTGATGATCAGATCGCCGGCCAAACTTCACCACATCTTAAACCGCCTTCATTACAGCGAAGATTGGTACGAAAACTGAAACGGCCCGCAGGTATACTTTTATACATTTTTTTTCTTGCGTTCGGGTTTTCGCTACTCTTTCTTCCGAAGCGCAATTTACCGGTTGAGATTAAATTGGAGGTGAACCAAGTCAATTTTCGTTTGGTAAAAAAAGAGGGAAATGGGTTGTGGTCAAAACCCATATTTGCAAAGATGGCCAAAATCAAGAACTTTAGTACGGCCAGTATTCCAGGGAAGAACATTCGTTTATTGGACAGACCCGACGAACTTTCAGAAATTCCCGATTCCGGTATTATAATAAATCGGTTATCCACATCCTTAGAGCCCTATTTGTATCTATCCGATATATATTTATCGAGATGGAACATCTCCGATTCATCGGATATCGAGCTACGAATGGCCCCAGGAAAGTCCCTCTTTATTGCAGTGGATAACGGACGATCGGAAGGTGAGTTCAATTTCAGTGATAGCCTTGAATTGAGTACCGAGTACAGCATTTTGCAATATGGAAATACAAGATTCGAAGACGATATGGAGGCGGTAGTATTTAGTTCTTTGGGTAGAGTCAATTTTTTGTCTGACCAGTTCGGTCATTCCATTTCATTGGATTCTTTGGAGGAGAGCATAGATGTGACACATCTTTATGTGACCGGACTTCGATTTGAAAAAGATATGAGAGACGAAAGCGGAACACTCGTAAGTTCTGTTTTATCGGGAGAAATAACTACTAACGGATACGACCCTATCAGTATCGATAGGCCGGAAATCGATTTTTTGAAATTTGAAAGCAAGAATCCAATGAAGATTCAAAAAATCAATGTTTCGGA
Organism: uncultured Kriegella sp.; assembly: GCA_965368185.1. Lineage (GTDB taxonomy): Bacteria > Bacteroidota > Bacteroidia > Flavobacteriales > Flavobacteriaceae > Kriegella. Next base: position 6,467 of record CBDULZ010000059.1, read on the forward strand.
CAATAGTATTGAGCTGTTGATTCACGGGGAGAAAATGCATGACATTCAAAAAGGTACATCTTTGGCAAACATGAAAAGTGAAATGCCAACCCTTCTCGATTGGTTGGCCGTTGAATATAGACTAGAATTTGTGGCGAGCATATTCATTTTCTTGGCTGTATTTATATTCTTATTAAGAAATCTGTTGACTAAATCCGTCTCTAGATAGTGGTCCCAAAGATTTATGATTTCTTGTACATGGGGCTTTTGGTTCTACAATCACAGAAATGTGATTAATAAACCGATGCCGTCTCTATCTTTTGGTTTATCAAAACCTATCAGATCTGATAAGGTCGCCATCACATCATAATGCGCCGAAATCCGATTAGTGTCGTTTTCTGCTTAAATGTTAAGCCAACTCGCAATCAAAGGCACTCGAATTCCCACTTTATAAAAAAACTCTTTGCTTCACCATGAGCTTCGTCAGATAATCCCGAACTAGTAAAAAAATCTTCGTCGGTGCCAGCGGTATAGGTTTCCCATTATCGGAGATAAAATGACAATCAAAATCGGTCTTTTGGCATTAATTAAAAAATATAAGCTGTAATCCGATTACGTTTGAATCGATTATTTCCAGTCGTTGGGGTCGAAAATTGTAGAAGCAATGTATCTGTAGGGCTTTGAACCCTTCAAAAGAACATTGTTCCAATAATAGACCATGACCAATTTTCCATCAGATCTTTGCGTCAATCTCGGGTATCCTGTATCGCGATTGGCACCATCCCCGCTTCGAAGTGTAACTTCGTCGCCCCAAGTCTCTCCGTTATCATTGCTAAATCTAACGTGTACGCGTGAGCCGTAGTCGCTACGATTTATATAGCCTAAAGCCAATCGGCCATCTTTTAATTGGGCAAGTGCCGGTGGCGAACCCCCTCTTCCGGTATCGGGAGCCGGATTTTTGAGCCTTTTCCATTTTTTACCGTTATCGGCCGATTTATAACTACTTATAAAATTTGCCCCGTCTTTCGTTCGGGTTCGAATGGTCGTGAGCAATTCAGATTTGGAAAGCCGAATCGAAGAAGGCATAATGTCAAATACTTCGTGCTCTGGGGTAATGTAAGAGACTAATTCCCAATTGAGTCCACCATCCTCGGTTCTGACCAGCGCAACTCTTCCTTCTTTTTTGTTGGATTTCGCAACGGTAATAAAAACACTCAATGACTGTTTTCCGTCGACAATATAATCGGTGCGGTTGGCAATACCCGGAGTTCCTAGGTCAGGGAATTCAAAGGCTCCTTCCCACGATTTGCCCTTGTCGTTCGAGTAATAAAAGTGTGAGGGACCGTTGTGATTATTATGTCTAAGAAAGGTTAAAATAAAGCCGGGATCAGTGAAATCTGCAATTGGAGTCGTCAAAGGCACTGGTTTTACGGCTTTTTCAGGGGCTACATTATTATCATGCCCCCAAGCTTTCTGCCCACTGTCAAAAGCATCCGAAATTGTCCAAGTAACGCCACCGTCTAGACTTCTGGCATACTTGTTTCCGGAAGACTCGATGTCGTAGGTGTGCATTCCAGGTGCTGTTTCGTGATAAGGTGCCTCTACAAATCCAACTAATATTTCATTTCCCCAAGACCATATACCGTGATTGGCGGGCCATCCGCCATATTTTCCATCCTCCGAAAAAACAATGCCGTGCTCAATTTGTTTGCCATCGGATTGTGCAAAACTTATGGAACCTTGCAGTACCACAAAAAGTAGTAGCAAGATCTTTATTAACTGCGATTTAGGTCGGGTACTATTTATATTCATCTTTTGCTTATTGAACGTGTTCAAATTTGGTGTGTAAGATAACCAAAATGATATTCTAATTCAGAAGATTCCGTTTTTTGTACCACGGTGTATTGTAGTGCGACCTTCATGACAGATATTAAGGACGGCAATCGGTTTTACCAAAATCAATAGAAACTTTAGTGGAAATAGGATTAATATCGGATAAGTCAATAGTTAAAATGACCGTAAAATCTGAAAATATGTAAAAGCAGTGATTTCCCAACATTGCATTACGTCAGTATAGAGAGGTTGTTTAACGAATAGCGTGTAAAAGTTAAACATAATAACCTTTTATTTCGTGATTGGACTAGAATTTGTAAGTGGTCAACAAATGCTTCGGAAATTTGTATTAAATAAAATAAATGATATGAAAACAATTTTACTACTAAAAGAAGTTTATGTTGAAGGATTTAGAAATCTGGGTAATTTCATTGTCAAGAAATACTTTAAGCTGTTTGCATGGTTCAGCTTTGCAATGTTCATTATTGTGTTATACGCTTTCATTTACCGTGTGGTTACTGGGTTTGCGTTCGATTAAACTTGCCAAAACTTTGACACCTTCTTTAATATACGTCAAATGATGACACTATATTTATTGGGAGGTGTCAAGAAAATGGCTTTTTTGGCCGATTGGTTTTTAATCTAAAATTCCTCAGGGCTCTGCCCTGGGTATAGTTGGTTTCAAGAAATTCTTTATTGAATTTTATGGCCAGAAATCGCGGAAACTCCAATGATTGCACTTCATGTTCGTCGTAAGCAAAACATGCGTGCTGATCGCGCATTAAGGAAATTCGTATTCCATTTTAGAGTCGAATAATCGACCGACCTGACAATTATCATATTTTTCCTTCTTAATGCATATTAGTTTTGTATGATATACAAGATATAAATGTGCACTTTAGTTCAAAAATATAATATTCCCGGTCCGCGTTATACAAGCTACCCAACAGTGCCTTATTGGAATTTGGAATCTTTTTCGGGCGCGCAATGGAAAAACACTGTTAGACAGAGTTTTAATGAAAGCAACGGTTCTGAAGGCATCAGCTTATATATACATCTGCCGTTTTGTGAAAGTTTGTGCACATTTTGTGGATGTCATAAGCGCATTACCAAACGGCATGAAGTAGAAGTACCTTATATAGATACCGTATTGAAGGAATGGGAATTGTATCGGGCTCTTTTTCCTGAAAAACCGGTGATCAAAGAATTGCATCTCGGGGGTGGAACGCCTACTTTTTTCTCTCCAGAGCATTTGAAAATGCTCATTGAGGGTATTTTTAGATATGCGAATCGAGCGGAAAATTATGAATTTAGTTTCGAGGGCCACCCCAACAATACATCCAAGGCTCATCTTCAAACACTTTATGACCTTGGTTTTAGAAGGGTCAGTTTTGGAATACAGGACTATAACGAAACTGTTCAAAAAGCCATCCATAGAATACAGCCTTTTGAAAATGTAAAAAGGGTTACCGATTGGGCACGCGAAATTGGATATGCCTCCGTGGGGCATGATATTATTTTTGGCCTCCCGCACCAAACTTTGGCTCATGTTGAAGAAACCATTTTAAGAACCAAAGACTTAATGCCTGACCGATTGGCATTTTATAGTTATGCCCATGTACCATGGTTGAAAGGGAACGGACAGCGGGGCTATAATGACATCGATTTACCAACTGCGGAGGAGAAACGGAATCAATATGAAAAAGGTAAACGACTACTTTCAAAAGTAGGGTACCATGAAATAGGCATGGATCATTTTGCACTACCTTCCGACAGTTTATATACGTCAATGCGCTCGGGTAGGCTACATCGAAACTTCATGGGTTATACCGCCTCAAAAACCCAATTGATGATTGGTCTGGGTGCATCGAGTATTAGTGACAGTTGGTATAGCTTCTCACAAAATGTGAAAAGCCTTGAAGAATACCAGCATTTGGTGGGTAGTGGTATTATTCCCATTTATAGGGGACATATTTTGACCGATGAAGATCAAATGATTCGAAGACATATATTAAATTTAATGTGTAAGTTAGAGACAACATGGCCAAGCGGGAATGAAAAATTCCCATACCTGGAAAAAGTGGTCGAGCGACTTAAGGAACTGGAATCGGATGGTTTGGTAGAATGTTCGCCGCAAAAAATACGGGTTACCGAAGCGGGGAGGCCGTTTGTACGAAATATATGCATGGCCTTTGATTTACATTTACATCGAAAGGCTCCTGAAACACGATTGTTTTCCATGACGATATGATTTCATTGAGCATTGAATTGAACCATTTTCGATACTGTTTTAGTTAATTTTTACCAAAAATAAAAACCTGAACTCATGAAAAATATAATTGTACCTGTCGACTTCTCGGAACAATCGGAATACGCCCTTAAGTTGGCCGCTTCATTGGCCAAAAAGCACGGCTCGACTATTCTGGCACTTCATATGTTAGAGTTGAATCAGGCCATGATTTCTTCCTCGGAAGGAATCTTTCCTGAACAAACGGTGTTCTTGTTAAAAGTTGCGGAGAAACGTTTTGCCGAGTTCCTGGATAAACCTTATTTGGAAGGATTGAAAGTTACGCCCATAGTCAAACATTTTAAGGTTTTTAGTGAGGTTAACGAAGTAGCGGAAAAGCACCAGGCCGATATTGTCGTTATGGGGTCTCACGGTACCGACGGATTAAAAGAGATATTCGTGGGGTCGAATGCGGAAAAGGTGGTTAGAAATTCAAATATTCCGGTGTTGATCGTAAAAGATGAACTTGTAGATTTTAAAGTTGACCGTTTTGTATTTGCCTGTGATTTTAAAGATGGTAGCTTATCGGCATTTCAAAAAGCTAAGGAATTTGCCACATTATTATCGGCAACCTTACATTTGGTCTATATCAATACCCCTGGCGATAATTTCTTAAGTACGGGAGACGCCTATAATAGAATAAATCAATTTCTACAAAAGGCCAATGCCGGACTCGAAGTAAAAGTTTATAACGACTATAATGTCGAAAGAGGGGTTTTGAATTATAGTGAATCCATAAACGCCGATTGTATCGGTATACCGACGCATGGCCGGAAAGGACTGTCCCATTTTTTCATGGGAAGTATCGGGGAAGATATCGCCAACCATTCAAAAATTCCGGTCGTAACTTTTAAGATCAATTAGTTTAATTTTATGTATTTTTGCGGTTTAATAGGAGTTTCAAAAATGGTTTTAATTGTATGATTTCTTGACCGAACCTGATACAGAATCATTTTTTTTCGGAAACGATTTCAATGTGTTTATGCACCGATGAAGCAGTATATAGTTCTTTTCGTAGCCCTTCTGATGCTGATCAAGCCCCTTTGGCCGGTAGCAGAGTATGTCATGAACTATGATTATATCGTGAATGTGCTCTGCGAGAACAAGGATAAACCACAGATGCATTGTGATGGCAAATGTTTCCTTTCCAAGCAATTGGCAAAGGAATCTGAAAAGAGCGATAAAAATCCTTTTAGGGAAAATCGATCCATGTCCGAGATCCAACCTATGGTGTATTTTCAACCGTTTTTTAAGCTGGATTTTAGAAGCGATGCCCAAAACAAAGCGCTCGATAACTTTGATACTTCACAAGGGTTGATTTCACTACTTTTTACTTCCGACATTTCACACCCGCCCGAATTGGCCTAATCCCATTTTTTTTCGATTTTTTATACGGATTTTCTATCTGTACGATTCGTATACCCGTAACCTTTAGAATCAGGTCAAAATTTCAATTAAATGAAAGCCAAAATATTAGGCTCGCCGTATCACATGAAGTCGGTTGGGCCAAAACGGATTACAGTGGTTTTTCAGCTGTTTTGCGCTATGCTCCTCAGTGTCGGAAGCCATGCCCAAGAAATGAAAGTGGAAATCGGACGGGATTCCGTTCTACCCATCAATTTGTCGGAAGTCATAGTCATTTCTGCCTATAAAAAAGTGTTGGAACACAATACCCATAGCAAACCGCTCTCGACCTTGGACGAACACTTGGATGCCTCACAAAGAATCAATATGATCAAGCGTGGTGCCTATGCTTGGGAACCTGTTTTGAACGATATGTCATCTGAACGGCTCTCTATCACAATCGACGGAATGCGAATTTTCGGGGCCTGTACCGACAAAATGGATCCCGTGACCTCGTATGTCGATGTGTCCAATCTTTCGGAGGCCCACGTTGGTAGTGGGCAGCAGGGTGCAGAACACGGCTCTACCATTGGTGGGTCTATAGATTTGAAAGTCGAAAAAAGCAATTTTAAACCAATGAATTGGGTCGGATCGATTGAAATGGGCGGTGAATCGGGTAACAATGCTCAGATTGTCGGAGGCGAACTTAATTATTCCGATGAGCATTTTTATGTCGATACCGACATCATTTACAGAAATGCGGAAAACTATACCGCCGGTGGGGGAGAGGAAGTACCTTTTTCACAGTTCGAGAAATACAATCTTTCCACCAATGCGGGCTATAGGTTCGACGAGGACCGAAAACTTTCGGCCAGTTTTATTTTCGATGAGGCCCGAGATGTAGGCTATCCCGCATTGCCGATGGACGTGTCTTTGGCACAGGCTTTTATCGGTTCGGTTAGCTGGTTCCAGAATAATTTTTTGGGTCAATTCACGGATTGGGAAACAAAACTCTACGCCAACAAGGTAACACATATCATGGACGATTCACAGCGCCCCGATGTACCTATACGTATGGATATGCCCGGACGGAGCGATACCTTTGGCTATTTTTCCCAGACGAAATGGAAAAGCGAGAAACATGGGGTTTTGCTGAAGTTGGACGGGTTTTATAACCGTTCCCTCGCCGAGATGACCATGTACCCGAACGATCCGAACGAAAGTGCGATGTTCATGCTCACATGGCCCGATGTACGAACGATGAACTCCGGGTTTTACGCCGAGGATGTCGTTCAGTTAAAGAAAGGGTCGTTAAAGGTTGCCACCCGGTTGGCAGTGCAGCAATTCAATGTGGCCGACGAATTTGGCTTGAACAGTTTACGGATTTTCTATCCCCAAATGGAACAGCGCCAGACACGGTTTCTGAAAAGTGTATCGGCGCAGTACCACACGAAGTTGAAAGCCGTGCATTTGAAAGGTGGACTTTCATACGGCGACCGTGCACCCTCTGTAAGCGAAGGGTTCGGGTTTTACCTGTTCAACAGTTTCGATAATCATGACTATATCGGCGATCCTGATCTGAAAAACGAAAAATCTCTTGAAGGTAATGCAAAAATATCCTTGGAAAAGGAAAAATTCAGCATTGGAATGGAGGGGAATTATTTCCGCATAGACGATTTTATCATAGGAGAAATCGAACCTACTTTGAGTGTAATGACCATCGGTGCCGACGGCGTTAAGATTTACAGGAATCTTAAAAGTGCCAATTTATACAATATAGTCTTAGATGGGGAATGCAACATCTTGCCGGCATTGAAATGGTCGGGAGCGGTGTCGTACCATCGTGGAACTGATCAAGACGGACGGAACTTGCCGTTTATAAGTCCTTTTGCCTATAACTCAAGCCTGCACTACGACCACAAGACCTTTTCGGGTTCGTTGACGATGCGTGGTGCCGGGCGGCAAGTCAATTTCAATTCAGAATTCGGCGAAGACGAGACCGCTGCCTATACCATACTTTCGCTGACCCTTGGCAAGCAGTTTTCCTTTAATTCCGATGATCTTTATGTGAAAATAGGTGTCGAGAACATGTTTGATCAGTACTACTCGACGTACTCCGATTGGAAGAACATTCCCCGAATGGGGCGCAACTTTTTTATGACGGTTTCGTATGCACTAAATTAACGCCATTGCGAGTAGCTGAAGCAATTTGTTAGAATGTGTTAAAATGTTAACAGATCACCACACCTCTTCTGTCTTGCGACAGCCAAACCCTGCAATGCCAATATAAAATAATAAATAAAAAGACTTCCCTCTTTTGGGAAATAAAAAATAAATCTAGAAATTATGAAAACAATAAAATACTTATTTATAACATTGGTACTTACGGTAACTTTTGTTTCCTGTACAAAAGACGATGAGAATCCGCTTGTAGTAGAGGAGAATCCACTGGCCGAATACAACATGATGACCAGTTTGAAGGCTAACGGTCACGATATCGAAGTGTATTCCGAGCAAAATGAATTTACAATTGGTTACAACGAACTGTTTATCAGAATAAAAGACGAAGCGACCAATAACTATGTTCCAAATGCCGAAATCATGTGGACACCGGTAATGCACATGACTGAAATGATGCATTCCTGTCCAAATTCTGCGATCGTAAAAACCGAAAACAACTCGGTTTATAGTGGTTATGTTATTTTTCAGATGCCCGGTAACGCTGATGAATATTGGGAGCTTGGTTTAGATTATACCATTGATGGCCAAGCGTATGAAGCTAGTGAGCGTATCGAAGTCAATACTCCTGCAGATGGCAAAACTCGGGTAAACAGCTTTATGGGAAGCGACGACAACCGTTATGTTGTAGCCATGATGCCTTTGGATCCTGAAGTAAAGGTCAATGATTTTTCTGCAATGGTCTATAAAATGGAAAGTATGATGTCTTTTCCTGCTGTGGAGAACTACAAGATAACCATTGACCCGAGAATGCCCGGAATGGGCAATCATAGCTCACCCAATAATGAAGATTTGACTTATGATGGCACGGCTAAAATGTACCAAGGAAAGTTATCCTTGACGATGACCGGTTATTGGAAGATCAATCTAAAATTAATGAACGACGACGACGAGGTACTCAAGGGTGAGGATGTTACCGAAGAGAATGAAAGCAGCAGCCTGTTTTTTGAGATTGAGTTTTAAATTATATTTTTTCATATATTTTGAAAGGATCATCCACCAATTGGTGGATAGTCCTTTTGTTTGTAGAAAATTGAACTGCAGTACAAATCTTCCCTGCCCCGGATAGCTGTGACCAAGTTTGCTAAAGTTGTTTCTCCGGATTTTTGATAAAGTCGTTCTCTCCCAAACAACTGTGCATGGGGGCAAGAATTGTCGGTATTACATTTGTTCAATCTTAACGAACATATAGTCATCCGGCCACTGCCGTCAACACTATTGATGACCTTTGTAAGGAATATGTGCACAGTGCCGTTTTCACCAGTGAGATAAATTCTGCAGTTCGGGGTCTCGGTCAAAGAGACAATGTTATACTATAATAATTCCTGTAATCATATTTATAAAAATGCCTGTGGAGCGTTGGTCAGATCGCTAAGTTCTTCCGAAAATATTTTAGTGATTTTCAAACGATTTCACTATTAAATAAAGAATGACTTAAGCGTATTTAGACAAAGTCTAAACTTGAATCTTTGTTGTCCTTATTGAAAACCGGAAAAAAAGGACATTTTTATCCTCAATATGATATTTGTCATATTTTTCTTTAAGAGTTACCTATACTTTTGAGTCATAATTAATAACTAGTAAACTAATGAAAATAGGAAGTAAAAGTATTGTTGTTATATTTTCTCTATTGCTTATGGCTTGTGGGGGAAAAGAAGAAAAGAAAAAGGAAGGGTTCAGTGTTGATCGCGCAAAAACCACAACCGAAAAACCAGTTGAAACCACTCTAGCCGCTGACGCGACACCTGCATCGGAACGCATCGATTTGACCAATAAAGGTGTTGGTCCGATTACTTCCGTCACCTTGAATGATGAAATTGATCAGGCTATGGCCAAAAAGGGAGAAGAGGTCTATAACCAAATGTGTTTGGCATGTCATAGAGTTGGCAAAAAGTTTATTGGTCCTGCACCCAATAATATCTTAAAAAGACGAAGTCCGGAATGGGTCATGAACATGATTTTGAATCCCGAAGGTATGGTCAAAGAAGATCCTTTGGCAAAGGAACTGCTTACAGAATTCAACGGTGCGCCCATGGCCAACCAAGGGTTGACCGAAGAGCAGGCACGAAGTGTTTTAGAATTTTTTAGAACCCTGGAGTAGAAAAAAGAGAGAATCAAGAGATAGTAAAATAGACAGTTGTATTCACTGACTACTCGAAAGCAGGTTTGCAATGAGCTTTTCGCGTAGCGGCAAACTTTTAGATCGAAACATTTGATCTGATAAGATTTCTTCCCCCGATAGCTATTGCGGGTGGGAATGATACTCCGTCTATATCTATTGCTTCAGTTTTTTAAAGGTTATAATCATAAATCCTATTATATGAAAACATCCACCAACCTTAAGATACTATTTGGATCGTTTTTACTACTACTGTTAATTTATAGTTGTAAAAATCAGACCAACACAGAGACCTCTACCAATGATCAGATCACTATCGAGACATCGGAATCAGAAAGAACCGGGCAAGCTTTTATTGAAGATGACGAGTCTGTACCCAATGTTTTGAATATTGCAATCGGCTCACCCGACCATACGACTTTAGTCGCTGCAGTTCAGGCGGCCGAATTGGAAAATGTTTTGGTCAATGCTGGGCCTTTGATGGTCTTTGCCCCAACCAATGCAGCCTTCGATGCGTTACCTGAAGGCACGGTAGAAAATTTATTAAAACCTGAAAACAAAGAGGCGTTGGCGAACATTCTGAAACATCATGTAACGCCGGGTAATTACGATAAAGAATTTTTAAAGAAATTCAAAAAACTAGGACAGGCCAATGATCAAAATACCATTGTTGAGGTAATAGACGAAGACGTCTTTGTGGGCGGAGCAAAAATCATTGCAAGTATTCCGGCGGGTAATGGAATCGTGCATGTGGTCGATAAAGTAATACTTCCGCCAAATGAATAACTGAAAAACCTTTATAAACAATTAAAATAACACAAATGAAAAAATATAGCTATTTCACCGCAGCCTTGTTGGTACTGGTATTTGCTAGTTGTGGAAACCAAGGGAAAGGCAAAAGTGCCTCCAGTGGAGCCCTTAATTCAAATAATGCCGAAAAGGTGTATGTCGCCCCGGGAGAACATGATGAGTTTTACGCCTTCATGTCGGGTGGTTATAGCGGTAACTTGACGGTTTATGGACTTCCTTCTGGAAGAATGTTCAAAGAAATCCCGGTGTTTTCACAATTTGCTACCTCGGGCTACGGATATTCCGAAGAGACCAAACCCATGTTGAACACCTCTTTCGGTTTTGTTCCTTGGGACGATTCGCATCACCCTGACATTTCCCAGACTAATGGAGAATTGGATGGCCGTTGGATTTTCATCAACGGCAATAACACGCCTCGTATAGCGAGAATAAGTCTGAGTACTTTTGAAACTGAGGAAATTATAGAGGTACCGAATAGTGCAGGAAACCACAGCTCATCGTTCATAACCGAGAACACGGAGTATGTCGTGGCAGGAACTCGTTTTTCTGTGCCTGTTCCACAACAAGATATGCCCATTAATGAATATAAGGGCAAGTTCAAAGGAGCACTTTCCTTTATAAGTGTTGATCCCGAACATGGTCATATGGATATAAAATTCCAAATTTTGATGCCTGGGTTCAACTATGATTTATCGCACCCGGGCCGTGACAAATCGCACGGTTGGTTTTTCTTTACAACCTATAATACCGAGGAGGCGAATTCATTGATGGAGGTCAACTCATCCCAAAACGACAAGGATTTTATCGCTGCGATCAATTGGAAGAAAATCGAAGAATACGTCAATGGTGGTGGTGGTACTAAAATGCCCGCCAACTATGCCCATAATGTATATGACGAAGAGACCCATACAGCGACTTCGACTATGAAAAAGGAAGTGTTGACCGTAGATCCGACAAAAATACCGGGAGCCGTATATTTCTTGCCTACTCCTAAATCGCCACATGGTTGTGATGTAGATCCGACAGGCCAATATATTATCGGTAACGGAAAACTTTCCGCTGATTTGACCGTACACTCTTTCGACAAGATGTTGGCCGCTATCGAAGGCAAAAAATTTGATGGGGAAGCGTACGGCATTCCTATCCTGAAATTTGAGGATGTATTGGCAGGTCAGGTTAAAAGTGGCGGTCTCGGCCCCCTACATACTGAGTTTGATGGGCAGGGTAATGCCTATACCACCTTCTTTATTTCTTCGGAAGTAGTAAAGTGGAAATTGGGTACTTGGGAGGTTATCGATAGAAAGCCTACCTATTATTCAGTGGGTCACTTGATGATTCCCGGAGGAAACTCTAGGAAACCTTTCGGCAAGTACGTGGTCGCTATGAACAAGATAACCAAAGACCGTTATCTGCCCACCGGGCCCGAAATGGAACACTCCGCCCAGTTATATGATATTTCGGGGGATAAAATGGAGTTGATCTATGATTTCCCGACACACGGCGAACCACATTATGCCGCAGGTTGCCCAGCGGAACTTTTGGCTCCGAAATCGAAAAAAATCTATAGGTTGGATGATAACAAGCATCCTTTTGCTGTGCCTACTCCGAACGATGCGAAGGTAGTACGTGAAGGCAATGAAGTTCATATATATATGTCTACCATTCGTAGCCACTTTACACCTGATAATATTGAAGGTATTAAAGTTGGTGACAAGGTATATTTTCATATCACGAACCACGAGCAAGATTTTGATGTACCGCATGGTTTTGCGATGATAGGTCAAAATACATCGGAGCTTTTGATTATGCCTGGGCAAACGAAGACATCCGTCTGGGAACCCAAGAAAGTAGGAGTTTGGCCATTTTATTGTACCGATTTCTGCTCGGCATTGCATCAAGAAATGCAGGGGTATGTACGGGTATCACCTGCCAATTCGAATATTGAGCTTTCTTGGTCTTTAGGTGAGTAAAATAAATAACCGCAGCTAACTCATTTCTTTCAAACGGAAAAGCGGGTCGTATTGCAAGATAGACCCGCTTTTTTTAGAAAGGATGAAATACGTCGGAAGTACTATTAGCTAGTCAGTCGTCTTTCCAAAATTATACGAAATGAAAAAAGCAAGTATTTTAATGATAATAGGCCCATTGCTTCTTTTAGGGTTGTTTGCTTTCCCTTTATGGAATATTATGTTGGGAGCGCCACAATATCCTGATCCATTGGGCATGAACATTCACATTTCTGGAATACAGGGAGTGTCGGAGTTCGATTTACAAAATATTGACGGACTCAACCATTACATTGGTATGAAAACAATACCGAAACCTGGAGAGATGTGGGAGTTTGATGTTTTTCCCACGGTCATCATCGGTATGGTTATCCTCGGAGTACTCATAGGAATATTGGGCTTTTTAGATAAAGTGGGATATAAATGGTTTCTGGGTTGGTTCGTATTGATGTCTATTTTGGGCGTTTTGGGAATGTATGATTTTAATGCCTGGCTCACCGATTACGGATCTAATCTAGATCCCCATGCAATTATAAAGGTGACCAATCTTGACGGAACGCCAATGACCTATAAACCACCCCTGTTAGGGTACCAGAAAATGTTAAATTTTGACGTGACCTCGCTACCGTCGACGGGAGCGTGGATGATGTTCGTAGGAATGATGACAACACTTCTTGCTTTTTATCTAGGGTGGAAAAGTAGTAAGACCGCTCGAAAGAAAGAAGCGGTACAATTACACAAAGGGGAGTTTTTGGAAACAGAACACTAACCAAGAATATCAAAACAACGCAGTGGTCGACCGTCCGATAAAAGAATAAGAAATCAATGAAAAGTTACTTTGTATTACTGCTTGTGCCAGTACTTGCTTTTACATCTTGTACTATAAAGCCGGAGCCCATCGCTTATGGTAGTGACGGATGCCATTTTTGTAGCATGACCATTGTTGATAAGCAACACGCCGCGCAAATAGTGACCTCTAAAGGCAAAACTTTTAAGTTCGATGCCGCAGAATGTATGATGAATTATCTAAGGGATATGAATATTGCTGAGGTGGCTCTCTACTTGACCAACACCTACGACCGACCGGGTGAATTGGTAGATGCGACCAAAGCCACCTATTTAATAAGTAAGAATATTCCAAGTCCCATGGGAGAATTCCTAACAGCCTTTGATTCTGAAGAATCGGCAAAAAATGTACAGTCGGAAAGTCAAGGTCAATTGTTTACATGGCAAGAACTAAAAAATCGATTCGACTCAAAAAAGAAATAACTTCCCTAAAATAATGTACACGATTGATCACACCATAATGGCTCAAGCCTTTGATAAGCTCCAAGTTCAAAAACTTGTACAGTCCGATAGGTTTGAAATTTTAACCATTTCCCTTGAGGAGGGATCCATTTTTCCTGAACATACTTCACCAACCGATGCACAATTGATTGTTCTGCAGGGAGATATTCTTTTTCATATAAATGGGGAGGCTTTCCGATTAAAGACACAAGAGCGTTTTAGTTTTCCTAAAGAAGTTCCGCATTGGGTAAAAGCGAATGAGAATTCAAAATTTCTGATAATAAGATAATGAAATTTCGAACCCTACTTTTTCCAATACTATTTCTATTGTTCACATTTGGGGAACTATCGGCAAAAACCTTAACGGTCTGTCAGTCCTGTGAAATAAAATCGATTAAGGAAGGAGTTGCTTTGGCAATGGACTTTGATACCATTCTCATCAAAAAAGGCAGGTATAAAGAATTTAACATTCAGATAATGAAACCCCTAACGATAATTGGGGAAGATTACCCTATTGTCGATGGTGAAGATAAAGGAGAAATTATAACAATACAAGCCGATGGCGTAACCATCGACGGACTTTTTATTATCAACGTAGGAACTAGTTATACCGCCGATTATGCAGCTATTCGGGTGGTAGAGAGTGAATTTTTTTTGATACAGAATGTAGTTTTGGAAAAACTTTTTTTTGGCATCTATTTAGAGAAATCGAAAAATGGCAAAGTATACCATAATAAAATTATTGGTGATGCCGTAGATGAGTACAATTCGGGCAACGGTATACAATTATGGTATTCTAAAAATATCGAAGTCAAGCAAAACATTGTTCAGCACGTGCGCGATGGTATTTATTTAGAGTTTTCAGACAATATTACCATAGCGGATAATACGAGCGCAAATAACTTGAGGTACGGCCTTCATTTTATGTTTTCCAACGATGACGTCTATACGAACAATACTTTTGAGAACAATGGGGCAGGGGTGGCCGTAATGTTCTCGAAGCGTATTAAAATGTCTAAAAACACCTTTAAAAAGAATTGGGGCACGGCAGCTTTTGGCATGCTCTTAAAAGAAATCAATGATGCAGAAATCAGCGGAAACACCTTTGAAGAGAATACCGTTGGTATCAATATTGAAGGGTCGAATCGCATAACATACATAAACAATGATTTTATAAACAACGGATGGGCCGTTAAAGTACGTGGGGCGTGTTATGCCAATTCATTCGTAAAAAATAACTTTTTATACAACTCTTTCGATATTTCGTATAACGGAAACTTGAACGACAATAGATTCGATACTAATTTTTGGAGTGATTACACAGGGTATGATCTTGATAAAGATGGAATGGGCGACGTGCCTTACCGCCCGGTTAAACTTTTTTCCTATATCGTGAACAGAACCCCTGAAACCATAGTTTTACTGAGAAGCTTGTTTATGGATATTATCGATTTTTCCGAAAAAGTATCTCCTGTTTTCACGCCTGATAATTTGGTAGACGTAAACCCGTTAATGAAAAGATCAAAATGATACAGGTAACACATTTATATAAGAAATTCGGAAAAAACGAAGTGTTGAGAGGTCTTGATCTGCATATCGAACAAGGTGGTATTTTCGCTATTCTCGGTCCGAATGGATCCGGAAAAACGACCTTGATAAAGGCCATCTTGGGCATGGTGGTACCTAACAAGGGGGTAATTTCTGTATTAGGAAAGCCCATAAAGAACAAATGGAAATACCGTCAAGAAATCGAGTACCTGCCACAGATAGCCAATTTTCCTGGAAATCTTAAGGTAAAGGAACTTATACGAATGATTAAAGATTTGCGCCAAGAACCAAGTGGCGAAGAGCGGTTGATAAGCTTGTTCTCCCTCGAACCTTTCATTGACAAGAAATTGAGTACCCTCTCCGGCGGTACGAAACAAAAGGTGAATATTGTTTTGACCTTAATGTTTGATAGCCCGTTGATTATTCTTGACGAGCCCACGACGGGGTTGGATCCCTTGGCCCTGATTAACCTTAAAAAACTGATCCAGGAAGAAAAACAGAAGGGCAAGACAATACTGGTAACTTCCCATATTATGCGTTTTGTGGAAGAAGTGGCCGATGAGATTGTATTTCTTTTGGAAGGCAAAATTTACTTCAAAGGAAGCATTCCCGATTTGAAAACAAGGACGCAACAGACCGATTTTGAACATGCCATAGCGAGCATAGCAATTACCCCCACTGATGCTTAAGATACTTAAATATAGTTTTTATGATTTGATGCGAAGCCGTTGGAGCTACGTCTATTTTCTTTTTTATCTAGCCCTAGGTTTTGTACTCTTGTTTTTAAACAATGATCTTTCTAAAGCGGTCATTACTTTAATGAACGTCATTATTATTTTGGTGCCTTTGATCGGTACTATTTTTGGAATAATGTACTATTATAATTCCAAGGAATTTACAGAGTTGTTATTGGCACAGCCCATTAGGCGCTCTTCCATCTTTTTGGGACAATATTTTGGGGTTGCCGGTTCGCTTACCCTGAGTTTGGTGTTGGGGTTGGCCATTCCGTTTGGTCTATATGGCCTCTTCAAAAGCGATGCCATATGGAACTTTTCCCTTCTGCTTGTTACAGGCGCGTTTTTGACTATGATATTTACCGCATTGTCCTTTAATATATCGCTGTCGAATGAAAATAAGATAAAGGGTTTCGGATACGCCGTGCTTTTATGGTTGTTTTTAGCGGTTATTTATGACGGACTTTTTCTTATGTCTTTGATCGTTTACGAAGAATATCCATTGGATACCTTTTCCCTGGCGGCGACCCTACTTAATCCCATAGATTTGTCACGGACACTTATTCTTTTAAAATTGGATATTTCTGCCCTATTGGGATATACAGGAGCGATCTTCAAACAATTTTTTGGAACCGATCAAGGATTGTTGGTTTCAATTTTGATGTTAGTGCTGTGGACAGTCTTGCCTATTTGGCGATTGGTAGCTGTATCGAAGAAAAAGGATTTTTGAAATAACTTCAATTTTTATATGATTTATGACAAAAATCATATTCTGTCCGATTATGCAAGCATATTTTTGAACCAAATAAAGACAAAAATGTCTTTTAATATAAACTCTAACCGATATGCTATCAAAAAAACAAGCGCGTGCCTTTTTTTTAGGGGGTACACTAGTTACCTTTTTGGCCTTTATAGGGCTGACTATCTTCTCATTCAGTAAAGAGCAAGATCAGACCAATTACGAAAATATCACCGAACAAGTTGTTCGGGGAAAGGTAATTTGGGAAGAAAACAACTGCATGGGCTGTCACACCATTTTAGGTGAGGGCGGTTATTATGCACCCGAATTGACAAAAGTGCTGGAAAGAAGGGGTCCGGGTTATGTCAAAGCGGTTCTAATGAGCCCGGTTCCTTGGGCACCCCGAGGACGAAAAATGGTGGCCTACGGCTTTTCAGCAGAAGAGGCCGACGATGTGATTGCCTTTTTCGATTGGATCGATGACATTGACCTTAACGGTTTTGACCGAGTAGTATCTCCCTTGGCCAAAGGAGAAGACCCTCTTGCTAATGATGAAGAATAAATAAACAATCAACATACATAACCATGAAATATAAATCACAAAAAGTAGCCTATTGGTTTTTTGCACTGTCAATGCTATTATTAGTTCTTCAGATCACCTACGGCTTTATAATGGGTTTTGCCCGAATAGGGATGGACGGCCTGCACGAATTTATTCCTTTTAATACAGCTAGGGCCGTACATACCAACCTGCTTGTCGTTTGGTTGCTTTCAGGCTTTATGGGTGCTGCCTATTACATTATTCCTGAAGAAGCGCAACGCGAACTGGTTAGCGTTAAATTGGCGTATGTTCAATTGATTTCTTTGGCACTGGTAGGTGTTACTGCTATTGTTGGTTATCACTTTAATTGGTGGGAAGGTCGCAAATTCTTGGAAATACCCAGACAGCTCGATTATTTGGTCGTAGCCAATGTATTGCTTTTTCTTGGCCTGATTTTGATAACACTTTTTAAAGGAAAGCGAAAAACAACAACGGCTTTAGTACTTTCCATGGGGTTATTGTTTGCTGCATTGTTGTATTTGCCGGGAATGATTCCCTTTGACAGTCAAGTAACCGATTCATTCTTCCGTTGGTGGGTGGTTCACTTGTGGGTAGAAGGTGTTTGGGAATTGATTATGGGCGGTATCCTTTCATTTCTGTTAATAAAGCTCACAGGAGTCGATCGCGAGGTAATTGAAAAATGGTTATATGTAATTGTCGGTCTAACCTTTCTTTCCGGAGTTTTAGGTACAGGCCATCATTACTACTATATAGGAGTAAATAAAATCTGGTTGATCGTTGGCGGAATATTTTCTGCTTTAGAGCCCTTGGCTTTTATGGCAATGGCATTGTTCGCTGTAAACATGTACCGAAAAGGGGAAAAGAAGCACCCGAACAAAATGGCGTTGTTCTGGACATTGGGTTCGGCCATTGTATCGTTTGTTGGGGCAGGACTCTTGGGCTTCGCGCACACCTTGCCACAGACCAACCTGTATACCCATGGCACATTGGTGACTGCAATGCACGGCCATTTGGCCTTTTGGGGAGCCTACGCGATGATCGTGCTCGCGATCATTAGCTACTCCTTGCCGAATATGACCGGTAGAAAATTATACGATGGTGTTAGGGGACGCGCCGCTTTCTGGTCTGCCAATATTGGTATGATCGGTATGACCGTCGCTTTTGGCGTTGCCGGGGTGGCCCAAGTTTATTTAGAACGTAAGCTAAAAATGGACTTTATGGTTGTTCAGAACGAGATTAGTATTCACTTTGTGGTATTGATTATTTGTGCCTCCTTATTCGCAACCGGTATCATTCTATATATCATTGATTTTATTAAACATGGCCAGCCTAATGATGAGGCCCTGGAGATAGTAGAAATAAATCGGTAAAATATACTTCAAGGTTCGGAAAGGAGTTTAAATTTCCCCTGATTTGAATAAATCAAGCCTTTTCGGACCTTAAGTAGCAAAAAAATATACAATGGACGTACTTCAACATACATCGACAAAGCATGTAAATAAGGACAACTTTAAAGAGATACCTCCTTTTTATAGGCCTGTGGCCAAAGAAGTAGAAGTTTTTGAACATGCCTTCAAAAATAAAATACCCACCCTTTTAAAAGGGCCGACAGGAACGGGCAAAACCAGATTCTTAGGTTATATGGCACACCTACTGGGCAAGAGGTTGATTACAATTGCCTGTCATGAAGAAACTTCTTCTACAGACCTAGTCGGTCGATTTATCATTAAGGGAGGCGAAACAGTTTGGGTCGACGGGCCATTGACCAAAGCGGTAAAGGAGGGAGCCATAATCTATTTGGATGAAATTGCAGAAGCACGCCCTGATGTAATTGTCGCTATACATTCGCTTACCGACCACCGTAAAGAATTGTACATTGACAAACTGGGGGAGACCATTAAGGCACATCAAGATTTTATGCTAGTGGCATCCTTCAACCCGGGTTATCAAAAAGGATTTAAAGAATTGAAACCTTCCACTCGACAGCGATTCATTGCGCTTTCGTTCAACTATCCCAAACCGAAGGATGAGGTAGTAATTTTATCGACGGAAACAGGAATAGAAGAAGGCACCGCAAAGAAACTGGTCAACATCGCCAATAAAATTCGAAACCTTACCGAACTCGGGTTGACGGAAACTGTTTCTACCCGTTTATTGGTCGATGCCGCAAAATTGATTCATTCCGGTCTGCCAAAACGTCTATCGGTACGGGTGGCCGTGGTCGAACCATTGACCGATGATCCCGAAATTATCGAAGCCCTTGCTGACCTATGTGATCTGATGATTTAGACAAGTTAGATAACAGGTGCAAAGCATTTATCAATAGGCAGTTTGCGAGTTCTGATAATAACTAGCTATCGTTTTACTAACCACTAACCACTAACCACTAACCACTAACCACTAACCACTAACCACTAACCACTAAATACTAACCACTAACCACTAAGTGCTGACAACGAAACCTCATGTTCGAACCCGACGAGTTTATTTTTAAAACCTTTGCGAAGTATCTTAAAAGACGCCGTAAAGATGCTCAGGAATCAATCGAGCATACGGTAAAGTTGGCCGATATAAAACCTCGCCTTACCATTTTCGCAAGGGCGATAACGGGTAGGCCCATTGAAATTTTTGAAGCGGAACGCGAAGGGGGCCACAAGAACGATAATTTTTTTCTGCCTTCAAGATTTTCAGAATTCCCGACTACGGATGAAAATTTATCTTTTTACTTATTTCGGATTTTATATTTGTCGGTACAGAAAAATCTTGGTCTCAATTACGGCGAGGGTGAAGATAATGCGTTGGAGGAATCTCGGGAAAAAGCCTTTGAAACTTCCGCCCAAGTCTTAAAAGAGGTTTTTGAACAATTTCCTATCGCCAAAAATATCCATGATACATTGATTTCTCATTTTCTGGGGAAATCCACAGAAAAAAAACCTGTCGATTATTCCTTTATTTACGGAAAATGGATGCGGAACGATGCAGAAACTTCCAAAAAAGCGGTTCTTAAAAACATCTCGGAGCTTGCCAAAAAGGCGATTCAGAATGAAATCAATACCATTTTAAAAGCCAATGCGGTAGAAGAGCTGAATTCTTTGCAGATCGACAAAAAAGCACAAGAGGATTACGTGATGACCCACAATTTTGAAAAAGCCGAGGCGGCCGAGGAATGGGAAGGCGGCTGGCGTGATTTTGACGGTGACGATGACCTGGAAGACCATGCCAATGCATTGGAGGAATTGAACATGAAGCATACCGTTCGGGTAGATGATCCCGTGCATTCGGTGTATCAGGCCGATTTTGTCGAGAACACGACCATTGCCGAGAGTACTCAAATCGACACCCAAGACTTTCACTTAACCTATGACGAGTGGGATTTTTCCAAACGGGTGTACAAACCTGATTACTGTAAGGTCTATCCTAAGGAGCAAATCAAGACAGACAGCCATTACTACAAGAAAACTTTACGACAAAACGCATCGACATTGATGGGCCTGCGAAAAATGCTGACTTCGGTCAATAATAAATACCGACAGCAACGCAGACAGACTGAAGGAGAAGAATTTGACCTCGATGCGATTACCGACCTTTATGTAGATTTACATTCAGGACACACTCCTTCAGAGAAGATATACTTGAGCAAACGAAAAAGGGATAAAGATCTTTCCATTTTGATGTTGTTGGATGTCAGTTTGTCCAGTGATGGTTATGCCGCCGGTAACAAGGTGATTGATGTAGAAAAACAGGTTTCCATCATTTTTGGGGAAATTTTGAACGAGTTCAATGTCGATTTCTCCATAGATTGTTTTTATTCAAAAACGAGAAACTATGCGACCTATCTAAGTTTGAAGGGTTTTGATGAAGACTGGAACAAGGCCAAATATAAAATCGGTAGGGTAGAACCCAGTGGTTACACGCGTATTGGTGCCGCTTTACGTCACTCGGGAGCATTATTGGACCGGCGGAATACTAAGAACAAATGGGTGATCTTGATTTCAGATGGTAAGCCTAATGACTATGATAAATACGAAGGCAAGTATGGAATAAATGATGTAAAACAGGCGTTGCGGGAGCTCAATCAACGAAATATCAATTCCTATGCCCTGGCCATTGAGGCTCAGGCCAAATATTATTTGCCCCAGATGTTCGGTCAGAACCATTATCAAATTCTGACTACTCCGGTAGAATTGCTACAATCTTTGGTGAAATTATATGACAGAATCAAACACCAAGGTTGATTTTGAAATAGTAGTTACCCGCATTTTGACGATCCGCAATCGGTACAGGTTAAACAGCCTTCTTGATAGATTAAGTTCGTCGATTTGCAATTGCTGCATTTTTGGCCCTTTGCTTCCGTGCCGTCCACAACATATCTTTTTAAGGCCCGAGCCACACCATTTTTCCATGTATTGATCTGCTCACTGTCGAGTTGCAGACTGTTTATTAAGTCCACTATTTTTTCAATCGGCATACCATGTCGGAGGGTACTTGATATTAATTTAGCATAGTTCCAATACTCGGGATCGAACTTATGGGAAAGGCCCTCGATAGTAGTCTTGTAACCACGGGTGTTCTTATATTGAAAATCATAACGAGAGGTTCCGTCCTCATTCCTGTTTTTAATAATTAATCCATTATCGACCCAACGGGGTATCAAGATGCCGTCTTCGTCATCGGCCAGTCCTGTAAAAATTTCATAAGGTTTGTCGTCGATGAGTCCGATAAAGGCAATCCACTTTTCTTTGTTGTTCTGAAAGCGCACAACATCGGCCTCAAGGGTCTGTGGGCGTTTCGTGGGGAAGGCGGTCAAAGTTTTGGAAGACTCGTCTTTTTTGTCCTCGTTCGATAGTAAGACCCCGGAACGGGATCCGTCTCGATATACGGTTACTCCTTTGCATCCGGCTTTCCAAGCTTCCAAATATAATTTGCCTACCAATTCTTCCGAAACATCGTTCGGCAAGTTAATGGTTACACTGATGGAGTGGTCTACCCACTTTTGTACCGCACCTTGCAGACGCACTTTGCTTAGCCAGTCAACATCGTTTGAGGTAGCTTTATAATAAGGTGATTTTTTTACGATGGCATTGATTTCATCTTGGCTGTACTTTTTGTCGGTGGCATAGCCTTTAGTAGTCATCCAGGCCTTGAACTGATGATGGAAAACCAAATATTCTTCCCAAGAATCACCGACTTCATCAACAAAATCGACGCGTGCCTCCTTATCGTTCGGATTTACTTTTCTTCGACGCTTATATACCGGGAGAAATACAGGTTCGATACCCGAGGTGGTCTGGGTCATTAAGCTTGTTGTGCCGGTTGGCGCAATAGTCAGCAAGGCGATGTTGCGTCGGCCATGTTCGAGCATTTCATAATACAGTTTTTCATCGGCATCCTTTAGACGCAGTATAAAAGGATTTTCTTTTTCCCGTTCCGCATCGAAAATTTCGAAGGCACCACGATCTCGTGCCGTATGTACCGATGCACGATAGGCTTCCAAGGCAATCGTTTTATGTACTTCAATGGAAAATTCATTGGCTTTTTCGCTTCCGTAACGCAAGCCAAGGGCGGCAAGCATATCTCCTTCTGCAGTAATGCCAATGCCGGTTCTACGGCCTTCTTGGGCCTTTTTTCTAATATTCTGCCAAAGCTTGTATTCCACCATTTTGGTTTCTTCCAATTCAGGGTCATCAGCGATTTTCTTTAGGATGGCATCTACTTTCTCAAGCTCCAAATCGATGATGTCGTCCATGATGCGCTGTGCCGCCCCAACGTGTTTTTTAAAGAGTGTAAAATTAAAGGAAGCATTTTCGGTGAACGGTGCGTCTACATAGCTCATAAGATTGATGGCCAACAGCCGGCATGAATCATAAGGACAAAGGGGAATCTCGCCGCAAGGGTTTGTAGATACTGTTTTATAACCCAAATCGGCATAACAATCGGGCACCGATTCATTGATAATGGTATCCCAGAACAAAATACCCGGTTCTGCGGATTTCCATGCATTATGGACTATTTTCTCCCATAATTGGGATGCTTTGACCTCTTTTGAGAAATTGGGCTCTTGACTGTGGATGGGGAATTTTTGCGTGTACGAACCGTTAGTTTCGACTGCTTTCATAAAAGCATCGTCCATACGTACGGAAACATTGGCACCTGTTACTTTGCCCTGTTCCATTTTAGCATCGATAAAATCTTCGGCATCGGGATGGTTAATCGAAACGGACAACATCAGTGCGCCCCTACGACCATCTTGCGCCACCTCGCGGGTAGAGTTCGAATAACGTTCCATAAAAGGTACTAACCCTGTTGAGGTCAGGGCAGAATTCTTTACTTGCGAGCCTTTGGGCCGAATGTGCGATAGGTCGTGCCCAACACCGCCACGACGTTTCATTAATTGCACCTGTTCTTGGTCGATTTTTAGAATGCCACCGTACGAATCCGATTTCCCATCGGTTCCGATAACAAAACAATTGGAAAGCGAAGCAATCTGAAAAGGGTTGCCAATGCCCGCCATCGGACTACCCTGGGGTACAATATATTTAAAATTTTTGATCAGATCAAAGATTTCTTCCTCGTCCATCGGATTCGGATATTTTGCCTCGATCCGGGCAATTTCGCTAGCGATTCTTCTGTGCATATCATCGGGTGTCCGTTCATAGATATTTCCTGCGGAATCTTTAAGAGCATATTTGTTCACCCATACACGGGCGGCAAGATCGTCACCTTTAAAATAGATCAGCGAAGCTTCAAAGGCTTCGTCTTGGGTGTACGAGGTAGTGGGAGTTGGGAAAGTTGTAGTGTGCATTTTAAATATTTAATGGTTTGTAGTGCTCTAATTCTGCACTAAAATTAGGTAAAAAGAAAACAACTATTTTATGATAAATATCATAAAGTGTACACATATTATATATAAAGTATCTGATAATCAATTATTTAAAAATTTATCAACATTAAAAAGTTGACAAAAAAAT
>CBDULZ010000060.1:0-30426 GCA_965368185.1 uncultured Kriegella sp.
AGGGTTCCGCACATCATTCCATTTTATATAAAATATATCGTACCTCTAAATTTCCTAAATTGTAACTTGGAAGAAAGCACCTTTTCAAAATATTCACAACATATATTTATCAATGAAACTGCCACATCAATCCAAGTCTTTTCTCTTTCTCGTACTACTTCTATCAATCTTGGCATCTTGCGGTCACCAAAACGAAAAAAAATCGGTAACGAATTCTTCAGGAGTTCTACAGATCAAACAAGACACAGCCGGCGGAACTTTGTCGGTGTTTCGACAAGGAGATGACAAGGTACTGGTCACACAAAATGCCTTACCGGATTTTCGCCCCTTTTTACATCCAATCATGGCCCCTGATGGTACCGGATCCCTCACCGAATATAGTCCCGGTCACCATAAACATCAAACCGGGCTCTATTGGGGGTTTACTCGCGTTAACGGCAAAGGTGCCCCTACCGATACGATACACAAATATTTTTACAAGAAAGATGATCTACCCGAGATGCAAAAGAAGATAGGTCGCGATTTTTTTCATCATCCCGAAGGCGACCATTGGAAGCGAGTCTCTTTTGACGTACTAAAGGAAGAAGGCCCCGAAGTCTCTTGGCAAACGGTCTACGAAATGTTGGATGTTGATGGTACCCCCATGCTACAGGAAACCCAAATATGGACCATGACTGAAAAAGAAGGCAAGATCCTATTGAACCTTGAATGGCAGGGAAAAGCAATCAAAGACATTACCATAGGCGAATTCGATTATGGGGGGCTGTTCTTGCGTATGCCATGGAAAGAAGGTATAAAAGGAGAAGCTGTCAATGCCGCACGACAACGTAATGAAAAGGCGGAAGGCCAACGTGCCATGTGGATGGACGTCGGCATGCAAATAGACGGCCGTAAGGATCTCGCGCATATTGCCATTTTTGACCATCCCGATAATACTAGTTTTCCGCAACCTTGGCGGGTCGATGGGCAATTGGGTGTGGGCCCCGTTCGCGCACGTATGGGCGACTGGCATATCAAAACAGGAGAGACCGAAATTATTAAGAACAGTATAGTTGCCTACACGGGAGAACTGAACAACTTGGCCCTCACCGAACTCTGGAACGACTATATAGGAAGTAATTCGCTCTATACTACAACTTCTTTATGGGGTATCGCCCAAGAAGAAGGCAGAAATGCGAAGTTCTTAAATCCGCAGGAGGCCGTCGCCGAAATGACCCTGCTAGATGGTTTTATAGCCAATGTATGGGCGGGAGAACCCATGGTGACCCAACCCATGGCTTTTTGCTGGGATGATCGTGGTCGCTTGTGGGTAGCCGAAAACCGTGATTACGAGTCACGGGTCGACGGTTTCTCCAATTCGGGAGATAGCAGGATTGTCATTTTGGAAGATACCGACAACGATGGTACCGCCGATAGCCGTAAAGTATTTTTGGAAGGCATTCCGTTTCCTTCCGCCATTGCAGTAGGTTTCGACGGATTATTCTTGGGCGCGCCACCAAACCTCCTTTTTGTGCCTGACAAAAATAGGGATGACGTCGCCGACAAAACAGATATTGAAGTGCTATTGACGGGTTGGGGCATACGCGATCGGCATGAAACCATCAATAGTTTTCATTGGGGACCCGATGGATGGTTATATGGACTGGAAGGCTTCGCGACCCCGTCTAAAATCAGAAAACCAAAAGGTAAAGGTAAAATCTATAAACATAAGGAAGATTTTCCTGAAGACCTTTTGGAAGCCGAGGGTGTGGATATCAACGGTGGGGTCTGGCGTTATCATCCCACAAAAAAACGCTTTGAAGTGGTGGCCCATGGTTTCAGCAACCCTTGGGGCATTGATTACGATAAAAAAGGGCAGCTATTTATTAGCGCCTGTGTCATCCCCCATTTATTTCATGTAGTACCGGGAGGAATCTATCATCGACAGGGCGGGCAACATTTCAATCCGTATGTGTATAACGACATTCAGACCATCGTCGATCATCGACACCGATCGGCACACGGGGGGGCACGTATCTACCAATCGGATGCCTTCCCAAAAACGCATCACGACCGTATTTTTATGGCGAACATTCACGAACACGCCGTGCTTTCCGATGTTTTGGAACCCAAGGGTTCGGGCTTTGTCGCCCAACATGGTGATGATTTTCTACTGGCTAACAATGCGCAATGGATCGGATTTAGTATGGAAATAGGTCCGTCTGGCGATTTGTATGTATTGGATTGGCATGATGCGGATATCTGCGGAAAGGAAGTGCTCAATAAAGAGACTGGTAGAATTTTTCGTATAAGTCCCCAAAATTCATTGGCGGAAAACTGGGAAGGAAGATATGGTGATTTAAGAGCGTTAAGTGACGAAAAATTGGTACAATTACAAACCAGCAAAAGTGATTGGCATGCCCGTCGGGCAAGGGTCATTTTGCAGTTTAGGGCCACGAAAGGGGCGCTTGACGAAATTGCTATAGCACGATTAAAAGAGTTGTTCAGCACAGGTGAAAACCCTGACCATAGGTTACGCGCCATGTGGACGCTTCACAATACCCATAGTTTTAGTTCGGAAGCATTGCAAAAAGCCCTCACAGATTCCGATGAATATGTTCGGGCTTGGGCGATTCAAATGGGATGTGAGGACAAAGATGCTTCTGGGGAGTTTTTGAAAACAATGATAGCTATGAGCACGAATGACCCGTCAGCAGTTGTACGGCTCTATTTGGCAGCGGCCTTACAGCGGGTCGATGCCGAGACGCAATGGCAACTAGTCGAAGGATTGATTTCTAAGAATAGCGACAACGATGACCACAATATTCCAAAAATGATCTGGTACGGCATGGAGGATTTGGTTGCTAAGGAGCCTGCCAAGGCACTTAATCTCCTAGTTTCTTGCCACCTTCCTCAAATCGCCGAGTTTATTAGTCGACGTCTGATGGATGCCGACCAATTAAATTTGGTGGTGAATGCCCTGACGAAATATCCTAATCAGTCTCAATCCATATTAAAAGGTATGCTTTCCGGGTTGGAAGGTCGTTCGGATATTACTGCTCCAAAAAACTGGGAAACAGTCTATGCCAAGTTGAAAAAACAAAAAGAGAATGCACCACTTGCCTTAAAGGTGGCTCAGCTTTTCGGCGATACCGAAGCCGCAAAACAGTTTTTGGTTACTTTAAAAGATACGACTGCGCCGCTAAAATCACGAATCGAGGCGCTGGAAGGATTGGCATCCAAACAACGTGGTGAATTGGTCGCGGTTCTCCCCAGGCTATTGGACGAACCTGGGCTCAGAATCTATGTAATTCGGGCCATGGCAGCCTACAATCATGAACCTTTTGGACTCCTTTTACTCGAACAATTTGAAAAATTGAATATGAAGGAACAGGGAGAAGCATTGCAGACTTTGGCTTCTCGGGGAACTTATGGTCGCTTATTGACGCAGGCGATCAAAGATGAAAACATGGAAAAAGGCGATATACCGGCCTATGTGGCCCGTCAATTGCGTAGGGTAGTTGGCAATGGCTTCGTGGAAGTTTGGGGACCCATCGATCAACTGTCTAATGACAAATCACTCGCCTACAGACGCTACGAAAAATTACTGACCCAAGACGCATTGGCTTCCGCAGATCTAACGAATGGAAAAACACTGTTCGAACAAACCTGTAGTGCCTGTCATAAACTGTTCGATGATGGAGGCAAAATAGGACCTGACCTGACAGGGTCGAACCGAACAGACATCGATTATCTGCTTAACAATTTGATAGAACCCAGTAGTGACATTCAAGATGATTATAAAATGGTCGTAATTACAAGCAGGGACGGCCGAACGTATAGCGGGAATATTATCGCGGAAAATGAACGACAACTAACTTTGCGCGTTATTGGCCAAGACCAATTGGTGTTGAACAAGTCGGATATTCAGTCGCAAGAGACCTCCACCCTATCCATGATGCCCGAGGGGTTGTTGGAAACCCTTTCTGGTCAGGAAATCATAGATTTACTGGCATATTTACAAAAAAGTGAGCCGGTGGAATTTTAGCAATTAAAGGCCTTTTTTAAATTCTTGTGTTGCTGTAAAGCAAAAAACGGTTTTTGGTTTGCAAATTCGGTAACCTTGCCATTTGTGGCACGCCCACGTACATGGACGAACACCCCAATAGAGTCATACAAAAAAATAGTTTTCTATTCCATTTAGGGTACATCCTTCTAAAATTAAAAATGGCTTCCTCTTTTTTGTAAGCTTTCACCCATTACTACGCCGAATTCCTACTTGCATTAATGTTACCGTACAACGACCTAGTAACGATTTTTTCATATTCTTTTTTAAAACTGGTTTTCTGTCCGATTTTTTGCAAAGCATATTGCTGTATCGCCAATAACGGGAGTACGATACTTTCGCGAATTTTAATGGACTCTCGGGACACCGCTTCATTTTCCATTAACACCTTGCTTCCGGAAATTAAAAGCAACATCTCTTTTGAAAGCATGTATTCTTCATGAAGAATATTCCAGAATGCACCGTATTCCTTATCCTGTTGCATATAACTTGTCAATTCAAAATAGCATTTTGATAATGACATCATACTATTGAGCATCAAAGCCTTGAAAAATGGCACCTCTTTGTACAGTTTTTTAACTTCCCGTAGCCTGCCTGCATCTTTCAATGTTTTTATAGCCGTACCAATACCGAAGTAACCGGGTACGTTTTGCTTTAACTGGCTCCATGAACCTACAAAAGATATGGCCCTAAGATCGGTAAGCTCCAATTTCTTTTTATTTCCCCGTTTACCCGGTCGACTACCAATGTTGGCCTTTTGGTAATATTTGAGTGTACTCCTGTTTTCGAGATAGGAAATGAACATTTCATGATTTTTCAGTGCATCGTACTTCTCGAAACTTAAATCGGAAAGTTCTTCGATGAGTTTGCGATCCTGTCGAGAAATAACGTTCTCCTTCCCAAAGAGATTATTTGAAAGTCCGGCTGTCAACAGCTGCTCACTATTATGAATAAATTGTTCTTTTGTACCGTAGGTGCTGGTAATGGTCTGCCCCTGTATGGTTAGCTGTATTTCATTATTGGCAATACTCTTGGTCTGCGCCGCATAAAAACGGTGCGTTTTTCCTCCACCGCGAGCCGGTGGACCACCACGGCCATCAAAGAAAATGGCTTTAATACCATTTTTGTCACTTACTTTCGATAAGGTTTCCTTAGTCTTCAGAATAGACCAATTGGCCTTGAGGTAACCGCCATCTTTTGTTCCGTCTGAAAAACCGAGCATCATTGTCTGACTATTGTCCCGGCTTTCTAGATGTTGCCTATATTCGGGTAAATCAAATAAGGTCTGCATAGTCGCTTCTGCCGCTTCCATGCCTTTCATAGTTTCAAAAAGCGGTACAATATCGAAGGTAATTTCCTTACCGGCCCAACCACACCACTTAAACAAACCATAAACAAAGAGTATGGCAAAGATGTCTTCAGAATTACTAATGATGTAACGATTGCAGCCATCTTCACCATTGGTGTCTTGAATATGCTGAAGTTGCGATATATTGTGTATTGTATCTTTTACAATATCCTCTTCATAATCCTTGGCATTCAATTCGATATTTTTATGAATAAGAATATCTGTTAATTCTTTTGTAGAAAGCTCTTCAATACTTTCTGTTATGAATTTATTCTTTTTCAATACGGCTTCCACTACCTTTTTATGGATACTATTATCTTGTCTAATATCCAAGGTGGCAAAATGAGTTTTAAATATTTTCACCTTATCGATAAAATAATCAAGCTCTTTTAGATACAGGCTATGGTATTTCTCGACCAGTAGGGTTCTGATCTCCAACAGCGGTTCTATAATGGCATTAAAAGTCACTGTTTTCTTTGTATCGAACATTGCCGTATACAAGTTGCCCCGAAGCTTCTTGATCAGTTCATGAACATCTTTAAATGTTAGCTTTTTCTGAAGCTGTTTTAAATCATTGTAATAACATTTCATCAAGTTTATACGAAGCTCATCAGCCACATCTTTCGTAATATCCGCAGTCACGAATGGATTACCATCACGGTCGCCACCGGGCCAAAAACCTAGTTTGACAATATTGTGATTTTCAAAATCTTCTTTGTGAATATTCTCTTTGATGTAAGCATATAAATCGCCTACCGCATCATAATATACATGGCGTAAAATATAAATGATATTTTTAGCTTCATCCAAAGGTGTCGGTTTTTTGGCATTGATCAACGAAGTCAACCCCAATTGTTGAAGCGTAATATCAATATCGTCAATACGGTCTTCAAGAATAAGCGATCTTAAATCAGAAATAATATCTAAAACTGCCGGGGTATAGAACTGCGTAGGGTGCGCCGTAAGTACGATGCGGGCACTGAAGGTAGAGAGTTTTTTCGAAACCTTGTCCCAACTTTTATTCTTATCGACCAGCTCGAAGTAATCTTTTATCGATAACGACCTTCTATGCTGTTGTAATTTAGGAAAGGCGGCATCTTCCACACTATCGTACAATACCACTTGTCGCTCGACATATTGTATAATTCGGAACATAAAATCGATACGATCTTTCTCAGATTCGATATTGGCGTAATTCTGAAAAAATGCCTCCAAAATCTCCTGTGGATTCTGACCTGAAAGGAAACCCTTTTTACATTGGTCTAGCAACAGGGGAATCAACATTCCTACGTTCTCAATATTCCGATATGGAAGATTTAAAAACAAACTGTTATAGACATTGAATTTATTGTTGACCGATTTTTTAAACTCCTTTAATCTTTCTGATTGCTGCATATATATTTCTAAGATGGATTGAAAAAATACACCTGTGTTCGACACAGACCCTGACTTGAATGCCTAAATATCGGTATAAATACCCTTTTGCTCTAAGGAATTTAATTCAAATAACATATTAGCCTTCCTAATTGACAAAAACAACATAAAGGGCATTCATTATTGCATCTTTTGTATTGAAACATTCATTTTTAAAAGGAATTTCGATTGAAACCAAACAAATGTCAAAAAAAGTCTTTGTACTGTAAAACTCGAAAATCTAGGGTGTTGAATTGGGGGTTTTCAGTCTTTAATCGCTTATACGCTTCCAAACTACCTACTGCCCTATTGGCCGCACCTGAAGGAGCGGTAAGCGAGACGGTTTTGATAATGCGGGATGTCGCTACTTTTGATACCAGGTCTCCCTTTGTAGGAATGGCAAACTCATGAATTCGTGGAACTCGGTCCGAAACGACCTTGAGTCTTAATCCAGCCTCTTTTAAATGCTTTCTAAAAAAATACTCAGGACCGTTTTTACTGTTCCCCCCAGTAAACAAAAGCGTATCTATATTGGGATAGACTTGTAAATAGCTCAAAATATTGCGCAACTTGATATTTTGCATTCCGAGATCGGAAGCATCGATTTTTTCCCTTTGGGCACTGGCAACGATATCACAAATACCAATTTTACGCTTTATCAAAAATGCTTTGCGCTGTGCTACGGCAAAATCAGAAGTCTCAAATTTTAGATTTAGATCGAAAATTTTATCCAGAATAGGCCATAACTGTCCATCACGGCTTCCGTAACAAAAATCAACATCACCCTCTTTTAAATCTCTTGTCGTAAAACGTGGTGGCGGTAGGGTACCTACAATAAGTTTTGTAGCGGCTTCAAATAAGAAAGGGGCATACGGATGGCTATGTAAAAACATTTTGTTCGATACGAATTAAAGTGCTCACTATCGCAATTTTACCTGAATTCCATAGCCGATCAACAACGACCTCAGTTTTATTTGAGCACTAACACTAAATCGTCGCTATTGACCAACGATCCACCATTCAATTGAATTCTGTCGACCACACCCTCTTCCGTTGCCGTTACCGAAGTCTCCATTTTCATGGCCTCGATGACGAACAATGGCTGATTGCGTTTTACTTCTTGTCCCTTTTTAACCAACACATTAGATAGCAACCCTTGTAAGGGCGCCCCGATCTGTTTTGGATCCGAGGCATCTGCCTTTACGTTTTCTACTTTATCGACCTTGACCGAAGTGTCTTTAACGATTACGTTGCGCAACTGCCCATTTACCTTGAAAAAGATACTTACGTTACCGGCTTCATCGGGGTCGCCTTTAAGCATTAATGAAATTAAGACATTCTTGCCCCTATCCAATTCAACCATAATTTCTTCCCCTATATCCATTCCATAGAAGAAGTTTTTGGTCGGTATATTCATAACGTTACCATACTTCACATGGTTGTTGTAGGCATCGGTAAATACTTTTGGATAGAGTTTATAAGACAAAAAGTCAGTCATCTTGAGTTCACGCCCCATGCCCTTATTGAATTTTCGCTTAAAGGCCTTGAATTCCTTATCGAAATCTATAGGCTCCATCTGGGCGTTCGGCCTACTGGAATATGGTTTTTCATCCTTCAGTACAATCTTTTGTAGCTTCTCGGGAAAACCTCCAACAGGCTGTCCCAAATCTCCCCTGAAAAAACTCTTGACCGATTCAGGAAACGAGATATCGCCACCTCTCTCTTCGATATCCTTTACAGTAAGTCCGTTACTTATCATATATTGCGCCATATCACCAACGACCTTTGAACTCGGGGTCACTTTTATAATATCACCGAAGAGTTTATTTACCTCACCATACATTTTGGTTACCTCAGGAAATTTATCTTCTAAGCCCAAAGCGATAGCCTGACCTTTTAAATTGGAATATTGACCTCCAGGTATTTCATGGCTATACACTTCACCCGTTCCTGATTTGAGTCCTGACTCGAAGGTGTAATAATAGTTTCTAACAGTTTCCCAATAGTTGGAATATTCGGCCAGTTTTTGGGTATTGATAGGATTCTCCCTTTCATGAAACCGCAACATTTCGACCACGGAATTAAAATTGGGCTGTGAAGTGAGTCCTGATAGGCCGCCTAAGGCAACATCGATGACATCGACACCTGCCTCTACTGCCTTTAAATACGTTGCCGATTGTATCGAAGACGTATCGTGGGTATGCAAATGAATGGGAATGTTGATTTCCGATTTCAATGCTGTGATCAACTCGTAGGCGGCATTGGGCTTTAAAAGTCCTGCCATATCCTTAACCCCTAAAATGTGGGCTCCGGCGTTCTCGATATCCTTGGCGAGTTGTAAGTAGTATTTTAGATTGTACTTGGTTTTCGAAGCATCCAAAATATCACCGGTATAGCAAATGGAACCTTCTGCCAAACCACCTGTTTTGGTACGAACGTATTCGATACAAGGTGCTATGGATTCCATCCAGTTCAACGAATCGAATATTCTAAAAACATCTACTCCCGTTTCCCAGGCCTGTTCTACAAATTTCTCAATCAAATTGTCTGGATATGCGGTATACCCCACCCCGTTCGAGCCTCGAATCAACATTTGCAACAAAAGATTGGGCATTGCCTTACGTAGCAAAGCCAAGCGCTCCCACGGATTCTCCTGTAAGAATCGCAGACAAACATCAAAAGTAGCACCTCCCCAAACCTCCATGCTGAAAACCTCAGGATGGTTCTTGGCATAGCCTTCCGCTACTTTGAGCATATCGGCCGTGCGCAAACGCGTTGCCAATAGGCTTTGGTGCGCATCGCGCATCGTAGTATCGGTATATTGAATTTTTTTTTCTTTTTTGAGCCATTCGGAAAACCCTTCCGGGCCAAGCTCCGTAAGCAAATCCTTGGTTCCTTTTGGATACCCTTCAAGCTTTGGAAAGGCTGGGACTATTGGTTTGGAAAAAACGTGGTTGCGGTCGTATTTCTTTACATCGGGGTTCCCGTTCACAATGGTTTCCCCTAAATATTGCACCAATTTATTGGCACGATTGCGTGGCTCGGTTATCTTAAAAAGATCTGGCTCATTTTTGATAAAGTTCACCGTTACTTTTCCTTCCCTAAAGGTCGGATGCTTCAAGATGTTGTCTAAAAAGGCCATATTGGTGTTTACCCCGCGTATACGGAACTCTGCCAAGGCACGGCGCATTTTTCGGCACGACCCATCCAACGTTCGGCTAATTGCAGAAACTTTTACCAGCATCGAATCGAAAAACGGAGAAATGCTTACCCCCTGATAGATACTTCCGGCATCTAATCGAATACCAAGACCAGAGGCACTTCTATAGGTAGTAACTACCCCATAATCAGGTTTAAAATTGTTCCCTGGGTCTTCGGTAGTAATACGACATTGTAGGGCATAACCCGTAATCTGAATCGCATCTTGATCTTGTATCTTTATCTGTTGGTCTGATAGCTTGTATCCACCGGCAATAAATATCTGTGCTTTTACCAAATCGATATTGGTAATCATCTCGGTAACGGTATGCTCTACCTGGATTCGAGGGTTTACCTCAATAAAATAGATACTGCCGTCATCATCGACCAAAAATTCTACCGTACCTATGTTGTTGTAATTAACGGCCTTACAGATATCGATGGCATATCTATACAGACTGTCTTTTGTCTCCTGCGGAAGCCCTACAGATGGTGCAAACTCAATTACCTTTTGATAGCGTCGTTGTACCGAGCAGTCGCGCTCGTATAAATGAACGATATTACCATGGGTATCGGCAACAATCTGTATTTCAATATGTTTAGGGTTTTCAACGAATTTTTCAAGGAATACCGTGTCGTCGCCAAATGCATTCAACGACTCTCGACGTGCCTCAGGAAAAGCTTTTCGCAGCTCGTCTTCGGTGCGAATTACCCGCATGCCACGACCTCCACCGCCCGAAGCGGCCTTTAACATAATGGGATAACCAATTTTATCGGCCTCCGATAAAGCGATATCAATAGTATCGAGGTCTTTGTCGCTACTACGAATAATGGGTACATTGTTGGCTACAGCGACCTGCTTAGCGGTAATCTTATCACCCAGCGCTTTTAATACCGAAACCTTTGGTCCGATAAATATGATGCCGTTATCGGCGCACTTTTGGGCAAAAGTTGCGTTTTCGGAAAGAAACCCATAACCAGGATGAATCGCATCGACATCATTGTCCTTAGCTACTTTTATGATAGTGTCCATATCTAAATACGGACGCAAGGGCTCAGTGTCTTCGCCTATTTGATACGATTCGTCGGCCTTGTAGCGATGTAGAGAATAGCGATCTTCATAAGTATAGACACCTACCGTCTTAATGCCTATTTCGACACATGCCCTAAAAATACGGATGGCAATTTCGCCCCTATTCGCTACTAAAACCTTTTTGATTTCCATAAAGTTATTCCAATTAATGAGCTAGTACGGCCGGAATCGACCATTTGACAATGTCACAAATCTACTGTTTTTGGCCAAGTATAGCAATACGAGAACTTTATAAAGTTGGGGAATTTGTTACAATTCAGCAGAAAAATAGCTATATAAAAACGAAGGAGCCGCTAATTTGATTTTTACAATAAAAATCGTTAAATTTTGGGTATCAAAAAAGTGATATTACATTGGGAAAGGGAGATAAAAAATCAAGAAGAGGCAAAATAGCGAACAAATCGTACGGTGCCAGAAGACCTGGGAAAATCAAGAAAAGACCTTCAACTGAGGAAAAAATAAGTATTGGAAAGAAGAAGTGATTTTTTAATCTTCTAAAATTTGGAATTTTAATCCCGCTTCATTCGATACGGTATCTATTTGAAAAGTATATAGGCGAAGCATGACCGAATCGATTTCGAAGATACCCACGGCTTCCTCAAGTTCCAAGGAATCAGCCTTTACCCTCAAAAATTCAGGCAAATCCGAGCTATCATATTTTTGATAGGGAGTTGCTTCTTTTTGAGCGACTTCACCATATTGCAGCGAATCGATATAAACTTCATTTAGGTCTATAGTACTGTTGTTGCGCACCCGTATCTGGGTTCCGGAAAGATTGTCATCATAATCGGTGCAACCGAAAACTACAACACAACTAATAAAGGCAAGCACCAAGAACTTTTTCATAGCAATTTTAGATAGCAATTCATCTACCTAATAAACGCTAGCTTTCGCATTATATTTTATCGAACGAAAACGGGTTGGTTTTCCTTTAAGGTGTGGGCTTGACTAAACTCATATCCATCAACATTAAACCCTTTGATATCGTCCAGAGTTTTTGCGTCGGAATCCAATATGTAGCGAACCATAGATCCTCGGGCCTTTTTTGCAAAAAAACTGATCACTTTTAAATTATCGCCTTTCCAGTCTTTAAAAATAGGTGTAATAACCGGCGATTTCAGTTGCTTTTCATCTATAGAACCAAAATATTCATTGCTCGCCAAGTTGACAAAAAGCTCATCATCTAGTAGTTCCGCATTCAAATGTGCGGTAAGTTCTTTTCTCCAAAATTCGTACAAGTTTTTTTTTCGCCCGATTTTCAATTGGGTACCCATTTCCAGACGGTAAGGTTGCACCAGATCAAGCGGTTTTAAGATCCCGTACAATCCTGATAAGATACGCAGCGTATCCTGTAACTGATCTAATTTTTCTTCGGAGATCGTATAAGCATCGAGACCCTGATAAACATCACCATTAAAGGCATATAGTGCGGGACGGGCATTATCAGCGGTAAATGGAACTGAAAAACTTTGATTGCGCTCCCAATTCAATTCGGCAAGGTTATCGGAAATGCCCATCAATTTCGACAATGCCTTGGGTCTTTTCTTCACCAAAATTTTGTTCAACTTTTCTGCTTGTTCTAAAAAAGCGGGATTGGTATGCCTGTCGGTAGGCAATTCACTCTCAAAATCAAGCGATTTTGCTGGGGATATTACAATCTTCATCTTCTAAATTTTGTCTAAAAATAGGAAAGAATTTTAAGTTGAACGTATGAACCAAAGAGAGATTCACAATGCCCGTATCGAAAATATTTATGAACCACCCACCGCTCAATTTACGAAGCGAAACGGCCACGAGAAATTTCAAAAACCGAAAATACCCTTGTATTTCAAGGGCATATCATCTAACACTCATCGGTTGGTAAGCCTGTAGGTCAAACGTTTTATTGTTTACCGAAATCGTTACATCCCTATCTGTCTCTATCTTGACAATTCTACCATTTTCAAGTTGTGAAATAAATCCGCAGGAAGTATTCAAAACCATTTCCGAAGTGCCATCGTAATCAATATCCAATGCCTGGCCATAACCGCCGGCCATTTTCTTTCCAATGTATACTGTACCTTCTACTTTCCCTAACAGGGATGAAAATCCATTTTCGGTCAACAAAAAGCTTTCTTTCACATTAATTGCTTCGGGAGCCCCTTGTGACTTCGGATATACAAAAACAATTTGCCTATTATCCGATGAGCGGAATTTAACCGGCAACAAAGTACCGTAGGTACTCTCGATCGCCACACCATCTTGCACTACTTCCAAGGTCTCGTTCAATCCTATAAAATTTTGTGTATCACCACTTGGTCCATATCCCGTGCTGGCAATTTTACCGCTCATTTGAGTTTGTAATGTTCGCCCATCATTGACCAATAAGGGGGCGGACAAACCAAAAGGTGTATTTTGCAGACAAGAGAGATAGGTCATTACCCCATCTGGGGTTACGACAAATTTTTGTTCAAACTGGGGGCCTCCCCACCCCGTGATACTGGCATAGGTGATTTTAAATTTTACCAACAAAGGATGTACGAATTCAGTGGTCACAGTACCTTGATAGTGTTTGGCCATATCGGCGATACGAACCCACTTGCCGTCTTTCTCCCATGTAGGCCCAAAGGTCAATCCCGTTTGAGGATATATGGCATCGGCAGGGTTTCCAAGTGCGTTACTACTAAGTGCAGGGTCTGCGGAGGCATTGATTCTTTTACCATCGGAAGGACCAAGGCGGTCGTCCCAGCCCATTTTTGAAAACCGCACACCTCCCAACGGCGTCCAGTACTCATTGTATTTGGGCACGGACGCTCCCCGCAGGTTTATAAACACCTGCATTCCCCCAGCGTTAGCCGTAAAGGTAGAAAACCGATTGCCAGTCTGTATGGCGTATCCGCCAATTTCGGTTGGCGCAGGTATTTCCTTGATCTTGGAAGAACGAATTAAAAAAGCTTCGGCAAGGTGAAACATCATGGCACCGCTATAATTGCCCCATTGACTTGCAGGCTGATAACCGGTGCGCTTCGACAAATCAAAATGGTTTTTGGCAATCGAATAGGATCCGTTCCACAAAGTGTCAGAACGCTTCCAGCGCGAAATACTTTGAAATGCCAACAGGGCCGACCTTCGATACCGCCCCGCGAGTTCTAACTGATTTTGTTTTAAGGCATCCTCCGCCAATGCCTCGAAAATAAGTTGGTACAGAATATCATTGAACACATGGTTATCTGTTCTTCCGTTGGGCGGGCATTGCCCTGCCGGACTCATCAATAACATCGAGGTGGCCCCTCCCCTGCGAACAATTGCCTTTATTTGATCGGCCGATGGACCATCATAGTCCAATGCCATGGCAGTCAAATTGCCTCGGCCTACGGCCTCGACTGCCAGTGATTGTGGGTCGCTACTCCAATCTTCGTACAGATTCCATTTGGTTTCCCCAATACGTTGATACTGACCATAATTTTTCCAATTATTCTCTATAAACGCCGTTATTTCCCGCTTGTCGATAAAACCATGTGTCGCGCGCGCCCATTCACCTTTCATTGCATAGGTTCGCCAGTTGTTTAAATGACTTCCGATGCCGTCCCAAATACTATCCAATGGTGTAGCTACCATTTCAACCCATTTCTGATATTTTTTCCTTGGGATATGATTTTTATAAAGCGCCATGGCTTCGGCGAGTGCCGCAATATAGAATTCACCATGTCGATCTGGGATGCTGTTATTTCCCTTCGAAAAATCGGTCAACGCCTTTTCCATGGCCAGTACTCCCGATGGTAACATTTCGGGGGCATAGCCAGAATCAACAAGCGTCGCAACGGCGAATGCATAATAGGGTGTGCTATATTGGTGCTCCCGTTGTAAAAAAGGATCAATGATGGCCCCGCTCTTATCTTGAAATCGATGGGCCACATCGACAATTCCTTTTACAGCGTCTAAATAAGATTCGCGAGGAGTTTCAAGTGGTTGCCAATCGGGAAAGGTCAAATGATACTTTATTTCAGGAAGGCTTTCCGGTAAGTCTTGGGCCCAAATAAAGGTCGAACCGAAAACCATAAAAATAAGACCTCCGAATACCAAATACATACATTTTTCCATTGACAGGAACACTTTAGAATTGATTTAAACTATTCTTCCCCTACTGCAACAAAAATATCGACCTCCGCATTTGTCGGATCTTTTGATTTTTCACCGTAAACCTCGAAATCGGCAGTGTAGGATCGCCGCAAAGGCGAATTCCATATTTCAACC
Source organism: uncultured Kriegella sp. (assembly GCA_965368185.1). Taxonomy (GTDB): domain Bacteria; phylum Bacteroidota; class Bacteroidia; order Flavobacteriales; family Flavobacteriaceae; genus Kriegella. Next base: position 15,331 of record CBDULZ010000060.1, read on the forward strand.
CAAGTATTATAGACCGCCCCTTTTGTAAAATCACCTTTGGAAACGAATTTCACATAGGTTCCCCCATCATAATTTTCACCGACCATACCCTCTGGAATATCTTCCAAACTGCTCACCCTGCAACCTAAAATAGTGTCATATACCCCATTATGATCGCTTTCGTAGTGCGTATAGATCGACAAGATACTACTATCAATTCTATTGGGGATTTTTTCTCCAATTTTCTCGGTTATAAACTTCCCCCAAAGCCGTGCGATATCATCGGTCGTCTGTACGCGCTCATTAGAGGTAGTTATTGAAATTCCAATAATCTTGAACGGTTGAATTTTAATTTTTTCCATAATCCATATTTTAAGTTTGTACCAAAGCTAGATGTACCTATTGACAACTGTATGTCAACTTAAAATTTTTGATCATTAAATATCACATATTCCTATGAATATTTTTGCTCAAAGCTATATAGGAAGAACTCGATCAGTAAACTTTTGTTTAGATAGTGTTATTTCTCGACAACAAGTAATAATTATTCTTGGTGTTTCGCATAATGACGCCATTTCGCGATACAATCGAGCATATCTTTGGGGATTTCAGAATCGAAGCGCATGGCCTTTCCTGTAACGGGGTGGATAAAGCCCAATGTTTTAGCATGCAGGGCCTGTCGCGGCAATACTTTGAATGCATTATCGACAAATTGCTTATACTTTGTAAAACTAGTACCCTTTAGAATCCTATCACCCCCATAGCGTTCATCATTAAAAAGGGTATGGCCAATATATTTCATATGTACCCTGATTTGGTGTGTTCTACCTGTTTCAAGTTTGCAAGAAACCATGGTAATATAGCCTAAACGTTCCAAGACCTTGTAATGGGTTACTGCTTCCTTCCCCTGTTCACCATCTTCAAATACCTGCATTTGCAATCGATTTTTGGGATTACGGCCGATATGGCCTTCTACGGTTCCCTCATCTTCTTCCATATTTCCCCATACCAGTGCAATATATTCACGTTCAGAAGTCTTATCAAAAAACTGCTTGGCCAAATGGGTCATAGCCGCCTCGGTCTTGGCGACAACCAAAAGACCCGAGGTGTCTTTGTCAATGCGATGAACCAAACCGGGGCGTTCGTTGCTGTTTACGGGTAAATTGTCGATGTGATAGATCAAGGCATTGATCAGCGTACCCGAATAATTACCATGACCTGGATGAACAACCATGCCTGCTGGTTTATTCACTACCAAAAGCACATCATCTTCGTAGACGATGTTTAAGGGAATATTTTCAGGAACCAATAAATTCTCGTGCGGTGGATGCTCAAAAAGCACTTTTACTTCATCTGCCGCCTTTACCTTGTAGTTTTGTTTTACTATAGTATCGTTTACCCAAATATGGCCGTTTTTAGCGGCTTGCTGAATCTTGTTACGTGTGGCATTTTCAATAAAATTCATCAGAAATTTATCCACCCGAAGTGGTTCTTGCCCTTTTGAAGCCACAAATCTGTGATGTTCGAATAGCTCATCTTCCCTTAATTCAGGGTCTTCTTGTGGCCCCATAACTCAGTTGGAATCAGCATTTACACGTGCCTGATCTGAGATGTTTCCGTTTCCACATACAAGCTCTACCTTTGAAGTTTTTGGTAATTTGTCGCCGGGTTTGATCTGCTTCCCTTTGTACTTTATAAAATATACCATATCCTTTCCTAACTCATTCCTGTACGACACTCTTTCAACATCTAGCCCCACCGCCCTGAGCATTGACGCGGCATTTCGTTGTGTGACCTGTATAATGTTGGGAACGGTAACTTTTTTATAACCGGATGGATTGACCGTAAAGTAGATCATTCTATTTTCCTTGACCTTTTCTCCGGCCTTCGGGTTCTGCTCAATAATTGAAAATCGAGGATAATCAGGATTGTAATTTGCCGAATCAAGCACCTCATAACGCAAACTGCTTTCTTCGACCGACTTTCGCATATCCATAACCGACATTTTTGAAAAATCGGGCACCTCGACAAACTCACCATGATTGGTAGTATTGTTCAACCACCGGAGCACTAAAAAAACCAAAACTATCGTTACCAATAGAGCCAAGCCCAATTGTATCAAAAAAGTCTTGCTCCTTAAAAAGTTTATAAAATTTCTCATTGATTATTTTTGACCTGACAAATATAACAAACCGATTGCTTTTTTCAGTACTTTGGGCCTCCCATAATATTTATGAAGGCTACTTTATATAACGACCATATGAAAACTAATATTGCCATTATAATGGGTGGATATTCAAGTGAATACCAAATTTCCCTAAAAAGCGGAAATGTGGTATACAACTACCTTGACAAAGAAAAATTCAACGCCTATCGAATCCATATTTTTAAGGAGAAATGGGCTTATGTAGACGAAAACGATAGAGAATATACTGTAAACAGGAATGATTTCTCGATAGAAGTGGGTGGCAAAACTATAATCTTTGACTGTATTTTCAATGCTATTCATGGTTCACCCGGGGAAGACGGTTTATTACAGGCTTATTTTGAATTATTGGGTATACCCCAGACTTCTTGCAATTATTACCAAGCGGCACTAACCTTTAACAAACGCGACCTTTTAAGTGTTTTGAAACCGTACGGAATAAAATCGGCCACTTCGTATTACCTTAATCTTGGTGATAATATAGATGCCGATGCCATTGTTAAAAAGGTAGGACTCCCATGTTTTGTTAAGGCCAATAGGGCGGGAAGCAGTTTTGGCATATCAAAGGTCTACAAAAAAGAGGAGTTGGGTGCGGCCATTGAAAAGGCCTTCAAAGAAGATGAGGAAATATTAATCGAAACTTTTCTGGATGGCGTCGAAGTATCCGTTGGCGTCATAACACATAACGGAGAAACCAAGGTTCTTCCCATTACCGAAATCGTTTCAGAAAATGATTTTTTCGACTATGAAGCCAAATATGAAGGCAAATCACAAGAAATTACACCGGCTCGAATTACACCTGCCCAAGAGCAAAAAGTAACGGAAATTGCAAAACGTATATACACTATCTTAAAAATGAAAGGCTATTCTAGAAGTGAATTTATTTTTATTGACGACGAACCATTCATGCTTGAGGTTAATACTACACCAGGTTTAACGGTAGAAAGCATATTGCCCCAGCAAGCACATGTGGCCGGCATCAGTCTTTCCGAACTATTTGAAAGCGCGATTGACGAGGCTTTGTCCGAAATTAGGTAACTTAGATTGACCAATACAAAACAATTGCTATGCGACGAGCTGTTTTCCCAGGTTCTTTCGATCCTATTACTTTGGGGCATTTTGACATCATACAACGCGGAATAACGCTGTTCGATGAGCTCATTATTGCTATAGGAATTAATGCCGACAAGAAATATATGTTCACACTGGAAGAACGTATGAATTTTATTCTTAAGGCATTTGAAGACGAACCAAAAATAACGGTGCAGACTTACGAGGGACTTACCGTTGACTTTTGTAAGAAAACCAATTCTAGTTTTATTCTTAGAGGATTGCGCAACCCTGGTGATTTTGAATTTGAAAAAGCTATTGCCCACACCAATCGAAAATTGTCGGAAATTGAAACCGTTTTTCTTCTTACATCATCGGGAAAATCCTTTATAAGTTCTTCAATTGTGCGCGATGTCATACGTAATGGTGGAGATTATACCGGGTTAGTTCCCGATTCCGTAAAATTTGAATAAGAATAGCCATCTATCTTGCATTCGATTTCTGTATTACATCGTATCGCTCGCGTTTTTTTATGCTCTTTCCCACAAACCCAGAACTATACCTTTCTAGACAGCGAGAACAGTAATGGTTGTAGGAAACAAAACTCCATATAGGTTAAAATTCTTTATATTTTTGTCAATATTCTTGAATACTTAATTAATATGCCTATTCACAACGTGTTTGGCCTAATTCACAACAAACCTTCAACATTGTTAAAAAATCATTTTATATTCGTAGGAAATTACAACTTAAATGTTAAAGGGATCTCAAACATCGACTATTTGCTACCTTATAAAACAGTTGCCGAAAGCGACTGTTTTTATAAATAAAAGGTCAGAGATTGTCTATGTTTCAGATAAATGGCTAGAAGAATTCGGTTTTTCTGATCAAAATATTGTCGGAAAAAAAATCTTTACCATTCTAAACAGGGCGAGCCAAGAATGCAGACAGGCCCTAAAAGTTTGTTTACAAGGCGAGAATCATAAAACCACTATTGAACGAAGCCCAATTCCGGCCGTCGAAAAACAATATGAATGGACTTATGCCCCTTGGTACGACGAAGCTGAAAATATTATTGGCGCAATCATTAACACAGAAGATATTACTCGGCTAAAACATACCGAACTACAACTCGAAAAGCGAGAGGTACTTCTGAACGAAACATCGGAAAATGGGAATATAGGAAACTGGGAATATGACGCCATTCAAGACAAGGTAATATGGTGCGACCGAACCAAAGCGATACATGAGGTTCCCCATGACTTCGAACCTAATATTGAAACCGGAATCAATTTTTACAAATTGGGGTTTAGTAGAAATACCATATCGATGGCCGTAGATAGTGCTATGAAACACGGTACCCCGTGGAAGGAAAAATTACAAATTACAACAGCAAAAGGCGTCGAAAAATGGGTAATAGCTGCCGGAAGACCCCTCTTTAGCAATAATAAATTCATCGGACTAATTGGCACATTTCAAGATATAAATGAGCATATCATTTCTGAAAATAAAACGAAGGAGAGCCAACATTTATTGAGAACCTTGATCGACAACCTTCCATTGAATGTATTTATGAAGGATGTTCAATCTAGAAAGGTTTTGGTCAACAGACACGAACTTCAATTCTACGGTCTCGAACATGAACATGAAATTATAGGGAAAGACGACTTCGCCTTTATGGACCATAATTCGGCCCAAAGAAGCCATGAAGAAGATCGCTACGTCATGACTACATTAAAACCTATTCTTGACCAAGAAAATATAATAACCCGTCAGAACGGTAAATCGATTACCTTTCTTACTTCCAAGATTCCATTAATGAACGAGGTTGATGAAGTCATTGGAATTATAGGTTTCAGTCTCGATATCTCGAATATCAAACAAAAAGAAGAAGAACTTAAAAATCTGATCAACGTAACCTCTCTTCAGAACAAGAAACTTATAAATTTTGCCCATATTGTTTCCCACAACCTGAGATCGCATACCGCCAATTTCTCTATGCTCCTAGACTTTTTGGTCGAAGAAAATGACGAAACCGAAAAAGAGACGATTATCGGCATGCTCACGCATGCCTCTGACAATTTATTGGAAACTTTGGAAAATCTAAATGAGGTGGTCGCCATTAGTACCAATGTCAATCTTGAAAAGAAACCGGTAAACGTGAATAAAAAAATTGCAGTTATCGAACAGAATTTGGCAGTATTCTTGAAGAATTACAATGCTAAGATCGTCAATTCCATTTCGAATGATTTATCAATCAAGGCCATTCCGGCATATATTGAAAGTATTTTAATGAACTTTATAACCAACGCCGTAAAATATAGTTCACCTGAAAGAAAACCCATAGTAAAGCTATCTTCAACAAGTAAAAATGGCTATACCATTATCAGTGTAGAAGATAATGGCCTAGGGATCGATTTAAAAAAGTACGGTAGTAAACTTTTTGGAATGTATAAAACATTTCATGCCAATAAAGACGCCAAAGGCATGGGTCTTTATATTACCAAGAATCAAATCGAAGCAATGGGCGGCAAAGTTATGGTCTGTAGTGAAGTTGGAAAAGGAACTATTTTTAATATCTATTTCAATGAAAAAAATTAATCTCATCTGCATTATAGATGACGACCCTATAACAGTTTTTGGAATAAAAAAAATGTTGAAATCGGTTTCCGATTGCGATGCTATTGACACGTATAGCAACGGAAAATTAGCCCTCGACGGCATAAAAGATAAATTAGAGCAAACACAGCAGGTACCTGAAATTATTTTTTTAGATATCAATATGCCTATAATAGATGGTTGGCAATTTTTAGAGGAGTTCATCACATTGCCTACACCGAACAACTCCCGAATAAACATCATCACTTCCTCAATAGATCCCGCAGACAGGGCGAAATGGGAGTATTTTAAGTTTAAAACCTCCCATACCATCACCTTCAATTATAAACCGCTTCAAAAAAAGGACCTATTGGAAATAACAAAGGTAGCTTAAAGGTCTGAAAGTCATTTTCCTTAATTTTACGACAGAAACAGGGAGTAACTAAAAGTTGAATCAGAAAGTACTTTGCAAAAGTCTAAGGCTTTTTGAGATTCAATACTTTTCGTAGCTCTACACAGTTTAGTCTGTCACAAATGAAAATAAGGGTATTGGTAATTGCCATAATCGTTTTATCGACAATTTCGTGCGAGAGTAAGAAAACGCACAAACTAAGTAGTTTCCCGACTCATTTTGAGAACTCTGATAGCACTGAAACCGCAACCTATCTACAAATCATCGATTTCTATATTAAACTGGCCAAAGAATTTCCTGCCATCAATATTCAAACCATAGGAGAAACAGATAGCGGTTATCCCCTCCATGTTGTAACCTATAATCCAGATGGAGATTTCAATTTTCAAAAATTAAAAGAGAATAAGACCATCGTTTTTATCAACAATGGTATACATCCTGGGGAAAGTGATGGCATAGACGCCACCATGCTGCTATATCGAGATTTCGCTATTGGAAAAATCGCCCCAATCGAGCATACGGTCATTTTAACAATTCCTATATACAATATAGGAGGGGCATTAAACAGAAACAGCACGAGTAGGGTCAACCAAAATGGCCCAAAATCTTATGGCTTTAGAGGTAATGCCCAAAATTACGACCTCAACAGAGACTTCATAAAAACCGATACAAAAAATAGCCGAACATTTACCGAAATATTTCACACGGTCGAGCCGGATATTTTTATCGACAATCATGTGAGCAATGGTGCCGATTACCAATATACGTTGACCCATCTTTTTACACAACACAATAAATTGGGTGGCGAATTAGGGGCCTATCTACATAAGGAAATGATGTCTTCCCTAGAAAGTTCATTACAGAAAGCTGGGTGGCCGATCACCCCTTATGTCAATGTGTTCAATAAAGTTCCCGATGACGGGTTCACGCAATTTATTGACTACCCCAGATATTCCACAGGCTTTACAGCTCTTTGGAATACTTTTGGCCTGATGGTCGAAACACATATGCTAAAACCGTATAAAAAAAGGGTGGCCGGAACTTACATACTCATGCAGAAAATGATAGCCATAGCCGAAAAAGATGGTCAGAAAATAAAGTCCCTACGAACAAAAGCGCTTACAAGACATAAGAATTGGGAGCATTATCCGATAGCATGGGGCGTAGATTCCCTAAAAACGACCGTTCTCGATTTTAACGGTTTCGAAGCAGATACGATAACGAGTGAGGTAACCGGTTTGAGCAGGCTTAAATATAATCGTGAAAAACCTTTTACCAAACCCTTGGCATATCAAAACTATTTCGTACCCACGGATTCTATAAAAATTCCTAAGGCATACATTATTAAGCAAGGTTGGGAACAAGTGATTTCACGGCTAAGATTGAACCAAATTAAATATACTATCATAAAACAAGATACTTCCCTGATGGTGGAATCGTATAAAATTCACGATTACAAAACCTCTGAGCAACCGTATGAAGGTCATTATCCCCACTATAATACCCGAGTTGCTGGCAGTATGAAAAAAATCAGGTTTTCAAGAGGTGACATTATAGTGCCAACGGACCAAATCGGAATACGGTACCTATTGGAAACTTTAGAACCGGAGGCCAAGGACTCTTTTTTTAATTGGAATTTTTTTGATGCTATTTTACAGCAAAAAGAAGGGTTCTCTCCTTATGTTTTTGAAGATATAGCCGCAGAAATTTTAGAGAAGAATTCCGCTTTGAAGGATTCTTTTATACAAAAAAAGAATTTGGAGCCAACATTTGCAGACGATTGGTATGCCCAATTGAACTGGATTTACGTGCGATCAGAATATTATGAACCGGCCCATTTGCAGTACCCGGTGTACCGCATATTGAAATAACACCACAATATTACTCTCCAAACAATGTCTTAATATTGGTATATGAATTCTCAAGGGCTTTTTTGATTTTCTCGGGTCCTTTCCATTTCACTTTTTCGATTCCCTCACTTTTTTGTCCCTTTAATTTACCATTGTAAGATGTCTTCATGGCATACCAATGCACTTCCTTCAACCTGTATTTTCCATTTCTTTTGAAGATATGGTATGTGGTACTTAGAAAATTCTCGATTTTTAACCCTTTGACACCGGTCTCCTCCTCGACCTCGCGGACAGCGCATTCCTCAATGGTTTCGCCTTTATCAAGTTTACCCTTCGGCAGGTCCCATTTATCGTTCCTATAAATAAAAAGGACTTTACCCTCTTTGTTCGTGACCACACCGCCAGCGGCAACCTCAATCGGAATTTTTTTACTGAATTTCTTAAGAATCTCCTCGTGGTTAGGATGGTAAATATAAGCTTCGGTCAGCTTATTCTTCGCCAAGGCGTCAATGGCCTCCTTCATGGCACCGCCATTTAATGGGTAGTATTTGCTATTTGCGATTTCCGACAATTCGTTTGTTAAAATGAGGGGCGATTCTTTAACAAAAACTTTATACATTTGTGTAATGATTTTAGACAAAAACAGCGCCGAAAAAACAGCAGAGCTTCTGTTGCAAATTAATGCAATTAAGTTGAAACCCGAAAATCCTTTTACTTGGGCTTCTGGTTGGAAATCCCCTATCTATTGTGACAATCGAATTATACTCTCCTATCCGGCTATACGGAACTATGTTCGCGAAGAGTTGGGAAAGCAGGTTGAAGCTTTGTATGGCAAACCTGATATAATCGCCGGTGTAGCCACTGGTGCAATTGGCATAGGTATGTTAGTGGCCGATTACTTGGGCCTTCCATTTATCTATGTACGTCCTGAAGCCAAAGCACACGGTAGGCAAAATCAAATCGAAGGCCGATTAGAGGCAAATCAAACCGTGGTGGTAATTGAAGATTTGATAAGTACCGGAAAAAGCAGTTTAAATGCTGTGAACGCCCTTATTGAGGCCGGTGCAAAAATCAAAGGCATGTTGGCCATATTTACTTATGGCTTTGACGTGGCTTCCGAAAATTTTGAAAAAAAAGAGCTTGAACTACATACTTTGAGCGACTATGACCATCTTGTACAACAAGCTTGTTCTACTGGATATATTAAAGATGAGCAACTAAATACCTTACTAGAGTGGAGAAAGAAACCTTCACAATGGCACCCGTAACATTATGTTTATAGAATCGAAAAAAAAAGTTATTGACAAAAGTGACAAAGAGGTCTTTGATTTTCTGACAAATCTTGAGAACTTCGAAAAGTTGATGCCCGAAACTATCGATAAGTTCACACTCATAAATAAAGATAGATTTCTATTTGCTTTAAAAGGCATGCCCGAGATTGTATTGGAACGAAAGCAGGAAACCCCTAACAAGCAACTGATTCTTGGTGCCGCAAGTGAAAAATTGCCTTTCACCCTTACGGCCGACATCAGTGCTTTGTCAGAGAGTTCATGCGAGGTAGGCCTTAGTTTCGAAGGTCAATTCAATGCTATGATGGCCATGATGATAAAAACGCCTATTACCAATTTCATTGGCACCTTATCGGAAAGACTTGATACTATTTAATTAATTGAGACTGATTTTTTATAATCAATACAATAATTTAATGTCCTTTAGGTCGAATTCTTTTAAAATATCATCTTCAAGGGCAACCAAAAGCTTCCCCATTTCGGAAATCCCGATTATAAACCCCATAAAGTAATCGCCTTGGCCATTCTGAAAAGTTGACGGTTTATTTTTTCGGAATAATGAATTTTCATAGGTAGCCCGTAAAATATCCCCTCCCCCATTTTCCAAGTCGGTAAAAATCTTTCTGAGATTGAACAGAACCATGTTCAGCAATTCATCCAAATCAAAGGTTCTGCCCAACAACAATTTTAAAGAAGATGCGTTAGGAAGGTTAGTAAACTTGATTTGGTTAACATTCAGCCCGATACCGATTATTGAGGCCTGAATTTGATTTCCTGAGAGTGTATTTTCAATAAGAATACCACAAATTTTGGAGCTGCCTGACAGAATGTCGTTTGGCCATTTAATACTTAAATCGTGGACATGAAGGTCTTTTAATGTGTCATAAACAGCCAAAGAAACACAAATGTTCAATAGAAATTGGTGTCGAACAGCGAGACCATTCATTTTTTTTAAAACGCTAAAAGTGAGGTTTTTACCTACCTCTGAAGTCCAATTAGTGCCAATTTGCCCCCTTCCATTGGTTTGCTCTGAGGCCACAATGACAGTAAAATCATCGAGGGTTTGGCCAACCAACATTTTTTTTAAGTGGGCATTGGTAGAGTCCGTGGCATTAAGTTTGATTATTTGCATCGTAGCCCAGAATTGTCAATCTTTAATCTATTATCAAAAACTAGGGTTAAAAGAACAAAAAAATAATAACTTTGTACAAACTAAAATTATTGAATGCAAAAAAGGAAAGCTAGTGCAGACGAGTTAATTGCATTAATTTTACAAGGAATAGAGGAAGTAAAAGGAATCGATATAAATTTACTTGACCTTAGGGAAATAGAGAATACCGTTTGTGACTACTTTATCATCTGTAATGGTACTTCCAACACGCATGTAAATGCTATAGTCTCATCCATCCAAAAAACAGTTAGCAAAGCAATCAACGATAAACCTTGGCATGTTGAAGGGGAAGAAAATGCCGAATGGATTCTTATGGACTATGTAAACGTTGTAGTTCACGTCTTTCAGAGACATATTAGAGAATTCTATGACATAGAAGGTCTTTGGGGCGATGCTAAAGTCACCGAAGTGGAAAGTAGCATTAATCAGTAAAAAAAAACAATGGCAAAAGATAATAATACAAATCCTAAAAAACCTAAATTCAGTTCGTGGTGGATCTACGGACTCATTCTGGTTTTAGTAATAGCTTTTCAACTTTTTGGTAGTGGAAATCTATCGACTACAAAGAAAACAACGACCTCAGAGCTTCAAGAGTACTTGAGAAATGGCGATATCAGTAAAATATTGATTATCACCAATACCCGACAAGCCAAAGTGTTCTTAACAGACGAGGCACTTCAGAAGAGCGTACATAAAGATGTTTCCGAAAAGCCTTTCATTCCATCATCAGGAATAGTCCCACAATACATTTTGGATTATGGCGACCTTCAGAATTTCGAGAACGATATCAAGAAAATAAAACAAGAAAACAACCTCGACACCATTGTAGACTACGATACCGAGTCTAATTATTTGGGAGACTTTTTACTGGGTATTCTTCCTTTTATTCTAATTATAGGTATCTGGATCTATTTGATGCGTCGTATGTCTGGCGGCGGCGGCGGCGGTGCCGGCGGACAGATTTTCAATATCGGCAAATCGAAAGCCAAACTTTTCGATGAGAAGACCGATACCCGAACTTCTTTTAAAGATGTTGCAGGACTTGAAGGGGCTAAAGAAGAAGTTGAAGAAATTGTAGAATTTTTAAGAAACCCTGACAAATACACTTCCTTAGGAGGTAAAATTCCCAAAGGAGCCCTATTGGTAGGACCTCCGGGAACGGGAAAAACCTTGTTGGCCAAAGCAGTTGCCGGAGAAGCCAAAGTGCCGTTTTTCTCCCTATCGGGCTCTGATTTTGTCGAAATGTTCGTAGGGGTTGGTGCCTCTAGGGTTCGCGATCTTTTCAAACAAGCGAAAGATAAGTCACCGGCCATCATATTCATCGATGAAATTGATGCCATAGGACGAGCTAGGGGGAAAAATAATTTTACCGGCTCTAATGACGAGCGTGAAAATACGTTGAACCAATTACTGACCGAAATGGACGGTTTTGGCACCAACACCAACGTAATTGTTTTGGCAGCAACCAACCGTGCCGATGTACTTGACAAAGCCCTTATGCGGGCCGGTAGGTTTGACAGACAGATTTATGTAGACCTTCCCGATATTAGGGAGCGTAAAGAGATTTTTGAAGTACATTTACGCCCCATTAAAACGGCCGAGACACTTGACCTTGACTTTTTAGCAAGACAAACTCCCGGATTTTCAGGTGCGGATATCGCCAATGTCTGTAACGAAGCTGCCTTGATTGCCGCGCGTAAAGAGAAAAAGGCAGTTACCAAACAAGATTTCTTGGATGCCGTAGATAGAATCGTAGGCGGTTTAGAGAAAAAGAACAAGATCATTACCCCAGGAGAGAAAAAAACGATTGCTTACCACGAGGCGGGGCATGCTACGGTAAGTTGGATGTTGGAACATGCAGCACCGCTGGTAAAAGTGACCATCGTTCCAAGGGGTCAATCATTGGGAGCGGCATGGTATCTCCCTGAAGAAAGGCTGATTGTTCGTCCCGAACAAATGAAAGATGAAATGTGTGCTACACTTGGAGGTAGGGCTGCGGAAAAAGTAATTTTCAACAAAATCTCCACTGGTGCATTGAGCGATTTGGAGAAGGTAACCAAACAAGCCAGGGCCATGGTCACTGTTTATGGTCTTAATGATAAAATCGGAAACCTTACCTATTACGATTCATCCGGTCAAACGGATTATGGCTTCTCTAAACCATATAGCGAAGATACCGCCCAAAAAATAGATAGGGAAATTTCTATCCTTATCGAAGACCAATATAAAAGGGCAATTGAAGTTCTTCAAGCAAACAAGGACAAACTGACTATACTTGCAGAGCGCTTACTTGAAAAAGAGGTTATATTTAAAGAAGATTTGGAGAAAATTTTCGGAAAAAGACCTTTCGATAAAGCGTTTGACAAAAAAGGCCAGGAAAAGCTTTCAAAAGATGAAGACATAAATGACCTACCTCTTGAGGAGGAAACCGAGGAAAATAAATAACAGCATTTATCGTTGTTCTTTAACAACGAACGTATTAATTTAGCGAGTTTTATTAGTTATTCAAATGGGGCTATTTGACAAGTTGTTTGGCGGTGGCAAAAAAAAAGTTTCCAAAGAAACTTCGGAAACTCGTGGGGTGCACATGCCTGATCTTGACCTACCCATCGATGAAAAATTTACCATTCATTTTAAAAAAAATGGAGGCAAATTTATTTATTGTGACTCTTCTGCAGAGGTGTCACAGGCCATGAAAAACATCATTAAGGAAAATAGTTGGCAAGATTATCCTTTCTTTGTAATGGATCCAAAGCTCGAAAAAAAATTCTCCAAGGAAAACTTGAGCTTTGTTAATACTGCAAAAAATAGTGAGGTTTTCTTTACCACGTGTGAACATTTAATTGCCCAAAATGGTTCTATTTTAGTTTGCTCTAATCAACTGCACGAAAAAAAACTACACGAACTGCCAGATAATATTATCGTTTTTTCAACTACGAGCCAATTAGTAGAATCTATAGGTGAAGGGCTAAAAATTATTAAAAAGAAATACGGGCATAATATTCCTGCCAATATTACCACACTCAAACATTTTCAAGCTACGAATGAGAATTCAAATGATTTTTTAACTTACGGAAGTAGTTCTAAAAATCTTTATCTTTTATTATTGGAAGATCTATAGCATGAGGGAAATTTTAAGGCGGTCGCTCACAGGTGCAGTGTATATCTTTCTACTTTTATCCGCCGTATTTCTTAGTTCCGATGCCTTTGATTTTCTGTTCATGGTTTTCGGTCTTGCCTGTCTTTACGAATACAAACGTCTTGTAGGTCTGAAGGGATATCATATATTCATTGCATATCTAGCACTTTGGTGGGCCTTTATCTATTTTGTACATGATATCTTCGTGGTCTATGTATTACTGTTTCTTACCATAACCGTAAATTTTGCACTCCTATTCTATCTGTTCTCAAAAAAAGAAAAATTATTCAATACCTTTCAAAAATTTATGATCGGGTTGTTCTACATAGGAGGAGGCTGTATCTTTTTGACAATGATACCATATACCAATGATGACTTTGTAAAATTTCTGATTATGGGTATCTTTATTCTTATCTGGATTAATGATACATTTGCCTACTTGGTTGGCAGAGCTTTTGGAAAAAGAAAACTCTTTCCGCGTGTTTCTCCGAAAAAAACCTGGGAGGGCGCCATTGGAGGTTTAGTTTTTGCATTAACTGCGGCGTATTTTATGGCCAAGTATGAACCAATCGTTAACCAAGTACAATGGGTCACCCTGGCCGCAATAATTGTGATAGCCGGTAGTTTGGGTGATTTAGTGGAGTCAAAACTTAAAAGGGACGCAGGTGTTAAAGACAGTGGGGCCATCATGCCTGGCCATGGAGGCATGTTGGATCGTTTAGACAGTTTGATATTTGCAGCACCTTTTGCCTATTTAACACTTAATATTTTCACCAATGTTTCATAAAGAGGGCCAAAAAATAATATTGCTAACTTTTTTTCTGGTCAGTATCACGGTTTTATTAGCACATTTTTATGTTGAACTTTCTTGGCTTCGATGGGTTCTACAAATTACAGCCTTGGTTGTATTGATATTAATCTTACAGTTCTTTCGCAACCCAAAAAGAAATCCTCCTAAAAGCTTTGATGAAATACTTGCCCCGGTCGATGGCAAAGTAGTTGTTATAGAAGAAGTCGAAGAAACCGAATACTTCAATGATAAACGCAAACAGGTATCTATTTTCATGTCACCGGTAAATGTACATGTCACGAGATATCCGGCCAGTGGAAAGATTAAATACTCAAAATACCATCCGGGAAAATACTTGGTTGCGTGGCATCCTAAATCGAGTACTGACAACGAGCGTACAACTGTGGTTCTACGCACGCCCAAGTTTGGAGACATTATGTACCGTCAAGTAGCCGGTGCAATGGCACGCCGCATCATAAATTATGCTGAGGAAGGTGAAAACGTTCAACAGGGCGAAGACGCCGGATTTATTAAATTTGGTTCTAGAGTAGACTTATTCTTACCTTTAGACTGTGCGATAACGGTACGATTAAACCAAAAAGTGATTGGCGC
>CBDULZ010000061.1:0-30043 GCA_965368185.1 uncultured Kriegella sp.
CTCCAAAAATAGGGTGTTCTCGGCTGTGATATAAATATCCTTGTTAAATGACACATTACTTTGTTGAAGTGTCAGACGGGAAGTTTGTAAAGGAAAAGTTTAAACTTTGAACCGCATAAATTCGGCAACCTTAGTTGAGGGCGCAAATTCTTTCCGTACAATTCCGCATTAAAATTCTAAAAATAAAAAAGGTGGAGAAGTCTCCACCTTTTTTGCCCCAAATCTTACCATGAACTTAACCTACTTATGCTATGGCAAGCTCAAAAATAATGGTGTTAAATTCGTTGCGCTTATAAACCCGATAAAAGGCATGGATTATCGATAAAGTGTAAGAATTTCCGACTGCGGTCAAAAATGTTAATAAGCCCGCTCATTTTTCCCTTCATAAAAATTGATAAATGCTTTATTTACTACCCGATTGCCACCAGGTGTAGGATAGTTTCCTGTAAAATACCAGTCCCCTAAATTCTTCGGGCACGCCAGATGTAGGTTTTCAATGGTTTGATAGATAATTTGCACTTCAGATTTGATGTCGTCGGGACTTAAGAGTTCGCCTATTTTCTTTGAAATTTCCAAGGCCGAAAAGGGGGAATAGAATTGCTTGACGTAATTGATAACATCTTTGTCTTTAGAGTTTAGCTGTTCAAGGCATTTTTGGTAAATCATATCAATATGTTCCTGAGTCCCTCTTTCTTGATGTAAGGCCAATGCGGCCCTGAAAGCAATAAAATCTTCAAGCTTAGCCATATCGATACCATAACAATCGGGGTATCTGATTTGGGGTGCCGACGAAACTACTATTATTTTTTTCGTGTCTAATCGGTCTAGGATTCTAAGGATACTTTTCTTCAAAGTTGTACCTCGTACGATACTATCATCGATGATGACAAGATTGTCACCTTTTTCGACCGATCCATAGGTTATGTCATAGACATGGGCTACAAGGTCGTCGCGGCTGCTATCTTGTGTAATGAAGGTACGCAGTTTGGCATCTTTTATGGCGACTTTTTCAATACGTGGGCGCACCTCAAGTATTTCATGAAGTTGTTCACTGGTAATTTTCGAACCTATGGCAAGTATTTGTTCCTCTTTCTTTTTGTTCAAATAGTTTTGCGCTTCTTTAACCATGCCGAAAAAAGAAGTTTCGGCCGTATTAGGGATATAGGAGAAAACCGTATTTTTTATATCATTGTCAATCGATTTTAATATCTGCGGAAAGAGAAGTTTTCCGAGTTCTTTTCGTTCTTGATAGATTTCTTTGTCGCTTCCCCTAGAAAAATAGATGCGCTCAAAAGAACAAGCTTTTCGTTCGACAGGTTCGAGAATCTGATTAAAGGTAACATTGCCATCTTTTTTTATGATGATGGCATTACCTGGGTCAAGTTCTTTAATTTCTTCATATTTAACATTAAAAACGGTCTGTATCGCAGGTCTTTCCGATGCTACCACAACCACTTCATCGTCCTTATAGTAATAGGTCGGTCTGATGCCGACGGGATCCCTGAGAACAAAAGCATCACCGTGGCCCAATAAACCGGCCATAGCGTAACCGCCGTCCCAGTTTTTGGCTGCACGCCTAAGAATCTTGGCCACCTTTAATCGGTCGGCTATTATAGGTGAGGCTTCCTGTTTGGTATAGCCCTCTTTTTTTATTTGTTTGTATAGTTTTGCAACGGCATCATCGAGAAAGTGACCTATTTTTTCCATTACGGTCACTGTATCTGCCATTTCCTTCGGATGTTGTCCCAACTGTACCAGATTGTCGAACAGTTCATGCACGTTGGTCATATTAAAATTACCCGCAACAATAATGTTTCGATGCATCCAGTTGTTCTGTCTGAGAAATGGATGGACACTTTCAATGCTGTTTTTCCCAAATGTGCCATATCTAACGTGACCTAATAGAACCTCGCCAATGTATGGGATGTTTTTCTTCTGAAGTGCAACATTCTCCTTGTATTCGGGATGCTCTACAAGTGCCTTGTTGACACGGTCGTTTATTTGGGCGAAAATGTCCTGGATAGGCTGTTTTTCTATTGAACGCACCCTGCTCATATAGCGTTCCCCCGCTTCCATATCTAACTTAATACTAGCAAAGCCCGCGCCATCTTGGCCGCGATTATGCTGCTTTTCCATCATTAGATACATTTTATTGACTCCGTAAAAGGCGGTACCATATTTTTCCTTATAGTACTCCAGTGGTTTCAGCAACCGTATCACAGAGATTCCGCATTCGTGCTTAATAGCGTCGCTCATTTTTTTATTGTAAATTAAAAAAGCCCTGATTCATCAGGGCGTAAATTATTGTAATTCAATATCAAATTGTGTCAAGGCCTTAAATTGATGTAGCCTTTTGTCGATTTCCTTCCTGTCAAGGTCTTGCATTCGCTCCGTGCCAAAACGTTCTACACAAAAGGAGGCCAAGTTCGAACCGTGAATCACCGCATTCTTTAAATTATTAAAAGTGATATTATCGCTTGCCGCCAGATAACCTGCAAAACCTCCTGCAAAAGTATCTCCGGCGCCGGTCGGATCAAAAACCTCTTCCAATGGAAGCGCGGGGGCGAAAAACACTTTGTCTTTATGAAATAGTAGTGCACCGTGTTCCCCTTTTTTGATCACTACATATTTTGGACCCATTTTTTGTATTTCTGCTGCCGCCCTTACCAAAGAGTATTCGCCGGTCAATTGACGGGCTTCTTCATCATTTATGGTAATAACATCTATATGCCGAATGACTTCCATTAATTCTTCCAAGGCATTATCCATCCAAAAGTTCATGGTATCCAACATGATTAGCTTTGGTCGTTTTTTCATCTGGTTTA
This sequence comes from uncultured Kriegella sp., assembly GCA_965368185.1. Lineage (GTDB taxonomy): Bacteria > Bacteroidota > Bacteroidia > Flavobacteriales > Flavobacteriaceae > Kriegella. The sequence continues at coordinate 2,826 of CBDULZ010000061.1, forward strand.
TTACACTTAATTGAGTATTCGGGTGTAAGTTTCCAAGCATGACCACTTCAGCATCCTTATAATTTTCAGGAACAATAGGATCAAAATCGGCCAAAACATTAAGTTCTGTTGCCAAAGTATCCCTAGTGTTCATATCGTTGTGATACTTGCCTTTCCAAAAAAACGTCTTGCCCCCTTGTACTATTTTAAGGCCTGAAGTATCAATGTTTCTTGATTTTAGTAGGTCTAAATATTCTGATGGAAAATCGTCTCCGACTACAGAAACAATAGCCGCATCTAATTCGTATTGTGATGCTGCGAGACCTATAAAAGTAGCTGCCCCACCCAAAATCTTATCTGTTTTCCCAAAGGGAGTTTCAATAGCATCAAAAGCAACCGTGCCAACAATCAAAAGTTTGCCCATCTCGTTTTAGAAATTTGGTGCAAATATACGGTATTGGTTTGCGAATTGCGAGCACGCCCGCCATCAAATTTCTAAGAGATCGTTTTAGTGCCTGAGAAAATCTTATAACGGGCGGTACAATAAATTGACTAGATAATAGTTTCGGGCAACGAACGAATTTTTAGCAAAAGGAAGTTCTTTAAAAACCGAAATCTAAACTGCCCTTTTTACAGCGCTCATGGAAACTTGGCGCTGGTCACGGCCTCGAGCTATATCTGGTCAAAAAAGATAGATTCCTGTTTTTAGGGATTGAAGTTTAGCTGTTTTCCAAAGTAATATCAACGGAAACTGGCTGGTGATCGGATGCATGCGGGTATTGCGACCAAATATATCCGTTTTGCATCTTTTTGATTATCTGCCCGTTCGAGGTCCACCCCAATCTGTTTTTCGAATATAATATGTGATCAAGCCACACATAATGGTAGTTGTAATTGAAGTTAAAAATAGGGTCTGCGAATCGTGTCGTACTAACATCCAATTTTTGCTCCGTATCATAAATGGCGTTACCTAAAATAAATTGGGGTTTCCAGATATCGCCCATTAACTTTTCGATGCCGCTACCAAGAATTTTCTTTTCGCTTACGTCGTACCCAGGCCCATCATTCACATCCCCGCAAACAATCAAGGGAATATTCTTTGTTTCATCATCGATGAGGTAAGGTTCTATAAAATCCGTTCTAAGATGAACGGCGCTGGCAAATATTTTCCGTCGGTTCGAAATCGATTTTTCCCACCATTTTCCCCACTCTAGAAGGTCGAAAATACCTTTGCTCTTTAGATGGAGACCCAAAATACGAAAGCGTTCGCCATTCTTTAATTTTACCTCTGAATACAGTGGCTTTCTTTCGTATTTGTATATCTCGATGATTCCGTCGTTTTCATTGTCGAGTTGAAAATCATCGAAAACAGAATTGTTCACTGTATTGTAGTTCGTTATCGGGTTTTGGTCGTCGAATTTATCGGTGTCAAGCCGTATGGCTATGCCGATACATTGAGTAGAACCTTTGGTCGCCTGTATATAGGTCGACCACGTACCTGTAACGTCTTCATCAAAGAAGAGCTGGAGTTCTTTGGTGCGATTCGGGCCTTCAATGATTACGATTATTTCGGCTTGAAGTTCATCGATTACGCCAGAAAGGTCTTTACGTCGTTCGAGTACCGTAGTGCTCTTCGAATGTTGCGGTTTATGGTTGTCAGAATGAAAGTTGCCATCGCCATCAAATAAATCATTCATCCATTCCATGTTCCAACAAAGAAGCTTAACAGTCATAACAACCGGGTTTTATGAATCAATACTGCGGGGAAATGAATATACCAAAAATAATCTATAATGTAGGAATCTACGTTAACAATTGTTGTGAAATGGTTAGCCGTAGATTGTTTTTTTGTCGACTCAGTTTTCTGCTGGTTCTTTTGCGATAAGTAAATTTGCTCTATTTTCTTCCAAAGTCGGCCGGAATTTCCCCCCAGGCCTTGGTTTCCCATTTTACGATAGGTGTATTGTAGGTGTTGTTTTCAAGCCAGAGGATGGCTCTTCTAACCAAATCGAAGATTACTTTGTTTTTTGGAGTTTCGTTAAGTTTCGTATTGCATGTTTTCTTTCGTACCCAACTCATTGCCGTACGCGAATCGGTATAAATGATTCTATCGCTTTTGCGTTCTTTTAAAAAGGCAAGCCCATGCACGATGGCTAAAAACTCGCCTATATTATTGGTGCCTTCGGCAAAAGGTCCCTGTTTAAACAGTTTTTTTCCGGTTTTGGTGTCCACGCCTTGATATTCCATAATCCCCGGATTTCCGCTTGATGCGGCGTCGACGGCAATAGAATGATAGTTTGGCAGGCCGATTTTGATTAATTGTTCGGGGGAAAGCAGAAGCTCGCCCTTTTTCTTTCCCTTGTAATCTTCATAATTGCCGTTGTAGGCCTTCTTGGCCGTTTCGAAAGTTGCAAAAGATTTATATTGGGCGCCTTTATAACCTGAAATAGCTGCTTTACAATCTTCCCATGTGGTATAGATGCCGGGCCGTTTCCCCTTCCAGACCGTATAAAACTTCTCTTTTTTTTGAGCCATTATACTTTAGTTACTAACAGTTTTTCCAAGGTTCTAGGAAAGTGTTCGTATTCCAATTTATGTACTTTTTCGGCAATCATTTCAGGGGAATCCTCTGGTAGAACTAAGGTTTTTGCCTGATGAATGATGGCCCCTTCATCATAATTTTCGTTAACGTAATGTATGGTTATGCCGGTCTCGGGATCATGATTTTGCCTGACAGCCTTATGTACGTTAATGCCATACATGCCTTTTCCTCCATATTTGGGTAATAATGCGGGGTGTATATTCACTATTTTTTCGGGAAAGCTTTCCAAAATATTCTTGGGCATTTTCCATAAAAAACCTGCAAGTACGATGAGGTCGGGATTGAGCGAGCGTAACACATCTAGTACACAATTTGAACCATAAAACGCCTGCTTGTTAAAGTACAATGCATTGATATTTAACCTATTGCATCGATCTATCACCTTGGCATCCCTTTTATTGGTTAGCACACCCGAAATGGTTACTGTGGGGTGGCCATGAAAATAATGCACTATATTTTCAACGTTGGAACCGGAGCCCGAGGCAAATAGAACTATACTTTTCATGGGGTGGAGGGCATTGCAAAAATGGAGAATGATTTCTTGGGCTAAAATACCATTCTTGAATTTAATTTTCTTAAATTACCAGACATTTTAACAACAAATAGTGTAATTCAACCAAAGTTTTTTATTTTTGCCATCAATTTAAAATTTTTAAAACCAATATTATTATGTCAGACATTGCATCAAGAGTAAAAGCTATCATCGTGGATAAATTGGGTGTTGATGAGAACGAAGTGGTGCCAGAAGCTAGCTTTACCAACGACCTAGGGGCAGATTCATTGGATACCGTAGAGTTGATTATGGAATTCGAAAAAGAATTTGACATTCAGATTCCAGATGATCAAGCTGAAAATATCGCAACTGTTGGCCAGGCCATAAGTTATATAGAAGAAGCGAAGTAATTTTATGATTTCTTGAAGAAGATCTAAAATTATCCATGTGGTAACTGTATCGCATGGATAATTTTTTTTAATTTACGCTAGGCTTAAGATTAATCAAAATTTGATTTAATGCAATTAAAGCGAGTTGTAGTTACCGGATTGGGTGCTTTAACGCCCATAGGTAATAATATTGAGGAGTATTGGGACGGTTTGGTAAACGGCAAAAGCGGATCTGCCCCGGTCACATATTACGATACCGAAAAGTTCAAGGTGAAGTTTGCCTGTGAACTAAAGAATTATTCGCCGGAAGACCATTTCGATAGAAAAGAGGCACGTAAACTTGATCGGTTTGCGCAATACGCCTTGGTATCTTCAGATGAAGCTATTGAAGATTCTGGAATTGATTTGGATGTAGTCGATAAATTTCGTGTCGGCGTCATTTGGGGTGCCGGTATAGGTGGACTCGAAACTTTTCAGAACGAGGTAATTAACTTTGCCGAAGGCGATGGCACACCACGATTCAACCCTTTCTTTATTCCTAAAATGATTGCGGATATTGCACCCGGACACATCTCCATAAAGCATGGCTTTATGGGACCTAATTATACAACGGTATCGGCTTGTGCTTCGGCTGCGAATGCCATGATCGATGCTTTGAACTATATTCGTTTGGGGCATTGCGATGTTATAGTTACTGGAGGAAGTGAAGCTGCCGTTACCATTGCAGGTATGGGTGGTTTTGGTGCGATGCATGCCTTGTCGACAAGAAATGAAAGCCCTGAAACTGCTTCGCGACCTTTTGATGCTACACGTGACGGCTTTGTTCTTGGAGAAGGTGCGGGAGCCTTGATTTTAGAAGAATACGAACATGCGAAGGCGCGAGGCGCAAAAATATATGCTGAGGTTGTTGGCGGTGGGCTTTCGAGCGATGCGTACCACATGACAGCACCACATCCTGATGGAATTGGAGTGGTTCAGGTAATGAAAAATTGTTTAAGGGATGCTGGTTTAAAGCCGGAAGATATAGATACCATAAATACGCACGGTACTTCTACCCCATTGGGTGACGTTGCCGAATTAAAAGCTATTTCCCAAGTATTCGGAGACCACGCTCCCAATATTAATATCAATTCGACTAAGTCTATGACAGGGCACTTATTGGGTGCGGCTGGGGCCATTGAGGCTATTGCTTCGATTTTGGCTATGGAACACGGTGTAGTTCCACCAACGATCAACCACACGACCGTTGACGAAAATATAGACCCTAAATTGAACCTAACGCTCAACAAAGCACAGAAACGCGATGTCAATGTGGCCATGAGCAATACCTTTGGATTTGGGGGACATAATGCCTGCATCGTCTTTAAGAAAATCAGCTAGTTTTAATAATGAATTTTACTTCCAATATATTCAATTCCCATTCGAAAGAGGATGGGGATTTTTTTTTGGGAATAAAAGCAATTCTAGGATTTAAGCCTAGAAACCTTGATATTTATAAGAAGGCCTTTTTACATCGTTCAATGAACAAAAAGGATAAAAAAGGTACTCCCATGAACTATGAGCGTCTTGAATTTTTGGGCGATTCAATGTTGGGAACGATTATTTCAAAACATTTGTATTCCGAGGTCCCGGGGGGAGATGAGGGCTATCTCACAAAGATGCGTTCGAAGATAGTTAGTCGAAAACACCTCAATGAGTTGGGAAAAGATCTACAACTTATAAAGTATGTCGAAAGTAGAATTCCCAAATCCCATTTTGGGGATAATATTCATGGCAATGTCTTTGAAGCATTGGTAGGTGCGATTTATCTTGATCGCGGGTATCAGTATTGTGAAAAGTTCATCAATGACCGGGTCATTGAACCCTATGTTGATATTGAACAGCTTGAAGGAAAAGTAATAAGTTATAAAAGCTTGATTATTGAATGGTGCCAGAAACAGAAAAAAACGTTCGATTTTAATGTTTACGAAGATACCGGAAACGATGTAGTCAAGCATTTTGCGGTTAAATTATCGATTGCGGGTAGCCTAGTAGCCAAGGCCCGGGCGACCTCAAAGAAAAAAGCAGAGGAAAAGGCGTCAAAAAGAGCCTATTTTGCACTACAAGATAGAATGAATAAGGCCAAAGCCTAAGTCACAAGACCACTATAACGTTTTCGTAATATAGCTATCATCCCAAACCTGATATCGTATTAGGCTTTGTTGGTTATTACCCCTATATTTACGTTTTTGTACGACCATGGTTGCAGTACACAAGATTTCGGAGGATTTCTATGAAATCTCTTTCAGTTTAATTGCGATGCATTGTAGTTTAGAAGACCACACAATGGCCTATGAGCTCAATAAATGCTTAAAGTTAAATTTTAAAAGGTGTGCCAAGGATTTAGACCTGAGGACACAAGTTTCTTTTCCTATTTTTGATTGGAACGATGATGTTAAGGAAGAGTATTGGGCCCTGATCGCCAACAAAAGTCAAAAAGAAAATAATGGAGTGCGAACCGATCTTTTTCAAGATGAACCATTGTATACGACAGGCTATTTGATACCTGAGTACAAAGAAGTTGATTACTTTTTGAAAATTGAACAAGATGCCACAGCGATGGGAGGGAATCTCCTAAAATCCATTCTTTCCATACCAAAGGTCGTTTTAGCCTATTATGTGGAGACCGAAAATCTAAAATCTAAAAATAATTTAATTTTTTAATTCAATGCCAAATATAAAAAAGACAAAAATAGTTGCCACACTAGGGCCGGCCACTAGCAAAAAAGAGGTGCTAAAGAAAATGGTCGAAGCCGGTGTTGATGTCTTCCGGATTAATTTTTCCCATGCCGATTATGATGATGTTGCCGAGCGCATAAAAATGATACGTGAGCTTAATGAGGAATTGGGGACGAACACATCTATTCTTGCCGATTTACAGGGTCCCAAGCTTAGGGTCGGGGTAATGGCCGGGGAAGTAGTCGTAGCTCCGGGCGATGAAATCACTTTTGTTACCGGAAAACCGTTCGAGGGTACGATCGAAAAGGTATATATGAACTATGCCACTTTTCCAAGGGATGTAAAAGCCGGTGAACGTATCTTGTTGGATGACGGAAAACTTATTTTTGAAGTGCTTTCCACCAATGGAAAAGACGAGGTTAAGGCGAAAGTAATCCAAGGTGGCCCATTGAAGTCCAAAAAAGGGGTGAATTTACCGAATACGAATATTTCTTTGCCGGCTCTGACCGAAAAGGATATAAAGGATGCAATTTTCGCTATTTCCCAAGATGTTGATTGGATTGCACTTTCGTTTGTGCGTTTTAGCCAAGATCTTATCGATTTGCAGAGTATTATCAAAGAACATTCAGAGCATAAGATTCCGATCATAGCCAAAATCGAGAAACCGGAAGCTGTTGAGAATATCGATAAAATTGTTGCTTATTGTGACGGTTTGATGGTGGCTAGGGGAGATTTGGGTGTTGAAGTACCTGCACAAGAAGTTCCATTGATACAAAAACAATTGGTGTTGCGGGCCAAAAAGGCGAGAATACCGGTTATCATCGCCACGCAGATGATGGAAACTATGATTACGAGTCTGACCCCGACAAGGGCAGAGGTGAACGATGTGGCAAACTCGGTAATGGATGGTGCCGATGCCGTTATGCTTTCAGGCGAAACTTCGGTAGGTAACTACCCCGTTCAGGTTATCGAAAAAATGTCCAGTATCCTACAAAGTGTCGAAAGTTCCGAATTGATTCAAGTACCACATGATCCGCCACATATTAGAACGAAGCGGTACATTACAAAATCAGTTTGTTACCATGCGGCGATAATGGCGAATGAAATCAAGGCGAAGGCCATATCTACATTGACGAATAGTGGGTATACGGCATTTCAGATATCCGCTTGGCGACCCAGTGCCCATATTTTGGTGTTCACCTCGAATAAAAGAATTTTGACGCAACTGAGCTTGCTTTGGGGGGTGAAGGCGTTCTTTTACGACAAGTATGTTTCTACCGATGAGACCATTGAAGATGTGAACGGAATTGCCTGTAAAAAGGGATATTTGGAAGTTGGTGATATGCTTATTAGTCTTGCCGCCATGCCCATAAAGGACAAAGGAATGGTAAACACTTTAAGAGTTACCGAAATAGAGAGCTGCAGCTTTTAAGACATATTCTAATAGCATTTTAAAAGACCGGTTTCCAAGCGAAAGTTATTGAAACCGGTCTTTTTTGCGTGCAGACTGTAAGTAGCGACGCGAAAACTAGACCAAAGGGTAACCTATTCAATTCGCTATGAAGTTTGAATTTCACGACCCTAAAATTGGTTCTCTTTTTGCACTGACCAGTGATATAAAAGCCGATGAAAACCGTTTTTCCAACACGTCGGGTATTATAACTATTGTTTGGAATAGAAATGAGGTACCTACTGCAATGGTGGTTGATGGATTAGAAGTGGTATTATTGCCTGGCCAGTTACTGACCACGACGTATTTACAACATGTATCCTATAGCAAAACGGTGGAGCCTTTAACCGCCTTTTTGTTCAACAGGGAATTCTATTGTATTGTCGACCATGATAGCGAGGTATCGTGTAACGGAATTCTTTTTTTTGGCACACAAAATCTTCCTATTATCCAAATACCGGCCGATCAAGAACGCAAGTTTAATACATTGTACGAAGTTTTTGTTGATGAGTTTTCCACCCCTCGTGACAATATTCAAGGCGATATGCTGCAGATGTTATTGAAACGGTTAATTATTATCTGTACCCGTTTGGCAAAGCAACAGTTGATAGTCAAGACGCTTGACAATGACCAAATAGACATCATTCGAAGATTCAATGTTTTGGTAGACACACACTTTAAGTCTAAACGAAAAGTGGGCGAATATGCCGACCTCCTCTTCAAAAGTCCAAAGACCCTTTCAAATTTATTCGCCATATATAATCAGAAGTCGCCTCAACAGATAATTTTAGAGCGTGTGGCCTTGGAGGCCAAAAGACTCATAAGTTTCAGCAATAAACAAAACCAAGAAATAGCCTTTGAACTTGGGTTTAACGACCCGGCACATTTTAGTCGTTTTTTTAAAAAAATGACCTCCTACTCCCCTACTGAATTCCGGGCAATCGACACATTGTCGGTCTAAAGGGAAATTTGTACAAGCCTTCGGGCAATCCTTCCTAACATCTCGCTGGCTTTCTACCTCATCTTTGTACTGTAATTAAAAACGACCACAGATGAAGACAAAGCATATATCCATTTTCAATCTCATTGAAATTTTCCGCACATCAAAAAGACGGGTCTTGAATACCATCAGTGCAAAAACACATTGCGAGCAAAAACATCACCACGATTTTTACTGTGATGCTGAAAGACCTTATTTGAATACAAACGAACAATTTTAATTAATAATCGGTCCATTCCCAAAAAAGGGAGAGACACAAATATCTAAAAATTATGAGCAAATTTAATGTACCCACAAGAGAAGAAGTAAGCGTAAAAAATCAAGGTATTTTCGACAACCTCGAAAAAGCGGTCGGTTTTGTACCCAACCTATATGCCACCTACGCCTATAGCGAGAATGCTTTGGAGAACTATTTAAACCTTAGCGGGGCCAAGACTTCGTTAAGCACTAAAGAAAAAGAAGTGGTAAACCTAGCGGTAAGTCAAGTGAATAATTGCACCTATTGTTTGGCAGCACACACGGCCATCGGGAAAATGAACGGTTTCAGTGATGCCGAGATTTTAGAGTTACGAACAGGTAAAGCCTCCTTTGACTCCAAATTGAATGCCTTGGCGGCACTGGCTAAGAACATAACCGAAAATAGAGGTGCTACCGACAGTACGGTTGTTGACGACTTTTTTAACGAAGGATGGACGAAAGAACAATTGATCGATACCATAGTGCTGGTAGGTGACAAAACTATTTCGAACTACGTACATAAAACTACTGATGTACCAGTCGATTTTCCCGAAGCACAACCTTTAGAAGCTGTTGAAGTGTATTAGAAACCAAGCGGTAAATTCAAAACCGAACGGTATTCTCTTCTTGAAATAGATAATGTATAAAATTTAAAAAATAAAATAATGAAAAAAGTAATCGTAGTAATTGTCTTAATATTTGTATCAATCTTTTCGATAAATGCACAAGACACACAATCCTCTAAAGTCATTTCTTTGGAACAGACGCCAGGTGAGTTTACCCAAAAGGGGATCACAGTTTCCCCGGGAACCTATGTTTTTGCAGTTCACAATAATCAAGTAGGTCATGATGTGGGTTTTGTCTTGGTGGAAAAAGGAAAGGATGTTAGTAAACCTGAGAACCATATTCAAACGGCATACGTAACAAAAGCTGTTGCCAATGGTAAAACGCAACATTCAAAACCTACGACTTTGAAAACGGGAGAATATGTATACTTCTGCCCCTTGAACCCGACCGCTATCGATAATGTCTTGGTTGTGAAATAGAAGTGTTAAGATTGGTGTTTAGGAGCCCCAAAAGTCATTTGATCTTTGGGGCTTTTTTTTAGGAAACAATGCCGATTGGTCAAGAATAGCGGATAAAATCGAGATAGAAGAAATTTGTATGTTAAAGGAACTAAAGGAAAGTTTCGGTAACGTTTTGATGCCCTGATAAATGAGATAATTCGGGTAGGTGCCCTGAAAGAATTGCCCGAAGGATTTAAGTTGATTAAAACCTTGTATACTATAGCTTTTAGTAAAATGGACGAACGTCTTATCTTTTATTTATAAGAAAAGTCAAGAATCAATTAAGGCAATAGCATTCCTTATACCAATCAAGAAATTGCGTACCAATTGCAAAGTTTCTGCGTAATTATTTCAAGGCTGCTAAAAAAATTGGAACAGATGGTTACGATTGAATTGCACAGAAATTACATGAAAATCATAGCTTTATAGGGGTTTGTAACTATTGTTACTGTGTACCCCACCATGAACGTGTAGTTTTGGGCATATATTCAACAGCAATGTTAAAACGCCTGTTCCCAATATTCCAGTGGCTCCCAGAGTATAAAAAATCGTATCTGACGGGGGATTTATCAGCTGGACTAACGGTGGGTATTATGCTCATTCCCCAAGGTATGGCATATGCAATGATTGCAGGCCTCCCTCCTGTATTTGGCCTATATGCGGCACTTGTTCCACAGTTTGTGTATGCGCTGTTGGGAACTTCACGCCAATTGGCCGTTGGTCCAGTGGCCATGGACTCGCTTTTAGTAGCCTCGGGTCTTGGGGCGTTAGCGCTATCAAGTATCGATGAGTATATTGCAATGGCCATTTTTCTTGCATTGTTTATGGGGGGCATCCAATTGGCCTTCGGCTTATTGCGGATGGGTTTCTTGGTCACCTTTTTGTCTCGACCGGTCATCAGCGGGTTTACCTCCGCTGCAGCAATTATTATTGGTCTTAGTCAATTAAAACATTTTTTAGGCACTGAGGTGCAGGGCAACAATCTAGTGCCGGCGTTATTACAGAATGTCTCTGCCACCATAAACCACACGAATCTCGTTACATTGGCGATAGGCCTAGGGGCCGTAGGCTTGATCGTGTTAGTTAAAAAATTAAATAAAGCTTTGCCTGGGGCACTGTTAGCAGTTGTTCTGGGCATATCGGGAGCCTACTTTTTGGGTCTCGAAGACCTGGGGGTAAAGATTGTTGGCGAAGTTCCAAGCGGATTGCCAAAATTTAATATCCCTGCTGTGGAATATGGACGAATCGCCGAATTGGCACCCATAGCCCTGACGCTTGCACTGATTGCTTTTATGGAAGCGATTTCTGTTGCAAAAGCGGTCGAAGAACGACATCCCGAAAATGAAGTAGACCCTAACAAAGAACTGATCGCCCTGGGCGCATCGAACATCATCGGGTCGCTTTTTCAATCATACCCCACGACCGGAGGGTTCTCAAGAACAGCAGTCAATGACCTATCCGGTGCGAAAACTGGAATTGCAGCTATCGTTAGTGCTATGGTCGTCGGACTTACCTTATTATTCCTTACCCCTTTGTTTTATTATTTGCCCAATGCGGTCTTGGCCGCTATAATTATGGTCGCAATTTTCGGTTTGATCGATGTTCATTACCCGATACAACTGTTTAAAAATCGAAAGGATGAATTTTTTCTTCTGCTTTTCACTTTCGTGATTACCCTTGGTATAGGAATCAAGGAGGGAATATTACTAGGTGTATTGGTCTCTTTGGTTCTGCTGGTATATCGAACTTCAAGACCACATATTGCTGTATTGGGACGGGTTGTGGGCACCGACTACTTTAAAAACACCGAAAGGTTTGGTGCCGATATAGAAACCTACGAAGACTTTTTAATTATCCGGTTTGATGCCCAGTTGTATTTTGGGAATGAGGATTTTTTTAAAAAACAATTAAAGAAGTATATTGCTAAGAAGGGAGACGCCCTTAAATACGTCATTCTCAACGCCGAAGCGATAAATTATATTGATACCAGTGCCGTGTTTATGTTGAAGCAAATTATTGCAGAACTTAGCGCAAAAGGCATTCAATTTATGGTCGCCGGGGCTATTGGCCCGACACGTGACATACTATACAGCAGCGGCTTAATTAATGATATCGGCGAAAGCAATATTTTTGTTAGAACCCATGAGGCATATGAACATTGCGTTGCGTTCAGTGAAAAAACGGCAATGGAACGAAAAATAGCCCTGCAATCAAAAAAGCAGGCTATGTAACTTAGGTCACTGTGGAAAAGAGTTGACTTGCCTAATTTTGAAACAAAATGGAAAAAGATGAAATGGCTTTAAAAAATTGTAATGGGAAGCTGTAGTGCCTACTGCAGTTCTAGATTTTTTAAATGACTCATACAGAAATAATTAAAAAGATAAACGGATGAAAATCGAACAAATTTATACTGGTTGTTTGGCCCAAGGAGCTTATTATATTGAAAGTGATGGTGAGGTGGCGATTATCGACCCCCTACGCGAAGTGAAGCCTTATCTGAACCGGGCCAAAACTGATAATGCCAAAATTAAATACATTTTTGAGACCCACTTTCACGCCGATTTCGTTAGTGGCCATGTTACTTTGGCCAAGGAAACAGGAGCCGCAATTGTTTACGGGCCGAATGCGAACCCATCTTTCGATGCCATTATCGCCAAAGATGGGCAAGAATTTAAAATAGGAAAGATTACGATCGTTGCCTTGCACACACCCGGGCACACCATGGAAAGTACCACCTATCTACTTCGTGATGAAAGTGGGAGAGACCATGCTATCTTTAGTGGTGACACCTTGTTTTTAGGAGATGTAGGTCGGCCCGACTTGGCACAGAAAGCAGCCCATATGACCCAAGAACAATTGGCTGAAACGCTTTTTGATAGTCTGCGAACGAAGATAATGACATTGGCCGACGATGTTATTGTATATCCTGCACATGGAGCCGGTTCCGCCTGCGGAAAAAACATGATGAAGGAAACCGTTGATACCCTTGGCAATCAGAAAAAAGTAAATTATGCCCTTCGTGCCGATATGACCAAAGAGGAATTTGTGAAAGAGGTTACCGAAGGACTCTTGCCCCCGCCGCAATATTTTCCGTTGAACGTAAAAATGAACAAAGAGGGTTATGATGATATCAAAGATGTGCTGAAACGAGGAACTCAACCGCTTTCCCCGGAAGCCTTTGAAGCAGCGGCCAACGAGACAGGCGCGATTGTTTTGGACGTTAGAAACGAGAGTGATTTTGCCAAAGGACATATTCCACGTTCGGTATTTATTGGTTTAGATGGAAGTTTCGCCCCGTGGGTCGGTGCCTTGATTGCTGATGTAGAACAGCCTATTCTATTGGTAACACCAAAGGGTCGCGAAGAAGAAGTAGTAACCCGTCTGTCAAGGGTCGGGTTCGATAATACGCTTGGGTATCTTGAAGGCGGTTTCGAAGCTTGGAAAAAAGCGGCTATGGAATACGATACCGTGACGTCCTTTCCTGCGGCAAAAATAAAGCAAGCACTTGAAGAAAATAAAACGCCTGTTTTTGATGTTCGAAAAGAGAGCGAGTTTCTTTCAGAGCATGTTAAAAATGCCGAAAATACGCCCTTGGATTTTATAAACGACCATATTTCGCAATTTCCTTCCGAAGGAACCTTTTACCTGCATTGCGCAGGCGGTTACCGAAGTATGATAGCGGCATCAATACTCAAAAGTCGGGGAATTCACAACCTCATTGACGTTGCCGGAGGTTTTGGGGCTATTAAAGAAGCAGGTGTTCCAGTGTCAGATTATGTCTGTCCGTCAACACTCTAATAAATAATAATAATCGAAATACGCGGGGAGGTTTCCACTGTGTTTTTAAAAGCTAAAAAAGGAGTTTCCATTTACGGAAATTCCTTTTTCTTTTTACGGTTGTATCTGAAATTACGTTAATCTTATCTCTACTTTTGCACTACCTATTCCGAAAAACCATCCCTTTATGGAAGACATGCTTTTTTACGATCGGATGCAGTTCGCCTTCACGATAACCTTTCACTATTTGTTTCCGCAATTGACCATGGGACTTTCTTTAATGATCGTCTATTTCAAATGGAAGTTTTTAAAAACGCAACAAATCAAGTACAACGATGCAGCCAGGTTCTGGATGAAAATTTTTGCCTTGAACTTTGCCATGGGAGTGGTAACCGGTATACCCATGGAATTTCAATTCGGAACAAATTGGGCGAAATTTTCGGAATTAACAGGAGGAATTATCGGTCAGACTTTGGCGATGGAAGGTATGTTTTCTTTCTTTTTAGAGTCCTCATTTTTGGGGATGTTCCTTTTCGGAGAAAAGCTTCTGGGGCAAAAACTTCATTTTCTAACGGGATTCTTGGTCTTTTTAGGGTCTTGGGCCAGCGGCTTGTTTATTATTGCCACCCATTCGTGGATGCAACATCCCGTAGGTTTTGAAATCGTCGAGAACGGGAGATTCGTACTCAATAATTTTTCGGCGCTTTTCTCAAATCCGTGGTTATGGCCTGCATACCTTCATAATCAATTGGCTTCGTTGATAACGGCCTCTTTCGTAGTTTCCGCTATCGGGGCATTTTATATCTTGAACAACAAGCATAGCGAATTCGGAAAATTGTTTGTAAAAACAGGTGTTATATTCGGATTGGTGGCTTCGGTTCTTGTTGCTTTTCCTACCGGTGATTGGGCCGCTAAAAATGTGGTTGAATACCAACCCGTCACTTTTGCAGCGATGGAAGGTATTTTCGAAACGGTAGACGGAGGATCGGAAATTGTGTTAATCGGCCAACCGGATACAGAAAATAAAAAACTGGACAACAAAATCGCCGTACCGAATGTCTTAAGTTTTTTAACCTATCAAAGATGGGATGCCCAAATAAAAGGGCTGAACGAATTCGATGAAAATGATTATCCTACCAATATACCAGGGCTCTATTATGCCTACCATATTATGGTGGGTTTGGGCACGATTTTTATTGCATTGATGCTCGTAGCTACTGTACAGCTGTGGCGTAAAAGGTTATTTGAAAGCAATTGGATTTTATGGGCGCTCGTCTTTATACTACCCTTTCCCTATATCGCGAATACTACCGGGTGGTATACTGCTGAACTGGGCAGACAGCCGTGGTTGGTCTATAACCTGTTGCGTACGGCTGATGGAGCATCCCCGACAGTATCTGCGGGGAATACATTATTTACCTTGTTGGGCTTTATCGGGCTGTACCTATTGCTGGGCATGTTATTTTTGATTTTAGTGGGAAAAATGATAAACAAAGGACCTGAAACCTTAAAAGTTTAGCTATGGAGTTATTTTGGTATATCGTTTTAATGGGGATGCTGGCCATGTACGTCGTACTTGACGGCTACGATTTTGGGGCGGGCATCGTTCACCTGTTCTTTGCAAAGACCGAAAAAGATAAAAAGGCAATAACCAGTGCCATAGGTCCTTTTTGGGACGCTAACGAGGTATGGTTGATTGCTTCCGGGGGTGTACTTTTTTTCGCTTTTCCTACGTTGTATGCGTCTTCTTTTAGTGGGTTTTATTTGCCCTTGATGATGATTTTGTGGTTGTTGATTTTTAGGGCCATAGGGTTGGAACTACGGGGTCAAGTACACAATCGCTTGTGGGAAAGCGTCTGGGATAAGGCTTTTGGAATTTCGAGTTTGCTTTTGGCATTGTTTTTCGGGGTCGCCCTCGGCAATGTGGTTCGGGGCGTGAATCTGGGCATGGTTGAAAACGGGGTTTCTGCGCATGAAGCCCATTATTTCTTTTTACCCTTGTGGAATCCGACATTTAGTCCGACAGCCGAACATCTAGGCATTGTCGATTGGTTTACCCTATTATTGGGCATTATCGGTGTGGTGGCGTTGACCATTCACGGTGCGAATTGGATTATTTTTAAAACGAATGCAACGTTAAATGAAAAACTTAGGACAGCGGTTTTTCGATTGAATTTTGTATTACTCGCCTTAGTAATAATTTCCTTATTGGTATGGCATGTGATTGAACCGAAGCCATTTCATAATTTTATCGAAACCCCCTGGTTGTGGATATTTCCCGTTATTACATTTACGGGTCTTTTCGGTTTGTTCAACGTAAAAGGATTCAAAAAAGATGGTCATGGGTTTTTGTGTTCCACACTTTTCTTATTGGGAGGATTTGCTACTACCGTCGCATCCATTTTTCCTAATGTGTTGCCCTCTACAAATAATGTGAATCCGTCTTTGACGATTCATAATGTTGCGGCGGATTCTTACGGACTTTCAGTCGGGCTGAACTGGTTCATTATAGCCTTGATTCTTGTGATTGTCTATTTTGTGATACAATATCGGGTCTTTAAAGGAAAAATGGACGACATTGGCTACGGAGACCATTAAAAAATAAAATTTTACGTGAGATTACTGTTGCTTCCATTTCTTTGTAACAATTGTTACTGACCACTCGAACGATAATTCCTTTCTTTGCTTTTAATAATGAAATTGTATGGATTTAATATATGAACCTTGGCCTTGGTATGTTTCGGGCCCACTGATTGCTTTGGTAATGTTTTTATTGCTAATGGTCGGAAAGAAGTTCGGTATGTCATCAAACCTACGCACGCTATGTACTATTTGCGGAGCCGACAAAACCACTGATTTCTTTAAGTTCGATTGGAAGGCGCAGCGCTGGAACTTGGTCGTGGTCTTAGGAGCTATAATCGGAGGCTTTATCGGGTCTCATTGGCTTTCCACAGATGTTGCGGTTGCCATAAATCCTGAAACGGTCAGTGATTTGAATACATTGGGTTTTGAGAGTGCAGGAAAAGCCTATTTGCCTACTGAATTGTTCGATACAGCTGCATTGACCGATTTAAAAAGTCTGGTGCTATTATCCATTGGGGGGTTACTTGTCGGATTTGGCGCACGATATGCCGATGGCTGTACCTCAGGCCATGCCATATCAGGCCTAAGTAATCTAGAACTTCCATCGTTAATAGCGGTAATCGGTTTCTTCATCGGAGGTTTGGTAATGATACATTTAATTTTCCCTTTATTATTCTAATTCATGCGCACACTCTCATATCTTTTTATTGGCATATTTTTCGGTATTATAATGTTCAAATCAGAGGCCGCTTCATGGTTTCGAATCTATGAAATGTTCAAATTTGAATCGTTTCATATGTATGGCATTATAGGTTCTGCCCTAGTCATAGGTATTGTCATGGTACAATGGATAAAACGGTCCAATATCAAATCGTTTTACGGGGAAGAAATTCTTTTTTCACCAAAAGAGAAAGGTATTATGCGTAATCTTTTAGGCGGTATTCTTTTCGGTCTGGGGTGGGCATTGGCCGGCGCTTGTCCAGGTCCCATGTTTACTTTGGTAGGTGCAGGTTATGTGCCTATTTTGGTTGTTATTTTCGGCGCCATGTTGGGAACGTACGTATATGGTGCGCTCAAAGATCGATTGCCACATTGATTATTATAACGAATACAATGTTCTTTTAAGGCACTTACTTTTGACAAACTACACGCTATTTCCTTCCAACGGTACAAAAGCCATATAAAAGCTTAAAAACAGTTGTAATTTTAATTATACGAGACAGATGACCCGATAAAATGTATGTAAACTGAATAAATTTCGACTTAATGGGTACACGATATAATTGTCGAACGAAATAAATGATGTCATGGAATCTAAAGCAAATATAGACTTGATGCTTTTTCTTAATTTTCAGAGTTCCACTAATTTGCTAGAGGAAAGCGACAATACTTGGGAACAAAAAATCAAATCCGATCCGTTGTTAAGTACAGGACGTTTATTTGCCTTGTCCGAATATTCCGGGTTTTATTCATAAGTACCAGGCCATGCCTACACCGGATGTTCCGTTGAATAATTGAGCCCTAATGACGCTGTCAATGTACCAAGGCGAATCGATAAAACTAGAAATACCCAAAAATACGGTTAACCGATTTTCCCAACAATAAACTTCTCATTGCATAAAAAGTAAGGCAGCCACTACATGCCCATAAATGCAAAATACGAACCAATCACGTCGATAGCACAAAAAACAATAGATACCTCATTGCGAGTTTAAGAAGCAATCTTTTGGTTTTTAATGGCTGCCACAGGCTCGTAATTGCGGCAGTCGCACACCAACATTCTCAAAATTGCCATTTCGTCATTTCTTGAAAAATGGTACTTTAGTACAGTTTGATAAAATACTATTGCCAGCTGTAACTATGAAATTAACTACCCAATATTCCCGCTTCCTATTATTATTGACTTTTTTGGCGTGTCAGTATTGTTTGAATGGTCAAGATCGGCCAAACATTCTTTTTGTAATCAGCGATGACCAATCGTTCATTCATACAAGCTATAAAGGGTCTAATTTTATAAAAACTCCGGCCTTCGATAGGGTCGCCCGTGAAGGGGTCTATTTTGCGAATTGCTATGCCGGTTCCCCGGGATGTGCGCCTTCAAGAAGTGCTCTCATTACAGGGAGGCATCATTGGCAAAACGAACAATCGGGGCAACATGCTTCCGCATGGTTGAAAAAGTATGTTCCGTTTGTCGACCTGATCGAAAAAAATGGGTATTCAACGGGAAGAACAGGTAAGGGTGTCGGCCCATTTCAATATGCTAGATCTGCCGAAGATTCACTTTGGCGAAATTCGGATGCCGCAGGAGTTGCCCGTAGTAATATTGAGTACAAAGATCATAACGATGAGCGTTTTGCAAAAGGAATCAGTACCACCGACTATTTTGAAAACTTCAAATTCTTCGTAGAAAATAGCGAGGAAGATAAACCGTTTTTTTTCTGGTATGGCGGACGTGAACCCCATAGACGCTATGAAAAGGGGTCATGGAAAAATATGGGTAAAAAGTTGCAAGATGCTGACGTGCCCGAATTTCTTCCTGATAATGATGAGAATCGAGGTGATTTGTTGGATTATGCCGTGGAAATCGAGTGGTTCGATCTTCACCTGCAAAGAATGCTCGCTTATCTCGAGGAAATTGGGGAATTGGAAAATACCATTGTAATCGTAACAGCCGACAATGGCATGCCTTTTCCGCGTGCTAAGGCAAATAGTTACGAATATGGAGTGCATGTACCGCTGGCCATTCGATATCCGAAGGAATTTCCTAAAAATAAAATCGTCAAAGACCCTGTCGGTTTTATCGATATCGCCCCGACTATTCTCGAAATAACCAATACTTCCCATGATGGAATGCTCCCCATTACTGGAAAAAGCATAGTACATCTTTTAAAAGGGGATCAAAGTGAACTGGTTTCAAAAGAAGAACGGACAGTGTTCTCGGGTAGGGAACGCCATTCTTCATCACGATATTTGAATTGGGGATATCCGCAAAGAGCCATCCGCAAAGGAAATCATCTTTTGGTTTGGAATATGAAACCGGAACGTTGGCCGGCAGGTGCTCCGCAAAAATTTGATAAGAACGATTCCTTACAATTACTCCCCATGCACGGTTTAGACGAACAACAGCGGTACATACCCGACGGGGCCTATACCGATATCGATGATTGTCCTTCAAAAACAGACCTTATCGAAAACCATAATAAAGCTGAGATTAAACCTTATTTTGAACTGGCCGTTGCCAAAAGACCCGAATATGAACTTTTTGATGTAACGGAGGATCCTGCTTGCTTAAAAAACTTATCAGGAAAATCGGCTTTGAAAACCATTGAAAAGGCGTTGAAGACGGAATTGCTGGAGGAACTGAAAAAGACCGAAGACCCCCGTATCGTGGGTCCCGATCGAGAAATATTCGATAGTTACAAAAGATACTCCCCGATGCGAAAGTTCCCCGAACCTGATAAAACCTAGCCTATGAATACAAAAAAAACCTGGGATGATTGGAAAGCGGCCAATGCAACCTCCTTGGGGTTTTTCAACGATCAAATTGATTCGATTCGAGACCCTGATTGGCATGGTAGCTTTAATAAAGGCGCCAGTGCTTATGATTTTAGCGGTATTCATTTCAAAGATGTCTCCATTCATAAGGCTTTCGCCGAGGGATTGCATATTCAAAATGCTGTTTTTGAAAATGTGTATTTTGACGACGGAGACTTTAGTAGGGCGAACTTTACAAACTGTCAATTCATCAATACCAAGTTCAATAAAACGATATTTACCCATGCCAATTTTGAAGGGGCGACCTTTGTTAATTGCAACCTGAATCGGATTAACCTCACCAGTACGAACTTCAAAGTAAAGGAAATCAGGGAAACTGTAGTGTATGGCATAGCCGCCTGGGATATTGAGATATCGGAAGACTCGTTGCAATCAAAATTAGTGATAGAAAAAACGTATAACCTGTACTCAGAGATTATTGAGGAAGGTAGAATACCGTTGATGGTCGATAACATTGAACTGGCCCAATTTATCTACTACCTCTCCAATCACAAAAAAATGCGCGATACGCTTAATATTCTAAACAAACGCGGTGTTCTTTTGTTGGGAAAATTCAAAGATGGCGGGTTAGCGCGATTATATAAGTTGCGGGATTGGTTTTCGGAACAAAACTACCTCCCCATGATTTTTGATTTTGATAGACCTGCAAGTCTTGACTATACCGAAACAGTCATTACGTTAAGTGGGCTTTCAAAATTGGTTGTTGCCGATTTATCGGGCAATTCAGTGCCTCAGGAATTACATGCAATTTTATCCAATTTTCTGAAACCGATCATAGTCTATCACGATGAGGCACCATATAGTATGTTAAAAGACTTAAAGCGAAAAAACAAATACTTTCATGATATTGGTTTTGACGGTACGGTGCCGCATTTAATAACCCAATTACCTGCTGCCCTAAAGAAAGCTGAATCTGATTTCAAAGATATCATCATCGACTTGGCCAAGGAGTATGATTAAGTTAGACCCTTTTTCATGGTTTCTCTAAACGCGGCTTATTATCAAAAAAACCCATAAATTAGGAGGGTTCCTAATTTCCAAATTAACCTTCACGATGAGCTTTCGCAATCTATGCTTTCTTTTTTTTCCCTTAGTTGCGCTGTGTCTGTATCCCAATTTCAGTTTTGGACAATACCTTAAGAATGTACCTCAGGCATTTAAAGACTTAAGCACAACACCGGAAGTGATTGTTTTTGATAACCTCCTTGACGTTCCCACGGCGAATGGACATTTTCAGGGAGTTCAGCTAATCGAGAAAGATGGCAGCGAGAAATTACTGATTTCGGGAAGCTCGCAAACCACTGCCTACATATTACAAGCCGATTTGACCACGCAAAAAACGGAAAAGCTTATTCCCTTGATGAGAGATCCTTTTAGACATGCCGGAGGCATTCAGGTTAGTGAACCGTATATGGTAGTGGGAATAGAGGACAATATAATCAAGACCACCTCAAAGGTTTGTCTATACAATTATAAAACGGGAAACTTGTATAGGGCCCAACCAGATATGAGTATCGATAGGCAGGGTGAAGTGGAGTTGCAAACTGCCGGGGCCACGGGTTTGTTGGCCATGGAGAAAGACTATCTTATGTTGGTTGGCAATTGGGACAGCCGCAACTGGGATTTCTACCGTGTGAACCCTAAAACGGGAGCGCAAAAAGTACTTACAAGTTTTGCCGCGCCTGATGATTGGGCTGGCTACCAATCGATTAATTTGATTAAGGATGACGATGCCATTTATGCCATTGGAACCTATAAAAAAGATGAGTTAAGTTATGCGGATTTAATCCTTGTGAGCAAACAAGGTACTTTTGAGCCGATTATGAAAAAAGTCGCTACCAAAGGCTTTTATTGTAAAAATGAAGTTGATTTTGGGGGTGCTGCAGGTATTCAAGTCGACGCCCAAGGAAAACTACACCTTTGGGGAACCCAAAAAAATGCGCAACGTCAAATTGTAGCGAACCGATTTTCGCAACAATAAACCTTCCTTGAGAGGTGCGGAGCAATTTCTTTTTAAAACCATGAAGAGACCCACCAAGTCTATCATTGCGAGGTACGAAGCAATCCCTTGAAACAATCTGCTCCGTTTTGACCGTACACTGCGAGGCACAAAGCAATCTCCTCCTTGAGGTCTTGAGCAATCCATACCCGTAAAACATTATCTTTCTAACACGCCTACCCACCTCGAGTAATTCGTATTAAAAAATGTAAATTCGTGTATAATTGGTAGAAGCAGATGAGTATACCTATAGCATCTGTAAATTGAAAAAAAGCGTGTTTAAATTGAAATGAAGAATAAAAAGCAACCAATACAGCTTTTTTTAAAGTGGTTTGACGAAGAACTAAAGCGATCAAAAGTCCGTATTCCGTCAGCAGTTTGCTTGTCTACCACTGGTACAGATGACTTTCCTAACGCGAGATTCGTTTCTTTTAAAGAGTTAATTGATGATTCGTTTATTATAACTGGCCCGTTAAATTCAAGAAAGGGACTTGAAATTGAAAAAAATAATAAAGTAGCGTTGACTTTTTGGTGGACGGAAACAGAAAGGCAAATTAGAATCCAAGGGTTTGCCACAAAAATATCGGATCAACTTGCAGATAAATATTTTGATGCGCGCAGTACAAATTCCCAAGCTGTATCTTTAGTTAGTGAGCAGGGGAAAGAAACCGACAATCTGAAAAAACTGGAACAAAAAGTGTTGGAAAGAGTTACTGAAAACACCAAAATTTGCAGGCCACGTAATTGGAGTGGATTTTCAATTAAACCGATACGAATTGAATTTATGGAATTCAAGAAATCAAGGTTTCACGACAGAAAACTTTATGAAGTTGCAGCTGATGATTGGACTCTAAAAAGAATACAACCCTAGGAAAAAGCACGTGGAGAACTGCCAAACAGTTGGTTTTCATATGAGAATATATCCAGAGTTAGACTAAAAACGGCGCATCATTTTTATGAAATATACTTTAAATCGCATCCTTGTTTTACTGCTGGCTTTTCCCTATTTAATGCGTGCCCAAAATACTTTTTGGCAGCGACATGTAATAGATTCATCTTTTAGTGGTGCAGACGGGGTACGGCTGGCGGATGTAAATGGTGATAACTTAATGGACATTACCACGGGCTGGGAAGAAGGCGGGTTTACTAAGGTTTATCTTCACCCTGGGCATGATTTTGTAAGCGGAAAATGGCCGTCCGTAATTGTGGGAAAGACGCCGTCAGTTGAAGATGCCGTCTTTGCAGATTTAAATGATGATGGGGCTATTGATGTCATCAGCAGCTCGGAAGGCAAAAACAGAAAGGTATATATCAACTGGGCACCAAAAAACCCGGAAAACTATCTTGATGCCACGAAATGGACCACTGAAGTTATTCCGGCCTCTGATGGTCTTATGCAATGGATGTTTGCAATTCCTTCTCAGGTAGATGGCATCAACGGATTAGATTTTATTGCTGGTGCCAAAGGGGACGAAGCAAAAATCGGATGGTTTCAAGCACCGGAAAATCCGAATAGAATTTCTGAATGGAAATGGCATCCCATTAGTCCGGCAACTTGGGTGATGTCGCTTCTGGTTAAAGATATGGATGCTGACGGGGATCTCGATATCGTTACGGCCGATCGTAAACCGGGGCCCACAAACGGTGTTCGGTGGTTAGAAAATCCGGGAGAAATAAGAAAACAATCCCAAGAATGGGAAAACCACTTTATTGGTGCGAAGGGTTTGGAAGTCATGTTTTTAGACATGGCCGATTTCGATGGCGATGGATTAAAAGACGTCATCGCAACGGAATACAGCAACCAGAAAATTGTGTACCTACGAAAACTTGACAGTACTGGACTTAACTGGCATCATTATAACATTGCTATTCCTGAAGTAACGGGAAGGGCAAAAGCAGTTAGCATAGGCGATATCAATAATGATGGTAGACTTGATATTGTTTATAGTTCAAATACACTTGGCGACGACAGCAAGGTTGGTTTGATCTGGCTATCGTTTAAAAATAGTCCTACCGACCCGATTTGGGAGTGGCATCATTTAAGTGGACCTGAAGGCTATAAATTTGACCGCATCGAGTTATTGGATATTGATGGAGATGGTGATTTGGATGTACTTACATGCGAAGAAAATTACGGTGTAGATAGCCAAGGTCTTGGCGTGATTTGGTACGAAAATCCACTAAAGGTTAAAGCCTCCGACAAAAGATAACCCCTTCATACCGAGGCACGAGGCAATCCCTCAAAAACAATTTCGCAGTTTTAGCACATTATTGCGAGGTACGAAGCAATCTCTACCTTGTATTAACCCCAATCTTTATAACACACCAAAGCTACCTATTACAATTCGTATTAAAAATGTAAATTAGTATATAATAGGAAGTGCATCAACGATGCTATCCAATTGTTAAAGAACATCTTTAAAACGCGAAGCAATGAAACAAATAACGAAAATTGGTATGCTGGCTGTATTATTAATCGGCTTCCAAAACGTATTCGGACAGAATGCTAAGCCACAAATTTCGGAAGCAAATGTTTACCAAAAAATAGTAGATGCGGAATATGATTTAGTTATTCGAATAGACAGTGACATGAATGATGAGGAATTAAAGTCGCGAATTGATGCTTTACACAGTTTTGATAAAGACATAGAAATACACTACTCACGGGATGAGTAAGGAAACATTAAAGCACTTTCAGGTTCGGGAGGCAAATCTGCGGGCGCCTGTAAATCTGATAATTTTGGGTTTCTTATTGTTTCATTAAAAGACAATCAGTGGAAGGGATGTATGATTTCAGATAAAAAATAAAACTTTTTCGAGAATTCAAAGACATACGTTCAGCAGCACTGCCCATAGCAAATAGGGAGTGAAGTGCTGAATCGATAGACTTGGTCGTGTTATTCAAGTCTACCATCCCCATTACGATTACCATCGGGATTAGATTTGGCATTTAAAATGAAAAAGATAAATACAAAACAAAAAGCTTTGGCTTGTAGACTAGACTTGAGCGAAGGGTTTCCTTGCCTATCGCTACTTTCAATGCGTGCCAAGACTTTAGAACCAACTAAACCGAATCTTTATGAATACAAACGTAGTCAAGCCAATCCGGATACTTTCAATTGATGTATTAAGAGGTTTTGATATGTTATTGATAATTTTTGCAGATCGATTTTTTATTGGTCTACATGAGGGTGCAGGTACTTCTTTTACGGCATCTTTAGCAAAACAATTTGATCATCCTGAATGGTTTGGTTCTACATTCTATGATATTATTATGCCTTTGTTCTTATTCGTTGTCGGTGCGGTAATTCCATTTTCTTTATCCAAAAGAATGCAAGAAAATACACATACAAGCGCTATATACATGAAACTTATCAAGCGTTTTGTTATACTATTTATTCTAGGTTGGATCGTTCAGGGTAATTTATTGGCTCTTGATGCTGCACAGTTTCACATTTTCAGCAATACATTACAGGCTATAGCCGTCGGTTACTTTTTTTCGTGTATAGCCTATATCCACCTCAAAAGAAAATGGCTCTACGTTACTTTTGCCGCATGCCTTGTAATATATGCATTGATTTTGACGGTTCCCTATGTTCCAGGTGTTGGAAAGAGCGTATTGCTGCCCGATAGTAATTTTGCTTTATATGTGGATCAATTAGTTTTCGGGAAATTTGACGATGGCCTTCAGTATACCTGGCTACTTTCCGGATTTGGATTTACAGCTACAACCTTGTCGGGAATATTTGCAGGGGAACTAATCAAATCAAAACAGCCACGAAAAAAAATTGCGCTTCGCCTATTTATGTATGGCATAGTTGCACTGGCATTAGGGTTGATTTGGGGACTTTGGCATCCTATTGTAAAAAAAATATGGACAAGCTCATTTGTATTGGCATCATCGGGAGTTTGCTATATGTTAATGGCTTTAACCTATTGGATTATTGATGTAAAAGGAAAGATTAAATGGTCATTTCCTTTAAAAGTAATTGGCATGAATGCTATCACAGCCTATGTACTTTCCCATGTTATTAATTTTTCTAAGATTGCAGATTTCTTATTGTTTGGATTGGAGCAATATACAGGAGCGTATTATGGCATGATAACTACAACGGGAGGTTTTGGTATTCTATATTTGTTATTATGGTATATGTATAAAAACAAAACTTTTATTAAAATATAAAGACGAAGTCAAAATACTATTAAAACGATCGTTGATTAAGGCAATTGATAATAAAACTTACCACACTATTTTAAGCCGCAATTGCGAGGTACGAAGCAATCTGGACCTTATTAATACCTATCCTTCAAACACGACAATGCACCAACATCAATAAAATGAAAAAAAGAAAATGGCTAATTGGAATTTTGCTAGGCCTAGTGCTACTCTATGTCTTGGCCGTAGTTATTGTTCCTAAAACATTGGATAAACAAAAGAATACGACAAAAGCACTTCCGCCCTACCAGGTTTCCGAAAAAGCACTTGCCCTTTATAATTCTCTTGATTTTATTGCCGATTTGCATTGCGACGCCCTACTTTGGAGTAGAGACCTGACGGTTAAAAACAGCATCGGGCATGTCGATTTCCCAAGAATGCAAGAAGCGAATATGGCGTTGCAGGCGTTTACGATTGTTACCAAATCCCCAGTTGGGCAGAACTTCTCAAAAAACACGGCCGAGGCTTTTGACAATATCACTTTGCTCAATTTTGTACAAGGGAGACCGTTATCGAATTGGTTTAGCCTTTTTGAAAGGGCCGCCTACCAAAGTCGACGGTTGCATAAGTTCGCTGCTGATTATAATGACGAATTCATTGTGGTCAAAAACACTGATGATTTGAATCGGCTTATATCACTACGAAAACAGAACAAGCGGGTGACCGGAGGTTTTTTAGGCCTCGAAGGCGCACATTGCCTTGAAGGAAAAATCGAAAATCTCGATAAATTATATAAAGAAGGCGTGCGTATGGTAGGCCCCACCCATTTTTTTGACAATGAACTGGGAGGCTCGGCACATGGGGTGAGTAAAGGCGGACTTTCCGATTTCGGCCGTGACGTGATACAGCGTATGGACGAGCTAGGCATGTTTGTCGATCTGGCCCATGCCGCACCAGCCCTGATCGATGATGTCTTGGCTGAAACTAAAAACCCGGTGCTTGTTTCACATACCGGCGTCCGTGGCACCCTAGACAATTCCCGTAATTTATCCGATGCCCATATCCAAAAAATTGCTGCCAACGGAGGCTTGATCGGGGTTGCTTTTTTTAAGGGTGCAGTAACCGCACCGCTGATCAAGGGCATTGTCGATGCGATGAAATATATCAAGTCTATTGCCGGTGTCGAATGCATAGCTTTGGGCTCCGATTATGA
>CBDULZ010000062.1:0-29705 GCA_965368185.1 uncultured Kriegella sp.
AAATACCTTCCTGAAAGCTATAGAGGCTCCTTCAACTTTACCACGCCTCGGCATAAAAACGCAAAGACCGATGATAGTTACCATTGTGCAATTAGAGCCGATGTCAAGAAAAAACCGAATTGGAAGAATAGCGATGACATGAGTTGGGGGCAAGTATTTGCGCACATTCTTCGTCAACCCCTACTTGCCAGAGCTTGTGGAATGATCTATAGTGCCGAAATATCGGTTGCCGACCATCCCGATTGGTATGACAAAGGTAGCTATGTCTATGTCGACCTTGTCAATGCAGATTATGAGGCTGTTCAGGAGCAATTATTTCTAGATCCCGATGGACCATTTGTAAAACGGTATGCCGCTAGACTTCCTAAATTGGAGGTTAATGAAGCCCGTCCGCTGTTTGCCCCTTTATTGTTTCCTGTACTCTTTCGTCAAGGACTTGTAGACCCCGAACCTCCCAAAGCACCGTGGGACCAAATTTTTGCGGAAGTAAATGAATACAATGACGGCTTTACCAAAATCGTGCACGCAGCGCAGCCCGTGAGCAGTAATCTGTTGAGCGAGCAACAAGATGGTGTGCATCCTGTAAACGATATGGGTTTTCGGTTGGCGTGGGATGATGAGCAGATCCTTATTTGGTACATCCGTCAATTGACCCATAATCCTGAAGAGCTGGGCAAAAGAATAGACGCACCCTTGGGTGTCTATGGTTATAAAATCGATGTAAAAAAAGAAAATGCTCCCGAATGGAACAGCCTTAATCTTGTAAAAAGCAAGCAAGTATATACCATTGGCGGGGCAAGTTTGGGAAACTCGGCAGATCAAACGTTGGAGCTGCCCTATCAGGTATTTCCAACACAGCCAGATAATGACACGAACAGCCCGTATTGGCTACCTATGTATTTCACGAATTGGATCGGTAAAAGTCTGGTATTAAAAGACACCGATGCCATTCAAATTTACCGTAACCACGAAGAGGTCGATTCTTTAAACAACCCTAAAAATGTAAATGCGACGAATATGTTTGATGAAGTCGCCGTAGATGCAGAACTGCTGTATGGAAACACCTATGAGTTTCGGGTACGGATGATGGATATCAGTGGTGGCGGCCCGGCAATAGAGGAAGAACTACACAACAACGCGGCTAGTCCAACAGCGAAGCGGTTGTTCAAAAGATACATTGCCCCCGGACTCTGCCGTATAAACAAGCCAGAAGGCGTACGACGGGCAACAATAACACATTTTAATGAAACTATTGTAAACGATGCCTCCGTGTTCGATGCAAATCCTGTCTTGGAAATCCAAAGGCCCCTTCTCACCTACCCTGCAGTAGTTTTTACCAATAAATACCAACAAAAAGGATTAGACCCTATAGCATTGCTCATTCAATCGGGGGCAGGTGTAGATCAGGCCGTAACCCCAGCAATAGCCGATCCCGATGTAAACAGGGTAGAAATAAGGGTGGAGGTTGAAACCTTACGATTGGATAATCTGCTAAGTGAAAGTGGAACGGAGAATTACATTACGCTGTATAAAACCCACCGGGCGTTTCCTACGGATTTTGACGCACAACTTACTATACCTATCTCCTTTAGGGATGTCAATTCCTTGAACTTGGGCAATGAAAACGACCCTTTTAATGATCCGGCCATGAATAACTTGGCCATAGATGCTATGAACGAATTGCCGTTACCTACCGCCCGTACTATTAGGATAACCCTCAGGGCGGTTTGTGAAGATCAGAATAATTATTTTGGTTTTATCAATGAAGCCAATTCCGATCTTGATTCCCGTTATGGAAAAACAATGCAATTTCTATTTTATAAGGAATCAAATGTGGAGGACGATCTATTGTTATTGAAGCCAAATGTTGCTCCTATAAAAGCAATTTACTTGCAACCGGATCCTCCCCATATAATCGAACGTGTCAATTCGCAGATCCATTTTAATCGCGAGAATAAGAATACCGTTCCGGACATTGTCGAGCGTCTGGCCCAACAATTGGGTGTTGTTTCAAGAGGGTTAACGTTGGTGGGGAAAAAAGGCGAACGTGTAGTATTTGGATGCAGCAACAAAATCCAGCATCACCTGGCTCCCGATCACAGTAGTATCACCTTAGGTTCCAAGGGCGATCTGTGCAATCATTGGATCGGCTGTCTGGTCTACCGTATCAATCGGGATTGGAGTTGGGATGCTCTTGAAAACGTGAGCTTTTCAATCTTCAGGAATAAAAAATTCCAAGATGATAAAGATGAAGAATTGGAAACCCTAAAAGTGGGTGATATTGAATTGAAACACTACGCATCCTTTGAATCTTTATTGGCTGACGACTTCGGCATTGTGAACAGGTCTCATACCACCATGATATTTATAGATGCCATCGAACCAAAATCGAAACTTTTGAGAACCAATGGCCAACTGCGTTTCCCCGATGAATTGGAGGTTGACTATACCTTAACTCCTCATTTCAAGACTGGTCATGGTAACGAACAAGAACATAAGCCTGAAAAATTGACCTTGCCGACAACGGTAATTCCTGCACAAGTGCCTAAAATTGTGAGCGTCGGGATGGCGTTTTCCGCTTATCGAAAAAATGAAAAGTATAGTGCCACCGAACCAAGGCAGCGGTATTTATGGGTCGAGTTGGAGGAGCCCGTCAAAGATCCGCATGACACCCTATTTTGTCGATTGCTACGCTATGCCCCCGATCAGATGTTGAGCCACAATCGTGAATTTCTTGATGAAACGCTTCCTGACCCTATACTTCCCATAGACCCGGAATATGTTAGAAGCATTACCCCAAACCAAACCGATGACATGGCCGGGTTAAGTGCCATGCAGGCCATGGAAAAGGCAAGCGACAATGACAATATTCACTATCTTTTGCCCCTGCCCTCCGGGCTACATTCCGAGAGTCCGGAATTGTTTGGGTTTTTCACCTATGAATTTAGGATCGGTCATGGACATTGGAGTAATCTCGAGGATGGAAAAGACAATCTTTGGAGTACCGCCAATGGGCGTTTTGGCAGACCGCTGCGCGTTACGGGTATGCAACATCCCGCCCCCTCTTTGTTATGCAATGTAGATAGGGATGATATTAAAGTAACGGTTAACGCACCTTATGCCAAAGCCGTTCTTAATGGTAAGGATGTTACCGCAGATCCCCCAAGGACACAACTACATGGTGTGCTTTATGCACAAGTCAAGCAGGCCGATGGCCTCGAATACCGGAACATTTTACTCCATGAGAAAGTCATGACACTTTTAAATCCTATCGAAATAAAAAGGGAATTGACGACAGCCTCCGTACTGGTCAAGGCGATGAAGCAAACGGACGGCTATATAGCCCAAAAAAGTGATCAAGAGAAGGCAAGCCATTTACTAGCGCAATTTCAAATGTTCAATCAACTAGATGAACTTGACCTGAAGGAAGAAACTAGAGTTAAAGTTTCCAATTTGATGAAACGACGTTCGAAAGGTCGATTAATAAATCCCGACCTAACAACATCCCGTAATTTATTGAGTGCCTATGAAAAATATAAAAAGCAACCTGGATTTGTCACCCCTGTTCCTGCAAATGCCTCATTTACCACAACGTCATTACTACAAGGTGCTAAGCTAGCGATCTACAAGGATAAAGTTAAAAAAGGGACCTGTACTTGGACCAATAAAGAGATCAACCTTTTATTAAATCGATATGGTTTACCTGAAGATTCTTCGCTGAGTGTAATAGTAGTTGAGGTATTTGGCAATATTACAAATATATTCGACTATCTCAATTTTCCACTGGAAGTTGTTGAAAAGGTTAATAAGGATGTCGCGGTCATTATTAAGAATCGAAAAAACGAAAGCGAAAAGGCACTGTCTGATAAACTTGGTGAATATCGCATCTTAAGAACATCGCCCCTGACCGAAGTCCCTTTTATTTGTTGTACCGAATGTTAGTAAGGCCCGGTTTTCCGTCTATTATCGTAAGTGGGAGACAAATGATTTCTTTATATACTTAAACCCCTTTTAAAGGGACATGCGTAAGTATGGGGTAAAAATTATTCATTATACCCATTGCTCAATCGTTGAAACCACTTCTTATATGCACATGCTCTCCCCCCGTTCGATCGCCCGGCATTTCGCCCCTCACATTGAAATTCTGCTGTATTTTTTTCCCACCGTCCCTGGTGTACCAATCCTTTGTTAGGTTCTCGGGGATATTGTCCCCCGTATCCTCCATCCAATTTTGCAATTCCCGTTTGAGTTCCCCATGAACGGCAACGTATTCTTTTTTATCGATTATATTGTCGAGTTGCAACGGATCGTTATTGACAAAAAACAGTTCCTCGGAGGGTCTCGGCGCCAAGAACACATCGTATTGCGCACTGGTCAAAGTGTTGTTTTTGTTTTGCTCCTGCAGCGACCTAAAGGTAGGGCTGTTAAGGGCATCGGCGGGACCTTGGTTCGGAAACTGCGGCCTGGAATTAAGGATGTAGATAAAATCTTTGGTCCTCGCCATGCGTTCATGGGCCTCATGGTCATGCCAATTGTGCTCGGCAAACGCATAGGTTCTAAAATCCTTTGATGGATCTTCGAAAAGTGTTTTAAAACTTTTTCCTTGAAAAGTCTCGGGCACGTCCACATTGCAGGCATCCAAGATGGTAGGGGCCAGATCAACGCTACTGATCAGGCTAGTACTTGTGCCTTTTACCGACTGAGCAGGCCAATGCGCGATAAAGGGCGTCTTCATTCCCGAGTCGTACATCCTTGTCTTATCCCTGGGAAACGGGCGGCCGTTGTCGGCCATTATGAATATCAATGTATTTTCATAGACACCCTGTGCCTTTAACGTTTCGACGGCCTTACCAATATGGTGGTCGAATCGCTTGATCTCATCATAATACTGCGCAAGGTCATGACGGGTACTATCATTATCTACCAAAGTTGGCGGAACACCGATCCGTGAAGGTTCGTGGGTATTTGAAAAACTGTTCTCGCCCCAGACCCTGTGGGCATCGTAAGCCGCGAACCAAAAGAAAAAAGGCTTGTTCCTGTCCCTATTCTGTATAGACGGCACCCACATGTTCTCCCCTCCATCCCCATTGTCTTGCTTCCTCTCATATATTTTATCAAATCCTTTACGCAACAAGTTGCCCATATGCCACTTGCCCGCTTGACCTGTGTAGTAGCCATTGGCCTTTAATCGGGAGGCAATCGACTCAAAATCTACTTTTGGCTCGGTATGCAGTTCCGCTGCCCCAGTATTATGGGGGTAACGACCGGTCATTATACTTATTCGACTAGGGCTGCACGAGCTTGCCGTCAAGATGGCATTGTCGAACCTCATTCCGTTGGCTGCCAATTTATCGATATTGGGGGTGTCGACGAACGAAATTCCATAACAGCCCAGGTCGTTCCAACTGACATCATCGGCAATGAAGACTATTATGTTCGGAGAGTTATTGGTTATGGGTCCGTTCTGTACTTGGGTATACCCAAAGACCTGAAAGACGAAAATGAAGAATACGACTGATATATTTGGTCTTTTCATGTAAATGATTTTCAATATTTAATCCAAATAACCTTAATAAAGGCATTTGGCTGATTTAAAGATGTCCCAATCAACATATCTTAAACCAATACCCTTCCCATAAAGGGATCGCTTTTTGAAGGTTTTCCAGTCTCCACCCTCCCGGCATACCGTTGCTGAAAATCGGACATTCCATCAACCGCAATTGTAAAATCGTACCAACCATAACTCTCTTTCGTATGGACGATGAAAGTCTCCATACCTCCTTTTTTCACCGTTATTGTTTGCTCCGGATTTCCGTAGGCCTCATCTTTAACCACAATAGTAAAATTTTTGTTTTTGGAAGTATTGGAAACTTTAACTTCAATATTTCCAGATGGTTTTTTAATAAACCTACTCTTTTGTTGATATCCACATACAACTTTTAGGTCAGAATCTGAGTTACTTCCTTTAAACACTCTAAAGAAACCGTTAGGCCCGTACACCTTCAAGTGATAATTACCTCCTTCAAAATGTTGTAATGGCCATTCATACGTAAGGGCATCCCCTTTTTTCACCGCAATCGGCCAAGTTTTTACCGGTATAAATTTGGATTGCCCGTCAGAAGTTTCCTGTAAATAATTATCAGGAGCGTAGACATTGAAAGGAGCTCCCAAGGCCGAAGCACCAAAAGCACTATCGGCAGCCGCAAATGTAATTTCAAACGAATTCTTATCCGTGTTCACCTCGCCATTCGCGTACAATTCGTAGGCCAAGGCAGAAGAATCCCGTATTCCCGATTCTTGTTGCGACATAAAAGGGGTCTTGTAAATATCTTTCTTCGCTTGGGTTATCTCAGTGTTGGAAAGCGGACCATAGTTCTTGGGAAGACCTTTAAAACTGGCATTATAGACTTGCTGCATAAATTGGTTTCGGTCTACGGAATCGGGTACACTTATGGCTTTACCGTTGTAAGGTCTAAAACCAGAGGAGAGATTGCCACTGACCGTTCTGCGCCAGCTGCTAATATTTGTCTCCTTAATCGATTTCCCAGTTTTTTTGGTTAAAAATTCTTCCAGGAACAAGAGGGTTGATGTGATATCGCACACTTCGGAATTCACCCAACCTCCTTTGCTCCAAGGCGAAGCAATGACCATCGGAACTCGATACCCCAATCCGACAGGGCTCTCCCGAGCATCTTCGGGGGCCATACCTTCTTTCGCCAATTCTTGTTCGCGCGTTGCATATTCTTCCGAAGTATCCACTCCTTTAGAAACAGCGTTATTATCTTTAGGGTTCGGTGCCACAAAAGGAGGCACATGGTCAAAATATCCATCGTTCTCATCATAAGTCAGCACAAAAATGGTCTTTTTCCATACCTCAGGATTTTTGGTAAGAATATCAAGAACCTCGGAAACATACCAAGCCCCATACCAAGGTGCACTGGGGTGATCAGAGAACTTCTGGGGTGCAGCCAACCAAGAAACAGTGGGCAATTTTCCCTGATCAACATCTTCCCTAAATTGGTGTAAAATATCACCTTTGGGAACCTTAATTGAACGCTCAGTACCATTGTCGTCATAAATTAATGTTTCTATTTTATGATAGTTTGGATCACCGGTATTCGTTGTAAATGCCTTTTTGTGTAGATTTTTTTGAAACTCCGAAAGTTTTTCAAAGTTTTCCCCATTCCACGTTTCTAATAGTGCCTTTATTTGTCTTAGTTGTTCCTTTTTCTCAAGCAGTTCCTTTTCCAATTGCTGTACTTGCGCCTTGGGCTGTCTGGCTACCTCATTTTCCAAGTTTTTGATTTCCGAAGGCAGTTCGGCCAATCGTTTGTTTAAATACGCCTGAAATCCCTCACTATAGCGCACATTATATTGCGAAAACCACTCTAGATTATTATCGGTGAAATTGGCCAGCAGGGATGAATCTTCGACATTGGTAGGTAAGCTTATTTCATTTTGATATACACGCCACGAAATTCCGTTTTCCTCCAGTCGTTCGGGAAAAGTCTTCCAACTAGCTTCACTATTATAGGTAACTTCACCATTACGGACGCACGGTCTTGTACGTTGACTATCCCAGGACTTGCCGGTCCAGAAAAAATTCCTATTGGTTGTGGTGCCCGTCAAAGCGGAGCAAAAATGTTGATCAAAGACAGTAAAAGCATCGGCAAACGCGTAATAAAATGGGAGGTCTTCGCGGGTATAGTATCCCATTGTAAGCGGAAAATCACCGTATTCGGCATCCATTTTTTTGGCATCCAACCACCGGTCATATTTACCATCGTTTCTGGCATCTACTTGATTTTCCCATGAATGGGGCAAATCACCCATCCACGTGGCCTGCGTATCCTTGATATTCAATCGAAAGGGAACATAGGTATCTCCCTTTTTATTACTTTGCAACCAAACGGGAATTTTATTGGGCAATGCGATAGCCCTAGGATCATTATAGCCACGCACTCCCTGTAACGTACCAAAACAGTGGTCAAAGGATCGGTTTTCTTGCATTAGAAAAACGACATGTTCGGCATCATAGAATGTGCTGCCCTTTTCCGGGGTTATATCCAATGCTCTTTGGATAGAAGACGGCATGTTCGATGTTAATCCCATTCCTCCGGCCAACAGGCCGGCCTTCTTTAAAAAATCCCTTCTTGTATCCATGTTATTCAAATCGTAAAATAAGCTTCCACAATAATAAATGTTAAAAGTAAAAAGGATATTTAATCGGGAGAAATTTACCAAAGTAAATTTCAATCCCCACAAAAGGATGATTAGATTAATCTGACAATCATTTCAACCAGTCAAAAATCCCTATTTCAAATTTCAAATGAAGCCGAAATTAATTCTGGGCTTATTTGCCATTAAAAAACACCATGACCCCGATGACTATTACCACCACTAAAACCGATACCGCAATATCTACCCAATTGTAGCTGCTTTTGTTCTTTAGTTTTTCTTCTTGAGAAATAGTGCCGAAGGTCAGGTTCGTTACTTTCTCTAAAGATGGCGCTTCGGAAAGTAGACTAACCACTATCGTAAGTATAATACAGAATAAAAAGAACCATGCCCCGAAAGTGAGGAAGTTCATGTCGCCTAGCTTATAAAGCACTCCACCAGGGTCTAAAGACTCTTTAATCAATTCCAAGACAATTCGAAACGCACCGACTATAAAACCTGCGACCAACGTCACAAATGCACCTTGGGCATTTATTCGTTTATGGAAAATACCCAATAGAAAAACGGCGGTGATCGGAGGGGCTATATACGATTGCACTTTTTGTAAGTATTCATATAAAACACCAGAAATATTAGCCATAATCGGAATCCAGATAATACCTATTATAACTACGATCACAGTAGCAATTTGCCCTGTACGTACTAGTTTATCTTCAGGAGTATCAGGTCTTAGTTTTTTATAAATGTCGACGGTGAACAAGGTCGAACACGAATTAAAGACAGATGCTAGGGAACTCATCAGAGCAGCCAATAATCCTGCGGCGACCAAGCCCCGAAGCCCCGATGGCAACAAATTACTCATCAGAATAGGAAAAGCTTGGTCAGGAGAGTCATAATGCAGTTCACCCCGCATTTTAAGCGTTAATGCGATGACACCAGGAATTAGAAACAGGAATACCGGCATAAGTTTTAATAGGGCACCAAAAATAGTACCTCGCCTACCTTCTTTGATATTTTTTGCCGTTAGTGCACGCTGAACGATATATTGGTCAGTACACCAATACCAGACTCCTACTATGGTACTGGTAATCACCAGTGCCGGCCATGGAAAATCAGGGTCGGACGAAGACCGCCACATATTCAGATATTCAGGCGTCACGGTTTCTGCCATACTTGACCAACCACCTACATGATCCAATCCGATAAAAGTTAAAGCCGCTGCGCCGACAATAAGTATTACAGCTTGTAAGGCTTCGGTATAAACGACGGCACGCATACCTCCAAGAACTGTATAGAGTCCCGTTAGAATGACTGTGGCTATTGCGCCTGTCCAGAAATCGATACCCAAAAGTGCCGATACCACTACCCCACCCGCATAAATGGTTACAGAAATTTTTGTAAGAATATAGGCAATGATTGAAAACACGGATAGAATCCAACGTGATCGGGCATCAAAACGTTTTTCAAGAAATTCGGGCATTGTAAAGACTCCGCTACGGGCATAAAAAGGAAGAAATACCCATCCTAAAATCAGCACGATCCATGCATGTATTTCGTAAATAAGCATGGGCAATTTATTACTTGCACCAGCTCCGGCAAGTCCGACCACATGTTCAGATCCGATATTAGAGGCAAAAATAGAGGCCCCTACTACGAACCACCCCACATTTCTTCCCGCCAAAAAATAGTCCTCGGTATTATCTTGCCTTTTCCTGATAACCCAAATGGCTATGCCCATTAAGACTAAAAAGTATACGGAAATGCTTAGCCAGTCTAGAGTATCGAGTGTTTTCATAAAGCTATTACTTTGTCGAGAATCTATAGACAGTCTGTGAATTATAGGTCTCGCCCGGACTCAATACGACTGACGGAAAATCAGGCTTGTTGGGAGAATCGGGATAATGCTCGGTTTCAAGGCAAAAACCGCTTCGTTGCCCGTAAGTACCCCCATTTTTTGCAGGAAGCGTTCCGTCTAGAAAATTGCCTGAATAAAACTGGACCCCTGGTTGATCAGTGAAC
Source organism: uncultured Kriegella sp. (assembly GCA_965368185.1). Taxonomy (GTDB): domain Bacteria; phylum Bacteroidota; class Bacteroidia; order Flavobacteriales; family Flavobacteriaceae; genus Kriegella. Next base: position 10,198 of record CBDULZ010000062.1, read on the forward strand.
ACTTCAAGAACGCGTCCGGTTGCAGGGTGGTACACCGTAGCACCAAGGCGAACACCTGAATTTTGATCATTTAAAACCCAACAATGGTCAAAGCCTCCGCCAATTGTCAATTGATCATTTTCCTTTCCGATATCTTCGCGTATGGCCTTTGGTTTGCGGAAATCGAAGGGAGTACCTTCGACGCTAGCCAATTCGCCTGTAGGAATAAGCGTTTCATCAACAGGTAAATAACGATCGGCATTTATGGTAACCTCATGGTCTAAAATCGTTTGCGAAAAATCTGCCGATAGATTAAAGTAGGCATGATTGGTGAGATTTACGATGGTCTTTTTATCGGTAGTCGCTTCGTATAACATTTTCAGACTATTGTCATTAGTCAAAATATAAGTAACGGTTACGTTCAAATTCCCAGGAAAACCTTCCTCCATATCTTTGCTCAAATACGATAATTTCAAGGAGGCGAAATCGCTTCCTTTTTCTACAGACGCCTTCCATAATACTTTATCAAAACCTTTTAAACCACCATGCAAATGGTTTTCCCCATTATTTAGGGCCAAATTGTATTCTTTATCTCCAATCGAGAATTTTCCTTTGGCGATACGATTACCATACCTTCCGATAATCGACCCAAAATACGGGCTCTTATCAAGATATTGGGCGAATCTATTGTATCCTAAAACGACATCTTCGGCAACTCCATTTTTATCGGGTGCTTTTAATGAAGTTATGATTCCTCCATAAGTGATAATATCTACTTCTACGCCATTCTCATTTATAAGGGTATAGCGTTCGACTTTTTCGCCGTCTGGAGTAATACCAAATATATTCTTTGTTATACTTACCGTTTCCTTTTCGGTTGCCACTTCGAATGTAGCGGCTTGAAAATCGTCTTTCTTTTCAGGTTTGCACTGAAGGTTCGCTAAAGACAAACACAGTAGCAAAAAAGCATAAATACAATTTTTTAATAAATTCATTTTATCAAGATTTAGTTGGTCAAATCTGCCACTCCACCTGATTCAAAGCGTATTCAAATCATATAATCCAAATTACCATCAAGTGAAATTCCATAGGAGCAGGGGAAGATAAAAAATTTATGAAAGCGAAGACCAAAATCCTAGATTGGAATTAAAAACTTATTGTTTGTATTCTGACTAACCTTCAAAAGTGAATTCAGGCAATTTAGTAAGCTCCCCTCCCTTTTGTGCAGATTCGTGTGCAAGTATACCTACGCAAGTAATATTTGCAGATTGTTTTGCATTCGGGTAAGGCGCTTTCTTTGTTATCAAGGCATTTACAAATTCATGAACCAAATGAGGGTGCGAACCACCGTGACCGGCACCCTGTGTAAAGGAAAGGTGCTGGTGTTCATCGGAATCATAAACCCCCTTGGTCGTGAAATGCTGTATCTCTTTGGGCAACAGCTTTGCAAAATCTGGACTCTCCACTTCCTGAGGAATTTCCGGTTCTGGCTTTTTCGCAGTATGAACAACCAAAGGGTTTCCCTCAATAAGTGGCCATTCTACTGATTTTTTAGACCCATAAACTTCAAAGCTTTCCCGATATTGGCGCGCTACATCAAAAAGTGATCGATATACCTGTGCACTTAAATCGGAATTTCGAAATTTAATATGGGTTGTTTCAACGGCATAGGGCGAATTGTAGTTCGAAATAAGTTCCTTGCGAATAGTACCCGACCCAAAACAAGAAACATATTCAGCCTCTCCCCTAGTTAAACCCAAAACTGGCCCCACACAATGGGTTGCATAGTGCATTGGAGGTAAACCTGGCCAGTAGTTCGGCCACCCGTCCATATCTTGTTGATGGCTTGCCTTTAAAAACTGCACTTTACCCAGTTCCCCATTTTCATAAAGTTCTTTCATATAGAGAAATTCCCGTGCGTAAACCACCGTTTCCATCATCATATAGGTAAGACCTTTCTCGTTGGTCAGTTTTACAATTTCCTCACATTCTTCAACAGTTGTTGCCATTGGCACCGTACACGCCACGTGTTTGCCAGCCTTTAACGCCTTTATCGACTGAATTCCATGATCAGGAATTGGTGTGTTTATGTGAACGGCATCAATTTCAGGGTCCTCTATCAATTCATCAAATGAGGTATATCTTTTCTCTATACCGAAGGCATCCGCCAATTCATTTAGTTTCGATGCATTCCGTTGTGAAACCGCAATTAGGTGTGCATTCGGGTGTTTTTGATATATAGGAATGAACTCGGCACCGAACCCTAATCCCACTATTGCTATGTTGATTTTCTTATCGCTCATTTTTACTTTTTTATATTATGCTTTATTGAATGTTTCTTTTAAAAAATTCAGGCCTTCAGAAGCGAACCCGTCTTGACTTTCGGCCAGATTTTTCCATATACAAACGGCACCGGCCAGTTCCTTGATTTCGGGGGTAAAACTTTCTATAACCATCGCCCCCTTATAATCGATATCTTCAAGACCCTTCTGAAACTCGTACCAAGGTGTTAGGCCACTTCCCGGAATGCCGCGATGGTTTTCTGAAACCTGTACATGTAGCAACTTATCGCCTACGGTATTTATGGCTTCCCGAATATTTTTTTCTTCAATTGTCATATGAAAACCATCAAGAAGCACTTTCGCCTCAGTGTAGTTGATATCGGTCACCAAACGCATAACATCTTCGGCTGTATTGACCATATCGGATTCAAACCGATTTAAGGGTTCCAAGGCAATAGAAGTGCCAAATGACTGTGCTACTTCACATACCTTTCTCAGATTATTTACCGCGCGCTCCCACTCTATTTTTCGCTGTTCGGAAGATACCATTCTGGCCTTTCCTACTGCTGAATACATGGGACCGGCTACAAAGTCAACATTCCATGCATTACAAAGTTCAAAACATTTTTCAATATATCGAAAGCACGTTTCATGTACCGAAACATCATCATGGGTCAAGTCTTTTGTCGGACCGAATACGCCACAAACTGTTGGTTCCAAGCCATTTTCCATCAAAGCATTGTTCACCGCTTTTGCATCTATAAGTTCCGGATTTTCCACAGGTATTTCCACCACATCAAATCCCATAGACTTAATTTTTGGAAATAGCGAAATCGATTCTGTTGTAAACGGCGATTGCCAAAGCCACGTGCTAACCCCATATTTAAGTTTGGATGTCATTCTTTAAAATTCTTTTATCATTTATTTGGAGCTACTACTTTCATAACCCCTTGCATAATTCGCCAATGCCCTGGAAACGTACAGATAAAAGGATACATGCCAGGCTTATCGGGTGCAGTAAATTTAAGAACAACTTTCTCTTCAGGATTTACCAAAGCTGTTGCGTACAACACTTCACCCATTTCTGGGACGTAATTTTTATCGGCTCCTGCGGGATCAGCTGCCATTTTATCCGCTGCGGCACCCACCTTTTCCTTTTCCCCGGGAGCGACAATGACTAAATTATGTTGCATAAAATCGATATTTTCCAAAACAATTTCGACCGGCTTTCCTGCTTCTACCACGAATTCAGAGATATCATATTTCATCTCATTTTTTACCGTCTTAATTTGAACCATCGTAGCCTTTTCCTCACTATCGGCCACTCCCCCACCAGATTGCGAGATTCTTCCTTTATAGGCCTTTGTAAAAACCTCGGCAATGGAAGTGTTTTCAAAAATATTGTTTGAAGCTTTGGAAAAATCTTTCTCCACTTCATATTTCCATGTGCCCCCAAGAGCGACCCTACTTTTGCCTTGCTTTAAAAACAATGCGTTTCTTTCTCCGTAAATACCGCCCTCTCCACCTGTATCCTCAACACGAACAGCAATTATATTCTCCCCTTGTTTTAATAACTCGGAAGGAAATGTATAGGTTCTATTCTTATCATAACTCTGTTTTGTTTCACCAACCTTCTCCCCGTTTATATAAACCACATCGGAGTCATCAATAGGTCCTAATGAAATAGTTGCTAGCTTGGCGCTACTCAAATTTGAAATGGTAAAGGCCTTTCTAAACCAAACAACTCCATCCATTTGCAATCCTGCATTTTCGATGGTTTGTGGCAATTGCATCCTTTTCCAATCACTGTCATTATAAGACTTCGATTCCCTTTGATTACTCTCTTTTAATGATCTGCTGATATCTGGATCGGTCTTTTCAAACGCGTCAATAAAACCCCTGGCGTGCGTGCTTGCTGCAATATAAACAGCTTTCGACAGCCAATTGTCGTTTACGATATTATTTTGTTTGCTTATAGGGTACAGCAATCTTCCTAGAGAATCAGATGATGGTCGATGACTAAAATAAAGTAAAACAGCTAATTGAACTCCAGGTTCCTTATCATTTAAAACCCCGGATTTTAAAAGAGCTTCGTCTGTTTCATTGTTTTTGGGAAGTATTTGAACTGCGGCTTTCCGTACCGATGGCGCTGCATGGTACAACGCCCCTGCCACCACATTTTTGGCTTCTTCGTCAGCTGTTAAGGCATTTAGACCGTGAATTGTCCAAAGGGCATGGAGCGCTGCCGGATTCATTCCCTCTTCATCGATTTTGGGATTATTGACCATCTTGTACAGTTCGTTCAGCACATCAGCATTTCCCCTTTCAACCAAAAGTCTTTGGGCGGTCAATCGCCAAAACATATTATCATTTGAAAGCGTATACAAAAGTTCATCCGTGTCATTTTTGTCAATGGATATCGGCTTATAATCCGTACTTGATTTAGGCACTACCCTCCAAATACGACCTCGTGATTTATCACGCAAGGGATTGACATAGGCGTTCCCTTTTCCGTTTTCCGCATCATAGCCTCCTCGATCTACTCTGGGCGTAGGATTGTGCTGTACTATAAAATTATACCAGTCGGCGATCCAAACAGATCCATCAGGACCGACTTTGGCTTCCACCGGCGAAACCCACTCATCGGAGCCCGCAAACAAATTACGGCCATCCTTTTCAACATACCCCGCACCTTCTTTCTCTATTTTGGCAATATGCACAACACCTCCCGTGGGTTCACAAACAAAGGCCACTTTATTCCAATATTCTTTGGGATAATTACGAGCAGTATAAAAGTGATGCCCCGCAGCAGCTGTAAATCCACCGAAAACATCAACTTGTCGCACGTTAGGAGTAATGGGTTGCATCGCATAATGCCCGTCAATTTTTGCGCTGCCCTCAGTTGAAATGCCTTCTACACCTTCAAAATTAGCATTGGGTATACCAACAAAAACGCTATGTGTATTGTTGGCCGTCGAAGCAAAAATCGAATTGTCTTCGGTAATGCCCAAACCCCAAGTATTGTTACTGGTGTTGGTCAGAAATTCGAAATTTTTCAATTGTTTATCGAAACGGTAGACGCCTTGACGGAATTCCCGATCCGTTCCGAAGATTGTTCCTTTAAAACCAGAATAACCCAATACCCCATAAATTTTATTATCTATTCCGTACTGAAGATTAGATGGACCCGCGTGGGTATCAAAAGTTCCCCAACCATCAATTACAACATCCCTTATATCCGCTTTATCATCACCGTCGGTGTCTTTTAAAAATATAAAGTGCGGGGCCTGGGAAACAATAATACCGCCATTGGCAAAAGTAAAACTAGTAGGAATGTTTAACTTATCGGCAAACACCGTAACCTTATCGGCCTTACCGTCACCATCGGTATCTTCTAAAATTTTGACTTTATCATCTCCTAATCCTTTCTCATCGCGAACCGTATTCGGGTAATCTACGGTTTCAATGACCCATAACCGCCCCTTTTCATCCCAGTTCATAGCGATGGGATTAATAATATCAGGTTCGGAAGCGAATAGTTCCAAATCAAAACCGGGCGGTACTTGAATCATTTTTTTTGAATCTTCCGGTGCCAATGGCAATTGATATTTGGGTGCCGGATCTCTTTTTTCATAATTGGGAATATTATCCATTTCCTTGTATTCCAACTTTGGAATACTTTTAGCATATTCTTGCCAATTTTTCTTTACGTTGTCGTTCACGGCCCATAAAATACCTTCTTTTACCAACTTTTGAAACCCCGGGTTTTGCCACGTACGTTCGTCATGACCATAGGCGGTATAAAATACTTTTCCCTTCCCATAATTCTTTACCCATGTCCACGGTTCATGGTGCTCCCCTTCTACCCTTTCCATCAAAACCGTGATGTCGTCAGCAATATTGTCATGCACATAAGTTTCATCCCATGTCGAAAAAGCCTCAAAGGATTGCATTATGGGATGGGTTTTGTCTAAAATACTTGCCGTAAAAGTTCCCGTTCCATGCGCTTTGAATTGTCCCCCTACCAAATCGACGAATTCTTGCGACTCATTAAAACAAAAGCTTGCACAGTGTATAGGAATAAACGCATGACCATTCGCTACATATTCCATTAGTGCTTTTTCTTGCTTCGGATGTCGATCTTCATGGTTGGCATATAGTATTACCCCATCGTACATCTCTAAATTATTCTTGTTTAAATCTTTTATGTTTTCCGTATAAGTAATGTTTATTCCATCTTGTGTCAAAGCTGAAGCTAAAATTGGCATATACACCCGAGAATTATGATGTTCCTGGGCATGCCCCAAGAATAAGATCTCAATTCTTCTCGGTTCATCGTCTTTAATTCTTTTCTCGGAAGAATTGCATCCAATTAATAAAAGACACATCAAAAAAGAACGAAAAAAAATGGTGCACACTGAATCCATCATAAGGTTTATAAAATCGTATTCAATTATAAACAATAAAATAGCACAATATCGACTGTATTTCACCCAAAAAGACCTTTATTATATCATACTTTTAGATTTAATTCAATTAAATTGACATATTAGTGGATTTATGGGTTCAAACACTTTAAATTTGAAGTTCAACATTAAATTGAAAACCCTTGGTCCAAGCTTTAAGAAAATCGCCCATACTTAGCACACATATTTTCGAAGTAAAGGCTTTGAAAGAGGCCATTTTTGAACCCAATTGGCATTTTCATTCCGAATATCAATTATTTATGGTGCTCAAGGGAACCGGGACCCGTTTTATAGGTGATAATGTCAAACATTTCAAAAATGGGGATATCACCTTTACCGGACCCAATTTGCCGCATCTTTGGAGAAGTGACGGCGAGAGCGACCTGGCTGATAAAAAAAACTGGTCCGAAGGAATTGTTGTTTATTTTCATCAGAATTTTATTGGAAGTGATTTGTTGGAAAAGGAAGAAATGATAAAACTTAAGCAACTTTTTAAAAATAGTTTAAGGGGAATCGACATATATGGTGTTACGGCCGAAAAAGTAAGTGAAATGCTGCGAAATCTATTAAGGTTACAAGGTTTTGAAAGTGTTTTGGAACTCTTAAAAATTTTAAATTGTATCTCGAAAACAAGTGAATTTAAAATATTAGCGAGTCCAGGTTACACGAATACCTTAAAAGAAGGAGATACGGAGCGCATGAATAAGGTATATACTTATATCATGAAAAATTTTAAAAATAAAATATCCATAGCTGAATTGGCCTCGTTGACCAGTATGACCCCAACATCGTTCAGTAGGTATTTTAAAATTCATTCGAATAAGACATTTTCAGATTTTATAAGTGAAATACGTATTGGACATGCGTGTAAATTACTCATTGAAAAAAGAGTAAATATCTCACAAGCTTGCTATGATAGTGGCTTTCTAACGATGTCGAATTTCAATCGTCAATTCAAGGCAATAACGAATAGAACTCCAGCTGCTTATAGAAAAGAATACGCCATGCGATAAGATGATTGAAAAAGGACACTTGTTTTTATTGGGTTAAAAAAAATAACTTTGCCCCCTTCATTTTCATGAAAAAAGTAGGATATTGCCGCATTAACGCTTGAAAAAGTAATGTTTGTCGTTGATTTAAGAATAATTTTCTATCATAAACCTATAATTAAATGTTCGGTATTTTTAACAAGAAGAAGTTTTTAATTGATTATTTGGAAGGTTTGGTGGATATACATAATCATATTCTACCAGGAATTGACGATGGAGCCAAAACGGTCGATGAGTCGTTGGAGATAATTAAAACATTTTCGGAGTTTGGTATTCGAAATTTCATTGCGACCCCCCATATCATGCACAATTACTATCCCAATGACGCGAATACCATCAATACCTCGCTGACCTTGCTAAAAAATGGTCTTTTGATGAATGAGGTAAAAGATGTAAGTATCAAAGTCGCCGCTGAACATATGATTGATGCAAATTTCGAAACTTTACTGGAAAATAGGGAAGTAATGCCCTTGCAAAAGAACTATCTATTAATTGAAATGTCTTATTTGCAGGCCTCTATCAATTTTGATGATGCCATTCAAAAAATAGCGGCACAAAGGTACTTTCCTATATTGGCCCATCCTGAAAGATATGTTTATCTACACAATAGAATGGGCAAACATAGAAAGTACAAAGAACAAGGCATTCTATTTCAATTGAACCTCTTATCCCTAAGTGAATTTTACAGCAAAAATGTACAACAAACTGCTTTCAAACTTTTAGAGGAAGGTATGATTGACTATGTAGCATCGGATGTACATAACATGAATCAACTACGCAATCTCAAAGAAATTAAAATTACACATAAAATGCTTGACAAATTAATGCCTGTCATTGAAGGAACTATTAATAGCTTTAGTTAAAACTTCCACCATTTTTTGGTTGTTTTTCCGTATCCGTAACCATATTTACCACCATAACCTAGGTTAGAATCCTTTACATCGTTTACTACAAAAGAAAGGCCTTTCAATTTACCTTCTTCTTTTAGCTTCATTGGAAATTCAACAACTTTTGTTTCTGTTACCCCTGCTCGTGTTACGTAAATAATATGATCGGCATATTCGCTTATTAACAGTGTATCGGTAACCACCATAAGCGGGGCGGTATCTACTATTACGTAGTCATATTGTGCAGAAACTTCTTGAACAAGCTCTTTGACCCTTTCGCTCATTAAAAGTTCTGAAGGGTTAGGCGGTATCTTCCCTGAATAAATAACGTCGATAGTGTTGGTGTTGACAAGCAAAGGATTGATTATATCTTTAACGGATATAGAATCGTCATAAAGAAACTCGGTCAATCCAGTATCCCCATTTCTATTTGCTTTATTAAGTTTATCAACTTCAGTGCTTGAGAAAAAATTGTACAACTTAGGGTTTCTAATATCTGCTCCAATCAACAATACTTTTTTATGTGTATTGGCAAAAATTATAGCTAGGTTAGAAGCTAAAAAGGTTTTTCCTTCTCCTGGTACACTAGAGGTTACATAAATTACATTATTTCTGCCCGAACTCTTCGTCTTTATTAAATAATCAAGGTTGGTTCTTAAAATACGAAGGGATTCGCTCAACACCGATCTGTCATCTTTCCGCACCATAAGATTGTCTTTCTTTGACAATCTTGGTAGTTCGGCAAGCACTGGAATCTTATTATTAATAAGTTTTTCCAAGCCATTTTTACTATGTATCTTATTATCTAAAAGATCATTTCCATAAATCACCGAGAAAGGCAGTAACAATCCAAGAATCAACGATGCCAAATAAATCAATGATTTTTTAGGTGTCACAGGTGTAATCCCTTCTTGATAGGCTTTGTCCACTATCTTAGACTTGGCGGGGCTAGATGCTGCGGAAATCTGGGATTCCTCCCGCTTCTGTAATAGATACAGGTAAAGTGACTCTGTAGTTTGCTGTTGTCTCGTTATGTCTGTGAGCTCCCTTTGATTTTTAGGAGCGGAATACCTGATGGAATTCATTCTGGATAGTTGTCCGGATAGGTTGTTCACTTGTTGTCCAAGATTTCTTTCCATACCGGCCAAACTAGAAGTCATGGTCTGTTTTAGTCCATCAAGTTCATTATCTAAACTAACGATCATGGGGTTCTGTTCATCTGCACTTTGTAACAAGCGCTCCCTTGTAGCAACCAACTCATTATATTTAGCCGTTGTTTGAGCTATAGTTGGATCATTAAGCCCAATATTACTAGGCAATCGTTCATATCCACTTTCGTTTGTAACAAATTCTTTCACTCCAGAAGCTATATTTAGCTGCATTCGCGCATTATCAAGTTCTTGCCGGCTAGCGGTCCCAACATTCATGGCAAGGTTCGCCTCACTTGCAATATCGGTAATACCTTTGCTGCTTTTAAAATCTTCCGCATCTTGATCGACCGATGATAAATCCGTAGAAATTTCGTTTATACGATCATCAATAAATTTTGAAGTCTTATCTGCCACCTTTTGTTTGTCTTCGATAGCATTTTGATTATAGGTATAAATTAAGTAATCAATTATATCAATCGCCTTTTGTTTAATAGGGTCATTCAGCGAAATGTTGATAATATTGGAAAAATCGTCAGCTGGAGCGACTATTATTTTTTGTTGGTAACTTTCCGCTACTATAAAAAGAGGGTTGACTTCGACCTTCAGCTTTCTATTCATATGTCCCTCAAAATAAGGGAGGTTGGGTGTAATAATAATGTCTCCAATCTCCGTTGGAATACTTTTCCCGTAAGAAAATATTTTTAACGGGCTATCTTTTTCCAAACTAAATCCGAAAGTTGTTGCAGTGGACAATTCAATAAAAAATTCAAAAGTCGATGAATTAATTATCGAATCACTTGCGATAAAACTAATATCAAAAGGTCGATTATTATAGAGTTCTGAATCTTTGACATTACCTAAGGCTATAACTTTCACGTTAAGTTTCAGGTCTTTGACCACCTCAATAAAATTGGATCTGGAATTAAGGATTTCTATTTCATCTTCAACTTTATTTTTTGCTCCTCCAAGGAGGTTTAAATCTGAAAAAGCGGAAAGTTCAGAACTGGAGTTTCTATCCTCCAAAATTTGAATTTTGGCCTTTGCGGCATATTCCGGGGTTGCATATCTAATATATAAAAATGCTAAAACCAATGCTGCTATTGCCGATAGTACAAACCATTTCCAATGCTTAGTATATGTCTTTATAGTATCTTTCAAATCGACACCACTATTGGAGAAACTCTGTGAATTTAAAGCCATTCTATAGGATTCTAATTAGAAAAAATCAAATTAATTTGTTCTGGTAATAATCAATACGGTAGATGTAATCAAAACAGATGCTATAGAAACCCAAATTGAAGCCCTATTGTCCAAGGCCGAGGCCGTGACGGCAGATTGATTGGGTTCAACATAAACTACATCATTTTGGGTAAGATAATAAACAGGGGAGTTTAGTGCCTCTTTTTTGGTAAGGTCGATTCGCGTATAGACCTTTGTTCCGTTAAAATCCCTTATGACCATTACATTATCGCGCATACCCTTAATGGTCAAGTCATTTGCAAGGCCAATTGCCTCGAGAATAGTTATCTGCTCGCCGTTTACCGGATAGGTGCCTGGCCTATTAACTTCTCCCAGAACGGTTACCGTAAAGTTTTTAAGCCTGATGTTGATAATGGGATCTTTTAAATAAGGAGCCAATTTATCTTTTAACAAAGCTTTTGTCTCTTCGGGCGAGAGTCCGGCTATTTTAAGGCGGCCGATAACAGGGAAATCAATTTCTCCGTTCTTGTCGAGAATATAATCTACCTGTTCTGCCCTAATCCCCCCTTCTTCAGCTCCTTTAAAAAGATTGAAAGGTTGGCTGGCAACTGGGTCATACGTAGATACTACAATATTTACGACGTCGTCAATCTTAAACTTATTGGTATGTGAATTGTCACTCACCATGGTCTCAAAACTGCTGGCATTTTGAAAATAGACCACATCTTTTTTAGAGGCACACGATGAAAGTAAAATAGTCGAAGTCAGTATTACAAGCGCAATAAACTTTATAGGGTGTTTCTGAAAAGCCATAATAATATATAGTTAGGTGTTTATTTTAAAATGCAAGATTAGTGAAAAATTATGATTGTACCACTTTTAAAGTGGCTTTATCCCTGCCGGAAGAAGTACTTTTTTTATCCAATTCGCAAAGCTCCGAATTATTTGAAACGTATTCAGGGACTATTTTTTTCATCAATTTCACGGTGTTACCACTAAAGAACATATTGGTAATACAAAGCTCGTCAATTTGTGATCTTACCGTTGAATAATCGAGTTCTCTCACCTTGCTTATCTTAATTTTCTTATGATAGGTAGGCAAGGTATTTTCACCATTGGCCAATAACTCTTCATAAAGCTTCTCGCCCGGCCTCAACCCGGTAATTTTAATATCGATATCATCAGGATAACTCAACCCTGATAATTTTATCATATTTCGGGCCAAATCATAAATCTTGACCGATTCGCCCATGTCAAAAATAAATATCTCACCACCTTCTCCCATAGCACCCGCCTCCAATACAAGCTGGGATGCTTCGGGTATGGTCATAAAATACCGTGTAACTTCACTATGGGTAACGGTAATTGGGCCTCCCATTTCAATTTGTTTACGAAATAAAGGAATAACAGAACCATTGGAACCCAAAACATTACCAAAACGGGTTGTTATGAATTTTGTTTTCTTTTCTTGCTCCATGCAACTTATATACATCTCCGCGATCCGCTTGCTAGCCCCCATAACGTTAGAAGGGTTTACCGCCTTATCAGTTGAAATGAATACAAATTTTTCGACACCATAACTCAAAGAAAGATCTGCAATCGTTTTGGTTCCGGCAATATTGATTTTTATGGCTTCGTAAGAATTATATTCCATTAAAGGGACATGCTTATATGCAGCCGCATGGAAAACCATATCAGGTTTGTGTTGCTGAAAAATATCGTTTAAACGGTTCTTATCGCGAATGTCACCAACTATTGGAACAAAATTAAAATACCCATTCTGCTTTAGTTCTTGCTGAAGATCATAAAGTGCAGATTCGGCCTGATCGATAATGATTAATGATTTATACGAATACCCACATATCTGTCTAACAATCTCACTACCTATAGAACCAGCGCCTCCGGTCACCAAAACAACCTTATTCGAAAGTTCTTTTTCTATTTTATCATTTTTAATACTGATAGGTGCCCTATCCAATAGGTCTTCAATCTGAACCTGCTTTATTTGGGAAGCTTTCAATTCCCCATTTATCCAATCTTCAACAGGCGGTACAATTTTTACCTGAACAGGAAAATCGACCAAACCCTCAACCAAACGCCTCAATTCTTTTTGCCCAATATTCTGAATGGAGAAGATTACTTCAGAAATATTCTTTTTTTCTAAAAAATCCTCGGTTAAAACATCCTTATGATAGACCGTAACTCCATTGATTTGCTTTCCCGCCTTTTGGTTGTCACCGTCAATATAACCTACTACCCTAGCCCTACTTTTACTATGGTTGGTCAAGGCGTTGTGCGTAAGTATGCCAGATTCTCCGGCCCCATAAATCAATACATTTTTTTCAACCTTTAAATCTCTTACCAAAAAGTTATTATACAATGCCTTGAATACATATCTAGAGACAGTAAGCCCTATGAAACCAATAAGACTATGTATGATTATAATACTCCTTGGAATAGTGAAATTTTCAAATAAATCCCATTGTCGATTTATCAATACAACTGTAATTGCCAAGATACTTGACAAGCATATCGCATTAAAGATGTTATAAACATCACGAACACCTGTATGCCGGACTACACCTTTATAAGAACCAATAATGAGAAAAGACACCATTGAAATAAAGGCAACTACAGGCAATTGAAAGAACAATTTATCGACTTCAAAGTCAAAAGACAGATCAAATCGAATACAATAGGTCAGAAAAAAAGAAAAACTTACTATAACTACATCTATTGCCAAGACAAGCCACTTTGAGGCATAACGATGTGCATTATGGGTCAGGTAGTTCTGTATCATATTACTTTCTTTATACAATGAATGGTTCGATCCAATTCTTCGGTGGTCAAATTAGACCCACTGGGCAAGCATAGCCCTTTATTGAACAAGTTTTCTGAAACTCCGTTCGTATAATTAGGGAATTGCTCAAAGACCGGTTGCATATGCATTGGCTTCCAAAGGGGTCGAGATTCAATATTATCATCTAACAAACAATGACGTATTTCTTCTCGCATCTCAAAGGAATCTGTTACTATACAGGTCAACCAACGGTTGGAATAATTCTCTTCGTTTTCATCCAAAAATCTAAGTCCCGGATTACCATTTAAATTAGCTTTATAATACTCATAGTTAAACCGTCTTGCCGCAACTCGATGATCCAAAACCTCCATCTGCCCCCTACCTATACCAGCAAGAACATTACTCATTCTATAGTTATGACCGATAACGGAATGCTGATAATGTGGTGCTTCATCCCTTGCTTGGGTAGCAAGAAAAACGGCCTTTTGTTTAATAGCCTTGTTTTTAGTGACCAAGGCTCCCCCGCCCGAGGTGGTAATTATTTTGTTTCCGTTGAAAGAAAGAATACCAATGTCTCCAAAAGTACCACATTTGATATTGCGATACATACTACCCAAGGCTTCCGCACTATCTTCCAAAACCGGAATACCGTACTCTTTGGAAATTCTTTGGATTCCATCGACTTTATATGGCATCCCATAAAGATGTACCGCTATGATGGCCTTTGGTTTTTTCCCTAACCTCATTCGATCTTTTATCGCTTCTTCAAGTAATTCGGGGGATAAATTCCAAGTATCTTCCTCACTATCAACAAAAATTGGAGTTGCGCCTAAATAGGAAATTGGATTTGCACTAGCGGAAAAGGTAAAACTCTGACATAAGACTTCATCTCCTTGACCTACGTTTAATAACTTCAGACCTAAGTGTATCGCAGCTGTACCAGAACTTAACACTGCAACATGGCTAGACTGCAAAAGATAATTTTCTATATCACCTTCAAAACCATCTACGTTTGGCCCTAATGGGGCAATCCAATTGGTATCAAATGCACGCTTAATATAAGATTGTTCGGCCCCACCCATATGTGGTGATGAAAGCCATATCTTAGTTTTTGTGATTGTATTGGAGTTCAACAAGTTAGATTTTAGGGTTTGTCAGGTGTAAATGTAAATATACTTTCCTGTTTTGACGCCGAAAGATAGTATAATTCGTTAAAGACGAAAAAATTTCGTTTAACGGCATTGCATTCAATATTTCATCCTACTAATTGCTCTTCTTATCTAAAGATAGTAAATTCTTACATGGAAAACTAGTCGAAATACATGGTTAAATACTGATAAGGACCGATAAATCAAACCCAAATAACTAACTTATTATCTTACAACTATAAATATTTATGAGTATCCAATTCGTAAATGGATACTTACTATTAAGAAAGAAAATAAGCTAACCCTATTGCAACGACAATTGCCAATTTTTGTTCAAATGATTTTTAAGGAAGCCCAGACACTCTTTCTTTTTGTAAATTCGTCGAAAAATAATGCAACTCACTACCAAAGTAGGGAAAACCAAATTTCAATTGTTTTTAATCGAGTAATTATTTGATTTTGACGTTTTATTTAACTTTTGGGCCTTGATAAAGTTAATTTTGATGTAATTATTACCTTAACAACCCCATTTTGCTATGAGAAAAAACTACCGCAGTCTTTCTTTTGTACTATTTTTCTTATTTCTTGTATCGGTCACTTTTTCCACTCGAGCCCAAACTCCAACGCAAGACGGTGCATGGAGCGACCCAATTCCTTTTAATATTGTTCCAGTAGCTGCGGCAAACCTACCCGATGGCAGGTTGATTACATGGGCATCAAAGTTCCGCGACTCATACACTGAAACGGAAGATGGAATGACCTGGACAGAAATATTCGACCCTTTTGCAGGCACTGATGGGCAGGCACTGGGAGATTTCACCTCCAACACAGATCACGATATGTTTTGCCCAGGCATTAATAACTTGCCCGATGGTCGCATATTGGCAGCAGGCGGAACGAGTAGTGAAAGAACAAGTATTTACGATCCCGCAACGGGTCTTTGGAGTGTTGCCTCTGAAATGAATATTCGCCGTGGTTATCAAGGCAACGTAACCCTTGCCGATGGTTCGGTTTTCACATTGGGCGGTTCTTGGAGTGAAAGTACGGCCGTTAATGGCAATAAGGATGCTGAACAATGGTCTCCTGAAACAGGATGGTTTCTTTTACCTGGCATAAAAGGTGAGGATATCTATAATGCCAACGATTTAGCCACTGAGGCCCGTGGACTCTATCGCGTCGACAATCACCTATGGCTTTGGCAAGCACCTGACGGAAGAATATTTCATGCAGGTCCCAGTGAACGGATGCACTGGATCGATGTCTCAAATGGAGGGTCGATAATTGATGCAGGCCCTCGAGGGGGTGATACCTATTCGATGAAAGGTACGACCGTGATGTTCGATACGGGAAAAATTCTTAAAATAGGAGGTTCAGAATCTTACGATAGCAATACACCGGCAAAAAACAACTCTTTTGTTATTGATATCAATACGGCCACGGCTCAGGTAACCCAAGCGGGAAACTTAAGCTTTGAACGTACCATGCATAACAGCACGGTATTGCCAAATGGCCAAGTTTTGGTGACAGGTGGTTTAGATCATGCTGAAGTATTTTCAGATACAGGGGCAGAATTGAACGCAGAATTGTTCGACCCCACTACCAATACTTGGGAAACAGTGGCTGGAATGCAAACACCACGAACGTATCACAGTGTTGCCATACTTCTTACCGATGGTCGTGTTTTTGTTGGTGGTGGTGGTCTTTGTGATACAACACCGGGTTGTGTCAATCATGCGGATGCTGAAATCTACAGTCCTCCCTACCTATTCGACGGGGCGGGTAATCTTGCAACAAGGCCCACAATTAGCGCTCCTGACGAAGAAGAAAATTATAATACATCAATCACCGTTACTGGTACCACGGGCCTTCAAGAATTTAGTCTGATACGCTTTTCAGCCGTAACGCACAGCACCAATAACGAACAGCGTCGAATTCCGTTAACCTTTACCGAGACCGCTGGAAATTACACTGTGAATATACCGGACAGAAACTTATTGCCTCCTGGTTATTATATGCTGTTTGCCATGGATGCCAGTGGGGTGCCAAGCGTCGCGGAAACTATCAAAATCGGTTCTGCGGTTCCTTTGGCGGTCAATCCAAATCTTGTTGCCCATTATGAGTTCAATGAAGCATCCGGAGCTTCATTTGCAGATATCTCGGGGAATAACAATAATGGTACGATTATAGAACACGACAATTCTGGTAATCCAATAGCATTGACACAAACCTATCTTGGGGCTCCAGGCATATTTGGAAACGCTATCGAGCTTGACGGTTCTGAATTTGATAGTAATACGATATTAGATATTCCCTATTCCGCATCCTTAGAGGACACCATGGATGAAATTACGGTAATGGGCTGGGTCTACCGAAATGAGAACGGATTTAACACAGGTATACTCTCCCACGATTACCCTGCTATGTTCTTCGGTTTCCACAATGCACTATATAAGTGGGAGTTTATAACCGACAACGGTCAATTGAGCTGTTATGCGGGTTATGTACCGCCTAGTACCTGGGTGCATATAGCGGCTACCTTCAATGGAACTGTAGCCAAACTTTATGCCAATGGCGTAGAAGTTTGTAGCAAGGTGCTTCCCCCGGGAACAGAATTTAACTTCGATGAAACGAAGAGCTTTACTTCTTCCGGCTTCTATGAACAAAGAACAACGCCCGGTCAAGATGGTCTGCCACTCAGATATAATGGCAGTGGCATTACGGATGAGATCGATGGAAGAATAGATGAATTAAAAATATTTAGAAAAGCCTTGGGCGCCGCTGCTATTGAACATGAATTTCAAATAGGGCTCGCCTCTGGAGCATCAAATCTTATCGCATGTGCTCCAGGAGCGATTACCTCTCAATATCAAATTGGTGCGGCATCAGTTCAAACTGGCGAATTTATTACCGTTTCAGAAGGGGAAGATGTTATCTTAAGTGCATCGACGGCAAGTTCTACCTACTACATTACGCCACCAAGTGCAGATGAGAATACACGGGTAACCGCACCTCCAGGTTTGGGTTCTCCTAACATTACTCCGGGAGCCCTTACCCTCTCGAACATTCAGGCTTCCGATTCCGGGCGCTATGTCTTGACCACAGCAGAGGGTTGTATGAGTTTTATAAATGTTTTGGTTAGCGGTAGTTGTGATCCAGGTGATACACCTATCAGGGCCGAATGGTCCATTGATGGCGGGGATACTTATCCGTTTGGTGAGGAAGGCGAAACGGTCAATGTAACCGCGTCTCAAGGCGACGAAGTTAGGCTGAGCATATTACCGAATTCCATAAATTTTACGGTTACTTATAACGGCAATCAAGTTTATAGTGGAAGAGCCGATTACAAGATAGATGTCGCTACTCCTAGTAATAGTGGATCGTATTATCTGGAATCTGAAGAAGGCTGCTCGGTTATAATCAACTTAGACGTTGAGGAGGCCGTTTGCGACGCCACAACGATAAAAGCGCAATGGTCACTAAACAATGGTGGGCAGTATTTTGAAGCCCCGGACGAACAGTCAGTTACCGTCAATTCGACAACGGGGGACAATGTTCGGTTGAGCATGGTACCAGATGGTGTTGATTTTACTATAAGATACAATAATGCAGAGGTTTATGCAGGTAGAGGAGATTACCTTCTTGGTGTGGTAGGCCCAGCTAATAGTGGAGATTATATCATAACAACAGCCGCTGGTTGTACCACGACCATTACCCTCAACGTAAGTGATGTAGTATGTGATGCCACTACCATAAGGGCACAATGGTCGCTAGATGATGGCCAAAGTTATTTCGAAGCTCCCAACGAACAACCCTTAACCGTGGCAGCCAATACCGGGAATATTGTCCGCTTAAGTATGGTACCCGATGGGGTTGATTTCACCATTACTTTCAATGGCTCAGAACTCTATAACGGTCGTGGGGATTATATTTTTCCCAGTGCCGTTGCACCAGCTAATAGTGGTGATTATATAATCACTAGTGCCCAGGGCTGTAGTACGACACTTACCTTAAATGTGACCGATGTCGTTTGTGATGGAGACGCGATAAAAGCTCAATGGTCATTGAACGATGGTCAGACCTATCAGGTGGCTCCTGATGAAAACCCAATAACGGTAGCTGCCCTTACAGGAGACAATGTACGTTTGAGCATGGATCCTGATGGTGTTATTTTCACAATAACCTACGACGGTTCTCAAGTATATAGTGGTCAAGGTGATTTTCTATTAGGCGTGGTTGCCCCTTCGAATAGTGGTAATTACATAATTACTTCCACCGAAGGCTGTAGTACAACAATTACGCTAAATGTTACCGATGCCGCGTGTACAGGTGAAGATATTCGGGCCGAATGGTCCACCAATGGGGGAACGACATATAATGAAGCTCCAGACGAACAGCCCATTGAGGTAACCGCTGACACAGGTGACACGATACTTATAAGTATGCTCCCCAACGGAGTGGATTTTACAGTTTCATTGGATGGTAACCAACTTTATACTGGCCGTACGGACTTTGCCATACCGAATGCAGATTTCTCAAACAGTGGAGC
>CBDULZ010000063.1:0-29424 GCA_965368185.1 uncultured Kriegella sp.
AGCGTTAATAAAACTTCCTAGGGAAAGGCTTAATAAAGTTCTACAAAATAAGTGTTTTACGGCACTAAGAATTTACGTCACTAAATCCCGTTATGTTACCATAAATAAAGATAATATCGATAATTGCCTAATATTGCCATGGCGTTTTATGAAGCCGCAGTGATATCGTTGGAAGGATATTGGAAAATCGATACCAGGGTAGTGAATGGGTTATGGCGAATGTACAGATCTGGCCCTTTATATTTTCAAACTTCATTTTGGCAAAAAATAATTGTTTATTTTTACAGCCTAAACACAATCAAGGTCTTAAGGGCTTTGGAGCCAACCAATAGAATAAATGGATGATATACTGATAAATATCGGTAGGCAGTTGAAACTGGCCCGCCAAAAAAGAGATTTGACCCTGCAGCAAGTAGCTCGAAGAACGGGTGTCAGTGCAGGCCTGATTTCAAAAATAGAAAACCTAAGGACAACACCTTCGTTACCGGTACTTCTGAAAATAATGCAGACCTTGAGTATCGACCTTTCCGAATTGGATCTTTCTTCCAATATCAGTGGCAACTATATTCTGGTGAAAAATGGGCAAGGCACCAAAGAAGACCGGGAGGATTCCAAAAATTTGGAATATACCCATTTGCTTTCGAGCACTACCACAGATAATAGTCTACGGGTTTACATTGTAAATGTAGCTCCGGGATCGTATCGAAAACCGATTTCTACGAACGCAAATGAATTGGTATACGTGCTTGAAGGGCAACTTACCTATATGATAAAAAAAGACAACGTATACCTTGAAAAGGGGGATTTATTGTTTTTTGATGGATCAGTGCCCCACGGTCTATCGAATGAAGCGTCGGCTACGGCAGTTTTGCTGAAAATTTATCTATTGAACTAAGCAAGGGTTCTTCTTTTTTCCCACTTAATAAAAAATATGAATCTAAGATGTAAAAGGGTGTTCCCATGGACCGCGATAAGTACGTTTTAGAAGTTGGGTAGCTTCTTCATCATCTACTATAATTTTGTTTTTTGGGTCATAGACCAATGGCCTTTTGGTCTCCATGGCCAAATTGGCCAAGATACAACTGGCGGTCGAAATATGTCCTTCTTCGATATCTGCAACGGGTCGGGTTCCTTTTTCTATAG
This sequence comes from uncultured Kriegella sp., assembly GCA_965368185.1. GTDB lineage: Bacteria > Bacteroidota > Bacteroidia > Flavobacteriales > Flavobacteriaceae > Kriegella. The sequence continues at coordinate 1,144 of CBDULZ010000063.1, forward strand.
CGGCCAAAAAATCGAGCATATGTAAACGTGTCGCCGGGGCAGCATTCAATTCGATATCCTTTTCGGTTAGATCTTCAGGATATTTTTCCTTTTCGTATAAAACGTCAAAATGTATAGGGTCTCCACCTCCTTGAGGAACAAAGTCGGCTTTCATGGTGCTCCCTGACAACGTTCCTTTTTCACCGAACAATTTAAATGACCACGGATATTCCGGATCGGCAGGTGTACCCCATGTGCGATGGTTCCAAATGCAATTCAGCTCATCATATTCAAAAATGGCGGTCTGGGTATCGGCAATATTCGATTTGCTTTCCTTCTGTACATAAATTCCGCCTGTGGCGCTAATTCGTTTTGGCCACCCGAGGTCTAACATCCAGCGAACGGTATCTAGCATATGCACACACATATCCCCGGTTATACCATTACCGTACTCCATAAAGGCCCGCCACCATCGTCGATGGGGCAGCCCGTCGTATGGTCGAAGGGGAGCAGGACCTGTCCACATATCGTAATCAAGATATTCAGGAACAGGTTGCACCGGCGGATTGTCTTTAGCACGCATATGGTAGTAACAACACATTTCTACATGCGAAATTTTTCCTAGAAGACCTGCATCGACGATTTGCTTTTTTACATCGATCAAATGGGGAGTGCTTTTTCGCTGTGTTCCTACTTGTACTACTTTATTGTATTTTCGAGCGGCTGCGACCATGGCTTCTCCTTCGAGTACATCAACACTAATTGGTTTTTGAACATACACATGGGCTCCAGCTTTTAGGGCATCGATACATTGCAAGGTATGCCAATGGTCGGGAGACCCAATGATTACAATATCCAAATCTTCTTTGGCCAACATTTTGCGATAATCCGAATACACTTCTGGTTTTTTACCTGATTTTTGTCGTTGACTGACCAGTTCGGCAGCTTCGTTCAATAAATGCTCATCAACATCACAAAGGGAAATCACCTCCACGTCGGCAACTTGAATAAGTCGGAAAAGATCACTTTTTCCGTACCACCCCGTTCCTATTAGTCCGACACGCCAAGTTTTTTCACGCGGAGTAAAATCGAGGCCATATGCTCCGAAGGAAGATAGTACCATGGCAGCGCTGGTACCTTTCAAAAATTTCCTCCTATCGAAATGAGTTTTAATGTGCTCCATAATATGTTATTGTTGTTGGTTGTAGTTAAGTGTCGCCTTTTGATTAGCGCTTCTAAATCAAAAATAGTACTGTATTTGAAAGGCATAAGTTAGCAAATGATTTTATATTGGGGAAACCCTATTTATGCAATCTATGGGTACCTTAAAATATTGAATGGAGTTCGGGTCGATCACCTTTAATAGGGTTGGTGTCGACTAACTTTTAATTTTGCGGATGACTTGCATTTTAAAACTGATATATGCATCCCTATTATAATTCTTCCTGTTTATAGAAAAGAAGTATTTTAGCATGATTAATTGCTATGATAGAAGTTATGATGTATAGAACATCCAAGCCAAGTATGATGAAGGTTACCATATTGTCACTACTGTTTTTGTTTTCGTGTAAAGAGAATACAGGACAACAAGACCCCGAGCACAAGTATACCAATGCCCTGATCAATGAAACTAGTCCTTATCTGCTACAACATGCGCACAATCCAGTAAATTGGCAGCCATGGAGCCAAGAGGCACTGGAAACTGCTAAAAAGGAAAATAAATTGGTCTTGGTGAGTATAGGATATTCTTCATGCCATTGGTGCCATGTTATGGAAGAAGAGACCTTTGAAGATGAGGCCATAGCCAAAATTATGAATGAAAATTTTATCAATATCAAGGTAGATAGGGAAGAACGACCTGACGTAGACCACGTTTATATGACTGCCTTACAATTGATAAAGGGAAATGGTGGATGGCCATTGAATATGATCGTATTGCCGAATGGAAAGCCACTGTACGGGGGTACGTACCACACCAAGGAACAATGGGGCGAAGTACTTAAAAAAGTGAGCGAATTGTATAATAACGACCCAAAAAAAGCAGGGGAATATGCAGATATGGTCGCTGCTGGCATTGCAGAAGCCAACGTTATCGAACCAACGGATAATAAAGGCATGTTGACCCAAAAAACATCCGATGAAAGTGTTGCGCTTTGGTCGGAAAATTGGGATTCGGAGTGGGGGGGCGATAATGGGACTCAAAAGTTTATGCTGCCCGGTAATTTGGATTTTCTTATCGATTATGCCAAAATGAACAATGACGGGAAGGCAGAGACGCATGTGAAGAATACGTTGGATAAAATAGCACAAGGAGGGGTATACGACCACCTGGCAGGCGGATTTTTTAGATACAGCACCGATAAGCATTGGAAAGTACCGCACTTCGAAAAGATGTTGTATGACAATGCACAATTATTAAGCTTATATGCGAAAGCTTATTTAACCTTTGAAGACCCAGCGTATAAAGCGTTGGTTTATCAAACTGTAGCTTTTTTAGATCGTGAGATGAAAAATCCCGAAGGAGGATATTATGCCGCCATAGATGCTGATAGCGAAGGGGAAGAGGGTAAGTTTTATGTGTGGACATCCGCTGAATTAAAGTCTGTTTTAAATGAAGATCTCGAATTGTTCGCTCAGTACTATAATATACGGCCCGATCAGCTTTGGGAAGATGATAAGTATGTCTTGTATCGTACAACCACCGATAAAGAATTTATTGAGGAAAATAATATATCTCGAGAAGATTTCGAAGCTTTCAAGGATCGTGTTAACGATTTGCTTTTGAAGGCGAGGGAAAAACGCATTCGCCCCGGTACCGATGATAAAATTTTGACTTCTTGGAACGCCTTGTTGATTAATGGTTTTGTAGATGCCTACAAGGCATTTGGCGAAAAGGAATTTTTAGGGAAGGCCGAGTCGGTTTTTACTTTTATTAAGGAGAAAAGTTACCAAAATGGGCACTTGCGGCATTCGTATAAAAAAGGCGATAAGCGTACTGATGGCTTTTTAGAGGATTATGCTTATTTAATCGATGCGTCCCTCAATTTATATGGGGTTACAATGAATATGGAATATTTGGATTTTGCCGAAGAATTGAATCGTATTGTAGAAGAAGAATATGCTGATTCGGACTCTGGAATGTTTCGTTACAGTAATAATGATGAACTCGTTGCCAAAATCATAAAAACAGACGACGGGGTGTTGCCTTCCCCGAATGCGGTTATGGCCCACAATTTATTTCAATTGGGACACATTCAATATGATAGGAATTTGTGGAATAAATCGACATCGATGCTTTCATCGATGGTCCCTTTGGTGAGCAAACACGCCCAAAGTTATGCTAAATGGAACAGTCTTTTGCTAAACATCGCCTTCCCTTATTTCGAAATAGCCGTGGTCGGTAAAAATGCACCGGATCTAATTGAGGAAATCAATAAAAAGAACCTAATGAACACCTTAGTGGTCGGTAGTACCAAAGCGAGTGAATTGCCTTTGTTCAAAGGTAGGTATGTTGACAATGAGACCTTTATTTATGTATGTCAAGATGCTACTTGTAAACTTCCCGTAGAAAACGTGGAAGAGGCCCTGATTCAAATGGATAATTTCTAGACAGCTCGTAATTTTGTTTCATTAATATTTCCTTTTGTGTCAAACAGTGACGAATAGTCAATTGTTTGTTTAAAAAAAGGGATTTTATGGTTTAAATTTTTAATTTAGGCCAACTAACAAAAACCATATTATGCAAATTAAAGAATCCTCAGAAGTTTATGACGTGATCATCGTCGGTTCAGGTGCTGGTGGCGGTATGGCTACCAAACAATTGGCCGATGCTGGTTACAATGTTGCCGTGGTTGAGGCGGGTCCGTTTTTTGATCCGGCAGACCCCGTTACAATGACCCAATTAAAATGGCCTTATGATTCACCTAGAAGAGGTGCCGGAACCGATCGGGCTTTTGGAGAATGGGACATGTCTTATGGCGATTGGAAAGTTGAAGGAGAACCATATACTCATGCAGAGGGAACGACATTCAAGTGGTGGCGTTCTAGAATGTTAGGGGGGCGTACAAACCATTGGGGCCGGATTTCATTGCGTTTTGGGCCAAAAGATTTTAAAGGGAAAACACGTGATGGCCATGGTGAAGATTGGCCGATTGGTTATGATGATGTAAAGCCGTACTATGACAAAGTCGATAAATTGATTGGTGTTTTTGGTACCAATGAAGGTCGTGAAAACGATCCGGACGGCTTTTTTCTTCCACCACCGAAACCACGGTTGCACGAGCTTTTTTACATAAAAGGTGCTAAAAAATCTGGGGTCCCCGTAATTCCAGGTCGACTGTCTATGCTTACCAAGCGCATCAATAACGAGCGTGGAGTCTGTTTTTATTGTGGTCAATGCAACCGGTCATGTCAAGTGTACGCCGATTTCTCTTCGGGTAGCTGCTTAATCTTTCCTGCGCAGAAAAGTGGCGGAAAAGTTAAGTTATTTGTAAATTCCATGGTGCGTGAAGTGACCACGAATGCCGAAGGAAAGGCAACCGGAGTTTCGTATATTAGTAAAGATGATAGAAAAGAGTATAAGCTAAAAGGTAAAGTTGTAGTTCTAGCAGCTTCGGCCTGTAGTTCTGCACGTATTCTTTTAAATAGCAAAAGCAAACAACACCCGAACGGTTTAGGGAATAGTAGTGATTTGGTGGGTAAATATTTACACGACTCCACAGGTAGTAGTGGTGCCGCCTTTGTACCCGGTTTAATGAACCGTGATGTTTCCTATAATGAAGATGGAGTAGGGGGCATGCATGTGTATAGTCCTTGGTGGGGTGATGATAAGAATCTAGATTTCCCTAGAGGATACCATATTGAAGTTTGGGGCGGTATGGGCCAACCCAATTACGGATTCGGGTTTGACCAGAGCAATTTTAATAAATTGTTAGGCTTGCCAACAGGTGGTTATGGAGATAAACTTCGTGATGAAGTTAAAAAATACTATGGAGCCATCGTCGGTTTTGGCGGTAGGGGCGAAGGTTTGGCCGTAAAAGAGAATTATTGTGAAATCGACCCTACTACGGTAGATGATTACGGTATTCCCGTACTGAAATTCAATTATAAATGGTCAGATATAGAAGTACGTCAGGCCAAGCACATGCAAGACACTTTTGAAGAGATTTCACATAATATGGGTGGAATTTATTTAAATAAACCTGGAAAGGATAAGGACTATGGGTTACACGCCCCAGGAGAAATTATCCATGAGGTAGGAACCACCCGCATGGGCGACGACCCGAAAACGTCGGTGACCAATAAATTTAATCAGTTGCACGATGTGGATAATGTTTTTATAGTTGATGCTGGGCCCTTTGTTTCTCAGGCCGATAAAAACTGTACATGGACAATCTTGGCCTTATCTTGGAGGGCATCCGATTATATTATCGAACAATTGAAACAACAAAATATCTAATGATGGACAGAAGAAAAAGTATACAAACGTTGATTCTCGGTGCCGGTGCTTCTGCGATCGCCTTCCACGGGTGTAAGCCCGAAGGTGGCGAGGTTGCAACACAGGAAGCTGTTACCACTGCCGATACCAATTATTTTGGGCGAACACCCAAGGAATTGGAGCGCATTGAAAAATTAAATGCCGAGCAATTGTTCAATGAACATGAAATGGAGACCATTGCGGTGTTAAGCACGGTAATTTTACCGCCCAAAGAACCTCATGGTGGCCCTATTGAGGCCGATGTCCCCGAGTTTATCGAGTTTATCGGTAAAGATATGCCTCAAATGCAAAATACGCTTTTGGGTGGTTTAATGTGGTTAGACCACAGATCGAATACCGATTATGGGGTTGAATTCAAAGCGGCTACTTTAGAACAACAAAAGGAAATTTTAGACACTATTTGTTTTCACGACCCTGACAAACCTCTCGATGACCAGCCTCTGGAAATTCAGTTTTTTGCGCTAATGCGTAACTTGGTCGTTACCGGTTATTATACATCAAAAGTTGGTATTGCCGACTTAGGGTATAAGGGCAATTCGCCAAATGTTTGGGACGGGGTGCCAGATGAGGTACTTAAACAACATGGAGTGGAATATGACCCCGAATGGATAGCCAAATGTGTAGACCAGAGTAAGCGAAATGAAATCGCCGAATGGGATGAAAACGGCAATCTGTTGACCTAATGAAATTATTAGTAAAATAACTGAATACTTCCTCTATGTTTAGGGGAAGTATTTTGTATTTTATGGGTTATCTTATACTAAAAAATAATTATCAAAATTATGAATAGGTGCATAGCCTTTTTGCTTCTATTAGTTTCCTTTATTTCTGTATCCGCTCAGGAAATAGGGTTGCAGCTTTATAGTTTGCGAAATGAGTTCAAGGAAGACGTTCCGGGCACTTTTGCCAAAATTAAGAGTTGGGGCTTCACGAAGGTAGAAGATGGAAATGATGGCACGCAAGGCTATACCCTAGACGAATACAAAGCATTGCTGGCCGAGAATAACCTGGAAATAGTCAGTGCGAGCGCTCCTTTTGAAGAATTAAAAAATAGTCCTGAAACGGTCATCCAAAGAGCCATAGATTATGGGTCAAAATATGTGGTTTGTTTCTGGATTCCACATAAGGACACTATTTTTACTATCGACGAGACCAAGTTGGCTTTGGATGTTTTTAATAAAGCCGGAAAAAAATTGAAGGCAGAAGATATTACTTTGGTTTATCATCCACATGGTTATGAGTTTCGTCCTTTTAAAGGGGCTACTTTGATGGATTATATGATCAAGAAGTCTGATTACTTTGATTTTGAAATGGACGTTTATTGGTTTGCCCACCCAGGGGAAAAGCCCCTCGAATGGTTGAGGAAATATCCAAATGAATTTAAGCTGATGCATTTAAAGGATTGTAAAAAAGGGGTGATAGGAAATCAAAATGGGCAATCCGATGTAGAAACAAATGTAACCCTGGGTTCGGGTCAGATAAATATTGCGGAGATTGTTGCTGAAGCCAAAAAAATGGGTTTGGAATATTTGTTTATTGAAGATGAATCTTCAAAAGTAATGCAACAAGTGCCAAAGAGTTTGGAGTATTTAAAAAATTTGGAAGAATAGAAAATGTAATCTTTTAATATGGCCATTATGAAAAAAATAATAACACTTCTTTTACTGATCCTGACCACCATATCGATTAGCGCCCAAGAAATAGGTATTCAACTTTACAGTCTTAGAAATCAATTTAAGACAGATGTGCCAGGTACTTTAGATTTAATTCAATCATGGGGCTTGACCAATCTAGAGGGGGGAGGTACTTACGGACTGTCAACGGAGGAGTTTAAAGATCTATTGAAAAAAAGAGATTTAGATGTTGTTAGCGTTGGCGCTTCTTATGATGACTTAAAGAATGGAAACGTCGATGCAATTATTGAAAATGCGAAGGCTTACGGAGCAAAATATGTCATGTGCGCATGGATTTCACATGAAGGGAACAACTTTGATATAGCCAAGACAAAAGAAGCCACCGAGGTATTCAATACGGCAGGGAAGCAATTGAAAGAGGAGGGTATCACTCTCGCTTACCATGCCCACGGCTATGAATTCCGTCCGCATAAAAATGGTACATTGTTCGATTATATGGCGCAGCATGCCGACCATTTCGCATTCGAGATGGATGTTTATTGGGTAAAACACGGCGGTGAAGACCCATTGAAGTTACTAAATAAATATCCTGAGAAATTTGTGCTGTTACACCTTAAAGACATGGAGAAAGGGGTGAAGGGCAACAATACAGGCCATGAAGATGTAGAAACCAACGTAGTATTGGGTACAGGGCAGGTAGATATTGCCGGTGTGGTCAAAAGAGCCAAGGAATTAGGAGTGGTCAAATATATGTTTATTGAAGATGAATGTTCACGCGTAGTCGAACAGGTACCACAAAGTTTAAATTTTTTAAGCGACTTGGAATAGCAGATTACTTTTTAAGCTAGGTTCTTTCCCATTTATTAACGACCGGACAGACGGTGTTTGGTGTTATACACAGATTAAATCGGTTACTATTAGAACCACTATTTTTATATTATCAATGCTATATGACGGATCTATGAAATATATGACCTTACACATCATTGCAGTATTTTTGATGCTGGGTTGCGCAGAGAAAAAGGAAATTCAAGTAGCTGAATCAACAGAAGGACTTCCTAATATTGTGTGGCTCGTGGCCGAAGATCAATCACCCGACTTTTTTCCGATGTACGGAGACAGTACTGTTTCCCTTCCGAATTTAGAGGCCTTGGCTGATGATGGAGTTGTGTTCACAAATGCTTACGCACCCGTACCGGTATGTGCTCCAACGCGTAGCGGTATTATTACGGGAATGTACCCGACGACCCTTGGCACTCATAATATGCGAACATACTCGGCAGATCCCGGTAATCAAATGCAAATCGGCATACCTTCCTATTCTCCTGTTGTACCAAAGGGAACAGTTATGTTTCCACAGTTATTGCGAAAAAGAGGGTATTACACCACAAATAATTCGAAGGAAGATTATAATTTTAAAAAATTGATGTCCACTTGGGATGAAAGCAGTACCAAGGCCCATTGGCGCAACCGTCCCCAAAATACCCCCTTTTTCTCGGTTTTTAATTTTACCGTCTGCCACGAATCGGGAATTTGGAAACAAGGGGATAATGAACTTTTTGTAAATCCGGACTCAGTGCCCGTTCCACCCTATTTTCCCGACAATGAAGTAATACGTCACGATTTGGCGGTCAATTATAGCAATCTCAAACGCATGGATGATCAAGCCGGTGAGATTATAGCCCAGCTTAAGGAAGATGGCCTTTACGATAATACCATCATCTTTTTTTATGCGGATCATGGCGGGCCCCTGCCCAGACATAAACGCGCACTTTATGAAACTGGAACGAAAGTACCGTTGGTTATTAAGTTTGGTGGAAACGAGAAAGCAGGAGAACGCAATGTCAATTTTATCAATTTCATTGATTTTGCCCCCACACTTTTATCATGGGCAGGTTTGAAACCTCCTAAAGTAATGCAAGGCAAGTCGTTATACGGGAAATATCGAGATAACTCGAAAAGAGAATACATCTTTACGACTTCTGATCGTTTTGATGGTGTGTATGATCGACTACGGGCGGTACGTTCCCAGCGCTACAAATACATTAAGAATTTCAATACGAATATTAGTAACGCTTTACCTGTAATATACCGAGAGCAAATGCCGATGATGAAAAAAATGAAAGCCATGTGGAAAAACGGTGAGCTGGATTCTGTTCAATCCCTATGGTTTCGTACGCCTAAACCTGAGGAGGAGCTTTATGATCTTAAGAACGATCCCTACGAATTAAAGAATTTGGCGCATCGACCGGAACTAAAGGACACTTTAGAACATTTGCGCGGAATTTTAAAAGATTGGATTTTACATACCCACGACTTGGGGGAGTATCCTGAAAAAGAGTTACTGGCAAAATGGCTCCCGAAAGGTAAACCCTCCAAATTAACTCCATTGGAAATGGAGAAAAAGGTAAATGGTGTCGCTTTGCACTCGCATAGACCTGATGCTACCATACTATATAAGCAGCCCCAAGATTCCGTTTGGCAATTCTACACGGGGCCTTTACCCAAAGACACCTCATTTGTTGCGAAAGCTGAGCGTATTGGGTTTGAAGACAGCGATTTGTTGAAATATACAGTAGATTAGATGTATTTTTTTTCCTTAGCGTCTAAATCTATCCGTATTATACCTTATTCTTCTAAATTTTGGTATTTCAGTATTCAGAGGTCTTTGATTTTGGGTTATTGATAGTCTATACCGTTCCGAATCTTTTTAAGATATGACGAAATTGTTGTGCTTTTTAAACAGATTTATAGAATGCCTAAATTATTACTTCTGAAAAATCATCTGAAAATATCGATATCTTTTTGGAGCGTAACGATTGGCAATTTTTTGTAAGTAGGAATTTTCACAACAAAACTTTTGTAATAAATCGGAATTTTGAAGATGGTTGGGGGGAGTTCGTCCGAGCTTTTTTACCCTTGGCCGAGATACCCCATTTTACTTTCCCGATTAAGTTCCTATTTTCTCTGATAAAAGCCATTTTTACGGTTTATCAGTATCTTTTTTCCGACGAAAAATATAGTGTTTAGGGTACTTACGACGGTTTTTGGCCAATTAGCACACCTTGTCGGAAAAACCTGTCATGACATAGTTTTTTTTCTTTTCCAACGCTGGTTCGGACGTAGGTTTGTCTCAGATAACAAGAAAACAAAAAGCTATGTCACTTATTAAAAACATCATTCTTACCGCACTGATCATCTCTTTCGCCTCATGTTCTACCCCTTCTGAAGAAGGCGCCGAACTTCAAGTAGAGCTTACAGCCAAGACTACACTTTCAAATATCGAAACAGATGTAATGGATGCTATCAACGAACACAGGGTATCAATAGGACTTAACAACCTACAGTACGGAGCGGTTGCCCAAAGCTTTGCCGATTCACACAACACTTATATGATTGCTCAAGGTATTATTAGCCATGATGATTTTGCTCGTAGGGCATCAGACCTTTCTGTACAGGCTAATGCCGATAAGGTATCAGAGAACCTTGCGAAAGATTTTACATCGGCATCCGAAGTATTAAAAGCTTGGTTGGAAAGCCCAACGCATAAGAAAGTATTAGAAGGTGAGTTTACGCATACTGCCGTAAGCGTTACTGCCGATGCCGATGGTGTGTTATACTTTACCCAACTATTCTTTAAATAGAATTAGCGAAGAAACCACAGTTTCCGAACCCACGATTTGAACACTTTATTAAGGATTGTTTTACTTGTTTTCTTTATTATCTACAAACCCCGGGTTGCTCCGGGGTTTTTTATAGTATGATTTTAAACTTTAATCCTTTATTCTTAGATTTTGTCCTTGATCATAACCAACTCACCGCCAGTGTAGTTAAGAAATGCGGACTAAAAGCTCGAAAGTACACAACATGCTATGCCGACGTACTAATATCATTCAATACATCGAACTGCAAACCACTTGCTTCAGTTGTTTTGCCCAACCGTTTCTCTCGCGCCAACCAAGTGACGATGGTTCCATCTAGCCAACGGGCACGCCGCCAGTACATTTTCAAGGTAATGCCGCTGGCAGGGATTTCTTCTTCCCGTATATCAAGCCTTCTCGGTTCTCCCATTGGAGCATTGTTTCTTACAAGTGAAGTACGCGGACGGATACGCGTGGCAGTTTCTACCTCTTTAAAGATACGTGGCATTGCCGCTCGACGCAAAAGCATATCGGATTCGTTTCCATTGGGCCGGAAAGGTATAAACGGAATCCAGTGGGGTGGCACAGTGTTGCCTATAGCATAGGCATAATCAGCAGGTACCATTAAATCTGGCAAAGGTGAGGGATCCGGAGTACCTGCCAAAGAACGCAACCACTCTTCCAGGCCTTTTGCCGAACTGCTGCCTTCCAGAGATCCACCAATGCCGTCAGAAACGGTATGCTCTACCGCCCAAACCATGTTGGCCATTTCATCGCGTATAAACTTAATCTCTTCCAATGCCTCGCTTTGGACCCGTCCAACACTGACGGGTGGTAGCCACATCCAATCCGTTAACTGGTTTTCCGATAACTGAAACAAACGCCAGTCAGCCCTTTTCGGGTTCTGCTGCATAATAGTTTGAACACCAAAAACGTCCGTGACACGAAGGCTTTGAATTTTTGACAAAGAGCCCAAAGGCAAGGAAAGCGGCATCAATAACCAGTCGTTGCTGTATAAAAGACTGAATTCGGCCAGCAGTAAAAGCCCTGTATCCGTTTTTTGTGCCCTTATATTGCTAAAATCAATAGTGCTGTCCTCCATTTCCCACCAGCGAGCACGCGGCATCCCCGGAAAACTGACGGAAGTGGGTATAGCGGTCTTCCGATGGATTCGTATTTCCTGGGGACGGACTTCCTGGTTCAAATCCGCTTTTTCGGCACCTTTCACCCAAGCGTGCCAAGCCAATTGTTGGCCGTTGTGTTCGGGCGCATCCAGATATGCGGTTTCGGTTTCGCTAACTGGCACAGCAACTTTGGAAACATATTCCATTCGCGAATCATCCCAACTATAAAGGAAATCGGGATTAAGCGTTTTGAGAGTCTCGTTCACCCAGTTTTTCCACTGTTCACCAAGCGCATCCACCGTCGGGTCATTACTCGATAAAAAATCAGAAGCCTTTCGGGTCTGTAACTCTTTAAAAAATTTCCACCCATCCACCATTCGCGCATTGCCCAAGGTAGCCAATGCTTGCTCGTAGGGTTCGTGGTAAATAGCCCTTAGTTCGCTATTATCGGGGTCAAATACTATAGCAGGTGCTTTAAACTGCAACAGTGGCATTTGACAGAACTGGTCCCAAAGCGTTTGTTTCCCTGCTTTGACTAACAGTTGTCTCCATTTTCTTCCCGTTTCCATCCGCCTTACCAGATCAAACTCTGGTAATATACTTTCCATAACAGCATCCAAGGGTTTGTTCTTTGGAAGTGAAAAAGCAGCCTGACCATTAGCGGAAAACCTTTGGGGGCTTGCCGTTTGTACTATAACGTGGGCATCGGCTGCCATGCCTGCATCTTCCGCTTCGAATTCGCCCAGTTGCCATTGACGTGCGAGAAACCAAAGTGGGTCGCGTACTTCACAACGCAACGCATCGGCAACATCCTCACTCGCAGGAGTAGGAAGTAAACGTTCCCAAAGTAAAAGTGCATTTTTCTCGGCCATTTTGTAGTGTATTTACGGGTTAGCTCTTGGATTTTATCAATTCGGTTATTGGTATATTGGTATTTTGGGTCAAAAACGGCATCACCAATGCAGGTAAAATATCACCAAAAACTTGGTTCTGTCTTTTTAATTGCTCGGGCGTCACCAATCGAGATTTAGATAACTGGAGCGCGTCCTCCACTGCTCCAATTAGGTATTCCCATTGCCAGTTTCCACCCTCGACAGGACTCACTGCCAAAAGCATCACTTGTGGTGGTTCGGTATTCGGCTGATCATATTGAAATGTCAGACCGGTATCTGTAGAAGCGAACGGTATCAGTTCAGACCATTCATCTAAAAGTATCCCTCTAAATGATTCATCTACTTTAAAGTTTGTGGGCGTTTCTAATAAAATGGAAGTGTTCGGCCGCAATTCGGGCTCAAGTTCTTCTAAATCCGATTCTTTGATCGAATTGCCAATCCAAGGTACCTGCGGTAAAAAAGGCAACTGCGTTACCATCGGTTCCTTAAAAGCATCCGATATCGTTGGAAGTAATTCGCGTAGCATGGAAACCTGTCTGAAATATCGCAAGGGTTTCCGCACGAGAGCCGCTTCGCCAAGCCAGCTGTCAATAGTTTCTGTATCGGTATTGTGCAATTGCTTTCTTTGATCGATTGCCGTTTGTAATACAGTGGCGTTCGTTAACTCCACGCCGGGGTAAATAAGTGCATCTTTGCCAAGCAATTCTTCTGCCGCCTGTCGGAGTTGTTGATAACGCTGATTTTCGTCAATTGATAATTCGGCAAATAGTTGTTCCAATCCGTTTAGGCGTTTCTCTAAATTGAGCGCAACCGTTTCCGCTCTTTCCAATAAAAAATCAAATCGTTCCGAATCAAAAGAAATAGCGCCTTCAGAGCCCGCTTCCTCTATGCCAAAAAGAGTAGCCTGCAGTAACGGCTTGCATAAAGACGCAGCAGCCTTGCGTTGGACTGTTACTGGGGCGTTTTCTGAAATGGAAGTACGCAGCGTATTCGCAAAATTTCGAAGAGTTTGTGGTAATATTGATGCATTGCTTGAATTTTTGCCATGGTCTTTTAATGCGTCTTCCAACACTTGTAGACCTAATTTACCACTGCTACTGCCCAAAGGACCTAAATCGGAGGGTTGCATAGGGCGGCTTAACTCCAGCAACTTTTTTAAGTTCAATAGCAACGCACTGACTTCATGGATGCAAACTTCTGTTTTGTCAAAATCGGATCTATCTTTAAAGTCAATACGGATCGGAGATTCCGGTATGTCAGTTTTAAACTCCGGAAAATCCAACACCTTCGACTGTACCCATAAATTCAAAGGACAGGTGACGCCCTTACGGAACGAAGCAGGGAAATTATACAACAAATCAATCGGTTCAATCCCGATCTCCGATAATTTTAAACGCATTTTACCGCCCTCGGGAAGCGTTAGGGAAATCAGTATTTTCCCTGGTTCGGGCAATTGTCGGGCCAGCCATTTATTTAGTGAGGGTGCGAGGGTTGTGCGTGGGCTGGGCTCGGAAGACCAGACATTGCCTTCGTCCGTAGTTGCAAAGGTCGGGAAGATAATACCGACCCTGTGTGTCAGGCCGTGTCCGTTTTGTGGCACATTCACAAAATCGGGCAACAATGCCTGTCCACCCGTATTCAGGCTTCGTAGAGCCGCCGCTGCCCTGTCTGCGTTGCCTTTTGCTGTTTGATACACACTTTCTGTCAAAAGTAAATCGCCTGTCGAATCCAAGTAATCATCTTCCAGTGATTTTGCGATTGTAGTGAGACGTTCCTTATCTGTTGGAGTAATCGTCAATATTTGGCCTTGCTCATTTTTTAATGCATTTAACCATGTAGATGGATTGGATTGATAGGCTTTTAAAACGGCTAAGCCATCTAGACTTGCCATGAGGGCTGTTTTACCATCCGCTTTCAAATCCTCTTTTAGCGGAAATGCCTTTCTGAACTCGAACCTATAGCTATCCAATGTATTTTCATGCAAAGCACGTTCGAATAAATGCCCTAGGAGTTCTGTTAATGGCGTGCCTGCCTGCATACCTTCCATGATTTGCAAAGCTTTTCGAGTCCTTGAAGCCGTAAGGTTGATCGACAAGGTTTCCGTTTGGGTGTCTGCTCGGTGCGCCAGATAACCGGCTCTCATAATCGCTGCAGTTGTTGCATGGGCCAATGAGGGCATGTGAATAAACCCGTCGCTGCGACTTTTATTGATAAGTGTATCGGCTTCTACCTTGTCTGATGGAAGATTGAGCCGAATACGTGGGTTGTCAGTTTCACCAATATAAAAGAAAGCGCGCTCCGTGTTTAATTCCATTTCGATACCCTTGACTTTTGCGGCCTTCGTATTGACGACCGGAATAGCGGCCCGGTCAAAGTTCTGGCTATTTGCTGCAATATAAGTTGGTTCGACATTCATCACAACGATATCCCGGGGGCTTTTGGGCTTTAGATTAAGTAAATAACCGAATGCGCCCAGTTGAATGCCCTGTGGCCTAATTTTACGTTGTTTGTCGAGTCGTTGGTGTATGAGGCCAACCATCCAGGCGTCAAGGCGATTGGTGCACAGATCCAAGTGTTCTGTAAAAAGTCGCTCTAAACGTGCGGTAGGAACATCCTTGAACGTTTGCAATGCTTTTTCCAAATCGGACAGCGGCTGCAGCATAGGATCATTTCCAGACTGTTCAACCAATTCCTGAAGGGTAGAAGTGTTTAATCCGTTTACATATTCCCGTCGATTGGTTTTCAAAGTTATCGGTGCAGTTAACTGTGATTCATGCGCAGCTACAATAGGTTGGTATTGTTGGTGCAGTAAGTTTTCAGGGTCGAGTGCCAGCGGGTTGAAATTGATCTCGTTCGCCGTTTCAAGTTGTTCCAGTTCAAAATCCTTTGCTTTTAATAGCCATAGCCCCGGATTGCTTTCCGTGGTTTTCAAATGGTTTTCCAATAAGGCTCGGAGCAATGCTTGACGGGTTAATAGCGCGAACAAAGATGTATCAGCCTGGCTTTCTGGATCTCCGTCACCATCAGGGGCGGTATTTATCTCATTGTTCCAAATATCCGAGAGTGGGGAGTTTAGCAGCCATTCGATATAGTTCCATGCTTTTCCCGCTATTTTCTCGGCTGGTCGTTCTTCCGAAATGGGTAAACTATCAATTAGAAAATTTGGCAATGATAATTCTTGGGCAGCTATAACATTTTCAAAGGACTTTGAGGGTAGAGAATTAAAGTCTGCATGCACATTCGTTATTGCAATACCTTTGAGGTTTTGAATGGCGGTAGCTAATTGAGTCCGGTTATTTAATAACGAATTTTTTTTGGTAAGTGAAGCTTTGACTTTTTTCTGAAGGGCGACCCTTTTTATTTTCAGTGTATTTACTTGTGCTGTTAAGCTCGCATTTTTCTGCATCAAAGCATTTCTTTGCTTAATCTTAGCCGCCTTTCCTCCTATGAACGGTGTTTTTATAATTATATTTAGTTTGGCAATCAGCACGTTATTTCTTTGTATTTCAGCTACTTTTTGCGAAGTCTGCGAATTTATGCTTGCCAATTGGCTTTCCGAATTAGTGATAGGTTTCAAATCGGCATTTACCTTGTTCAACAAACTTTGAAGAATTGATTTAAGACCCGCACCAGCTAGGATTTGTCCATGAAATTTAATGGAGGAAGCACTCAAACTTAGCATTTCCAAAAAGGCCGCATCTAGATTACCGCTCGAAGTAGCTTTGTTTGATACTGCATTAACGTTTTCGGCAGCAGTTGCCCACTGACTTTTTAATTTGGAAAGAAAATCAGACCACACTTTATTTAGAAACTTATCTTCATCGGTGTTGTCATTGTATTCCCATAAAGACCAGTTGGTGGTAGGAAGGATACCAATTGGCTGTTGATTGACGCGTAGCACGGGCAATAAACCACGACCTGTTACATATTCGTTAAAAAACTGCCTCAACGTTTCCCTCTTGGTTTCGGTCATGGCCGGACTAAAAAACTGCAACAAATAATATCCCCACGTGGAATGCCAAAGCATGCTATTCATGTTTTTCGCTTCATCGATATCTGTTTGGTCGCCATTCGGAAAACGAAAACTGTCGTTCAAACCCAAAAAACGACGCAAGTACGATTCGTCGCTTGTCAATTGCTGTGCATGCTGTTTGGGCGCCTTGTATGCTGACATAAAATAGGCCAATGAAGCCTTCTCTTTGTGGTTAAAACCTGATTTCTTATCTCCGAAGTTGTTGGTTGGAGTCCCTTGCGGTACTATCGACATGCCCTCTTCTTTATAGAGGCAGTTTTCAAAATGCTCATTCAGAAGTTGAGTGCTGTCAGTTTCATCGGCCGATAGTTTTGCACCCAATACAATTATCTTGGCCACACCATTCTTAAACTCGGGGTTCTGTGATAAATCAATTCGAACTGCCAGCCCCTGTTCTTCCGCCACATCTAAATCTTGTACCCATTGCAAGTATTCCGGCGCTTTTAAAGTTCCTTTTTCTTCTGTAAAAATTGCACTTGCCGGTTTTTCATCAAAAGGGTCATCGGTGGGATCCAGACCAAGTCGTATGGGTTCGGGGATAGGTTTTCCTATAAACTCCTTGAATGTGCCCGTTGCGGCATACAAGCGAACTACGATACGCTCCGGCAATAACAATGTAGTCGGCGCTAGGGAATAAGCGGCATCTTTGAGCATCGGATTATCCGGAAACCGGGGTTTGTCAGGCATTTGTTGCCCAAAAGTGAAGTTCACGGGCTGTGATATCCGCATAATCCACGCCGCCCTCGCCGGTGACATCGTGGCTGAAAAGTTGAGCCAGGTTTTTTCTTCGGGCTCGGACTGGGTCCAGATTTTTTCCCAAAATGCTTTTCCTGCTTCCCATTCCGTAATCAATAAGTTAGGCTCATGTGCATTTTTAAAAATATCATCAGGATAAAAACGGATACAAAGTTCGTCTTTATCCGACTTGCGCTCTATATATTGGTTGCCCTTGGGTTTGATTTGTTGGTTTTTAACCTGTGTTGCAAGCCGATTTAAAAGACCACCCTTCAATTGTGGTACTTGATACGTCCAAGTACCTTCTTCTTCCTGTTCGAAACCACTGCTCAGTTGTGTGGAATCGATCCAATCATCCGCCTTCAAGTTTCGTACTACGTGCCTAAACGTCACATAACGCGCCTCTATACGTAACGGAAGTAATAGAAAAGGAATATCTGCCGCAACTTGCGTAAGTAATCGTTGGGGTGTATCGGATTGCGCCAACAGATTGATCGCTGCATGAAGGTTGAATCGTGCATTTTCACGATTTTGCCGCTTTTTTTTAATCTCGGTTTTGGGAGCCGGTTCACCACTTTTCTGTAGTAATGTGTGTTGTTGCAATGCCTGATAATATGCATTATCGGCATCCTTGAACGCATCGCGCCTTTGACGTATCTGCTCTCGTATCTCTTTTAGGTCTGCCATAGCTGTTGACTACTTTGAATCAATGTACAAATGTTTTATTGTTTGTGTCGGTTCCTGCTACTTATGGGGAATTAGGAAGCAATCTGCTTGCATGCACAAATAGCATAAACGGTCTTTGATATAACATAGAAGCGACTTGATCGGCCCTCTTCCCCGACCGTGGCAATGCATCGAATTGGGTCGATCCTATTCGAATACATTGATTTTCAGAAACTTCAGTCAATTGTTCCCACGATGGATCGTCGCTACCTGGTTCCGCAATTAGATCCATCCCAAAATGGGTGTCGCCTGTACGCTCTTTCATCACAAAAAACCATCCGGGGTCTTCTGAGCTTCCCCTTACCTCTTGAATTCCGAGATTAAACCCAAGGAAAGAATAATCGGGTTCAACACGTGCCGAAAAAAGAGGGCGGTGTAAATTGGGGGAGTCATTTAACCACTGTGACTGGTCGTTGACATCGAGTACCAATTTATGACTCCCCACCTTTTTGTTTTCCCAAGCCGCTTTTGCCATAAAGATTTCAGTGTTCGGGTATTTACGTAGTAAATCACCTCGGATAACCAGCACAATGGGATCTTCTACGACCGCCTGACTGGCGGTGTTACCATGGGTGCCGATTTTTGATTTGGATTTCCATTGAAGAATTGGCTGAATATCCTTTTTAGGGGTTGCCGCATTGCGTACGTCCCAAAACTGACTAAAATAAGTAGCATTCAAAGGGGCCGGAAATTCACGCCATAGAAACTCATGCGCCATTTCATGGTTTAGTCCCACCAAAAAGGATTCAATAAATTTAGTATTGGCCTGAAGAATCACTACTCGGTTGGATGGAATTTTTTCCAATCCGGGTAAAATGAAATCCGTATTATTTTCAGCGAGTTTTGCATAAGTTGCCTCTTTGAAAACTGGGGCCGAGGATAAACCCCCAGTGGTTATGCTTGCATCTGTTGAAAACTTATGCCCCATCATCGATTGAAAACGAGCCATAATGGTATTTTTGGGGGCAATCTGCGCCCATAGACCCGTCATCGTACTTTTATGCACGTCCTTTCTGCGTACGACCCTGGTAGGCTGTAAACTTACATAGGGTAGCCATAGGCTTCCCGCCGTTTTTAAGGGTTCAACACCACCCAGGCCTGCTTCTTTCAATGCCTTTGAACTTCCTGGATTGGTGTTGAGCCAGAATAAAATCGCATTGACAGCTCTTTGAATAGCGGTTGTGGGCGTACGGGAGAAAATTACAGATGGAATATCAATGAAAAATATCCCTTTGGACTTATTTGATAACCGCCGCATTAAGGGGCCACCAGTACGGGTAATCTTTAAGAAGGCCGGAGAGAATGTAGAAGGCTTGTCCGCCTCCGCCGTTACTTGCTTAACTAACCTCTGGTTGCTCCCCCCCCCTGATTTAAGCGTTGGCATTAAGGGGGAAAAGAAGCCTGTTGAACGGTATTGCACTACGGGATCAGATGCATCTGTAATGGGTTTCATTCTTTTTACGCACATCTTCTGGCTTAGCTGTTCTGAAAACACCCACCGATTTCTTATTTTCCTTGTACTGGCATACGTTTGCCACTGTTCCCAGGCACTGTCCATTAACTCCTCCTGATCCTTCTGTACAACGCTGGTCCCAACCGCTGCCGCTATCCGATACACCGGATTTAGGTTTAATTCACCGTACCAACTCTCTGAATTATTAGAATTTAGTATTTCTGCCGTGCGATAAAAACTTCCGTAGACAGGTGGTGTGATGATAGGGTCATCATCCAAATTTGATTGTTTGTTGAGATTGTCTTCTGCTTTAAAATAGGGGTGTGGTGTGGTTTTAGCATTGGTACTTTCCAAGGGTTTAATACCAAGATTCAGCAAAGGTGTAATTGCATTTCGTAATACTTTTTTGTCATTTGTTTCGATAACCGAATCGGGTATCAAACCAGGTAATTTCAACGCACTTTCTAACCGTATCGTTCCTTTTGCCCCTTTGATACCCCAACCAGGATCTCGCACATCCAGATGTTTGGTCGCTGCGGCCAATTCATTTTGCTCCTGTGTCTTGAGGGGAGACAATTTACGTGCTAAAACCTCAAAATCGCCAGCTGAGGACGTGGAGAATGGCCATTCATAATAAACCGGGAATTGATTGGAGGCGACATTCCCTCCAGTATTTGACCAAGATGGCTGAAGATTGGGAATGGTTGAAACCTCAGCTTCTGGGCGGCCTAATCCCGCCAAACGCCCTTTCTCAAAAGCTGGTATAACAAAACCTCGGTAACGTGTATTGGGGCTCAAGCGGCGAGGACAGACCAATCGGGAACAACCTAGATTGGGGTTCTTATTCAAATTCTGTTGTATGCTAATGCCAAGTGCCTTGGCTGTGGCACCTTCCGGTTTAAAATTGAGGTGGACGTGTGCCCAGGAAGTAGTAGTTTCCGGAACTGGAAGTGCCGATTGAATGGCTTCGTTCGTAATATTTATGACGGGAAGCCTGTTCTTGCCGCCTGTTATCCGCGTATACTCGTTTTCCGTTAAAACGACCAACCAAATCCAAGGTTTAAGCTTTCCACCTTGTTCTGGCATAACCGGGGAATACCGCCATGGAAAATCTTCGTCGTAAAACTCAATGGCCGAAAGGAAATTGGCTTCAAAATCGTTCACCCCAGCTCGGGGCACAGTGCGAACGATTGCTTGGTGATTCAAACCTATTATATCGCCTGGGCCAAAGAGTTGCACTGGCCGCTCAATAGGTTGAGGCAATGTTTCACCTTCGCCAATCACTTGTAACCGCAATGGGACATTTAACCGATTCTTTTCAACATTGGCGTCGGCCAAGCCGATAATTCCTCGGCGTAAAAAAGGAAGAAAGGTGTAATTTGCCATATCGTTAAAAATTAGTTTCTTGAGAAGGGTAAATAAAAATGTAGAACCTTAATTCAACTCCATTTTAACTCCCTTATTCATTTAGTACTACCATTAGTTCGCCCTGTTTTCTGGGCATTGATTTTTCAATTTCCCGTAATTTCTGTAATGCCTCCGTTTCGGTCCAGGCATGGGTGTTCTTATAGGTTGTTAGGCCAGTCTTCTCAACAATTGTAAATCGTTCTCTCAGTGGTGCCGAAACTGTCTTGACGGTCTCGGCATTCTTCCCAAAAGTTGAATTCACAATAGCATTGTTTTTTAATCCAAAAGCAAAATTTTCTATATGTTCTTTGACTCTTGTTGGTTTACCGGTCGGTGCAATTGTGGGTACATCTACTATTTTGGTCTCATATTCTACGTCGATAGTACTCCTCAATTCGCTACACATCACATCGTCAAGCCCCTCGAAACTCAGCCCGGAGTCGAATAATTCATAGGAGGATGAACTGAGCTTTTGCTCGTCATCCATGTTCACAAATTGGGCGGGCGCAAAATGGTTCTTGACGGTAGTCGAATTTAAGGTTGTACCGTCCCTGCCCTGTAACTGAATATCGAATTTTCTGGCTCCCTCGGGGACCCGATCACCGAATTTGTCAATTTTTAAAGATAAAGGCACGGTGTTTTGTCGCACAATCAATAATTCGTTCGGGTGCAGTATTAATTGATTTAAAACGGTAACGTCTTGTTTTCTGGTAGTTGTTAAAACACGTGTGCGGCCTGTTTTTGACTCCCAGTTGGCGGGGTCTTTTAGATCGTCGCTCAATAAGGGAATGATTCGTACCGATTCAAGTTGTGTATCGTCTTTGTCACCCCATGATTCATCAAGGTGAACAGTTTTGGAGAATATCCATACTTTTAGGCGTAGGCTGCCCTCCACATGCCAAGGCGAGGGGCCGGAGAAAAGCCCATCGAGTTCAATAGCAGCAAATTCATGCCCTTTCCAAGAAGCGGAGAGTAAGAAATGTACACCGATTTCAAAACAGAAGGGGTTGAATTGGAAGAGCGCATCAAAAGATAATTCCCCTAGAATTTTTACCCCCCATTTTTCAAATTTTAAAACTCCTGCCAAACCAAACTGGAAGGTATTGGCAGTCACAGCTACATAGGCGGAAACTATTATGCTCGGGTTGCCGGAACGCAGAATAATTTGCATGCGTTTGATTTCGGTGGGCAGGTCAAGTGCTGGCGGTTGAAAATCAGGGTGGAAACCCCCAATGGACAGCACAAAATCTGGATCTGAACTATAACGAATGCGCAAAGCCAAATCACCGTCCAGTTTCAAACCGCAAATCGTAGAGTTGAAGAGTACAGCATCGAGGCGGATAAATTGTTTTTCAAAATCAAAAATGCATAGAAAATTACATTGTAAATTGAGGGCGGTTATTTCCTTGCCTTTTACTTTTTTCTTGACCGATGCTTTTAGAACGCCGACAATTGTCAGGCGCACAGGTTCAGGAAACTCTACAATAAATCCTGCTTCAATACTTATTAAGCCTTTCGACCCCCAGGCTACTTGAAGCAACAAACCAATCACGTATTGGTCTTCGGCAACGGGAAAAACCATATTGATGGCATTAAGAAGGCCATAAGGGTTTTCCATGGGGTTTTCAGGGAAAAGGATGTTGTCGTACAAGTTTGTACGCATTCCTTCCTGTAGCTTCGAAATTTCTATTCGCCGATTGATCCCTACAAGCCCCCCAACCCCTGTCAGTTGAAAACCTAAGCCCAATTGGAAAGCACTTTCTATAGTGAGCATCAAGACAAAAGAAAATCCCTTTTTGTCATTCGGCAGTTTGGTGAGGATAATACCAAAGGCTTTGATATTATATTTGTTCTTAAAAGACAATTGTGCGATGCCCATATATTCACCACGGTCGGCGTCAATGTAGAGGAACCCGCCCCCAGTGAGGTATTTGCCCTTTAACATAAACCCAATGCTCGAAGGTGGCTTAAGGTCTAGGCCAAGGTCTGCTCCCATAAGGTTTCCATCTGCTTTTTCCGGGAAGGTCAGCTTTGCCAACAATCCAAGTCGGTCAGCTGAAATATCAAGCGGCCCGAGGCCAAGACGCAGACCGATCGAAGCCTCTAGTTCAGCACCACGGATGGTATTCTGTTCCTCAACTTTTTCAACGAGCGGTCTTAATCCAAAAAAGAGCACCGGAATTTCAATTCTTAAGGCTTTATTTTTCTTAAAACCTACTTTTCCGATTTTAAACATAAAAAAGAGACCATCCCTACCGTCCAATCCATCAATTGTCCAGGAGTTTGTACGGGGCGAATATGCAATGGAAAAGCTCGCCCTGATCTGCGCCTCATCGGGAAATATTTTTTGAACAAATCCGTCACGATCATCACCCGAAATTGCCAGAACAAAATCTCGCATTTCAAGTCGGAATTCCAGGTCAGCTTTTTCTGCTCCATTTACAAAAACTTTTTTAGGGGAGATTTTAAAGGAAATATCTCCTCTTTCCAACAGGTCTATTTCTCCCGGTTCATTAGAATCGCCCCCTTTTTTCTTATTTGGAGCCGGCAAAACCAACTTAAAAAATGTATCCAAACCCAATAAATCGCTGCTAAAACCGTCGAAATCTATACCATGGCCCCAAATCATACTCCTGCTTAATTTGGCAGGTATGTGCAGTTGAAAATCTCCTAATTCAATTCCCGAAGCAGAATTATCGAATCCGATTTCCGTGGCAGATAATTCAAACTTCATCAAATACTGGTAACCGGCGGGTTCTTCCTCAGGACTAGCATTATCAGCTGGTATGGGAATGGTGCCAAACGAAATAATGGAATCCGTGAGTTCGCTTAAAACGTCATTTGATTCAAGTAGGTTGCCAGGCAAAAATTGCAATTGTAAAACACGATTTGCCAATTGGGCGGAATTCGGAAAACTATCATCTTCAGGCAATAGTTCGTAGCCGAAATTGACCAAAAACTGCCCAAGGTTTTTGATTTTATTTTGTAACCATGAGGTTAAAAGAATACTCAAATCAAGAAAAACTGCCTTTGTAATTAGTTGATGAGTATCCCCATATATATCGCCTGTAACTTTGAAAAAATCAAGAGGCAAAGCGAAATGTAATGCTCTTTTCGTTACGTTATATTCATCAGTAAAAATACCCAATGCTTCTGCGAAAGCCGCTATTTCAGGTGCCCTATTCCTGAACAGCACAAATGAAAAATATTTTGAAATAGCTCTTAATGCATTGACAATTGCTATTTCCTTCGTTTCAGCATCATTTTCATCAACACCCTGATAAGAACATTCTTCGAGCATTTCGGCTACTGTCTTTGTAACGACATACATTTCTGCCATCAGCTTCCCGAATGCCACAATGTTGCCTACTTCTATTTCATCGACATCAAATTTATCCTTCAGGGCCTGCAGTAAGCCCATTAGTTTGCCCCTTTTTTCTTCCAAACGCGCTTTTTTTGCCGTATCTGTTGGTTCTTTTGCCCCGACCGATGCCAACAATTCACCACGGAAGTTTTCGTCCTTGCAGAACTCTTCGAAAGGTGCAAGCCAATCGTTAATGTGATTTATTAACCTGGATAATTTGCCCATAGCTAATTCGGATTAGGTTCCTTTGGAAAAGTTGGTTGCTCCGATTCCAATTTTTGTTCCAGTGAAACTTGCTGTTGAAAAAATGGATCCTCAAAATTTCCAGGATTATCATTATGCGGTGCCGATAAATAAATGGGATAGAAAAACATGGAATGTAATGCCATCATTTCGCCATTTTCTTTTTTTGAAAAATGGACAATTGCCGCGTTGCTGAACCAGTTCACTGCCCGGCTAAAATGTGTTCTACTGAAAAAAGCATTGCGTTTGAGCATTTGATCTAAGCTAGATTTATAATTGGATGCATTGATATCCGATGGTACATCGGCATCAGGTTCTATCTTAAATTCAGCACCCAATGCACGGAATCGCTCACTATCGGTTCGCTTGTCATTTACAAAGTTCAATCGCCACATATAGTTTGGTTGGGGGGCGTCGGAATTTAGTACAACTCTGGGAAGGATAATAGGTTCTCCACCTTCCGTCTCGGGAGGAAATTCAGCCAAAGGCCAGTCTCGCAACGGTAAAAAGACATTTTTTTTACCTAAAGCATACGCCAATCGCAAGGGAAATTCACCGGGACGGGCATCGCGGAATTTTCCGGCCTCAAACTGACGCTTGAGTTTTAACTGATTCGTGATTTTCTCCCAACCTACCAGTGTCAAATTGTCCATTTCACGATTTAAGCCTTTGGTTAGTGCTACCTGTGTTATAGCAGCGGGTAACAAGCCTACCAATGAACCTTCCGGTTTCATGTTTTTGAGTGCGCTCGATACCATTTGTACAAAACGGGAAGCTTTGGGTTTGTCCTTCTGCCAATAATCCATTTCACTGGTAATGCCATAATGTACATCGCCCGACAGACAAACGACTTTGTCAAAAATCGCCAGCTTTTTTAAAAGTGCTTCATATCCTTCGATATGTAGCGACCAGTGCTCCACATCTAGGCTTTCTTCCCCTTTGTGGGGTACTGTTCGATTGGGCACATCTATTTTCGCCGTAAAAACGTTTTTAACATTCATCACACGGGGTACGATGGTCTGCCCGATAGACTCAATAGTTGCCAAGCCCAAAATTGGTGCACCTGATATGACTATTGCCAGTTCTGTACCCTGTGGAAGTAGGGTTTTTGGAATTTGCTGGCCTAGAGCTTTTTTCCTTATAAGATTGGGTGGGAAATCCATACCAGCAGAAAAGTCGCGCCGTGTTCGGGTATCTAGGGCAAAAACACGGGTAGGACCCATTTGAAAGGAAAAATGCCAAGTAATTTTTGGCTTATCCAAATTATCAAACCCTAAATTGTTATTGATTCTCAGAGAGCGTAAAGCTGCCCAGTCCTGAATTGGCCCACCTGTTGTTTCATCTTCAATCAAGGTCTGATGCGCGCTTGCATACGGTTTCATGCCTGAGACAAAAAAAGGAATTTCGTCTAGTAGTTCTTTCTTTTTGCTCTCGCTTCTTGGGATATTGGTGACGATTTCTGTTAAAAGGGATGTTATAATATTTTGAACCAACTGATCTTTATCACTACCTGTAAAATTGAGGCTGGACGCAGTTAATTTACCTTCAAGTATCGACCGTATGTCTTCAATAAGCTTATCTTCTTCAATATCGGTGGCCTCTTCTATTGGACCATCATCATCATTGCCAATGCCTTCTAATTTGTCTTTTATTTCGCTCCGTAGCTTTTCCTTTTCACTTTCTGGGAAATCTTCAGGCAGTATGTTTTGGAGCAGTATTGCCAAGGCATTGCCCGACCATGCCATTGGATCGTTGCCCCATGCCTGAAATAAGGCAAATGCTAAGAGTCCGTTACTGATAATTGTTTTGCCCAGCCTGCTTCCGAGTGCTCGTTTGGTCCAGCGTCCGGTCAGATACCAGTCATCTGTAACATCGTGGTCATCAAAAGTCATAATGTTTGGCATGTTGGCCATCGCCCGCCGAGCGGCGGGCAGATCTCGTCTGAACTCTACGACCTTTTTGATTTCTGCTTCCCTACTTTTCCAGTAATTCAAAAGTTCGACAAGTCCACTTTTTTGTCTTGCCTCTTTATCCATTTCATCCAAGTTCAAGGGATTCTGCTTCCATTCCTTTTCCCATTTTTTTAATGGAAATAAGTACGACGCAGTTTCTGAGGTATCCGCTATTTTACTTTGCATGAACTCATGAACGGTCTGTAGTTTTTCGGGCCATAGCACATCTGACCACTGCATCAGATAAGCGGCACTAAATTCTGCAAATGAATAAAGATGGTTGCCTTGGGCCCCAGTGAAACCGGTGTAGAAATTGGTAGCTCTGCGACCAGGAGGTAAGGCCGCTGTTACGGCTTCCATCCATTTGAATTTTTTCCCATCTTCATTCTGTTTGTCGAAATAGTCTTCCGGGTCGACCGGAAAAGGAAGTTGCTCTACTCTTTGAAAAAGGAAATTACCAATATCGGTATAATGTTCTATTAAAAAATTGGAACAATCATCTGCATAAATCTGGTCGCCCGTATGAAAAAAGCAATGGGGTCTGACTTTTGGGTCATTGACTCGTTCAATATCCAAAAAATCGGGCGCCATCACTTTCGACAATGCAGCTAGCCCATCGCGCCCTTTACCATGGGGTTTCCGACAAGAGCCATGCGCCACACGAAGGTCTTCGAGCTTTTCAGGAACATAGACAAAGGAAGGTAATTGGTTTTCCTTAAAGCCAAGCAATACAGGACTTTTGAGCAAATCGAGTTCTCCTAAAGATGATGTTCTTGTTTCTGTGTTTGGAGTATAGAAATGAAGGTCGTAGGAATAGACACCCCCATTTCGGAGTAAGCCCTTTGTCGGCACATAGGCCATGGCAATATGCAAATGCGCCCCTACGGGCAGTGTCTCTATAAATCCTGATGAGAAATCAGGTGTTTTGTTTACGTCACTATCGGAATAACCTAGATATAAATTGAGCTTGATACGCCTCGACTCTTTTAAGGCTACCCAGACACTCACTATTTGGGAATCTACCCTGCGCGGTATCGGTCCGCAGAGAATTAAAGGGATATCAGCAAATCGATCCACCAAAGGTTTGCTTAGAGCCATAATGTTTACACTTGTTTTTTGACAAAAGCATCCATTTTATGGCCTGGTAGCCTCCCACCCAAACAAGTCTATTTTAATTGCGGCCCGATTGTATCGACCCGTCAATTTAACTTATGTAATGTCAAAACCAGTTTATTCTTGAATGCCGTGCCAAAAACGCTAAGCTAGATGCACAAGTCTATTTACGTTTTTATTAGCAAGGGTTTTCCGAAGAAAAATAGGGAACATTCAAACAAGAAACCATATAATGGCCTACTGAAAGGTAATAATTTTTTTCTTACGATGCGCCCTTAAAACAAGTTTTTGAGAATAGTTGAAGAAACCACTTTTGATCCAAACTAGTATTTTAGCCTATTGATATTAAGGGATATATATGTGAAAGGAAATAGGATTACAAATCTCAGGAAGATAAATTCTAATTCATATTTGGGTGTAGTTCTTAGTCTGACCTAGCCGTAACTTCAATCATAGTATAGCTCCTTTACTTTGGCCAAGACTTCTT
>CBDULZ010000064.1:0-29359 GCA_965368185.1 uncultured Kriegella sp.
ATCCCGGAGGTGCCAATCGCAGCATTATCTCGCCGAACGTTACTACTTTTTTCATCTCAAATGGTGTTAGATTATTATTGTTTTTTAACTGTGATTTTACTTAAGACAATCTTAGGTTTTAAATCCCTAAACCTTGTCCTCCCGTAATTTGGATAGTTTCGCCGGTCAAGAAAGAAGCATCCTTGCCTGCTAAAAACGAAACTACGCCTGCTACATCTTCTGGTTGGCCTAATCTACCTAACATAATATTATTTGCCCATGATGCAAAAACTTCTGGTTTAGTTGCTTTAATCTGCGCATGAAAAGGCGTGTCGATAGTACCGGGGGATACTGCATTTACTCTTATACCATCTTCAGCAAGGTCTTTTGCCAATGCCCTTGTTAATGCATGAACTCCCGCTTTGGATGTTCCATAAATTCCGGCACCCGGTCCTCCGGCGTTCCACCCGGCAATGGATGTATAGTTAATTATGGAAGCGTTTTCTCCTTTTTTAAGAAAAGGAATAGCCGCCCTAGAAGCAAAAAACACGGAATCAAGGTTTAATGCCATTACAAATCTGTAAAAATCCGTGGTCATTTCTTCAAATCTAGATCTGCCACCTAGTCCGCCTGCGTTATTTACGAGTACATCAATTTTCCCATATTTTTCACCAATCTTAGTGATGTTTGCGGTTACTTCTTCTTCTTTTGTAACGTCAAACCCATAATATTCGGCAGTGATGCCTTCTGCAGTAAGCTCTTCAATTCTTTTAGCGCCTGCATCATCATCGATGCCGTTTAATACTACGGTGTATCCGTCTTTACCTAATCTTTGTGCTACTGCGAAACCAATTCCACCGGTTGCTCCTGTAATTACTGCTACTTTTCCTTTATTACTCATATCTCTAATTGTTATTTTTTTTTAATTATTCTACTGATTTTATATTTTTTGCGAAATAATAGATTGATCCTATGCCTAGCGGAACAAAAATGGCTATGGCGATAAAAATAGGAGTGTATGAAACCTCCGCGATTACGGGTACTAGAAAGTTCATAACGATTACAGAAAACACGCCTACCATGCCTCCTAAACCGGCAAGTGACCCTACAGATTTACCACTAAAAAAGTCACTTGGTAGTGTTTGGATGTTGCCTATGGCAAACTGAAATCCGAATAACACGATAAATACGATTGCCACGAATTTTTCTGGTGTATCTGCAAAAAATATGGTTGCAACAAGACCTAACACCATTATAATTCCGCCTGTTAAAATTGTGGTTTTTCTACCTTTATCTATGGAATTTGTTTTCGAAATAATAACCCCTGAAACATAGCCTCCGGCTATACTGCCTATGGCCGCACCTACATAAGGCACCCAAGCGAACATTCCCACCTCCTTTACATTAAAGCCATATACATCAAAAAGATATATAGGCATCCAGCCTACAAACAGCCACCAGATAGGCTCTAAAAAGAATCTACTCGCAACAATGGACCAAGATTCTTTATGTGAGAGTATTTCTTTCAGGCTTAGTCCTTTTTCGTCTTCAGTGGAGTTTTGATCCGCCTCACTTTGTCCTTCGGAAATAAATTTTTGCTCTTCTTCCGTTATCCAAGGATGCTTTTTGGGTCCTGCCTTATTAATTAAAAGCCAAGGAATAATCCACAAAAGCCCAATTGCCCCCACTATTATAAACGTAACTTCCCAACCATAGGCCACAAAAAGCAGGGCGATTAAAGGCGGTGCAATAACCGACCCAATTGACGCTCCGGCATTAAACAGTCCTTGGGCAATGGCACGTTCTTTTATCGGAAACCATTCTGCATTACTTTTTACCGCACCAGGCCAGTTTCCTGCCTCGGATAGACCTAAAGTTGTTCTAAAAAATGCCAATGATAAAAAGCCTCTAACCGTTGAGTGCAACAAGGTCGATAAACTCCAAACACCTATACTTATTACATATCCGATTCGAGTACCAAC
This sequence comes from uncultured Kriegella sp., assembly GCA_965368185.1. Classification (GTDB taxonomy): domain Bacteria; phylum Bacteroidota; class Bacteroidia; order Flavobacteriales; family Flavobacteriaceae; genus Kriegella. The sequence goes on from CBDULZ010000064.1 coordinate 1,962, forward strand.
CTTATCAAATAATTTACCTGAAAATAATTGTCCTAAGGCATAAGCCACCATAAAAATGTTCAATATATAGCTGTAGTGATCTTTGGTCAAGCCTAATGAATGCGATATAGAGCCTTCCACATTTTCATTTCCCCACATAATGGACAAAGCACTTCTGTCTATATAATTTATAACAGTTGCTAAAAAGATAAGTCCAATGATGAACCAACGTAATCCTTTAATTTTCATAGTTTCCTTGTTTGGTTATGTATTATTCTGCGTATGACATTCTCGACCTACAAACGTGTGAACAATGCTTGTAGGCAACAATATCAACCCTTACTTTTATACTTAAGCAGTACTAAAAATTTCTGGAGGTATTTAAATGTAGCTTAAATACGTGGAATTTTGAAGTATTCTTTAAGTATTTTCCCTTCTTCAATTCAGTGTTTACTGTGAAAGATAAAAACGTGCAATTTTACCTTTCTTTGGTTTTCGCTAATCAGCTGTTATGTTATAGCAGTATTGATACAACATTTTAAAATGTACTTTCATTTTTTCTTTGGCCAGTTGTGTGTTTTGTTCTTTAATGGCATCAAAAATGTCCGTATGCTCTTGTATGCCAATAAAGGCTTGGTTTTTATCGCAAACGTGATATTTTTCAAAATTGGTGATGATCTCGGGAGTAATGATCAACATCAATGTGTTTATTGTACTATTACCGCTTGCCCTGGCAATGGCCAAATGAAAAAGTAAGTCTTCTTGTACCGCATTTTCACCGTTAAGAACTTTCCTGCTGTAAGCTTGCAGGGCATCTTCCATTAGTTTTAAATCGTCATCGGTTCTTCTTTGTGCGGCCAGTCGTACGGTCTTTAGCTCTAACAATATTCTGGTCTCTACCAATGATTTAAAATCAGGTTCCTCTAAGCTTAATATTTCTTCCAGAATTCCGTTCATTGCCACTTGCCCTATGTCTGCCACGAAGGTTCCGCTTTGGGGCTTCGACTTCAGCAGACCGTAGAATTCCAACTTTTGAATTGCCTCACGTACATTGCTTCGGCTTACTCCAAATTTCTCGGAAAGCATTCTTTCTGAAGGCAGTTTATCGCCGGGCTCCAGGTTTTTATAGTTCATTAAATCTCGAATCTTGGCTATTATTCCGTTTTGGATTTCTTGATTTTCATTTCTTGCTAGAACGTCTAATTTCATGCGCCACTAAATATTTATTACACTTTAAATTGGTTAACCAGATTGGTTTGTTAAAACTAGGAAAAATATTTCTAGTAAAAAAAGTATTTTTAACTTAATAAATGGTAATTTATATAGGGTTTGTGACATATTTTCAAAATTTACCGACCTAAATTAATAGGCCGGCAAATTTATCTACAACCTAACAACAGAACAACTCAATTATCATAGATGAAGATTACGAATCTTCTATTTTTCAAACCAATTAATGTTCAACTTCCAATTCATAAAAATTTACTTTGGCAAATGAACCTTCGTCCCTACTTTGAAAATAATTTCCTGCTTTAAAATAGTTTTCAAAGATTCCCCATCTTTTAATGCTGGCATTTTCATAAACGGCGAATTCACTCTTGTTCAGTATAACTACCATTTTTCCATCGGAAACTTTTACTTCGATCTGAAATTTTCTAAAACCTACTTCCTCCTCAAAATTAAATCCCTCATCGTCGGTCCAAGCTTCTTCGTGCAATATTCCTCTTGCGTTTACACCAGGAAATTTGAGTTTCTTAGTCTTGACCCTAATTTTGCCATTCTGCCAATAAATCTTCAATACTGGAGGCGCGTTATTATCTTTTTGACCGATTAAATGTCTTTGTTCATTTGTCAAGCGCCCATGAATCTGCAGTATTATTACTTTGTGGTATTTGCCATTTTCATCGCGGGAAACGCTATTCATAGCAAGCTTTGCTTTCAATGTTCCGCCTTGCTTAAATGTCCAGTTTACATTATCATCACCCGGAACCATTTGCTCTCTTAGCTCTGATCTTGAATACTTGGTATTTGCGGTGGTAGCAGCAGTTGGATAAGCATAAAATACCAGTGCCCCCTTTGTGGAATCGTTGTACATATAAGGTTTTAAGGTCTCATTTGTAGCATAATCCAATATTTCTGGTGGTCCAACACTGATAGCCCCTCCCTTTCCTTTACCCTCTGGTATCGTTATCTTCCAGTTACTTAAATCGATTTCCGGAAGTTTTACTTTCTTTTTTTTCTTCTTGCCCTTTTTCTTATTTTCAACTTTGACATCCGATTCTGCAACGCCACCTTTCTTGTTTTGAGAAGTAGCGTTAACAGATAGAAATAGTAGTACTATACATACAAATAGTTCTTTTCGGAGGTTTCTCATTTGATTATGGTGCTGGGTAAACTTTAACATTATCCATCCATCCATCAACTGGAGTAACTGCATAAAGCCATATAGCAACTTCACCACTATCATTGGAAGTAAATGGTACTTGAACCAATGTACCAACGGTATCGGAGAATTTCCCCTCGGCTATAGTCCCAACATGACTACCCAAAGCCGAAGTTTCTGCAGCTACGGCATCTGCACCATCAATAAAGTGACCATCAAGAACTACCGCTACCATTCTTCTGCCTCCCACGGGATCGATTGCTTCATCATCTTTTATAGCATATTCAAATTCTAAGATATAATCGGTATCAGGGGTTAATGTAAGTGGCTGGTATGCATATCTAGTACTGGCACTGGCGTATGGTCCGGCCGATGTACTATTACTCCATTTTGCTCCGCTTGTTTTACTTCCGTTGGGTGAACCGTCGTAATTTGTCCAAGAACCATCAGAACTTCCATTAAAGCCACTAGTACTTCCATCGGTAAAAATGGCTGGTTTCCATTGTGAAGAACTTGAATCAAAATCACCATTTACAATTGTTGCACTAGGCTCCTTTGATAAAGTAATATTGTCGACGTTGATAGTTGCTTGGTCATTTGCGGTACCACCTGTTCCTAATTCAAATTTTATTTCATCAATTCGAACCACAGGTGCAGAGAAAGCAGTAGCTAAATCATAATCTAAACCTGCCCATTCACCATCTGTCAAATCAATACCATCAAGAACATATTCCTCATCCGTATCACCATTTACCAACGTGATTTTCAATTTATCAATTCCTTCCGAAAAAACGGAATGAACATCAAAGTGAATACTTGTTGCACCAACTCCATCTGCAAAAGCATCGGCAATAACAATATTCTCAGGTTTGTCTTCCGTACCAAAAGAAATAACGGCAGTGTCGGTTCCCAGTCGAGAATATTCGAGTACTGAGTTGCCTGACTCCGAAGTAACAACCTTAGCAGTTTCAAAGGCACTAAGTTTCTCTCTGTAACCAAGTAGGCCACCATCGTAATCAATACCATCACTAAAAATGGCAAATACATCATGATGATTTCCGGTTGGTGAAGCAGCTCTTGACGCTATAGCCATTGGAGTATGAGTAACAGTCACATCTTTTGTTTTAGTTATATCATTTTGACCTGCTGCTTTTGTAGTTACGGTTATAGTATAGTCAACTTCTGCCTCTGTATTGGGATAATCATAAGAAGCGGAACCACCCTGTTCTGAAATTGTTACGGGACTACTTCCGTCTCCGAAATCCACTACATAAGAATCAACGCCAACAGATACAGGTGTTACCGTCATTATAGTGCCATCACCACTTGCAGATACATTAAAACTTGACAAAACGCTCATTGTCTCACCTCCCGATGAAGCTATCGGGGCAATCGGGGTATAAGCATCTTCGTCACAAGACATTATAAGGCCAGTTATTAATAAGGCACTTATTCCTTTGTTTATTAAATTCATAATTTTTTATTTGTTTGTTTTTTATCTCTCCTTGTTGAAATTAGTTTGCTGAATAGGCTTTAACAATAGCAACCAAGGCAAATTCATCTGATACTCCGATGATTACTATAGAAATTTGGTTCGTAAATTGTAACTCTTATTTCTAAATGCTATTTCAATAGCCGTAATTATTTAATTCTGTCTATACTAATTTTAGAAAATCTAACTTCAGTACCTGCATATTCAATATTGAATCTCATGTTCTCCGTGGTTGGACCTGTTTTGACTCTGTACGATATGGCTACATAATTTGAAGCATCTGGCGATAATGGGATACCTTCATTCAAGAAGTCATCACCGTTATCCGCATCTTCAATTAATAGCGCTCCAGCTGACGTGCCGGAACTTTTACTTACGTACCAAAAAGTTATTTCATAATCTGCATCGGCAACTACCAATATAGTTTGATCAAGAAATTGCGAAGAACTACTTAATTTAGCTGCACCGTTTCCTTCTGGAGGCGTTGGAGAAGCACTGGCAGAATACGTACTCGTACCTCTTCCACCTCCCCATGGGGTTCTGGGATCACATAAAAAATCTGGGCATTCAAATGCTGAGATTAATTCATTTACAACTTCTACATCTAAAGTAACCGTTGAAGTTTCACCATTACCATCACTGGCGGTCAATGTAACAGGGTACGTGCCTTCTCCAGCAAATGTGTGACTAGGGTCGCGTTCTGTTGAAGTGGCTCCACCACCAAAATCCCACGAGTAATTTGAAGCTTCAGTAGAAAGGTCGGTGAAATTTATTAGTGTAAATTCAACTTGATCTGCTGTATAATCAAAATTTGCTTCTGGAAATACAGTATCAACTTTAGAGTTTGCCTCTGGCAAATCATCCCTAAAAATATCTGAGCCGACGCAACTTACAAAAGAACTCGTTACGATTACACTTACAAGCAACAAGGTTGACTTGCGGAAAATATTTCTTTTATTTTTCATTTCTTAAAATTTATTTTTTAATATCCTGGATTCTGTGTTAAAAGGCCACCGCTTATGTTTATTTCCCTTGCTGGAATGGGCAGTAGTAATTTTCTAGCATCAAAGACGTAGCCCATTTCGGTGGCATGTGCACTCAAAACGGCATCTGCAACGCCAAAGCGTAGCAAGTCGAACCATCTCTGGTTTTCAAAAGCCAATTCCACTCTTCTTTCAAGTAAGAGATCCTCTTTTGTAATGTTGGTAACGGTAGCCGTTAAACCTGCCCTGTCTCTTATTTCTTGGAAAGAATTCAATGCGGCAGCACTGTTGGTCGATGCGCCACCTGCCATAATTGCTTCAACATGCATCAAAAGCACATCTGCATAACGCAAAGCAATATAATCGTTGCCGGCATCACGAGAACTTCCACCATAAGTAGGGGGTGAGGTAGTAACATCGGAACCATCTGGCAAGAACTTTGTCACTTCGGTGGCATCAGGGAATGTTACATAGGAAACCGCAGTTCTATTTCCTCCGATTAATTCGAAATCGGCTATGAGGTTATCATTGACAATGTTTTGACCATCTTCTTGTCCTTGACGACGGCCTCCGGATGTGAATTCAGAAGAAAAACTTTGACTTTCAACGCTATTACCCGTCTCGTATTGAACAGCAAAAATAATTTCATCATTCAATTCAGAATAGAATACATCGCTATAGTTGCTTTGTAAATCAAACTCCCCACTATTAATAATAGCTTCGCACATTTGCTGGGCACCTGAATAGTTGGGGCTTGGCTGTGTTAGGTATACCTTCGCCAAAATTCCTTGTGCAGCTGCTTTCGACGCTCTTGACTTAGAGGAGTTGTCTAAAACATTTACTGCCTCTTGTAAATCGGCTACAATTTGAGTATAAACCTGCACTACAGGTATTCTAGTAAAAAGGGCTTCATTATCTGTTGGGCCTACTACCGAAGTTAACAAGGGCACATCACCGAACATTCGAACCAATTTAAAATAGGCGTAGGCCCTTAAAAATTTAGCTTCGGCCGTATAACGTGCTTGATTGCCTGCGTCTGCAATATCAATAAAGTTTAAGATATTGTTTGCTCTGAAAATAACTTCATACATGGAAGCGTAATAATCTTCAGATTCCACATTGTTGGCATTAACGGTATATCTGTGAAAATCGGCCTTTGAACCTTCGAGCGTGGCATTTCTTGTATTATCGGTTCTATGCTCGGTCAGAAGGTGTTCAAATTGAACGCCTCTGTTGGCATCGCCAATATTTCCTATTAGATTTTCATTTACCCCTTGAAGGGCATCGTAGATTCCTATAACTCCGGCCAAGACGTCTGAATCATTTTGGAAGAACGCATCTACTGCAACTGCCGTATCTGGCAATGGATTTAAATACTCCTCAGTGTCACAGGAAACGAGAGTGGACACTATCACGGCAAAAATTAAATATTTTATATTTTTCATTGTTTATTTTTTTAGATTAAAAGTCAATGTTCAGACCGAAGGTTACCGTTTTAAATATAGGTGTACCTGCTCTTTGAGAACCATAAGCTCTAGGATTACTACCATCAATGTGTTCTGGATTGAAACCGTGGTAATCATCAGCGGTAACATAGATTAAATTCTGCGCGGTGGCGTAAAGCCGTAAACCAGCAATACCTATTTTAGAAGTTACATCTTCTGAAAAGTTATACCCGATGTTGATATTTCGTAATGAAAAGTAGTCTGCGCTGGCGATAACCTCACTTGTCAATACCTTTTCTTGAATGAAAGATACGTCTGAAACAAGACCGTTGGCAACGGCTTCTGCTTCACCTCCACTTCTGGTTCTGTTTCCGAACCAATTGTAGAAATATTGATCTCCAATATTATTTACCTGGGCTCCAAGACTTCCTTGAAGCATAAAGGAAAAATCAAAATCACCTAATTTAAATTCATTGGTAAAACTATAGACCAAATCTGGATAGGGGTCTCCTAAAATAGTTTTGTCCTCATCGGTAATCAGACCATCACCATTTAAATCTTTAACAATGGTATCATCGGCTTCACCGTTAATTCGATTCCAAGGATTGTCAACATAGGTTGTTCTAAATTCAGTATCGTCATAAGCCTCGGTATCTACTACATAGCCCCAGAAAGAGGATATCGGTTCACCTATGCGGTTGATCCATTGTGAATTTCTGCCATAATCATCTTCGATTAACGCATTGTTGGAATCACCAAAACTTAGTAATTCATTTTTGTTGGTAGATGCAATCAAAGTCGAATTCCAGGAGAATTTCTCGCCGATTATATTTTTGGTCCGCAACTCAAGTTCAAATCCTTTGTTTTGCACTTTACCTAAATTAACTATACCATTATTAAACCCAGTGAGATAAGAGACAGGGTTGTTTAACAGTAATTCATCACTTGTTCTTTGGTAATAATCAAACGATCCTGAAATTCTATTGGTGAAAAACCCGTAATCCACCCCCACGGTGAATTCTTGCGAAGCTTCCCATTGTAACAAGGCATTTGCAATATTCCGTGGAGAAACACCGGCAGATACACTTCCATCGGTAACAGCATTTGAGTTCTGTAGCAGGGCTAAATAAGGCCAGGCATTTACAACGTCGTCACCAACATTAAAATTCTCGGCACCCGTTAGTCCGTAACTGGCCCTAAACTTTAAAGTGTTTATTAAATTGCTATTGCTTAAGAAATTTTCCCTATGCACGTTCCAACCTATGGATGCCGCGGGGAAATTACCCCACTTAGAGTCTATACCAAAAACTGAACTACCATCGCGTCTAAAAGAAGCATTGAATAAATATTTACCAGCGTAGGCGTAATTGATTCTAGCAAAATATCCTAATTTTTTAAGTTCAGTATTGGTTTCGGTGGGGATATCAACTAGTGTGGCTCCTTGAAAGTTTTTCAACAAATCATTAGAGAACCCACTACCGGTAGTAATACTTTCCTCAGATATTCTCCGCTGTATGGTCATACCCGCAAGTAAATTGAGATCATGATTATCACCGATGGTTTTGCTATAGTTTAAGGTATTATCATTAATCAATCTAGACCTGAATCTATTAGCCAAATAATAGGCTGCGTTACTATTACCACTTGCATGATACTTGGTTCCATCATACCGGGTTCTCTTTCTATGTTCCAAAGTAACACCGAGCGATGTTTTTGCAGTAAGCCCATCTAAAATTTCATAGCTTAAATAGGTAGAGCCAAATAACTTGGTATTAAACTCATAATGTTCTCGCTCAACATATTGTGCATACGGATTCGAATCACCTGAAGTACGCGGTCTGCTGTCGCTTCCATCGCCATCAAAATCCAATTCTATTAAATGGTTTTCAAAGAAGTAATCCCCTACACCAACATCTGGATAGGCATCTCGGTTAATAAATTGAAGCGATTCTTCTGTATGATAAATAGGTAACCAAGGTGATTGACGTATTGGATTATGAATTGATGTAGGTAAGCGTCTTTGCTTGGTGTACGACGGAGTGGCATTAAGTCCGAATCTTAGTTTTTTACCTAATTTTGAATCCACTTTCAAACTACCTGTATATAATTTGTAATCATCGGTTATTACAACGCCGTCATCACTTAGGTATCTTAAAGATGAGCTGAATTTCGTGTCTTCAGTACCCCCTCTTGCTGAAAAAGAATGACTTGAAACGGTACCCCCGTCAAAAAAGACATCTTGCCAATCTCTGTCAACACCAGTGGTCTGAACCAACAATTGTGCATATTGGGTTTCTTCAGAAAGTGTACCGGTTGCAGCTTGTTCAATTGCTGCCCAATCGGCAACACTCTTTCTATAATCATCACTACCATGTGCTTTTTTATAACCTGTATAGGTTTGATAGCTAAATTTTGTTTTCCCTGCCTTACCACTCTTTGTAGTAATCATTATGACACCGTTAGACCCTTCACTACCATAGATAGCGGCAGAAGCCGCATCTTTTAAAACTTCAAACGACTCAACGTCATTCATATCAAGGTTGCCAAGAAAGTCAGAACTTACAACTATACCGTCAACCACCAATGCGGGTCCAGAGTCGGCCGTTACCGATCCAATACCTCTAATAGTAATGGTAGGCGCACCACCAGCTTCAGCATTCGTGGCTTGAATATTTACCCCAGATACTTGACCTACCAAAGCGTCATCTACCCTTGATACCGCTATTTGGTCTAAATCTTCGTTGACAACTTTTGAAATCGAACCGGTCAAGGTAGATTTTTTCTGTGTACCATAACCTACAACAACAACCTCTTCAAGCTGGGCAGCATCTTCTTGTAATGTGATATTTAAAGTGGATTGCCCGTTGAAAATAATGTTTTGAGTAACAAACCCGATATAGGAAAACTGTAATACGTCTCCATTTTTTACTTGTATGGTATAATTTCCGTCAAAGTCTGTCGCCGTACCCGTAGTAGTGCCGACTATGATGACGTTTACCCCGGGAACGGGTACATTCTCGGCATCTACGACCGTACCTGTCAGGGTAGTGCCGTCTTGGGCCATCATCTGTAAACCGTTGATGAGCAACAGTACCATTAAAGTTAGTTTAGTTTTAAAATTCATCTGTGATTCTTATTAAGTTAGTATTAAAGTAATAGATACCGAAGGGAATTGGTATATCGTATGTGATATCAATAATCACATTGATTTTTTAATTTACTAACTCACGCAGACTTCAAAGATCAATGAATTTTTATACTTTTGTAGAAGGCGTGTAGCTAGTTACTATGTGCATGTCTTTCGTATTACTTCCCTTCAGAATGGAGTAATCTTTTTGAAAAGGATGGGCGTGCACCCATCCTTTTTTTTTGCTCTTTATTTGGTCATCTCATATGGTGATTTCTAAGGTGTTAAAGTTCAGTTTGAGTCATTTTAAATTGGCAAACCATATTGGTTAACCAGTTTGGTTTACCAAATATATGTTATTTGTTTGTTAAAACAAAAAAATATTTTAAATTTTATGATTTTGAACCTCGAATATTGGTAATTATGAAATTATGTTGCCGAAAATTATGTGTTTTAGCATTTTCAGCAGTTATGGAAAGGCTGAGCCAACGTTTATATCAACATTGGCACCTGTCATAAAGGAAGTTTCAGATGATGCCAAACAGGTCACTGTAATTGCAATTTCATCGGCAGTTCCTTGTCGTCGAAGTGAAGTCATACCCTCCACTTTCGTTTGAACTTCATCTTTATTATAATCGGCGTTATATTCAGTCGCTATCAATCTGAAAAAGGCGCATTAACCCGAATACCTTTTGGCCCAACTTCCCTAGCCAAAGCTCTGGTAGAGATCATTACCGTTTGTATCGACCTTGAGTAGTCCAAAAAATTCATAGCCCCCATCTAGGCCAGTTTGAGAGGCTATATTTACGATCGAAGCGCTAGAACCGGGAACAGTAAAACTGTTTGCGAAAGCGACATTTTGAGTTCGAAACGATTGGCCGATTTTTGCCTTAAGACTTATCCCCAAAATAAGATACCCCATCTCCACTTAAGAAATCTTCTCTTACAGGGCTAAATGTGTCAATTAGTTCTCCTTCTTCCAAGCAAACTGCACTATGCAATAAATTCGGTTCAATATACACGCCATCCCCTGCTTCTACAATCTTCTTTTCTCCATCAATTTCAAATTCAAATTTACCCGAAACACAATAGGTAGCTTGCGTGTGAAAATGTTGATGTGGCGAACCTAATGCTCCTTTATCAAATTTCACTCTTACCATCATGATTTGGTTATCGTATCCTAAGAACTTTCTTGATACCCCTCCACCAAGCTCTTCCCATTTCAATTCTTTCGAGATGATGTACTTCTCACTAAATCTTTTCATAAATTTTAATTTATTTGTTTTCTGTGAATAGATAAGAACCTGACCACTCATAATTCTTATCATTAATTATTATGGCATGTTTTGCTTCCGCTGAAGCGTTTTTATTTGCTGCTAGAAATAGCTTTGTATGGTCATTTACATTGGTAATTGCAATTGCTGTGTATTCATCTGAATCATAAACAACTTTTAGTTCTTTAATACTACTATTAGAATTTAAAGCTGATTCTGTTACTGGACTATAACTTCCGTGTGATTCAATAACGGATGCAAATGTGGTACTCTTCGAGTTTTTTCTTCGAATCATAAACCCTGCATCTCTTCTAAGGTTAAAATCTGGGTCATTTGCGCCTAAACGGGTAAAAAGCAATTCATCGGATGTATCAGTCACAGTAGTCAAGGTATAAAAATTTCCGTTGCCCAACCAAGATAATGTGCTGCTTTCCGAAGTAGGCTTCCCAATTCCTTCTATATATAAATGCTGGTAACCGTTTTCCTTACCAAGAATGCTAGGCACAGTAGATTTATATTCAAAATTGACTTTCATAACGTGCCCCATAAAATAGAAAGGGAAATCGTATTGGTTTTCTTTGTCGGATGTTACTTTCATAATATCTAAAAGAAAAGGTTTTTCGAAATTTTCATCCTTGATGATTGCCATGGTACGATGCATTTCCGTTCCGGGATAGGCATTGGCTTCTTTTGCACTTGCCACCTGAACTTCGCTATCTTTCGTATCAAAATAGTACAGTTCAGAATGATGCTGGCTACCAATGTCATACTTGCCTTGAAAATGGGAAGTCTCATTTTGGATAAGTGTATTGTGAGCAATTGATTGTTTGGCCCACGTTTTATTTTCTTTTAGATAATTACCACCGCCTTTTTGCTCAATGTTTACGAAACGTGCCAATCCATAATCTTGTAAGACCTCATTTCCATTGTCATGTAATGAATAGGATAATTTATCATAGTGACCATGACTTGATCCTTGTGCCGCATATTTGAAAACAAGCTCTATATCATCTTTTCTTAAAATTGCAACTCCCCCTTGTTTTCCTTCGGGTCCATCCGTTAGATTGATTGACTTTTTATCAAATGGTTTTGCTTTTCCGTTTTTGATACCAAGTGCTACGGCCAAACCTGAATCGTCTAATGAAACGCGGTTCTGTTTTTCCGCAATACTTAACAAGCCAGGGTCTTGGTTTCCATAATGATACGAAATATCTACGGCCGTAACCAGTGCGCTGTTGTAAAACGACATTCCTTTCTGCCCATCATTAAGTGGAAAAAAATCACCGTCTGCATCAGATAAATTCAATAGCGCATTTATAGATTTAAGAAGTACACCTTCTTTATACTCGAAAATCTTTACCTCAGGTTTTACATTATGCAAGCCTACCGCAAAAATTAAAAAAGGATACATGGCATATCTTTGATAATATGGCCCTTCGTTATAATAGCCATCAGGTGAAAAGGGCTCTTCTATATTAGCTAAAAAACCTGCTTTTCCATCTTTATTTAAAAATCCACCATCATCATCTTTTGCAGTTTTATCTAAATGCACTCCTTTAATGCCATACAAAGCACGGTCAATCAATTCTTGATCATTCATCACCAAACCTATCATTCCAACGGCGGCATTGCCCCAGGTACTATGGTTGTGGACTCTTTGGTAAAACTGTGGACTATCAACTGAAATATGGTCTGCAAATGGTCTGAATAAATTTGTTTCGAGCTTGGTTCGCTCTTCTTTAGACAAATAGTTATAAATACAATCGTATGCCTGACTAACATAGACCAGCCAATTAGAATCGTTTAAACACTGCCAGAACAATTTGCCTCTGGCATATGATCTTGTTTTTGGATGCAGTGGTAATGTTTTGTACATTTCCTCATATTGCATCAACATATCTTTTATATACTTAGCGTATTTTTCATCGTCAAGAATTTGATATAAAACCCCAGCTTTCTGTAATACTATAAAATTACGTTTGTGACGGTCATGTGTATAGCCTCCTGAATAATCTTTTGGTATTGGTGTTTCAATTCCAGCAGCAATTTCTGCATCGACCTCTTCTTTTACTGCCCTTAATGTTTCATCAAAAATGGGTACATTACCTAATTCAGCACGAATTTTTTCAACGCCGGCTTTGGTCAAGATCAAGCCGGGGTGTTCTTGGCCAGAAATGGAAATAGGGGCAAGGAACAGCTGTATGCAAAAAATTAGAATTCCTGTTTTAATATATTTTTCTATTTTCATGTTTTACTCTGATAATAAGCCCAGATCGGAGCCATCGGTTGCTTTTCCTTTTAAGGGAGAACCACTGCTAAGCTCGTAAGACTCCCCCGAAAATTTTGGGTCGAGGTACCATTGGTTTTCTACCGTGTATTTTTGGTCGCCGGTAACTTTTAATTTTTCCGAATTGCTTAATGCGTTATTTCGAATATTGACGATAGGTTCGCCGACCACCAGATGCATATCAATGGCCTTGCTATCTTTGAAAATGTTGTTCTTAATATCGGTTTCCTGTACGCCGTAAAGGGAAATGGCCGCCTCATATTTATTTTTCTGACCAAATCCGACATTATCAAATACGTTATGATCTATTTCTAAAAATGGACCGAACGTACTCTCGTCTTTCCCCCCTCTATATAACCTTAATGCTGCGCCTTGAAGTTCGGTAATCGCATTGTTTTTCATTAAAAAGTATTCTACATTATAAGCTCCTATATCATCGGTTTCCCTATCCAATGCAGCAATGCTACCTGTGATATTTCTAAAGCTTGAATTTTGAATACTAATCGTATCCGCAAATGTGCCTTTGGAAACTCGTAGCACATCGAAAGAATGGTTTACAGTTAAATCTTTAAACTCGCATTTATCAATAAACAATTTGTAGTTATCGGTCATTGAGTTTTTACTTGTGCTTATAACTGAATTACCGGCGTAGTCGGGTGATTTTGCCCCATCAAATGTTATGTTCTCCAAAGAGAGACTGCCCCCGTTTCGGATTTCGAAAGCCATCATCCTTTCAAACAAAATGGTTGCTTTTTCTTTTCCAGACGTTTTAAAGGTCAACGGATGATCAATTTGTACTGTCTTGGTTAATAAGTAGGTGCCACCTTCTTCCAATGCAATAATATCTCCGGCTTCCGATTTCTTCACGATTTCATATAATGTATTAATACCAGCTTCTACTTTAATTGTTTTACCGGAATTTAAGGCTACGCTTGTATCATCTTTGGAATACCAGGTTGTACCTGTGTTTTCTTTCGTTGCAATACCAGGACTAATTGTAACTTTGGTTCTTATCTTATCCGAGGTAGGAATTAAGAAACCTTGTTCGTTTTTTACCAATTGAATGTCAGCATTCTCAAAACCTTTCTTAATACTAGTTTCTGAGTTTTTACCTAAAATATTATCTTTAAATGTAATACCACTGATATCGTCATCGATAGTAAAGATATCTTTCTTGACTTCATTATAAATAATATTTTCTGAAAATTCAGAAGTTCTAGGTGCTTGGCTTCTTTCTGCATCACTACCAGCACCGAAAAGGATATTATCGCAATTGATAAACGTATTGTTTTTTACTTTTGATTCTATTACGGGGACGTAACGATTTGGAGGCGAATTTGGCACTCCGTTCATCATAACAAATGCACCTCTAAAACGGTATCCGGTTAAACCAACATGGTAATTATTGATAACTGTTTGGGTTTCATTAATTACACGAACACCTCCTGTGCTTGGTTTTCCGTTGCCAATAAATACATTTCCGTCAACCAATGTTTCATTTCCATGACGCATTGTTAGCGTTCCTGTACATTCAAAAAAGGTGTTGTACTTAAAAGTATTTTGACAAGATTTGTTCGAAATAATTTCATGTTCGCCATTTGTCCTATCAAAATAATTCGATTCTACCAAGGTATTGGAGTTTTCCAATGCATGATGACTTGTTCCGATGCGTAAAGTTTCTCCTCCATTATTTCCGTAGGTTGGCCGTGGACCAAAATAATTGTGATCTATTTTATGATTGTTCGCCCTACTATCTTTTGTGTCTAAACCAACGATCATAGTAACCCCCAAATTCTTTTTTCCTGAAATATGATTGTGGTCGATGCGATTGTTTTTTCCATAAATGGTTACCCAGTAATCTTGTACTTGACGTTCAGGATTGTTAAAGTTATCGATAACACATTCTGTCAATCGAGAATTGTTGGCCATTTCTTCCCTGTTTTTTCTAAAAGAAATAACGGCATTTGTCGGAGTATAACCGTTTTTAAAGACCAAACCTGCAACAACGAGGTAATTTCCTGCTATTCTAAGATTCGAATTTCCTTCCAAAGTAACTTTTCCCTTTTCTTCGACGGTAAGTGTTATGGGTTCTTCAGCCGTTCCGTTTCCTTCAAAAAGGAGTTCGGCGTCTTTCCAAACCCCATTCGCTAGAACTATACTATCCCCAGGTTGTGCTTCGGAGACCTTGGCGTTAAATTCTTCAACCGTATGCACTAGATTGCTAATTTTAGTTGGAGAATCGCAGGAGCTTACCATAATTGAAATAGCAAATAGATAAAATGAAACTTTTAACATTATAAAATAATTGGTTAACCAAATTGGTTTACCAAAAATAAGTATATTTGTAAGAATAACAAATTTTTAACACAAAAAGAACAGATTAATTCGAAAACAACCCCTGAAAAAATGAAAAAAGAAAGTTCAGACTTTTCAAGAAGAGACTTTGTGAAACTATCGGCAACTGCGCTTGTCGCAACTCCGTTGATTAGTATTGAAAATCCGTTCTACAAAAGTGCTGCTCCAGTAAAGGATGAGGTCGAAGTTCATATTTTCTCAAAGCATTTGCAATTTCTTGACTACAACGGTATGTCGGAGGCAGCTGCCCAATTAGGTTTCGATGGATTGGATTTGACCGTACGACCAAAAGGGCATGTACTACCCGAAAGAGTAGACAAAGATTTGCCAAAGGCCGTAGCGGCAATGATAAAGCATGGACTGAAACCCCGAACGATGACCACTAATGTTTTGGATGTGACGAATCGGGAGCAAATACTGGTGTTGGAAACTGCCAGCAACTTAGGTTTTACCCATTATCGAACGGGCTGGCTTGATTATCCAATGGACAGGCCCATTGCCGAAAGCCAGACAATTTTTGGGCAACAATTCAAAAACGTGGGGATACTTAATAAGGAGCTGGGGTTGATCGGGGGGTACCAAAATCATGCAGGTAACCATGTAGGGGCACCCATTTGGGACTTGCCTCCCATTTTAAAGGAGGCAGATATTGCGCATATGGGCTGTCAGTACGACATAAGGCATGCGGTTGTTGAAGGGGGGAGCAGTTGGGAACTAGGTTTGCGGCTCATTCAACCTTTTATAAAATCGATAGTCATTAAAGATTTCAAATGGGGTAATGTTGACGGAAAATGGCAACCCATAAATACACCTCTTGGCGAGGGTATGGTCGATTTTGACCGCTACTTTTCATTGCTGAAAAAGTATCAAATCAATGTACCTATTTCTCTTCATTTAGAATATGAGCTCGGCGGTGCCGAACACGGAGCCTCTAAATTGACTATTGAAAAAGAATATGTTTTTAGTCAAATGAAAAGGGATTTGACTTTTTTAAAGAAAACTTGGCGTAATGCTTAAAATCCAATACCTAAACTTACTTATATGAGCAATATTCAGAATACAATCAAAGACAAATTGAAAAAAGTGAGTACGGCAACGATTGCCACCTGTCTTTTCAAAAAAGGTTTAAAAAATCAATTTATTCAGGGTGTTAAACCACTTAAATTGAATAGGCCGACCATGGTAGGGGAGGCCTATACGCTGAGATATATTCCAGCACGGGAAGATCTAAATCCGATCGAGGTTTTCAGAGACCCCAAACACTTGCAACGAGTGGCAGTGGAAGAATGCCCTGAAGGTGCCATTTTGGTCATCGATAGTAGAAAAGATGCGAGGGCGGCTTCGGCCGGTTCGATTTTGGTAACCCGGTTAATGGTTAGGGGAGCAGCAGGAATTGTAACTGATGGTGGTTTTCGTGATTCGGCTGAAATTGCGGACTTGCCTTTTTCATCGTATCATACGAACCCTTCGGCTCCTACCAATTTAACATTACATCAGGCCATTGCTATTAATGAGCCCATCGGTTGTGGCGATGTCGCCATATTTCCCGGTGATATTCTAGTTGGGGATGATGACGGAGTCATGGTGATACCTGCAGACATTGCCGAAGCTGTTGCCGATGAATGTCTGCAGATGAACATATTCGAAGAATTTGTAATGCAAAAAGTGCAAAGAGGAACACCGATTATTGGACTTTACCCACTAGTTGATGATAAAATACGGAAAGAGTTCGAGGAATGGAAAATAAATGCCGGAATGGGAAATGATGCTTGAAAACTATTTTCAGGATAGTCACTTTGCTAATTCGAAATTTGATCGGGCCGTAATGTTCAATTGCCAAACGGCCTGTTTTATTTATACCCCTTTCCTTTTTTCCAGTATTTCTTCGATAATCGTTTTCAATCGCACAGACCCAACGGGTTTGACCATATAATCGGAAATAGCGCTGATTTTATGTGCTTTTGCGATATCTACCGGATCTAAAGAAGACGAGACCATATATATAGTTATGTGCTTTCCAATTTTGGGTTCTATCTTCGCATACTCTTCCATAAACTGAAAGCCGTCCATGACGGGCATATCAATATCTAAAAAAATAACATCAGGCAGTTCGGAAACTTTATTAAGATTGGCAAGCATAAAATTGAGGGTCTCTTCCCCATCGTTAAAGACAACTATGTCCATGGGCAACTTGGTAGATTCCAGTGTTTTGGTCATTGTAAAGCGATAGATCGAATCATCATCAACGATACAGGCTTTTAGAAGTTTATTCATAAATGGTTACTTAAAATTTATGGTAAAAGTTGTACCGACATCTACCTTACTTGACGCCGAAATTGTTCCACCCATTGCTTCAATTTGTGTTTTTGTTAAAAATAATCCGACACCCTTTGCATCGGGATGCCTATGAAAAACTTTGTTCAACCCGAACAATTTGTGGCCGTGTCTTTCTAGATCCATACCTAGGCCGTTGTCACTGAATTTAAGTAGTACCTTTCCATTTTCAACTTCAGACGTAATACATATTTCAGGTACACGCCCTTCCGCTCTATACTTTATCGCGTTTCCGATCAAATTGAGAAAAATACTTTCCAAATAAATCTTATTATAGCGAATACTGGAAACTATTGAAAAGTCATTTTTAATTATGGCACGGGATTCTAAAATTTTTCCGGCCAAAATCTCTTTCGTACTACTTAGAATTTTCTCGAACATGATATCCTCAAGATCTTCTTCGGAATCTCCCATCTTTGTTTTTAATGCTTCGACCAAGGTGTTAAGCGTTAAAGTCAGGTGGTGGATTACTGTTTCAAATTTATTGAACAGATCGATGCGCTCTGTCTCACTTTCCGAATCGTTATATATTTCCAATAACGAATTAAGATTGCCTACCGGGGCCCGCAAATTATGCGAAGTTATGTGTGTAAAATCTGCAAGTTGCTTATTCTGATCTGATAGTTTTTGTGCTATGCCTTCTAGATTTTCTTTTGCTTCAATAAGTTTATGTTCTGCCAACTTTTGCTTAGTAATATCGCGAATAGCCGCTGAAACCAATAACCCTTCTTCGGTGTGTAGCGGACTCAAACTTATTTGAATGGGTATCTCCTCTCCATTTTTCTTCAATCCGTACAATTCTTTGCCCTCACCCATTTCCCTTGTTTTCGGCGTAGAGAAAAAACTATTGCGATGTGTGGGGTGCCGAGTCGTAAACCTTGTTGGAATAAGCATCTCGACAGGCTTATCGAATAATTCTTCGGGTGTATATCCGAATAATTTTTCCGATTGTTTATTGATAAGCTGTATTTCCCCTTTTTCATTTACGATTACCATGGCGTCAGGTGCGGACTCTAGAAGGCCCCTGAATTTTTTTTCGGCCATTTTTTGCTCAGTCACATCTTGACAAGTGCCTATTAATTCGATCACTTCGTTATTGTCGTTTGTGATTATTTCACTTAAGAGCTGAATTGTTTTTACGACCCCATTTTTTAATTTGATACGGTGTATCAAACTATCGAATTTTTTAGTCTGTAACGATTGCTGTACGTGCTTTGTCACGAAAGCCTTATCGTCGGGATGAACGAAGTCAAAATAGGTATCATAAGTTAGATTTGTATTTTTTTGATCAAGGCCGAAAAGTGAATAAAGGTTGTTTGACCATTTTACTCTATTGGTAACGATATTCCATTGCCAATTCCCCATAGAGGTCATCTGTTCGGCAAAATTTAGGAGCTGATTTTTTTTTAACAGTTCGTTCTCTACTTTTTTTATCTCGGATATATCTGTTGCTACTGCTATAAAACCTTCATTCTCATTGTTTTTATTTTTAATGACAGATAACGTAGCGAGAACGGGAAAAGTTGAACCATCTTTTCGACGATAAGTCCATTCCCGGGTATCGTTGAAATCTTGTCCCTTTATATCAACAAAAAGGTCGAATGTAGAGGGGTCTTTGCCATGTAGGTTCGAAATATCGTTTCTAAACTTCAGGGTTTCCTCCTCGAGTAGATATATTTCAGGTTTTTTTAACCCAACGACTTCGGAAGCGGAATAGCCCAATAAAACTTCGGCACCCCGATTAAAGTTAGTGATAATACCATCTTTATTGGTAGATATTACACTTATGAATTTTGAATCGAAAATTGCATTTAGTTCAGAATGAACCCTATTTAATGCCTGTTCTGAAAGTTTTAGTTTGCTGAGGTCTTGAATTATTCCAAAAAGCCGTGTTGGTTTTTTATGTACAAACTCTGGTTTTCCCACTACCCGTACCCACCGGGTATTTCCTTTTGCTGTGGTAAGTTCCAATTCAATATCAAAATTTGAACCATCGGTTAAAGCATTCTTTACTGCATTTTCCGCTTTCTTGTGACTTTCATCATTTTTGAAATAATTAAGGGCCTCCTCAAAATTTAGTTTATATCCTTCGGGTACCTCATATATCTCAGAAGTGATTTTATTCCAGTATACTTTATTGGTCACAAGGTCCAATTCCCAAGCCCCTATACGTGCAATTTCATTTGTTTTTTCGAGTATTTCTTCGATACGCTGTTTTTCGAGCTCTTTTTCTTTTTGTTGGGTTATGTCACCGGTGTGCATTAACAATCCTCCTATATCCCCTTCAGTATTGTACCACGGACGTACATCCCAATAAATCCATTGTAGGGAACCGTCTGCACGTAGAAATGGAGCTTCATCACAGGTATGTACAGCCCCTTGAAGACATTTTTTATGATTTTTTTTCCAATCATCGCTTATCTCAGGAAATATATCATAGTGGGAACGGCCGATTACAGTGTGTTTTTCCATCTTGTAATCTTTCAGCCACCGTTGCGATACTGCGAGGTACACCATATTCTTATCAAGCATGGCAATGGCAGTAGGTGTTTGCTCAATAAAAATTTTATGGTATTCCTCCTGTAGCTTTGAACTGTTCTTGGGTATGCTCAATTCTTTAAACTTTTATAAGAATTTTTTGTTAATATAATGATAAATTACCGATGAGTTATAGGATTTTTACCTAAATAATGACGAATTAGACTACGAAGAAAGGCATTTTTAAAATATCTACTCTCGTAAATTTGATAAAAAGTGCAAGTGCGCTCCGCTTGTATTTTTTATATACGGAATGAAATATTGCGAAGTGTTCCAACTAGGGACGGGTCTTTAATTTATAGTGAAATTGGCGGTAATTGCTTATCGAAAAACAGAAAACTGTCTTTGACGTGTTCAATCCAATACGGCCACTCATGACCCCCCTCAAATTCCTCATAATCATGGTCTACATTCAAATCGAGCAATTGCTGGTGTAATAGGCGATTGGCCTCTAACAAGTCGTCTGAAGTTCCGCAGTCCAAACGAAGGCTGGGTATTTTGTTTTTATGTTTCTTAACGGCATCGATAACAGCTGTTTCCGAATCTTTAACACCGTAAGAACTAAGGGGTTCTTCCACAAAATCACCCATCTCCTCAAATTTTGTGATGGAACTGTGGGCCGAAATGGCTTTGAATTTATTGGGATACTGAATTCCTAAGCGCAACGCTCCGTAACCGCCCATTGAGAGTCCGCCGATACAAAGTTCCGATTCAACACTGGCTTGGGGAATATTTTCAATGATGGCATTGGGCACGTCTGATACGATCCATTGTGCAAAGTCTTTTTCCTGATGTGGCAGGTACCCTGAACCGTCGCCCCAGAGCCCGTCGGAAGGCATCGCGATAATGGCGGGTCGAATAGTTCCATTGTCCATCAGGTGCTTTGCCGTTTTATGCGCCCCACCTTTCATGGCCCATACCCAAGCACTTCCGTAAACCCCATGTAGCAAGATATAAATGGGTAAATCGGTGACAATTTTGGGCACTTCTGGTATATAGAGACAGATGTCGCCCCTTCCTTTTAAATTTTTTGATTTGACGGTCAGAAACCGTAACCCATTATTTTCATAATTGTTATCAGAAAGTTCGATCGTTCTAAAACTACTCATCAGGTTTTGCTTTTTTAAGTCGATCACCTAACTCATTCGTGTTATGAAAATTGGTGGTCGTTTTTCGAATTGGAAAAAGAGTATCGAAAAATAAATTTAGTTGACAGAATTAATCAAAAACAACTACGCCTTTTGCGTTTTTACCCGCTAACATATCATCGAAAGCCTGCTGTAAATGTTCAAGCTTGTACTCGTGGGTAATCATTTCATCTAATTTAAGGTCTCCCTTTTTATAAAGTTGCATCAATTTCGGAAAATCGATTTGTGGCCGACATTTTCCATATAGAGGGTTTATATAAATCTTATCCCACTCGAACAAACGCATATCAATGGTGATTTCTTCCTCGACCCCACTTACCTGAACCGCTGTGCCAGCATTTCGTATCATTGCCAAAGGTGCCGCTCCCAGAGCGGGAATGGCAGTGCATTCAAAAGCGTAATCAGCTCCTCGGCCCGAGAGCATATGCTTTACTTTTTCGGCTACTTCGCTCAGACTTTGATCCGCCTTATCGGCCAAAATAACAGCTGTCGCACCAAATTGTTGCGCCAGTTCCAGTTTTTTAGGATTGATGTCGACCGCAATAATTATTCCTGCCCCCGAAATTTCGCATGCATTGATGACATTTAGGCCAACGCCGCCACAGCCTAAAACTACAACGGAACTTCCTGCCTTTAATTTGGCCGCATTTACCACGGAACCGTAACCTGTCATTACCCCACAGCTAATGATACTCGCTGCAGAAAAATTAAGGTTATCTTCTTGAACTTTGACCATAGCTGATTCTTTGACCAGTGCATATTCGCTTAAGGTGCCAAGATTAAAGGACCTTTCGATTGGCTTGCCCTGCCATTGGGTACTTTGTAAATGAGCATGACCGGGGGTGTGTCCGTTAGCACCTGCGACCACTGGAGAATTGTTTTCGCAAATATGTTGGTTGCCTTCTTGACATTGAAAACAGCTCAAACAGGGCGTCGCCCAATTTAAGATAACTTGATCACCCTCTTTTAGCTCATTTATCGATGCCCCTACTTTTTTAACAATTCCCGCACCTTCATGGCCCATTACGATAGGTTTTCCCCATGAAAGTGAATCGTAATCGGTATGGCAGAGCCCGGCCGCTTTTATTTGCACTAAAACTTCGTCTGCCTTCGGATCGGAGAGGGTTACGTTTTCTATGGTAAAGGTGCCATCCCCTTTGGCGATAGCGCTTTTGGATTGAATTGACATAAATTTTGTTTATTTATTAAGGTCGCCCTTATTTTTGTAAAACCCTTTATTCTGACACTAAATTTGCCGGTTTGAATTCCGTTGAAAGGTCTAAAAGTTTTGATTTATCTATTTTCTCGCAGCCTTTGATAAACTTTGTGCCATAAACATAGGCTTTTGCATTATTGATGGCATCTACCGCCAAAAGGGTATCGTCTTTAAAATACCAAACCGAAAAACTTTTTTCATTTTCCGGATCTTTGCGCACCAAAACTTGATTATAACCTTGGGAGAGCCCTACCATTTGCAGTTTTATATCGTACTGATCTGACCAAAACCAGGGTATGGAATCATAAATGGGCTGTTTATCACAAATTGCAGCGGCGGCGACCTTTGCCTGATCGACGGCATTTTGTACCGATTCTAAGCGGATAAAACGATTATAGCGTAGGTTGTGATGAAATGTACAATCTCCAATAGCATAAATATGCTCATCGTTTGTTCTGGTGGAAGCATCTACTTGTATACCATTTTCTATGGTCAATCCGGCTTCTTCGGCCATTTCCTTGTTGACATGAATACCTACACCAATAACAATCATATCGGCTTTATAGCGGGCACCATCCGCACAGACTACTTCATTGAATTCGTCGTTGGTTTCAATTGAAATTACATTTTTAGATGTAAGCACGTCAACCTGGTGTTCTGCATGGAGCCGTTGAAAGAAAACGGACATTTCTGGGGCCGTTACTCTTGAGAGAATTCGTTCTTCTCGCTCTAATACGATTACATCGGCACCTAACTTTCGTAAAGAAGCAGCGGTTTCGAGTCCAATGTACCCCCCGCCAATTACGACCACTTTTGTAACAGTACCGCTTTTAATGCGAGCGCGTATATCTGAAGCATGTGCTGCTGTGCGCAGCGGAAATAGATTTTTGGCAGTGGCTATTCCGCGAATAACGGGCATAATCGGTCGAGCACCGGTAGCGATGACCAATTTGTCATAGGCCTGTTTGCTGCCATCGCCGAGAACAATATTTTTTTCTTTTCGGTTAATACGGGATACCGAGACGCCCAGCTTAAGTGCTATGTTATCCCGTCGATAGCTTTCGGCCGACTTCAAAAGATTTTTATCTATTTCGTCATCACCGGTTAAATAGGTTTTCGATAGGGGAGGGCGGTGATACGGTAGTTCGGGGTCTGCGTCAAATAAGATAATCGCGCCTTCCCAGCCTTCTCTTCGCAAGGCAAAGGCAAAGTTTACTCCCGCATGACTCGCACCGACAACAACACAAGTTTTTTGGTGCTTTAGAATTTGCGACATCGACTTTTTTGTTGGTTTATTTCGCAACTGTCAATACGATTCCATCCAGCGCTTCGTTAATTTCCAATTGGCAACATAATCGGCTATATTCATCTGCATTATCGTCCAACTCCAACATATCGGTCTCAATTTCGCTGGCAACCCCGGTCTTGTCCATATCTTCGGGTGCTACATGAACATGACAGGTGGCACAAGAGCAAACGCCCCCGCAGTCTCCGTCAATGCCTCTGACCCCGTTCTCAACGGCAAGTGCCATAACCGAGCCTTCAGTGCCTTCTAAAGTTATAGTTTCGTTTTCACTGGTAATGAATGTGATTTTCGCCATAAATTATTTTTTTATTGGATTAAATTTTATGTTGATACGGTTATAGCCTACTTTTCGCTGGAATTCCTCCAGGTCTTCAATATTTTCGTGATAATCCCGAATCTCGAAAGAGGATACTTTTTTTGCTAAGGTATTCAGTAAAATTTTCATTAGCTGTCGGGCATGCGTTGCGCCAAGACAATTATGATGACTGAAACCAAAACCTACATGCGGATTTATTTTTCGGTCAAACACAATTTCATTCGGATTTTCGAAAACCGACGCATCCCTATTGGCGGATGCCCAGCATAAAGAAATGCGACTATCGGCCTTCGCCGCATGTTCACAAACTTTAGTGTCTTCGGTAACTACACGACCCATATGTGTTAAAGGGGAAAAATAACGGATCATTTCTTCAACGGCCCTTCCTGTAATTTCAGGTTCATTTCGCAAGCGTTCAAGTGACTCAGGGTGTTCGGCCAAATAGGCAACTGCATTTGTAACAGCATTGATTACGGTGTCACGTCCTCCCGCAAATGTCAATACCATTACCCCTTTGACCTCTTCCTTGGTCAATTTTCTTCCTTCGAATTCGGAAGTTAATAGCATCGAATACATATCTTCACCTGGGTTCTCAATGGCACTATCGATTTGTGCATCAATATAATTGTAAAGTATGTTGGCTTTGTCGCCATCCAATGCTTCGCCTTCACTTCGAAAAACGTGCGTGCCCCATGAAATCCAAGTTTTAGATTCTGAAAAAGGGGTATTTAATAAAAGCGTTAAGGCCCTTGATTGTAGGGGAAGCGCAAATTCATTGACAATTTCTACGGTTTCCATTTTCAATGCTTCATCAACAATGGTGGAGATTTGCGAAGCCAATTTTTTTTGATACTCCGGTTGTAACGGACGCTTGAACCAAGGCTCTACAATGCTGCGGTAGTCACGGTGCACTGGAGGGTCTACTTCAAAAGGAATTTGACGCGTATCCCGTATATTGACTTCCGAAGGCACCACAATGCGACCAGGAACGGTCGCCGAGGTAAACGTCTTCCAGTTATGGGCACTTTTGCGAACATCTTTATGTCGCAATAGCATGGTTACCGGATCATTTTGATCGTTCATTTCGCCATAGCCTTTATTCAATCTAGCCCTTTCAAACGGATCAGGAAGTTCACTTTTTTTCATTTTTGTTGTCTTAAAGAATGTATTCGATACGGTTTACAAAATTGCAGAATAAATAGTAGTTAGAAGTTGCCTTTTTTGACCAATAAATAACCTATTCTGTTGTATTAAGTTTCATATTTATTATTTTAGGATAAAATAAATTATTAAAAGGAGCATTTGAATTCTTCAAAACCGTGAAAATTTCTTCCATTATTTTTATTCCAGCGCCACCATGAAGCCTATTTTAGAGCCCATCCATTTAGGAGAACAAAAGACGATTACCGCCTTTTATCATAACAGAAAGAACTTTGAAACGCCATGGCATTTTCATCCACAACATGAATTGACCTATATCGAGGAAAGCGTCGGTACCAAATTAATTGGAGACTATGTTGGTTCTTACGAACCCGGAGAATTGGTATTGTTACGGTCGAATCTTCCGCATTGTTGGAAAAACAATACTAGCCACAGTGGCCAATCAAAGTCGGTTGTGGTACAATGGAATCGAGGGGTGTTTCCAAAAGTACCGGAATTAACGCCTGTTTTTGATATGCTGAGAACAGCGTCCAAAGGGCTTATCTTTGATAAAGCCGAAACGCAACATGTTATAGGTTCACTGAAGAGCTTTTCGCAATTGGAAGGAACTGAACTGTATATTCAATTATTGATTGCCCTTGTTGAACTTTCAAAATGCCCTTATAGAACATTGTCAGAAGTAAGTTTTATAAACGACCTTCCTTCAGAATATGGTAGTCGCATGGCTAGAATACATGATTTTGTGGCCGAAAATTTTAACCGAAAAATATATTTGAAAGAGGTAGCCGATTTGGTCAGTATGACAGAACAATCATTTTCCCGATTTTTTACCAAAATGATGGGACGTCCGTTTTTTACGTTTTTAAACGAATATCGGATCAATATTGCAGTTAGAATGTTGCTCGATACTGATGCTTCAGTATCGCAAATTGCCTTTGATTGTGGGTATGAATCCCTGCCATTTTTCTTTAAAAAATTTACTGGATTACATGGTCAGTCCCCAATGAAATATCGTAAAGAACATACTACCTAAAGGTTGGCACGAACAATTTTAATGCTTGGGCAAAATAATATCTATTTATAAATAGCCTTATAAAAGGCCCCTACCGCATTGACAATAAGGGGTTGAAATTCATGAAGTACAATTTTGTACCTTACAGTTCCATTAATCGTTCTAAACTTGCCATCATGAAAACTAAAGTGACAGTTGTATTAAGCCTTTTTTCAACGCTCATTTTTGCCCAATCGGAGATGGTAAGGGAAGGTATTTATCGTTGGGCCGACCACCCTGTAAAATATACGGAAGACCGAGAGTCTCGCATTATTTTGGCAGGATCTTCTCCCCATTTTGAATATCTTGGGATTCATGCTTCCACTCAACTGAAAGGTGCTAAACCAAGCACGCTACATGCTAATGAAGATATTGAGGAACTGGTAATCGTAAAAGAAGGTAAGGCCAAGGTCACTTTTGATGATCAAAGTAAAGTATTAAGAGCTGGCGGCGTAGTTTTGCTCTTGCCCCAGCAACTGCATTCGATTGAAAATGTTGGTGATGGTAACCTGACCTACTATGTTATGCGCTACCGCTCGAAGAAACCCATGCAATTAGAAAGAGGGCTTTCAAATGGCGGCTCCGTGCGATTGGATCCCCAAGATTTGGAATTTATCCCGAATGAGCGTGGTGGTAGGCGCCCTTACTTTGATCGTCCTTCGGCAATGTGCGAACGAATCGAAATGCACTCCACCCAATTGAATAAAAAAGGACCGAGCCATGCCCCTCACAAGCACATTGAAACCGAGATTATTCTAATGATATCGGGCGAAACGGAAATTACTATAGATGATAAGGAATATAGCGGTAGTGCCGGAGATTTCTATTTTATAAATTCGGGTTCCACGCATGGGGTTCGAAATCCGACTGGAGAACCATGCACCTATTTTGCTTTTAAGTGGCGCTAGTAAGAGAGGCACTTGTGATAAACAAAGTGTTGAATAATTTGACAGTTTGAAATTTGTCATAGGTACTAATGAATGAATAAATTACTTCTGGCCCT
>CBDULZ010000065.1:0-28869 GCA_965368185.1 uncultured Kriegella sp.
GCCTACACCTTATCAAAATCAGAACAACGAACCCCCGGTGGCACTGCCGGTGGATTAGGCATAAACGATGGCGAATGGTACAATACCCCATATGACAGAACCCATGATATTTCGATATCGGGCGCGTATAAATTGAACGATAAATGGAGTTTTGGCACCAATCTCGTTTTTCAGACGGGCCGGCCGGTAACGTATCCCAACGGGCAGTATGAATACGAAGGAATTTCGGTGGCCAGTTATGCAGCAAGAAATTCAGACCGTTTACCAGCCTATCACCGATTAGATCTTTCGGTCAATTACAAACCGAACCGAAAACCGGATCGCAGGTTTAAGGGCGAATGGGTATTGGGTATCTACAATGCGTATAATCGTAAAAATGCAGCTTCTATTTCCTTTGGTCAGAATTTTGAGACCGGCGCGAACGAAGCCACACGAACGTCCATTTTCGGAATCGTTCCATCGATAACCTATAATTTTAAATTTTAAGAATATGAAAACTTTCCTACGAACCAGCATACTACTATTGACCCTTATTCTAGTTTCATGCTCCGATGTTATCGATGTACCGGTGCAAATGGCGCCAACCAGACTTGTGGTTGAAGCTTCTATTGACTGGGAAAAAGGAACTACGGGCAATGAACAGTCTATCAGGTTAAGCACCTCGACCGCTTTCTTTAACACAACTGGAAATACCGCCGTTGCAGGTGCATCGGTCATCATATCAAATGATGCGAACGGTGACGAGTTTCTTTTTGTGGATCAAAATAATGGGGAATATGTGACCTCAGAGTTTGTTCCAATACTCGGACAATCGTATACCTTGGTAATTATTCATGACGGGGAAAATTATGTTGCCCAGGAAACCTTGAATAGCGTGACCGATATTACTGATATTTATCAAGGCCGTGAAGATGGTTTCGATGATGAGGAACTGGAAATTCACATCGAATTTACCGACCCAGCAGAAGAAGCTAACTACTATCTTTTTAGATTTCAAAAGGAGGGAAATCTATTGCCCGAATTTGAAGTAGGTAACGATGAATTCGTTAACGGCAACGAAATTGATTGGTGGTATGAAGTTCAGGAAGATGAAGACACTGACAAAGTTGACGTACTACAGCCCGGGGATGTTGTCTCCATAGAAATGCGTGGTATTTCGAGCGCCTACAATGATTATATGGAGATACTCATCGAACAAATTGGTGGTGTCGGACTTTTTCAAGCCACTCCCGTAGCGGTACGAGGTAATTGTGTCAACCTGACGAATCCTGATAATTACGCCCATGGTTATTTCAGGTTGACCGAGGTAAATAAAACGAGTTATACCATTGAGTAATAAAGGATAGCATTCAGGTTAAAGGCTCGAGATATTGATCAAATAGGCCTTGAACTTGGTTTATCGGGCCTTTTGTCAACAAATTTCCTTTCGTTAAGTTTTCTTTAAAAGAAGGCAGTCATTTTGTCAAATGTCTTAATTTTATAGAATGGCTATGATAAGAAAAGGTTTTCGTTTTTCTACTTACGAAGCACCGGAACAAACTCCGTTTGATAAACTCTTTGATATTTTTCAAGAACTTATAACGCACACCTCCGGCGATTTTGACGAAGCTATAGACTGGTTGCGTGAATTGGATAAGGAATATGAATTGACCGATGACGAATATACCATTGATGATTTCATCGAAGATTTAAAAGCCAAAGGATATATTCGTGAAGAGTTTGAAGATGGCGGGGGAGAAGGTACGGGAAAAGAGGGTGATGGGGGTAGCATGTCGCTTACGGCTAAAATGGAACGTATTATTCGGCAACGTGCGTTAGATCAAATTTTTGGGAAATTAAAGCGTAGTGGGGCCGGAAATCATAAAACGGGAAAATCGGGTCAAGGCGATGAACATACCGGTGATTTTCGTGAATACCGTTATGGTGATGGTCTAGAACACATTTCGATGACAGAGAGTCTTAAAAACGCCCAGATCAACCATGGTTTCGACAGTTTTTCGTTAAGCGAAAATGATTTGGTCGTAGAAGACACGCAGTACAAGGCCCAGATGAGTACGGTTTTAATGATCGATATCAGCCACAGTATGATCTTGTATGGTGAGGATCGTATCACGCCTGCAAAAAAAGTTGCTATGGCCCTGGCCGAATTGATAACGACACGTTATCCTAAAGATACGCTCGACATATTGGTGTTCGGTAACGATGCGTGGCCCATTCCCATAAAAGATCTGCCGTATCTGAAAGTCGGACCCTATCATACCAATACGGTAGCAGGTCTACAATTGGCCATGGATATGTTGCGTAGAAAGCGAAATACGAACAAGCAGATATTTATGATTACAGACGGTAAACCAAGTTGCCTCAGGCTTCCGGATGGAAATTATTACAAAAATAGCGTTGGTCTTGATGATTATATTGTTGAAAAGTGCTATAACATGGCCAGACAGGCACGAAAATTACACATTCCGATTACTACCTTTATGATTGCACAAGATCCTTATCTAATGCAATTCATTCGGCATTTTACCGAAGCGAATAAAGGAAAGGCCTTTTTTACCGGATTAAAAGGATTGGGAGAAATGATTTTTGAAGATTACGAACAGAACAGAAGAAAAAGATTGAAATAAGCTTGATAGCCCGTTAGTAGGGATGTTTTGCTTTTTATTTACGTACTTTAAACTTATGGAATTGAACTATAAAGAGATTACCACACTTGGCGAACTTAAAAAGGCAGGTTATAAAACTAAAAAAATAAAAGACGAACTACGTGACAACCTCATTGAACGAATACGAAATGGAGAAGAAACATTTGCAGGGGTCTGGGGGTATGAAAGTTCCGTAATTCCCGAGCTGGAACGAGCCATTTTGTCTCGCCATAATATTAATTTATTGGGCTTAAGGGGCCAGGCCAAAACACGATTGGCGCGCTTAATGGTCAATTTGTTGGACGAATGGATACCCATTGTAGAAGGATCCGAGATTAATGACGATCCTTTGCGTCCCATTTCAAGGTATGCGAAAGAGCTGATCAACGAGAAAGGACAAAAAACCCCTATTTCTTGGTTGCATAGAGATGACCGTTTTTCTGAAAAACTGGCTACACCCGATGTAACGGTAGCCGATTTGATCGGTGATGTCGATCCCATTAAAGCGGCCAATCTGAAATTGTCGTATGCCGATGATAGGGTGATTCATTTCGGGATGATTCCACGTGCGAATCGCTGTATTTTTGTGATAAACGAACTTCCTGATTTACAGGCGCGTATACAGGTGTCCTTGTTTAATATTTTGGAGGAGGGTGATATACAGATTCGGGGCTTTAAGTTGCGATTGCCCTTAGATATGCAGTTTGTTTTTACAGCCAATCCGGAGGATTATACCAATAGGGGAAGCATCGTAACGCCTTTAAAAGATAGAATCGGCTCACAGATCTTGACCCATTACCCCGATGATATCGCGACAGCCAGAAAGATTACGGAGCAAGAATCCCGTTTAGATGAACGCCAAACAGCTGCGGTCTACGTACCCGATGTTGCCAAAGACCTATTGGAGCAAATTAGCTTTGAAGCCCGAAATAGTGAATACGTCGACGCTAAAAGTGGGGTGAGTGCCCGAACCAGTATAACCGCCTTTGAGAACCTATTGAGTACGGCCGAAAGACGTACGCTGTTAAACGGTGCGAGCAAAACAACCATACGATTAAGCGATTTTGTGGGTGTGATACCTTCGATTACCGGAAAAATAGAGTTGGTCTATGAAGGTGAGCAGGAAGGAGCTGATGGTGTCGCTTCCATATTGATAGATGATGCAGTCAAATCATTGTTTTCCACCTATTTTCCAAAAATTAATAAATTGGAACGCAAAGATGAGAAAACTCCTTACGACGAACTTACCCATTGGTTTTTTGAAGGGGAGGGGTTTGAGTTGTTGGACGATTATACCGATGCGGAATACAAACGAGCTCTGGATGAAATTCCTGCCCTGAATAATATCATAAAGGAATACCAGCCCGATTTCCCGAAAGAGGACCGTTATTTTTTAAAGGAATTGTTGCTTTGGGGATTGGTAGCCTATAAAAAATTGAGCAAGCACCGCTTTACGGAAGGCTATCAGTTTAAAGACCTTTATGGAAGCTTTATAAACGACCTATAATTTTTATTTTAGGACTAACAACTATTCGAAGAAATGAAAAGCCCTGACCAATAACACGTTCAGGGCTTTTTGCTCATAGCAACTTCTTTCCCTATGCCTGTTGATAGGCAGGTAGATTGAAGATAAATGAACTTCCTTCTTTGGGTTTACTCAAAACCGTTATTGTGGTATCGTGAAGGTCCATGATTTTTTTGACTATGGCCAAGCCAAGTCCGTAACCCTGCTTTTTGGTGTTTTTGTCCACTTGTTTATAGCGGTCAAAGATAAAGGGTTGCTCACTCAAGGGAATTCCAGTTCCCGTATCGGTAATGTTTATCTCAACATTTTTGTCTTTTCGCTGTATCGATAGTGTCACCTTTCCGTTAGGCTCGGTATATTTTAGTGCATTCTCTATCAGATTCTGAAGTGCTCGTTCCACAAGGCTTACATCGGCATACACCATACTGTTTTCTTGGGGATTGTCAATTTGCAATGCTATTTGTTTTTGTTCCGCTAGCACCCTGAATTTGGCTATCAAGTCGTGTGACAACTCCGTAATTGAGAACGGTTCCTTTACCGGACTCACCTGTTCGGCTTCCAATTTTGAGTATTCGAACAGTTGATTGATGAGATTTGACAATCGATCTACATTGTCGTGTGTAATTTGAAGATATTCTTCCTTTTCTTGCTCCGAAAGGGAATCTTTTTTAATCTGCATGGTCTCGATATAGCCTTTTAATATGGCCAGTGGTGTACGAAGGTCGTGCGAGACATTGGCAATAAGTTCCCTTCGCAATAAATCTACAGACTTCATTTTATCCATATTACTCACAATGGTATCCGCCATTTCATTGAACGAATGAGCGAAAATGGCGATGTCCGATTTTTCGGGATTCTCAATGCGTACATCGAGATCACCTTCTTGAAATCGTCTAACGGTACCCGTCATTAACCGTAAGTTTTTTGTCAAGAACCAGATGCTTAATAACCCGATGATGACCGTAAAAAGCATGGACAACAGTATGGCTCCAATTCCTAATTTTGAGAAATAGGTGCCCAATAGACTACTGCTAACTAGCTGAAGTTCTTCACCTTCCAGAATAATATAAATATAACCTTCACGACCGTCAATGGAAAAAGGCGCGGCAGAAAAGATTTCCTGTTCTCCTGGGTTTCTAGGGTCATCACCCAAAATATATTCTTCGCCGTTGCTTGCTATAAATGCTTCAATAGGGCCCAGTGCTACGGTTTTTTCGGGTGCGTTGGCACTATGATCTAAAACCACAGAATAAAGTACTTCCCCGGTTTTATCCAATAGGTACACCTCGATACTTTGGTTTATCGCCATCATATCGTGCATCAAGTCACCGAAAAGGGGCTTGTTTACGCTGCCGTCTTCCAAGAACGGGGAATCGTTTTGAAACATTTCCTGAATCAGATGGTCTGCAATATGCGCATCTACACGTTGCGCGGTGGCATGGCTATATTTGTCGACATAGAATATCGTAATAAAAATATAGGAAGCCCCCATCAATAGGATCAGCAAAATAAATGCAAACCAGAGTTTTTTGACCAATATCGGCGTTAGTGTATGTATGACCTTGCTCATGTTATAATATCTTCATTGAATTTATAACCGACCCCCCAAGTCGTTAGAATATAAACGGGATTGGCCATGTCTGATTCTATTTTGGCACGTAATCGATTGATGTGTGAATTCACGGTATGTTCGTACCCTTCAAAATTGTATCCCCAAATAATATTCAATAATTCAGTTCTTGTATAGTTCCGACCCGGATTTGAGGCCATTAATACCAACAGTTCAAATTCTTTCGGCGATAATTCTATTTTTTTGTTTCCCAACAACACCTTCCGCTTATCGATGTCTATTAACAGGCCCTCTGCCGATAATGAAGTAGTATTTTTTTCCTCCCCGTGGGGTCTGTCGGTTCGGCGCATCACCGCCTTTATACGTGCCAACAACTCACGAATACTAAATGGCTTGGTAATGTAATCGTCTGCGCCAATCTCTAAACCTAAGACCCGGTCTATTTCTTCCGACTTTGCGGTCAACATAATAATGGGGGTGTTTTTTTTGGCCCTTAAAGCCTTGCATATTTCCACACCGTCTATAGAAGGAAGTGTCAAGTCTAATAGAATGAGGTCGTAATCGTTCTCCAAGGCCATTTTTAGCCCTAACGCTCCATCCAGTGCCTTTGTCGTACTATATATCAGGTCAGTGAGATGTATCTCTAGGAGTTTGATGATTTCCGGGTCGTCCTCTATTATAAGTATTTGTTTCATAAGCTCTTTGGTCGTAAATAAATAGAAAAAGTATCACATGGGTATCACAATCGACAACAACCTCATTAGGGCAACAAAAACCGGTTTCTAGATGGCAGTCAATAAAACAAAACATTTCTTGGAACCGACTATCCCCTGGGCTGAGCCACGGGAGTACCAGCCCGATAATTGTCGTTCTGGCGGGTTTCGCCGTTTCCATTTTGACCTAAAGGTCGAAAATCGCCCCAAAACCTTTGGGGCCGTATTCTACCTGATCCCGAATTGCTGAATAGCAGTCCCGACCTCTACCAAGGCAAGGTGAATCTACAACTTCGCCCCTTGGGTCTAGGAATTTATTGATTAAATCAGCTATAATTTCCTTAAAACATTAAGATAGTGAAAATAGTAAAACCTTATTATGCTACTAAAAGTTCACAATAGTATAACAGGAGGTCTACCAAAGGTTTAAACTTCTGTGATTGCATTGTGATTTCGTTGGGTTTAGTTTGATAGGAGCTTACCAAGATAACAATTGAAAATTTAGCTCTTAAATACTAATTATAAAAACTAGAATTATGAAAACGAAAACACTATTTGCAATCTTTTTGAGCGGTACCGTTCTGTTCCTAACGGCCTGTACAAATCCTGAAAATGATATACTTGTTTCCGACGATACGAACACGGAAAAAACTGTCACTGATACCGAAAGCACTACAGATAATACAGAAAAAGAGGTAGTGGCACAGGCTGATTTTACATTGACTATTGAAAATGTAGGCACCCCCAAACCGATTTTTCAGAGCGGAGTATTTGCGGTACCTGTTGGTGGGTCGGACCCTGCTCCTTTATTTCCCGGTGATGCCTATGAATTCGAAATCGATGCCGGTCCTGTCGTACTCCCTGGCGATGGCGGCACTAGACTTTCTTTTGTAACCATGTTTGTGCAATCAAATGACCTGTTTTATGCACCTGGAGAAGAAGGAATTCGACTTTATAACGAAGATGGCAGTTCGATCTGTGCCAATGGTCCTGTTGATGTTACGGATCAAATTGCGCTTTGGGATGCGGGTACCGAGGTAAACGAAATAACTGGAGGTCCCAATCAAAAGCCGCAACAAGCTGCCGATGTCGACGATCAAGGGGAGAACGAATATGGCGTTGTTACTAAAATAACCAACAACAGTTGCGCTTTTGGCAATGTGTTGCCAGAAAATGAAGAAGTAATCAAAGTTACCATTGAAAATATAGGTCCGGCTAAGTTCAAGGTCCGTATTATGAATGTTTCGAACGGTACGACCATTGCGGTTCCTGCACAGGGTGAAGATGTGCGTGCTGCGGTTCCACTTTCACCGGGGGTCTATGCGGTACACACAGCACCCGCGCCATTTTTTGTTGAAGGAGAGGCCGCTTCGGGAGCGGGTCTTTCCGCCAGTGATGAAGGTGTTGAAAATATTGCTGAGGATGGTTTTCCGGAAGCATTGTTAATGGATACCCAGGAGATGACAGGATTGATAATTCCATTATCACCAGGTGCTTGGGCAGCCCATGATGCGGACATTCAGCCTTTTTATCAAATCGACTCGCCAGATTTTGGGGAAGGTTTGGAGGCAATTGCCGAGGATGGGATTCCTAGCATGTTGTTGGAGGCATTGGCCGCCAAGGAAGGTATAAACTCTTTCGGAGCTTTCGATACACCTGTTGGTGCTTCAGGCCCTGGAGCAATTGGCCCAGGAGGAAGTTATAAATTCGCGTTTTCTGCAATTGAGGGAGAGCATCTTTCTTTGGCAACGATGTTTGTGCAAAGCAATGACTGGTTCTACGCATTTGCACCCAACGGTCTAGCTCTATTTGAGAACGGAGCACCCATTAGCGGTGAAGTAACGGAATACGTATACCTGTACGATGCCGGAACCGAAGCGGATGAACCTGCGGGGGCAGGTTTGTTCCAAGTCATTAGGCAGTCCGGGGCCGATTCAGGTGACGATGATCCAAATGCCAATGTTCGCCTTGTGAATCCTTCCGAATTAGGGAACATACCTGAAAATGAAATGGTAATTAAAGTGAGTATCGAGTCTGCCTCGAAATAGTAGAACTCACATGTCGCAAAACCTCGAATACTAAAAAACCCGGTACCTATGACCGGGTTTTTTGTTTATAATAAAATCTGTCTTTTAAAAACAGAAAATTTTAATGACTGAATTTCCATTTCTGATGGTAGAAAGGAAAGACCTTATTTCCATGAATCGACATGTTGATTCATATCATCGAATATATATTGACCCACAAGTTCCTTTCGATATTTAAACGCCAATAAAGTCAATACCATAAGCAAAAGTTGTAACACAATAATTAAGATTGCAATAGGGAAAAACGAATCGGGTAGTAAATGGTTTTCATATTCGTTGTAGCTTATTAATATCTGTATAGTTTCAAAAAACTTATAGAGATATACCAAAAAAATAATGTACAACGAATATTCTAAAGTACGCATTGGCGGATCGCTCAACTCATTTTCCTTTATTTTGAACCACAACACATACAAAAACGTGAAATGAATAATACTCAATAGTGGAAAGATATAATTATCAGGCTTAACAAAGTAAAATTTATTGGTGTATAGTCCATAAAAACTAAAAACACCAAGTAAAAACAAAGTTGCAATAGATGCTCTCAATACCCATTTCCATGGGAACAGTTGTAAAACAGATTTCATTTCAAATTAGGTTTCGGGGGATTGCAGAATCCTGGTTTAAAACTTATAAACGCACTCAAATTTCGTTTATTTCATATATTCGATAAAGTGTAATTAATGTTGGCTATTCCTGAATAATGGTGGCGAAAATAATATAAAACTTGAAATAAAGGTGTAATATGGTACTAAGAAATCCAATTTTTTTTCTTGGCCATTCCGGCAAAAAATACGAGAAATATTCCTATCAGTATCACCATAATGGGCATTGCCACGGCACCAGGACCATATACCTCAAAACTATTACTGATAAATAAAGCATAGATCATCTGAACCACAATACCCATCAACGAAATCAAAAATACCGATCGTGCCCATTTCTTTAACATCAATAAAGCAATGCAGCCGAGTGCTCCGCCCCAAACTGCTATGGCAAATGCTGCCGTTACCCAAGCGGGCTGTGTTTCAAATAGAAGCCGCTCTGCCTGGGTCATCTTTCAAGGTCTTCAATGCTCATAAAGGCATCCTTTAAATAAGCCATTACGCCCATGATATTCGAAATAAGTGCGAGAATACTAACAACCCAAAACCACATAGGGGGGTTAATTTCTTCCATTTTTTTCATACCAATTTGGTTTCGTAAACAAGCTTAACCCAAATTACAAAAAAAAACAGTAGCTTGAATCGAATTACTTGTATGGATGGGAAGAAATAAGTATTATTATTTGATACGGATACAATTTTTGGGTTTTCGCTATAGTGGATGGCAAAAGCAGCCTCAACAAAGAACCGTAGCGGGAATGATCAACAAAACCCTTAAATTCATCTTAGAGGGACAAAAATTCAAAATTTTGGGAGCAGGTCGTACCGATGCCAAAGTTTCTGCAACAAATACCGCATTCGAATTATTTTTGGAAGATACACCTATTGAGGATCGCCAAAAATTTCTGTACGATTTCAATAAGAACCTTCCGCCCGATATTAGAGCTTTGGAGTTGAGGCAGGTTGATGAATCATTCAACATAATACGACATGCTAAAACAAAGGAATATGTTTACCTCTTTTCCTTTGGTGCCAAACATCATCCGTTTTGCGCTCCTTTTATGGCCAATTTTCAAGAAGATTTAGACATTGACCTTATGAAAGATGGGGCCCGACTTTTCGAGGGCACCCATAACTTTTCAACCTACACGGCTAGATTGAGGGAGAATGCCGATGTTATGAGAACCATTGACTATTGCGAAATAAAACCAAACACACTTTTGACTGCCAACTTCTTTCCAAAAACCAGTTATGCACTTTATGTGACGGGTAAAGGCTTTATGCGGTATCAGATACGCATGATTATGGGAGCATTGGTACAATTGGGCAAAAAAGAGCTGACAAGACAGGATATCAAAGAATCTTTAAATGAAAATAGTAATTTACAGCTAACTTTCGTTGCACCTGGTTCAGGTTTACTTTTGAACCATTTGGAATTTAAATAAAATACATATCGGTACCATTTATTTAATCGTATAAACATGGCTAAGAAAAAATTGTCGTTTAAACCGCACCAAAAGAAGAAATCAAAACTGCATCGCAAAACTGGGAAACCTCCTGGCACGGTGACTTATATGGGGCACCGCGAAGGGATCGCCTCTAAAGTCACTATAGTTAATTATAACGAGACCGATTATGAGGTACATAATGCAGATAGCGTCGAAGAAACGATAAATTACCAAGTTTCCTCTTTATACCAGTGGATCGATGTAGTCGGTATTAGCGACGAAGAGTTTATAGAAAATTTGGGAAGGCACTACGGTCTTGGCGCCTTGGTTCTCGAAGACGCGGTCAATACACAGCAACGACCGAAAATCGATGAATATGACGATTATATTTTCGGGGTATTTAAAATGCTGTACATAAATGATAATAATGAAATGGTTGCCGAACACGTGGCCCTTGCTTTGGTTCAAAATGCGGTTTTGGTTTTTCAAGAATTGGAAGACGATGTTTTTAATAGCGTTCGGGAAAGAATCAAGATAAAAACGGGACGTATTAGAACTAGGAGTTCAGACTACTTGTTCTTTGCCTTGCTGGATGCCATAGTGGATAATTATTTTATTGTGCTCGAACACCTAAATTCAAGAATCGAAACCTTGGAAGATGAGGTCTATTTAAACCCACGGCAAGAAGTCGCTCAAAAAATCCAAAAATTAAAAAAAGACGTATTGAAAGTAAGGCGATGGGTATTTCCCGTTAAAGAGCTGCTTAGCCGATTGATAGATACCGAAAACGAACTCATTCGCAAAGACACTAGACCGTTTTTAAGGGACGCATTGGATCACTCCATAGAAATTAATGAAAGTTTACAAATTTACAGGGAAATGTCAATGAGCCTTATGGAAATGTATATGAGCAATATGAGCAACAAAATGAACGAGGTAATGAAGGTGCTGACCATTATGGCTTCTATCTTCATTCCACTGACCTTTATTGCCGGTATTTACGGAATGAATTTTGACAACATGCCTGAACTTCATTGGGAATATGGGTATTTTATGGTATGGGGTGTAATGATTTTTCTCTTTTTGTTGATGCTAGTTTACTTTAAAAGAAAACATTGGCTCTAGTAGTAAGCCGATGTTTTTTCAGAACAGGATACTAGTTTTAATTTTATATAGTCCATAATTTTTCTGAAAGCGGCAATAGTGTTTTTCCCCTTGGCCTATATTGTTTAGTATAAACAAAATGCTAGAAATGTTTTATAAGAGACAGACACTTTTGATTTTCGCTTTCCTGACTGTGGGGGTACTATATGCCCAGAATCCCAATAGGGAAATATCAGAGGAAACCACCCAGAAGAAATATGAAATGTACGAAGAGGGCAAACTGGTCAAGAAATCGGTTCAGATCCATACATCCATAAGTCAAGAAATAAAATTTGCGGAAGAAGATGAAGGTAAAATCGATGCCAGAAGAATTATAACTCCAAAGACGATTATAAAAACGATCAATATAGACAATGATACCGATGATGATTATGATGAGGTTATAAGTTTTAGTTATGCCTCTGATGCCAATAAGGATTTTTTGTTCAGAACAAACGACAATGAGATTTTTACTGCCATAGAAAACAGTAAATATTTGAATATACATAACGACGTTGAAATGTCAGAGGAAAACCTGAACACGATGTTTGTCATTACGGATAAAGAAGGAAAGGTGCTCCAACTGATTTTGGAAGACCATAAGTCCATCAAATAGCTTTGGAAATTTAATAAAACCTATACAGAGGGTGTCTAAAAAACCGGTATCAAATGTCATTACGAACAAAGTGAAGTAATCTGCGTATAGATTTCTAGAAGTTTACAGATTGCTTCGTGCCTCGCAAAAGCGGTTGCAAGGGTTTTTTATACACCCTCTGCTGCTGAACGAAAGGTTCAATAAGAAATTTAATTACTGATGCCGCGACATAGAAAATGTTCTACCCAACTTTAAAAGAAACAAAGATTTTATGCGAACAAATCAGAAGATAGATACCGATCCCCACGGTCACACACAATAGAGACAATAACACCACTTTCTAGCGTATCAGCCAAGCGTAACGCTGCAGCGGCTGCTCCGCCACTGCTCATTCCAGCGAATATACCCTCTTCCTTTGCCAATCTTTTGGCCATATCGATGGCTTCCTGTTCGCTTACCTCCATAGTCTGGTCGACTTTTGAAGCGTCAAAAATTTTGGGCAAGTATTCTTGCGGCCATTTTCGTATGCCGGGAATACTTGAATCATCAGTAGGTTGAACACCTACAATTTCTATTTTCGGATTCTTTTCTTTTAGATAGGATGAAGTACCCATAATGGTTCCCGTGGTTCCCATTGCCGAGACAAAATGTGTGATTTCTCCATGGGTATCTTCCCATATTTCGGGTCCGGTTGTTTTATAATGCGCTTTCCAGTTATCGTCGTTGGCAAATTGATTGATCATGATATACCCCTCCTTTTCGACCTTTTCTTCCGCATAGTCCCGAGCTCCTTCAATACCAGCATCCGACGAAGTCAAAGTAACCTTGGCACCAAAGGCCCGCATCGTCTGTACCCGTTCTTTGGTAGCATTTTCCGGCATTACCAATTCGATATCCAATCCGTAAATTCCAGCAATCATTGCCAAGGCAATCCCCGTATTTCCGCTCGTGGCTTCGATTAATGTGTCCGTCTGGCGAAAATCCCCTCTTTCGAGTCCGCTTTCCAACATATTTAGTGCCGCCCGATCTTTAACGCTACCACCGGGGTTATGTCCTTCTAACTTAAAGAATAATTTTACCTTCGAATTTTTGTTCATTACCCTTGATAGCACCAATGGTGTATTTCCGATGAGGTCGAGAATACTTTTAGACATTCGGTAGTGTTTTAATTTTAATCTCAGGGGTATGAAATACTGTGGAGTGGGGGGCCACCGAAGCCGTTATCCATGCATTTCCGCCAATTACACTATTGGCACCAATAACGGTTTCGCCTCCTAAAATAGTGGCATTGGCATATATTGTTACATTATCTTCAATAGTAGGGTGGCGTTTCGTTTTGTGTAAATGTTTGGCGACATACAAGCCTCCCAAAGTTACCCCTTGATAAATTTTTACATGATTTTTGATAATGGCAGTTTCACCAATAACAACACCGGTTCCGTGGTCGATGTGAAAAGAATTCCCGATTTTGGCTCCCGGGTTGATATCGACCCCTGTTTGTCTATGGGCATATTCGGTCATCAATCTGGGTACCAAAGGAAAACCTTCCTTATAAAGTTCATGGGCCAAACGATATATAGCAATGGCGTAAAACCCGGGGTAAGCCATATACACTTCCTCAACCGACAATGATGCCGGATCACAATTTACAGTTGCCTCCGCATCCATGTTCAGTTTTTCAAGGATACTTGGAAGTCTGCCCACATAGCTATCCCAGACCTTTTTACATGATTTGTTTACATCCCAGCAAGCCAAATCGACCAAACCATCGAATTGTGATTCTAGAAGCGACAAATTTTCCGCTACTGGAGTATCAATGTCAAAAAGTGTATAAAAGAGACGGTCGGTAAACTGTTCTGTCTTTTGTTTCAACGCAAACCTTAAATTGGGTTGGTTTTTATGTTGAATTATTTTTTCAATAATCGATTTCTTATTCATGTAGTTCAACTTGACAATGTTCAAAATTAACCATTATATTAAAAGCAGTTTATCTCAATTGGTTAACTTTAGCTTAAAATAACAACTTGTAGGTCGTATGTTAGATTCGGTAATTACGGAGCAGTCGCTTCTTTTTCTTAAAAAACTTGAAAAAAATAACAATAGAGACTGGTTTGCGGAGCACAAAAAGGAATTCAAAAATCACGAATCTGAGGTAAAGTCGTTCTTGCAGCAGCTACAAGAACGTATGCAGGCACACGATGAAATCGAAAAACTAAAAATTTTCAGAATATACCGGGATGTCCGGTTTTCTGCAAACAAACAACCTTATAAAACTCATTTTGCCGGTTCGTTTTCAAGGGCAGGAGCCCAGAATAGGGGAGGCTATTATTTTCATATTCAACCCGGAGGAAGTTTTATTGCCGCAGGTTTCTGGCAGCCCAATAAAGATGATTTACTACGAATACGCAAGGAATTCGAGCTCGATACCACTGAAATTCGAAAAGTAATAACCCAAGAAGCGTTTAAAAAAATATGGGGAGAACTTTTGGGCGATGAAGTGAAAACGGCACCAAAAGGATTTGACAAAGAAGACCCCAATATTGACCTAATAAAAAAGAAACAGTATATTTTTGTGAAGAATTTTACAGATGATGAGGTGCTGTCCCCGGATTTTCTCAACAAGGTCGACAGTGCTTTTAAAGCAATTCGGCCCTACTTCGATTTGATGAGTGAAATTCTTACTACGAATCTAAACGGGGAATCGTTGTTAAACTAAGACTTCCATTGTGAAGCATTGCATTTGATCTTTCAAGCGCTCGATTACCATATTCATCATACGTTTATTCAGTGCGGAAGAGTTCTGAATATATATATCATACTCTTCCTCAGTGAACTGTCCGATAAGCATTCCCTTTAAAGAATTTCTAAACTTGATGTCCTTTTGAATGGCATTTTCTATATAGTCCATTCGCTTTTCAGGCGATAAGTCGTAAAAGCCATTTTTATGCTTAGAAATATAATTTTTAAAGACAGCCAACAACAAAAAGTTTTGAAATTTAATAACGGGGCGCAGCGTTTCATTTTGAAAACGCTCATCTAAACTTATATCTTCTGTTATTTTGGCCGATGGAATTAGTGGGCGAATTTCAAGAAGATTGCGAGATCTATCGTTCATCACATGAGGTTTTTATAAAATTAAGATATTATAACATCGACCCTTTCATAAAGGGCTGATAGTTTTTAACGAGGTTATGAACAATAACAAAAGCACGTTAAATTACAGGTAAGACCGTCTTTTTTTAAAACAATATAGTTAGCTTTAAGAAAAATGGATTTTAGTTATGAAGGTATCGACAAACCCTTTTAATGGTGAAAAAATATATGAATTTAAAGTATTGACTGATAGTGATATACAGTCAAGAATTAAACTAGCGGATGAAACTTTTCATTCTTGGAAAAAAACGACTTTCCCAGAACGATCGAAGCTAATGTTCAATGTAGCGAAAGAGTTGAAAAAAAATAAGGAAAGGTATGGGGAGATTATAACAAAAGAGATGGGCAAACCGATTTCGCAAGCCGTTGCAGAAATTGAGAAGTGCGCTTGGGTGTGTGAATATTATGCCGAAAATGCAGCAGGGCAGTTGCAAGATGAACCTATTGCAACCGATGCCTTCTCAAGCTATGTACGCTATGAACCTTTGGGAATTGTTCTCGCCATAATGCCGTGGAACTATCCTTTTTGGCAGGTATTTCGTTTTGCGGCTCCAAATCTAATGGCCGGCAACGTAGCTGTTTTAAAACATGCGTCAAATGTAATGAAATCGGCAGAAATGATTCAAGAGGTTTTTGAAAATGCTGGATTTCCTAAAGGCTGCTTTCAAAACTTGATCGTTGGAAGTGAAAAGATTGAGGCTTTGTTGGAGAATCGACTTATTAGGGCTGTTACGCTTACAGGAAGTAAACCTGCTGGTGCATCCGTGGCATCGATAGCAGGTAAACAAATTAAAAAATCAGTACTGGAACTCGGAGGGAATAATGCACTTGTCGTTTTTGAAGATGCCGATATTAAAAAGGCGATAGATGTTTGTGTAAAAGCACGATTTCAGAATACTGGACAAAGTTGCATTGCAGGTAAAAGGCTTCTTTTGCAGCAATCTATAGCGGAAGTGTTCATTCATAAGTTTAAAATTGAGGTAGAAGGCTTGAAAAGTGGAAATCCTTTAGAAAATGACACTTATATTGGCGTTATGGCCAGGGAAGACTTGGCGGAAGAGTTGGAGAAACAGGTGAATGATTCGGTGAAAATGGGAGCAGAAGTTCTCTTAGGGGGCAAAAGAAAAGGTTGTTTTTTTGAACCGACAATACTCATAAAAGTCGATGAGACTATGCCTGTTTTTAAGGAAGAAACTTTTGGTCCTGTTATTGGAATCACTTTATTCGAAAATGAGGCAGATGCGGTAAGCTTTGTCAATAATTCAGAATTCGGACTTGGGGTATCTATTTTTACTTCGGACAGAAAGCGGGTCGATCGTTTGATTCCCCAATTCTGCGAGGGAGCCGTATTTGTAAATGAATTGGTCAAAAGTGACCCCCGGCTCCCTTTCGGCGGAGTAAAAACATCAGGGTATGGGCGAGAGCTTTCGATTCATGGTATTCGTGAGTTTGTAAATAAAAAAACGGTATATATCAAGTAGGACCGATTCATTGATTTTGCTAAGGATAAAATTAAATTGGAGGTTTATAATAAATAATACAAATTATTGTAAATGAGAATATTATCCAAAACACGTATTAAATGAAATTTGGAAAAGTAGAGCATCCAGAATTGGTAGATTTTACCATCCCACAAGATCATCCCGACACTGAAGTGGTCTTATCACAGTATAAAACCGAT
The DNA here is from genome assembly GCA_965368185.1 of uncultured Kriegella sp. Classification (GTDB taxonomy): domain Bacteria; phylum Bacteroidota; class Bacteroidia; order Flavobacteriales; family Flavobacteriaceae; genus Kriegella. The sequence continues at coordinate 17,166 of CBDULZ010000065.1, forward strand.
GATGTGCCGGATATTTATGTGGGCTGTGCCAAGTGGAACCGGCAAGACTTAAAGAATTTCTATCCGAGAGGGACCAAAGATGAACTTAAATATTACTCTAGGCAGTTTAATTGTATTGAACTCAATGCCACCTTCTATCGCATATTTCCGGCAGAAACCTATGCGAAATGGTACGATAGGACTCCTGAAAAGTTTAAGTTCTTTCCGAAAATTGCCCAAAGCATAAGTCACTTGAGACGATTGAACGATCAGGTTTATCCGATTTTAGATGAATATCTCAGCGTAACTTCGCATCTCAAAGAGAAACTGGGCACCATTTTTTTGCAAATGCACAACAATTTCGGCCCCAAAAATTGGGATAGGGTAACGCAATTCGTCGATAACTGGCCTAAAGAATTTTCTTTGGCAATGGAGTTTCGTCACACCGATTGGTTCAATGACGAGAAAGTAGCGCAAGAACTTTATCACTTGTTACAAGAAAACAATATTGCGAATGTATTGGTCGACACAGCGGGAAGGCGTGATTTGATGCATATGCGTTTGACCAACAATGAGGCGTTTATTAGATATGTCGGTGCCAATCATGAAAGTGATTATGGACGTTTGGAAGATTGGGTAGAGAAATTGGACCATTGGAAGAAAAAGGGTTTAAAGAACATTCACTTTTTTGTTCATCAAAATATGGAATTGGCATCCCCGCTGTTATCCGCCCACTTTATTGCCAAATTGAATGAAAAGCTTGGTACTAATTTACAGATTCCGAAAACCGGGAACGATTCGGGTCCAAAACTATTTTAAGGGAGTTTTCTTCAGTAATTTTGCACTAATAAACAAAGTTCCCTAAAAATTATTATTATGAGATTCCATACTAGAAAATGGGTAAAACCGGAAGATTTAAATGCGAATGAGACCTTATTTGGTGGCCGGGTATTGGCTTGGGTCGATGAAGAGGCTGCCCTTTACAGCATCGTTCAATTAGAGAACAAAAAGGTAGTGACGAAATACATGTCTGAAATCAATTTTATGAGCACCGCCGTAAAAGGCGATATAGTTGAGATTGGTATTGAGGTGGTAAAGTTTGGAAAAAGCTCCCTGACGCTAAACTGTGAGGTGCGTAATAAGATGACCCATGAAACCATAGTGACCGTTGATAATATTATTATGGTAAATCTAGGTGACGATGGTAAACCTAAATCCCACGGCAAGACCAAGGTAGAATTTGTAAAAGACCGACTGGCAGCTGAAAGTTAATTTTTGGATAGCTTGACGGCGATGTCCTGAACCTCATCAAGTACACGCAATAAATTGCCGCCCCATATTTTAGCGATATCTTCTTCGGTATAGCCCCGTTTTGCCAATTCCAAGGTGACATTAAAAGTTTCAGAAGCATCTGACCAGCCTTCGATGCCACCTCCGCCATCAAAATCGGAGCTAATTCCGACGTGGTCGATTCCGATCAGCTTTATCATATAATCGATATGGTCTACAAAATCGCTTACATCTACGGCCGGGAATGCATCTTCTTTCTCGGCCGCCAGTTGATTGGAAATCCTAAGGATTTTTGAATAATTTTCAAAATATTCCTCTTTATCCTGCTCGCTTAAGTTGTTGAAATTTGATGGTTTGTGCCAGACCATGTGCAATGAATCGGCAACTTTTTCATACATGGTTTGCATATATTTGTTGCGCAAGGAATCTTTTTTGGCATTTAAGTAAGCTCCTAAGGCTACCGTCTGAACCACCCCACCATTCTTCTTTAACAATTTTAACTGATCATCGTCTAAATTTCTACTGTGGTTACAAAGCGCCCTCGCGGAGGAATGGGATGCAATAACGGGTGCTTTTGATAGTTTTATCATTTGTTCAATTGCCTCTTTGGAAGGATGCGATATGTCTATCATTATTCCCAATCTATTCATCTGTTTTACAGCATCTTTTCCGAGTTTACTTAAACCGTTATGTAACCAGTTACCTTCTGCTTCTCCCGTATGGGAATCCGAAAATTGATTATGTCCGTTGTGCGCGAGAGATATATAACGGGCGCCCAATTGATGGTATTTTTCAAAATTGTCCATACCGTTTCCCATGGGATAGGCGTTCTCGACGCCTATCATAGCTACTTTTTTCCCGGAGGCAGCAATTCGGCGAACATCGGCCGATGTCAACGCCAATTCAATCTTATCAGAAGCTATTTCTTCACAAAGCCTATGTATCGCATCGAACTTGGCCATTGCGTTTTGCTCGGCCTTCAAATATCCTTTAGAATTTAAGGAATCTTGTCCAGTATAAACAATAAGCCATGTAACATCCAGTGCACCCTCCTCCATTTTAGGCAGATTTACTTGGGTTTCGAGACGTTGGGTGTAATTCGTACTGTCTGTAAAGTTGTTGATATTTATGTCATTATGGGTGTCTATTGTAATTAACTGATGATGTATTCGCTTTGCCATTTCCATAGGGCTTTCTTCGAGTCCTCGACCGCTTTCCCCACATGAAAACATTGTCAAAATGCCAAATAGATAGATGAAATACTTCATGCTGTAAGAATTTAGACCTACAAATAAAGGCGCTTTACAACAGAAATGGAAGCCTAGGTAACATTTAATTGCGCTCTACCCATCAAATAAGGTAGTTTTAAGTTAATTAACAGATTGCAAATCAAATAAATTGGAGCGAAGTAGGAAAGAAAAAGAAGAACATTTCCTAATCCTATCCAATCGATTTTCCCAAATCAACCCTTTGAAACCAAAAAACCTACTTTTGCCCGTATCTTGTTTTAAATGCTTGCCAAATAATTCTTCCCATAAAGAATTAACTACCGGCCCGGCATCTGCATTAAGAGAATTCTTTGGATCTTTTGTACTCGGTATAAAAAAAGGCCCCCTGACAACGGTATTTTCTGCAAACGATGTCCGAGACATTGTAGTTAAAGTTCAAATTGACTCCTTACACCATACTCCAATACTTTTTGATACTCTGATTTTACCTAGAAATTTATTGAAAGCAAGAATGATATGAAGAAGACGAACACAGCGCAATCAATAAATCATATGTCGACTAATAAGATTGACCTCAAGCCTCTTTTGGAAGACTGTATGGGTGAAGTTGATATGTTGGTAGAGTTGATTGATTTGTATAAGCAAAATATTTTGGAATTTATAGGAAAAGCAAAAGTGCATTTAAAGAATAAAGACTATAAAGAATTGCAATTTTCGGCCCATAAACTGAAATGCGGACTACTACTCTTAAAAACACAAGATCTGTTCACAATTGTAGAACAAATGCACAGTATCTGTGTCACGCAAGAAGACACAGGGCAATTAACGTATTTATACGATTCTTTTTTAGATCAATATCCTTTGACGGAGAATGCAATCGATGAGCAGTTGAAAAAACTATTAAAAAAGAATCAATGAACGGAAAGAAGATTTTATTGGCGGAAGACGACGAATTATTGGCATCTCTTTTAACGTTTCGTTTGAAAAAAGGAGGCTACAATGTATTCCTAAGCCGAGACGGAAAAGAGGTGAAGGAGTATTTGACAAAAGAAATACCCGACATTATTGTCAGTGATATTATGATGCCTTATTTCTCGGGTATCGAACTTATAGATTTTATTCGCAATGAGTTAAAGTCGAAAATTCCGATTATCATCATTTCTTCCGCAGGTAATGAAGAAAATGTACTTAGTGCATTTGAATTGGGAGCTAACGACTTTATATCTAAGCCGGTAAGCCCATCGGAATTACTTGTCAGGGTCGCACGAGAACTGAACAAAATGTAATTTGATCATACAATTTCTTACATATCGCCACTACTTCTGGATCAATGTCCCTAAAATCCAAACAGATCTTTTATGGCAATTGACTTTGTTTTTCCTAGGTCTAGCGATTATCTATTTCATAATAATATTTCTTTTTAGAAATAAAATTTCCGCGAAATCACTCTTGGTAAGACAGCGAAAGTCAGAATTGTCGCCGATGATCAGCGAATTTCTTTTTTATGAGGAGAATGCACAAAAAGAAGAGAAGAGAAATTACGTGGCCTTAAAAATAGAAATTAGGGAACTGATAAAAAATGATTTTAACAGGAAGGTATTGACCGAAATATTACTAGATCTTCAAAAAGACGTCTCTGGCGATACCCAAAAACGGCTTTTTTCGATTTATCATGATTTAGGATTGCACAAAGACGCGTTTGAAAAACTAAAAAGTACCAGATGGCAAGTCGTTTCGAAAGGTATATTAGAACTTACGAACATGCGAGTTGCCGAGTCTTATATTTTCATTACCAAATTTATAAATGATAAAAGAACAACAATTCGCAAACAGGCCGAAATTGCGACTGTTACCTTAAAGCCCGAAGGCATAGCTTATTTTCTAGACACTACTAAATACAGAATATCGGAATGGCAGCAACTAAAGCTCTTGGATGCAATGCGCAAACTGGAAGACTTCAATCCACCCAGATTTAAACTTTGGTTGACTTCAAAAAATAAGCACGTAGTGCTTTTTGCCCTTCGATTGGTGAAATACTATAATCAAAACGACTGCAATGCTTCATTAATTGAATTGGCAAAGCATAAGAATAACCAAATCAGGGAAGAAGCCATAAAATGTATAAAGGAATTTAATGTTGTGGGCGCTCTTGATGTCTTGAAATTGATTTTTTGGAAAAGTAATACCGTTGTGAAAATATCAGTGTTGGATGCCATAGCCTATTTAGGCAGCGAGTCTGACATAGAATTTTTGAAAATGGTTGAAAAGAAAGAGTTTAACTTCTCTGTTAAAAGTAAAGCTTTAAGTGCAATCAATGTCATTTCCCCAGAAAGTATAATGCCCACAGAAGGTCTTCAAGATACGCGCGCAATTGAACTACCGTTAAAAGTTGAATTGGAGAATGATACGGATAAGACCGTGGATACTATAAATTCAGAAATGCCGGAACCAGCCGATAGTGCTGAAACCACGATGGAATTGTTGAGGGAAGAAGTAGCAGTGGAAGTAGAGGAAGCGTCATCATCAGCAGCAGCAAAAGCAGCAGCAGTAGAAGAAGAAGAAGAAGAAGTGTCCCAGATGATAATGAATATAGATGTGGTGGACGCGGTATACCTTACGGCTCTATTAACTACAGGGGATGATGAAATTGAGCCAACAACTGTTCCCCCAGTTCCTGAAAAGGAACTCAAAACTTCGCTCGATGTGAACTTTTTGCCTTTTGTAGTCGATACGGATGTTGTGGCCGATAGAGAATCGGAAATTAGTGAACCTTCAGCACGATACAAGCCCGTAAACACAATTGCCAAGAATGACATTTGCGATATTGAAGTTGTTTTTGAAGCGGTTGTAAACACCAGCCATAGTGAAGCTACTCAAGCTACTGTAGAACGTAACGAGGTTAAGAATATTCACGATTTGGTAGTTGATTTTTTACCGGTTGTCATTGCTAATCAAGATATCGTTTTATCAAATGAGACTGAAATAAACATATCGGATAGTGAAGATTTCAGGGTTATTCAAGTCATTGGGGAAGATGTGCTCCCCTATTGTGAATCAGCTGAAGAAGAACTCAAAATAACACTTCAAGACAAGTTTCAACTTACCGATGTGTTCGATATTGAAGTGATTGCACCCGAATTTGTCCCCAAACCTGTGGAGGAGGAGTTGGACAAGAATTTAGAATATAAAAAATTTCAACAGACATTAAATATAATGAAGCCTAACGACCAATTAAAATTAAAAGCGATTATTGAAGATTTAGTCGTTTTTGAGAATACGGATGAATTCGAGGAAATTATTGAAGAATTCGATGCATGGCCCGATATGGAATGGATCGAAAAAGCCCTCGACTTAGATTTCGTACCCTTAGTTGTGGAAGAACAGACCACCGCCACTAGCGAGGTTGTAACTGACAGTGACGACTCTGATTTACTAAAAGAAGATATCGTGAGCTTAGATGATACGGCGGCAAAAAACGTAAGTGAGAAACCAAAGGAACTGCTTTCAAAGAATAAAGACGGTACAGCCGAAGAAGCTAGCTTGAATGATGCCGAGGAAGCCACAATGAAATTACTTGATGATATTGAAGAATTAGGTGATCAACGGGAGATTCCGCTTTTAAGTGAATTCTTACTAAACGAAAAGCACAAAGCAGTTCGGTTACGTATACGAAATTTGATTGCAAAATTTGCCAATATGCCTTTTGAAGAACGGCCAAACCTCATAAGTCCGAAAATTTCGGAAGAGGTAGATTTTGAACCGTTCAATGTGTTCGAGGATCTTTTCCGTACCTGCGATACGGCTAAAAAATTGATTTTGCTAGATGAAATTGTGGCCGTCGGTGATGAAAAGGAAATTCCTTTTCTAGATGGTCTTTTAGAGGATCCAAATTCCGATATCAGAAAAAAGGCCCAATTAGCGCTGCAAGGCCTTATGAAAAAACTCGCCGCAAATCTTGAATCCCTGGGGAGCGATAAGGCCGACGGTGACACGGTTCCAACAATTGAGCAATCCGATGAAATTGACGGGACCGTACTTTTAGAGTATAGCATCCTGCTGGATGAGATGGAAATTGAGCCACCGCTAAACGCAGATATCTTTGATGTCGGCTTTGAACTTTCAGAGAACTTGGAACTCGTAGAAAAGACGCCCCATGAGGTAATGGAAAATCCACATGACTCTTTCTTAAATCAGTTATGGTCGTTTCCAGCTAAAATCATAGAAAAACTAAATGGATAGCGGTGTCTTCAATATCATTTTAGATTATATAAACATTGTTTTTCTCGTGTTTACGGCCGTACTATTCTTTATGTTCAGCCTTATGGGATATCTGTCTACCCGAAATTCCATTCATTATCGAAACAAGAATAGTTTTGGCGATGTGTCAAAAGTCATGGCCTCGCCGTTGGCTCCGAGCATTACCATTATTGCACCCGCTTACAATGAGGGAATGACGATAGTAGAGAATATTCGGTCGTTGTTGTCATTGCGATATGTTAATTATGAAGTGATGGTGGTCAACGATGGGAGTAAGGACGACACCTTACAAAAAATGATTGAAGCCTATGATCTGGTTCAGGTCGAGCATCAAAATGATCCCGAATGGCGTTCAAAACCTATACGTGGCATTTATAAATCTTCACAACGTTCTTTCTCTAAGCTTACTGTTATCGATAAGGAAAATGGGGGGAAATCCGATGCCTTGAATACAGGAATGGCTCTTTCTACAAATCGCTACGTGGGTTGTATCGATGTTGATTGTTTATTGCTGCCCGATGCTTTGCTTCATGTCGTGAAATCGTTTTATCAGCGTTCTAAAAAACGGGTGATTGCGGTTGGTGGAGTTATTCGAGTAGCGAATTCTTGTGTTATTTCAGGCGGCCAACTGGAGGAAATTCGACTCCCAAAAAATTGGTTGGCAAAATTTCAACTATTGGAATATACACGTTCCTTTATTTTAGGAAGAATGGCCTGGGGAAGTATTGATAGTCTACTTATCATTTCAGGGGCATTTGGTTTTTTTGACCGCGAGATTGCACTAGCCGTGGGCGGTTATGATACCAATACCGTAGGGGAGGATATGGAAATCGTATTTAAAATGCGGAGGTATATGCATGTGCGAAAACTGCCCTATACCGTAGAATATATACCTGACTCCCTCTGTTGGACAGAGGTTCCCGAAGACTTGAAAATATTCGTAAATCAACGTGATAGGTGGGCAAGGGGGAATTTAGAGACGCTGTTTAAGCACAAGGACATGTTTTTTAATCCCAAATTTGGGAGGTTGGGACTGCTGAGTTATCCGTATTGGTTTTTCTATGAATGGCTCGCTCCCTTGCTAGAGTTTTTCGGGTTTTTCACGATAATATTTTTTTATTATTTGGGAATTCTCAATTGGGATTTTTTTATTGCAATTACAGCAATGATTTATATGTTCTCAATAATGTTTTCCTTTTATGCCATTTTGTGGGATGTCTATTCCTACAATGAATACAAGCGCACAAAGGATATTCTCACACTAATGTTTTGTGCCTTGATCGAACCATTGGCCTTTCATCCCATTGTGGTGTGGGCTGCCGTGAGGGGCAATTATAAAAAGCTGTTCAAGATAAAATCGGGTTGGGGCTCTCAGGTCCGAAAAGGATTTGCCAAGGCAACATAAAAAAATGAATACAAGCAGTATTTCTAAATCGACATTAAAACATTACACAAGATTGATGATTTCATTTTTCTTGTCGTTGGTGGTATTGTCCGTTTTTCAATACGCTGTATTGTATTTCAAAGGAATTGTCGACGGTATCTTAGGTATGAGCTTTGTTCTTTCTGTAATACATCATATCGGATATACTTCTCTGGTTGGGCTCATTTTAGTACCTGTCTTTAATTTTATGGAAAATCTAAGGCCGAGAAATGGCTTTAAGTTGGTCTTTGGCGTATTATTTTTTCTGTTGATCATTGAGGCGTTTTTGATTACCTATTATTGCGCTTTTTATTTACCATTGGGTGCTGACTTTTTAGATTATGATTTTACAGATCTTATTTTTGGTGAACCCAACTCCAGAGGTATGTTGCCATCCATTATTCTATCAACAATTATTGGGGTGGTTTCTTTTTTTGGCCTTTATAAAATCACTTCGAAATTTTATCATCACATCAGCAAGATGTATCCGTTTACTATAATTTTATTCAGCCTTTTTGTTGCCACGCTATTTACGGAAGGAAAGCCCATCAACCAAAATAAGACACAATATTTGGCTGAAAACCTTTTCATTGAAACTACAGAAAGAACTAATTATAATGCCATAGAAGAATATCCCCTCGTTAGAAAATCACAAACCGAGAATGTTTTAGGGAGTTATTTTGAATTACGGACAAACAAGCCGAATATCATTTTTATTGTCGTTGAGGGCTTAGGAAGAGATTTTATAGGGAACAATGCATCATATGGTGGTTTCACTCCGTTTCTGGACTCATTATCCTGCAAATCGCTCTATTGGGAGAATTTTCTGAGCAATACAACCCAGACTGCCGGGGCCGTACCCTCTCTTATAGGATCATTACCCTTGGGTAAAAATGGATTTTTAAATATCAAACGGCTTCCTAATAAATTGACCTTGTTCGGTATTTTAAAAGATAATGGCTACCACACCTCTTATTATCAAGGCACGAATAGTTCTTTGGATAATTTAGATAATTTTCTACAAAGTGAAAATCTCGATTTTATATTAGATCGATCGGGCTTTGGCAACGGTTATCAATTGCAAACGCAAGACGCAAGTGGTTCCTCATGGGGTTATCCTGACAAAGAACTCTTTAGAAAAAGCATGGACTTGCCTAAGCCCAGCACCCAACCAAGAATGGAAGTATACATGACCGCTAGTGTCCGAACGCCTTTTTTGCCCCCAAATCAAAAAAAATACGAAGCGATGGTTTCTCAAATGCTGGTCGATGGAAATTTTAATGAAGAAGCCCAAAAAGTAATCTTGGAGAACCGCAACGTTTTTGCAAGTTTATTATATAGTGATGAGGCCCTTAGATCATTTTTTAATAGGTATCGCAATAGCCCTTTTTACGACAATACCTTATTTGTGATAACCGGTAATCACGGTCTTGGTTCTCCCGTCCCCCAAAAGAATATTTTAAGCTCTTTCCATGTTCCCTTGATTATGTACAGTCCAATGTTAAAAACGGCCAAGACTATAAGTTCCATTTCCTCGCACATGGATGTGGCCCCTTCGATACTTGCACTCTTAAACAATAAATATGAACTAAAAATGCCCAGAAAGGTGGCTTGGATAGGCGGTGCGTTAGACATGCATGCCAATTTTAGATCACTTAAGGATATTCCGTTGATGCAAGATAAAAGCGAAACACTGCAATTTGTTGATGGGGACAAGCTGTTTCACGATGGAGAGGTTTTTAGTATCGACGGCGACCTTAATTTGAGCACGGCATTAGGTCAAAAAGGCAATCTAAGTAGAAAGCTAAATGATTTTATGGCCATGAATGTATATGTGACAAAAAATAACAAGATAATACCTGCCGACCTCGCTATTTTTTCCTTTAAGAAAGAGGAGTTCGAGAACAATGAAATGGTTTGGTTAAATAGTGTATTTAATGGCAGCAACTTTGACAAAGCCTATGCAACGGCAAGAAATTTTGCGTTTGATAAGGAATCGGATAAGGCATTGCTGCTTTGTCGGTACATACTTTCTGAAATTCCTAGTCATCTAGATGCACGGATTCTGATGGGACGAATAAATGCCTGGGAAGGCAATTATTCTGAGTCCATTCGTATACTGAAATCGTGTATTGAGCTAAACCCTTCTTATTTAGATTCATACGGGGCATTACTTGATGTTTATTTTTGGTCGGATAAAACGGAAGCCGCAATGACATTAATAGCACAGATGGATAAAAATGAAATCGATACCTCATCGATTATTTCAAAGATTATAAGGGCTAAGGAGGAGGCAAAAAAGAAACATATCAACGCCTTTAAAAACGAACCTGTCAGCGAAACGAAAGTTGAACTTGCTCTAAACTATAATAGATGAGATTGATCAATAAAATATGGATTCTAGTATTGTTGTTGATTCCGCTTTGGGCAGAAGCACAGGAGCTGGCTTATGACGGTGATCCCGATGTATCTTTATTTACGGCTCGCAATCTGGCATTCGAAGGCAATCGTAATGTTGCCCGTGATACATTAAACCACATTTTGACCAAATATCCTGATTATACCGATGTTCGTAGTTTGCTGGCCAGTACCTACAGCTGGGACGGCGATTATGATAAAGCAAGAGCACACTTTAACCGCATTACTTCCGTAGAGCGTAAAAATAAAGAGGTATGGGTCGCGACTATTAAAAATGAAATCTATGCCGAGAACTATTACCTTGCCCTGGGATTGGCCAACAAGGCGGTATCCTATTTAGAAAGTGATGCTGATATACAAGCGCTGCGGGCGAAAACCTTGGCTTTAGTGGAGAAGAAGGAAGCAGCGATAGAACGTTCAGAATTCGAATCGCCCGTAGATACCCTAAAGGAAACCCAAAAACTCAAAAATGGTTTGAAAATTTCAAATTCTTTTGAAATTTTTGATATTGTCTACGACCCAATGATCTATTCGAGTTTAAGTTATGGACGGGAAACAGGGGCGGGTCTCGTAATCCCAAGAATTAATTACAACAATCGCTTTCAAACCCATGGGTTGCAATATGAATTGGATTTTTATCCGAAGTTTTCAAAAACCCTATATGGATATTTGAATTACGGCTATTCGAACGCACCGATTTTTCCCGACCATAGGGTAGGGGCCGAACTTTATGCGAATTTACCAAAATCCTTGGAGGCATCCATTGGATTGCGCTTTTTAGATTTTAACACAACCAAAGCCAATATCTATACTGGGTCAGTTGGGCTGTACGCCGGCAATTACTATTTTTCCCTACGACCCTATCTTACTCCGCAACCTAATGGTAGTATGAGTTTTTCCGGTAACCTATTGGTACGAAAATATTTAAAGGATGGAGACAACTATTTGGGTGTGAATTTCGGTATGGGGTATTCTCCTGAACTCAAGCAGCTGCGTGATGGTGATGAACTACTTGCCGAAACCTTGCTCTTTGTCGAATCGCAACAGTTGGGTATGGAGTATCAGTTTACTGGAAAAACAAGCCCCAATATCTACAAGGCCAGTCTCG
>CBDULZ010000066.1:0-28166 GCA_965368185.1 uncultured Kriegella sp.
GTGGTACCACTGCGAAACCGAAAGAACTATCCCCAGAAGAAAAGGGAAAAGTCTTTTTAGAAGGAAATTGGAATCAGAGATAGTTACCGCGTTATTGAAGACCTAGTCTCTAAAAACGAAATCGTCCCTATATTATAAATGTTCACTTTTTATAGAAGATGACAAAAACTTGGTCAATAATTGCGAATCAAGGAAATCGCTACTGAAACTCAGATTAAAGCCATTTCACAAGAGCAGAATTGTAGCGTTTAAAAACTTTAAAAAAAAATAATGAAAAACAAATTGCTAATATTAGGGATTGTTCTTTTATTGTTTTCCTGTGGCAAAAACTCAAAACCGGAAGGTATTTATGTAAAGAATATTGATGAGCTGAACAGCGCAATTAGCGAAGTAACTGCCGGAGGTGAAATCATAATGGCCAATGGGGTTTGGAAGGATGCCCAAATCAAATTTTTTGGCGTGGGTACGGAGGAACGTCCCATCACACTTAGGGCGGAAACTCCTGGCGAAGTAATCATTCAGGGTCAATCAGATCTAAAAATGGGTGGTGAATACCTAGTAGTGAATGGACTTCATTTTACCAATGGAGCATCTCCGTCAAATTCGGTGATTCAGTTCTTTATTAATAATGATACGCTTGCAAACCATAGCCGGGTCACAAATTGTGTAATCAAGAACTTTAGCAAACCCCAACGGAATATGACGGATCTATGGGTGCTGTTCAAAGGTCGATATAACCAACTCGATCATTGTTACATAGCAGGAAAATCAAATAGAGGACCAACGGTAAGGGTAGATTTAGCTGGGAACGAAAGCATTAAAAATTACCATAAAATCAATCACAACCATTTTGGCCCTCGACCACCGAAAGGAGGTCCAAGTGCCGAAACAATTCAAATAGGAAACAGCTACACATCCATGACACCCAGTCACACAATGATTGCAAATAACTTGTTCGATCGATGTAATGGTGAGGTGGAAGTGATTTCTAGCAAATCAAATTTTAATGAATTTAGAAACAATGTATTCTACAAAAGTCAAGGATCGCTAGTAACCAGACATGGAAATTATTGCATCGTAGATGGCAATTATTTTATAGGTGATGAAGATTCTCCTCAAGTGGGGGGAGTACGTCTTATCGGAACCGGACACTGGGTGACCAACAACTATTTCTACAATCTGCATGGAGCGATATTCAGAGCGCCACTAGCTATGATGAACGGAATTTTCCGACCTGCAGTTAACCGGTATTTTCAAGTTACTGACGTTGTAGTAGCCTACAATACCTGGGTCAATTGCACCTCGCCATGGCAATTTGGTGTAGGGTCGAATGTTGATCAGAAAGATGTGCTCCCTGCATCTGAAATTAGATCTGAAACGCCCATACGAACGCTTTTGGCCAATAATGTAATTTACAACCTTATCGGAGATGATAGGCCCATTATCCGACACGATTCCATCAACGGAATTGACTTTAAAAGCAACGTGATCAATAATCAGGGAGTTGACTTTGAAGGAGTGGAAGGTCTTGAAAAAAAAGACTTCGCCATGAACGAATTGGAAGAAAATGTCTGGGTTCCTACCGACGAACTGTCCATTGAAGCATATCAAGGTTTTGAATTTGATCAAATTAACAAGGATCTTTTTGGAAATAATCGATCTGAAAGCAATTCAATAGGAGCCGTAAATGGAACTGGGGCACAAAAGCCCAACGTGATGGATTTGTCTAAGTATGGTACTGATTGGTACGACTCTGGGGCTGTGGGTGCCCAAAGGAAACCACTTTTAGCGAGTTCTGTTGATGAGTTAATTAATGCAATAGAGGAGGCCCATGATGGTGATACTATTGAACTTACAGCAGATCGATTAGAGATTGATAATCCCATTAAAATTGACAAGAAACTTACCATAAAGTCGGCCAAAACTGATGCCAAAACGGCCATTGCCTATTCCGGCCCTGCCGAAACCCCGGCCTTTGAAATGAACCCGCAAGGTCAGCTTACCTTGAATTCGATCAGACTAAGTGGGAATGGGAAGAATTATGCATTTGCAAGCTTGAAAGAAAACATGTCAAGCTCGTATAATTTGACAGTTAAGAACTGCGAGATATCAGACTTTGATTATGTGCTCAAAGCCTACAAACACTCGTTTGCAGAGCACATGAAGTTTATATCAACACGTATTGAAAATTGTAATAATGGTATTGAGCTTTCCGCCGAAGACGATGACAGAGGCGACTACAATGCCGAAAACGTTTACATTTTAGATTGTCAATTTGATATTGTTAATAAGAATGTCATCGACTATTACCGTGGAGGTTATGATGAGTCTACCGTAGGTGGGACTTTAGTCGTAAAGGGATCCGAATTTACCAACAGCGGTGCTGGTGAAGCGAATGGTATTTTGATCAATACTTATGGAATCATCAATGTAGAAATTTCAGAAAATAAATTTCAAAACAATAAGGTAAAACTAGTGGCCCGACTATGGGGAGCCAAGAACAATTCTGAAACTGAAAATAGTATCGAGAATTCCGGTCAAATCATGACTGAACAGAATTTGCCACTTAAATTAATGTATTGATCATGAGGGGTTACCTATTTATTATTATAGTTTCAATATCAAGTTGGACTTTTTCCCAGTCTATACCGGCTAATCGGGTGGTCAAAAATGAGGAACTCGCAGCATTGCTTAAAGATAAAGTCTATGAGCAAATCAGGTCTGAAAGCGAAATCACTGATAGTGACCTGGCGGAGTATTTCCGGGAAAAATTCTCAGAACGATTTTTCTATAATCATCAAACGTTCGATGAGAGGTTAACTCATTATAATGCATTATATACAAACGAACGGGATCATCGCTTGGGAGCACTTGACCATTTGACGAAATATGCCGATTCAACACAGTGGATCCTTCCCTTCAATTACCTAAACGGAGAACCCGTGAATGCCTATGCCCTCAGGCATTTGGCCCGTCAACATAAGATGGTTGACATTGCATTCCTCTATTTTATGGAAGACAAAAACCCCAAGTATATCCAATATTTTGAGAACCAAATGCAATCACTGAATGCTGCACTTCATAAGGACGCATACGAAAAAATAGAGGACGGAAATGGGGTGTATGAGGTATTCAGATCAGGCTACCGAATCCTGAACTGGCTCTGGATTCATAACATGTTCCTCAATGAACCCGAATATTCCGATAAAGATCAGTTAACAACAATCGCCACGCTGCTTCAGCATGGTCAGCATCTATATGAAAGAAACGATCAATTTCATTCAGGAAACCACCAAACACGGGGCATGTCAGCGCTGGCTATGCTTTCTATACTACTTCGCGATTTCGAAGGAACTGACGCTTGGAACGAGAGAGCAATGCTTCGATTGAGCGAACATCTTGATAGAGAAATTAATGATGATGGTTTTCAGTTCGAGCGATCGGTGCACTACCATATGAGTGATATCAACAACTATTTTTATGTCTATCAATTGGCCAAACAAAATGGAATTGCAATCGACAGGGCTTGGGAAGAAAAGCTTAAAGGACTATTTACAACGCTTGTAAAGCTGGCTTATCCTGATGGGTCGGCGCCAGTTCTTCAGGACGATACCGACATTCCTTGGGCCGAGAAAAATGACATATCAGGTGCGATGACACTTGGTTATTTGCTTTTTGAGGATCCTGAGTTCGGGTATTTTGCATCCGACAAAGTCGCTGAACGCGAGTACTGGTTTTTGAGCCATGACCAAATTAATATGCTCGAAAACAGCAAACGGAAAAAGCCTAACTACGGTTCTTTGTCATTTGCGGATACGGGTTATTTTATCATGCGAGAGGGTTGGGACAAAGACGATATGATGTTGATCATAAGTGCGGGTCTTGACCCCGAAAAACCGGATCATCAGCACGGCGATATGTTAGGCATTCAGGCAATGGCCAATGGTCACGCCATACTTCCAAACTATCAGGTTCGTTACTCACTCCCTGATTTTGATTTCTTCAAAAATTCTTTGGTAAAGAATGTCGCCCTTGTTGACAATGAATTACAGGGCAAGGAATGGACATCAAATCAAGGTGGAAGTGGATTTGGAAAATTTGGGAAGTTGCCGAACCCCGAAGTACTTACCTGGCAAGTCAATGACGATTTTGATTTGTTCGCCGGTCGACATGATGGATTTAAAAATGTAGGGGTGGAATATACCCGACAACTATTTTTTGTGAAGAATGAATTTTGGATAGTCAAAGATGACTTCAAATCAGCTGAAGTTCACGATTACAAACAAATTTGGCAAGGGCACTATACCGATGAAAAAGGACCAGATCTGTTGAGGGCAACCGCCCCCGATGCAAGTGGTCATGATATTTTACAACTCATTGGAACCGATTCAGTGTTTAGTTCCGGCGTACGTGGCAAACAATGGAGTGTGGTATCTAAAAACGGTCAGAAAGATTTTAGTTTTCTTACGATTATTTATCCCTTTAAGGGGTATAATAACCGATTAAACGAAGAAGCAGAGGATATGGCAATCAATGAGTGGAAAGTAAACCGATCGGAATGGGAGGTAATAGGTAGTAATGCCATCAGTCTGAGTTGCAATCGAGGTACATTTATATTCAATGTAAAAGGATTGAAAAGCAAAGAAGTAACGCTGCAGTCAGCTTCGGAAGCTGATTTATTTGTAAAAACCCTTAGCAGCCAACTCTTCATTCAGTCAACCGGCACTAAAAAACAAACAATTACCATAATACCAACGAAGCGAGGCAGCAAGATAATGAAGACATTGGATCCGGGAGAAGTTTGGAGCTTGGATTTGTAAGGGCGATCAATTAGATCAAGAAATCTTAATGAAAAACCATATTCAGGTTTGGTTAAATGATGCATGACTGCAAATCCCAAAGATGGCGGTCTATCCGATGGATATATTGGATTACAGACCAATAGAACGGGTGCAATTAAATTTACAAGCGCAAAAAAAAGGCGTTAGGGGCTTATCGAGGGCAATCACAAAGCTGACTTTTATTAAAATTATTTGATGCCATTCAGTGCTCTCGGCCCTCGTTCCGGTTTATAATGAAAATGAACTATTAACAGAAACTTTCAATTTGAATACGACCGATCGGATGCTCAAAAAACATAATTTCTACGGAAATATTCATCGCTATTAAGTTAAAATAAAACGTATGGTATGGCTAAAAAACTAGTAACATTTGGAGAAGTAATGATGCGTCTGTCGCCACCTGGATATCGGAAGTTTTCACAGGCAAACTCTTTCGAACTTGTATATGGGGGTGGTGAGGCGAATGTAGCAATTTCATGTGCCTATCTTGGTATGAAAGCAGCCCACATGACCCGTTTTCCTGATAATGCCCTTGGAAAAGCGGCCACTCAATTTTTACGCAAGCACTGGTTGAGTACCGATCAAATTATTTTTGGCGACGATATGCTGGGCAAGTATTTTCTTGAAAAAGGTGCGGTGCATAGGCCCAGTGTAGTGATTTATGAAAGAGAGGGATCTGCATTCTCCTTAATAAAACCGTCGATGATCGATTGGGAATATGTTCTCAGAGATGCGGATTGGTTCCATTGGACAGGGATTACCCCGGCCATTTCAGAAGGAGCCGCAATGTCGTGCCTAGACGCGATTAAGACAGCCAACAAAATGGGCATAAAAGTTTCAGGGGATATTAATTCACGTAAAAATATGTGGAAATATGGGAAAACCGTGCAAGAGGTCATGCCGGAATTGGTGGAAAATTGTGATATTGTGATTACCAGCAGCCGCGGTATACATGAAATGTTTAGGCTTGGTCAACAGGGGAGCAAATTCCGGCAATCAGCCAAACTATTAATGGATGCCTTTCCAAAAATTGAGAAAGTGGTGGGGAAAACCAGAATATCCGTGAGTGCCTCCCACCAACAAATACAAGGTAAAATATGGAATGGGGAGGAATATATTAAAACCAAAACATTGAACATTTCCCATGTTATAGATCGTGTCGGTACCGGGGATGCCTTCGCTGCCGGTCTTATCTATGGTTTATTACATTATGATGATGATCTGCAAGCTTTGAATTTTGCATCGGCGGCTTGTGCACTAAAACATACTGTTCCCGGGGACGTAAATTTGGTGTCTATGGAAGACGTTAAAAGTTTAATGGAAGGCGATACTTCGGGAGCAATAAGAAGATAGTTTCGCTTTGCAGTATAAACGGTTTACGAATACTTCTTGGAAAATGGACTCAACGATTCAAACTAACTTGGGTACAACCGACCAGGTATTAAAATCTGAAGATTATTCATTGTAGAGGCTCGGAGTAGTTGAGCGTGTAAGGGCAATTATAGCCGTTGTATTATTTAGAATTTGCAAAAGTAATCAAGTGGACAATTTTTTAAATAAGGACACTCCGTGCTATGAAAAGTGCCTGATATTTGCATAATTATGATATATTTTACATGTTTTTGATATTAAATTTGATTATTTATTAAATAAATTTGACCTTGACGGAAATATCATCAAATCGATAATCAAAATTGCCTAAATGCACTTCGGTTTATTTAACCATTTAAATGAGAGATATCGAGCAGATCCCGAAGTCGGTGCAAACACTTGGGTGGTTGAAATAGAAGATGAAAATCCAATAGTCAGCCTGATATGCTGGGTGGTAATTCAAATGAAATCCATACTTTTCTTCGATAGTGATTATTATGTTCCTAACGGTTCATGCCTATCAAAAGCCTATCCATAAATCTACCAAACCGTTATATTATGATATCCATTGTTTTGTTATTGCTCAGTGTGCTGATTATTATTGTTCTAACGGCAAAAATGAACGTCCATCCCTTTTTGGCCCTATTGGGTGCGGCCCTTTTTTTCGCACTTTTTTCAGGCATGGAGTTAGACACCATAGTGCAATCGATCAATGACGGTTTTGGAATAACCCTAGGGAAAATCGGTGTGGTCATCGTTTTAGGCGTTATCATCGGTGCCTTTTTGGAGCATTCGGGAGGCGCCTTTAAATTAGCCGAGATTGTACTGGGTATTATCGGCAAAAAAAGGGTTCACGAGGCTATGGGGCTAGTCGGATTCATTGTCTCCATACCCGTTTTTGCGGATAGTGGATTTATCATACTTAACCCGCTGAACAAAAGTTTGACCAAAAGAGCGGGGCTCTCCATTGTGGGAACGGCAACCGCGCTGATACTAGGGCTTATGATCACCCATGTTTTGGTGCCTCCAACCCCTGGCCCTATAGCGGCAGCGGGAATCATTGGAGCCGATGTAGGTCTGGTTATGTTAGTAGGATTGGTCATTGGTCTCATATCGCTGATCGTGGCCGTGATCTATTGTAAAAAAATGGGGAGCCGTACCTATATCGATCCCAATCCGGAAATGTCCGATGAGCTAATTCAACAAAAAATAAAACAAGCACCAAGCGCCTTTAAATCCTTGTTGCCAATACTGATCCCTATTTTACTGATTGTAGGGAAATCATTGATGGAGTTTAACCTCACTGAAAGTCAACAGGAAATGGGATGGGCCAAATTCATTGGGTTTGTGGGTTCGCCGGTAATTGCTTTGATAATCGGTATGCTCTTTTCCTTTTTATTGCCCAGGAAATGGGATAAGCAAATCCTATCTACCACTGGGTGGGTAGGCAAGTCTCTGATGGATGCTTCGAATATCATTCTTATTACGGGTGCAGGCGGTATTTTTGGCACTATATTACAGAATAGTGGTATAGCCAATGTGTTGGCTGATGCGCTCTCAGGGGCTAATTTAGGAATATGGCTGCCATTTTTGATTTGTGCAGCTATTAAGACCGCGCAAGGATCCTCCACGGTTGCCCTTATTACCACAGCCTCGATTATTGCACCTTTATTGCTTTCCATGGGTTTTGAAACGGAAATCGATAAGGCCTTAGTGGTATCAGCCATTGGAGCTGGGGCCATGGTTGTTTCGCATGCCAATGACAGTGGCTTTTGGATTCTTACCCAGTTTTCGGGTATAGATGTCAAAACAGGATATAAGGTATATACTTTGGGGACCTTTGTCGTCGGGATTTTTGCGGCGTTTCTGGTTTACGTTGCGACTTTTATTCTGTAGCACATTGGTGTGAATTGAGAACGGATTCAGGTACTTCTGCCGCGAGGTAGAAAAATATTATCGACATGCTTCGGGTAAAGGTTTGCCATAAAATCCGTATAAACATGAACGACCAATTAAGGTCGGAACTTGCGCCATTCAATATAAAGATACTATGTCAGCAATAGAAATAACCTCAAATCGTGTGACTTATATATTTACGTATGTCACGTTGTTTTTCATAATAATGGGAGGATTGGGGTGTAAAAACACCAGAGGACCAAAACGACCCGCTTTCGAAAAAGCGAAATTCATTCTTCAATTGGACGAAACCCGATTACTTGTAAGTGAAGTGATGTGCAATTTGGATGAGCCATGGGAAATCACTTGGGGCCCGGACGAGCATCTGTGGTTCACTGAAAAGAAAGGAAACATCATGCGGATGGACCCAGCTACCGGCAAGGTAAAGAAAGTGCTCGCAATCCCGGAGGTATTTTCTGAAGGCAATACTCCTGGACTTCTGGGTATGGTTTTACATCCAGATTTCAATAAGCAGCCCTTTGTATATATGCACTATACCTATGTAGATTCGACAGTTGCCGATGAAATCGGCAGAAGAGGGCGTCCGAATCATGTTAGGTCAAGATTGATGAGGTATGAATATTCTTTTGAAAAAGATACCTTAATACGCCCTGATTCGATCATGCCTAAAATTCCGGCGAACCGGGGCCACAATGGGTCCAGATTGGCGATCAGTACTGACGGTAAACTTCTTTTTGCAATCGGAGATGTGGGAAACAGCCAGTTCGCACAGACCCCGTTGGCACTTCCGGGAAAGGTGCTAAGAATCAACCTGGATGGAACCGTGCCGGAAGACAATCCTATCGCAGGCAGCTATTTCTATTCTATGGGGCATCGGAACCCTCAGGGTCTGGTTGCCGCCAATAGCAAAATATATGCATCAGAACATGGGCCGAACAATGATGATGAACTGAATTTGATTCTACCGGGAGGGAATTATGGTTGGCCCTTTGTTGAGGGGTATTGTGACAAGGAAAATGAAATGGCCTTCTGTGATTCGGTGACGGTAACCAAGCCTATTTTTACATGGAGTCCGACTATAGCTCCTGCTGGATTGGATTACTATGACCACCCGTCCATTCCAGAGTGGAGAAACAGTCTGTTACTCACTACACTTAAGGGGCGATCTTTGTGGCAGTTCAAACTTGACCCATCCGGGGAGGAAATTCTACAGAAGAAAATCTATCTACAGAAACAATTTGGCCGGCTAAGGGATTTATGTGTTTCCGCTTCCGGTGATGTTTATGTGATTACAAGCAACTCGGACTGGCATATTCCCAGGTATGGCTGGATGTACGACAATGTGCCAAAAGACGGAAACGACCGCATTCTAAAGATTTCTGCATTTAGCGAAGAAGAGCCCGGCAACTATAGTGATCTGACCGTTTTAGGTGAAGACCCCGAGCCGATTCGCATGATCGTTCAAGATGAGGTTGATGCAGATATCCCAGGTGCATCGCTTTATCAGTCGAATTGTGCAATCTGTCACTTACCGAGTGGGAATGGAATTCCAAATTATACCCCACCGCTTATTGGAACAAAACGCGTGGCGGACAAAGATCAACTGATTCAAACGACCCTTTTTGGAATGTCGGGTCAAATAGAAGTGAAAGGAGCTATTTACAATGACATCATGCCCGGATTTAGTGCTTCACTTACAGATGAGGAGTTGGCAGAAATATTAACTTTTGTTAGAACTGGCCTAAACAAGCACACAGACTCTATAACAACCAAAGATATCAGGGATATACGAAAAACACAGAAAGCTAATCGTCAAATCAATAGCCAATAAACCGCAGCAAACATGCTATAACTGCGATTTTTCAAAATAGTCCCTTAGTTTGAGATACTTAATGAAATGTACCTATTGTTCTAAAACACAACTATAACCAGCAAACTATGAAATCTTCTAGGCGTAATTTTATTAAAACTGCTTCGGTAGCTTCTGCCGGCGTTGTCGCGAATCCATCACTTTTTGCCAGTCAACAAAGCATACAGGAGACTAACACCTTTCCTATCTGTGTTTTTACCAAATGTTTACATTTTCTTGATTACCCGCAACTTGGGGAAACACTTGCCAAAATCGGCTTCAATGCAGCAGAGCTAACTGTAAGAAATAAAGGTCATGTGCTACCCGAAAAAGTTGAGACAGATCTTCCAAGGGCAATAAAAACACTGCAACAATCGGGAGTTAGTGTACCAATGATGGTTTCCGGTATCAATGATCCCGAAGATCCACTTACGGAAAGAGTGCTCGGAACAGCTTCAGAACATGGCGTAGAATATTATAGGATGGGCTATTTGCGCTATGACCGCAAAAAAACAATTATGGAAAATCTGGATGCTCATAAACGGGTATTTGACAAACTTGAAAAACTAAACCGGAAATACGGTATTCAAGGGTGTTATCAAAATCATGCGGGAACAGGTGTTGGCGCTCCTTTATGGGATCTTTATTGGCTCTTAAAAGATTTTGACCCCGAACATATTGGCGTTCAATACGATATACGACATGCAGTTGTTGAAGGGGCAAGATCTTGGCCGTTGGGGTTAGACCTACTTTCCCCATGGATTAAAACATCCGCTATTAAAGACCATATTTGGAAAACCCTGAATGGAAAAGCGGAATTAGAGTATGCCCCGTTAGGTCATGGCACTGTAGATTTTGATTCTTACTTTGAGGAATCTATCAAACATAAAATTATTGGTCCGACCACTATTCATTATGAGTATGATTTGGGGGGAGCAGAACATGGCAAGAAAGATCCGACTATGGGGCTGGAAGAAATTTCGAATTACTTGAAAAACGATCTAGTTTGGTTAAAGAATAAATATAAAGACCATAACTTTTTGAATCGTTTTTGACATCACTAGCTTTGATAGGGCACTTGGAAAACGCATCGAAAAAGGAGAGGGTTTAGCCCTTGAAGTGCTTGAAAGAATTGGAAGTGCCTTTACGCCAGGTCATTTTCTATTATCTAAATAAATCTCAGTGGAGGGCAAGAGTTGCTTATACTGAACTTCTATAAGGCCGCTCCCTTTTCTGCGACGTTTGGGGGAAGGATTTTAATGTGGTTTTCCTCGAAATTCCTAATGGTACGGTCGACCTTCCATTTGAAGCTGTCGTACCATGCGTAACTTTCCCTTATATTATGTGTTCGAAAATGCCTCTAATTCATTATTTTTAAATCAACCATTGGTAATTTCCATTGTAAAAATGGTTAACCCTATGTTTGAAGTGGCATACGACCCGCACTTTTTGGCAATATGGCGATTTTCAAGACAGTGTTTTATTTACCAATAATTGGCGATTCTAAATCCTAAGGAATGGAAGGTTTGTGAATGAAACTATTTAATCGGAAATATGGAATAAATGATAGATAAAATACCCTTATATAAAGTTGGAACTCATGAAAACTTGGGTGGTATTTTCCGTCTTTTTCAAATCAAGTTGCCAAAGCCAACAAAAAAAAATCTTCCGTGCGCCCCATTTCCCACGAACCACCCCCACAGGCATAATTTTTTTGAAATCTTCATATTTACCGAGGCATCGGGAAATCATTTACTTGATTTTGAAAATTACCCTATTTATTCGAATAGTATTCATGTGGTGTTCCCCGGACAGACACATCTTATTGATTTGGATTATGAAAAGAAATGCGCAGGTTATATAGTTGCCTTTAATGTTGAGTTTCTTGCTATTTATTTTAGACAAACTCCAGCATTTCTCGATAATTTCTTATTTTATGATAAAAATTCCCCTGCCATTTTAAATCTAGACAACGGTCAATTTTTGCCCCTGCTTGAGGTGATTACCAGAATAACGCGAGAACATAATGAAAATGAATATATTCGGGACAATATCATCCGTTCTTATTTGAATATTCTTCTACTAAACTTAGATGAACTATTTACAAAAATTGTCCCAAACAAAATACCAATAGCAAATGAATTATTTATAAAATTCAGACACTTGGTGGAGCGTAAATTTGAACACTGTCATCAAGTAAAGGATTATGCCGATATATTGCAGATTACACCTGCAAAACTTAACGAGGTCTGTAAAAAGGCGGGACAAAGGAATGCAAGTGACTTCATACTCGATAGAATTCTACTGGCTGCCAAAAGAAATTTGATGTTCTCCAATATGTCAAATAAGGAAATTGCCTTTAGGCTTGGTTTTAACGACCCTTCCTATTTTAGTAGATTCTTTAAAAACAAAATTGGTTTGTCCCCATCGAGGTTTCGTAATGAAATGAATGAAAAGTACCCGAAATCGGTATGATTATGACATAATAGTCATGTTTTTAAGAATATTTTTGTCACTATTAATAACAATCAGAAGGTTTACTTATGAAATTGGGAAATACAAAACAAATTGAGGACTTGCGGCCTAAATTGAAAACATTTTGGGAAGTTTCAGGGCATAAAATTTTATCCATTGACCGTCAATACGACGCATCCAAAGGCTCACCAGTATTTACCGAAGCAGGAAAATACACCACAAGAGGATGGACAGAATGGACCCAAGGTTTCCAATATGGTTGTGCCGTACTGCAATTCGATGTTACGGGGGATGAGGAGTTTTTGAAAATCGCCAAAAAACATACCGTAGAAAAAATGGCTTCGCACGTAAGTCATTTTGGTGTACACGATCATGGCTTCAACAATGTAAGCACCTATGGTAATTTATTGCGATTGATGGTCGAAGGGAAAATTCCAGAACAGGAATGGGAACGCAACTTCTACGAATTGGCCCTTAAAGTATCAGGGGCGGTGCAGGCCAAACGGTGGACCCCGATTAAAGAAGGGGGCTATATGTACTCTTTTAACGGCCCACATTCTTTGTTCGTTGATACCATACGAACCGCTAGGGCCTTGATGGTCGCCCACAAACTAGGGCATTCCCTTATGGGGGAAAACGATAAAAGTATAAGCCTCTTACAAAGAGGAATCGAGCACGCCAAGGCGACCGCCAAATATTCGGTGTACTACGGAGAAGGTAGGGATTATTACGATTTTGAGAACCGCGCCGTACACGAATGCGTCTTCAATACCAACGATGGCAATTTCAGGTGTCCCAATTCACAACAGGGCTATACCGGTTTCAGCACGTGGACCAGAGGCTTGGCATGGGCGATGCTAGGTTTTCCCGAGGAACTTGAATTTTTGGAAACCATCTCCGACAAGGAATTGGAAACTTTAGGTGGAAGAAAGGAAATTGAGTCCATTTTTATAAAAGCGGCAAAGGCGGCATGCGATTGCTTTATCGATAAGTCCGCTGCAGATGGCATTACCTATTGGGATACTGGGGCTCCGTTGCTCCATAAGTTGGGCGATGATTATTTGGAAAGACCCGCCGACCCCTATAACGATTTTGAACCGGTCGACAGCTCTGCTTCCGTTATTGGCGCCCAGGGGCTCTTGCGCTTGGGGAAATATTTGTTGGATAAAGGAGATACGGATGGAGAAAAATATTTTCAAGCGGGATTGTTGACGGCGGAATCCGTTTTTAGCGAACCTTATTTGAGTACCGATAAAAATCATCAGGGGTTGATATTACATTCCATTTACCATCGACCGAATGGTTGGGATTATGTTCCACAAGGAAGTAAAATACCAAATGGAGAATCAAGTATGTGGGGTGATTACCATGCCATGGAACTTGGAGTGTACCTACAGCGTCTAATGGACGATGAAAAGTATTATACATTTTATGGCTGCACGGAATAAACTGGATGGTCGACAGAATAAAATTAGAGCGTTAAAATATAGAACAGAACATGTCGGATTTATCTAAATTATGCATCCATACGATTACAACCAAACCTTGGAAACTGGAGGAAGCCGTAGACCACTATGCGGAAGCGGGAGTTCAAGGGATTTCCGTCTGGCAAGACAGTGCGCAGGAATTAGGTACCGTTAAAAGCGGCAACATAATCCGAGGGAATGGACTTGACGTAGTATCTTATGTTCGTGGAGGGTTTTTCCCCCATACCGATAAGGCACAACGGGAAAAAGCAATTTCAGATAACAAAAAAATGATCGATGAAGCGGCGGAATTGAAGGCACCTATGCTTGTGTTGGTCTGTGGCGCCGAACCGAATCAAAATTTAGAAGAATCGAGAAAGCAAATACAAGGTGGCATCGAAAGTTTGGTGGGGTATGCAGAGAAAAATAACGTCCAACTAACAATTGAACCCTTGCACCCCATGTATGCCGATACTCGTTCAGCGGTCAATAGCTTGCAGCAGGCCAATGATATGGCCCTGGCCATAAATTCAAAGTGGGTAGGCGTGGCCGTGGATGTCTATCATTTATGGTGGGATCCCGATTTGGAAAACCAAATATACCGATGCCAAGAACACGGTAATTTATCCGCTTTCCATATTTGTGATTGGAATGTACCCACCACCGATATGCTCCTTGACCGTGGGTTGATGGGCGAGGGCTGCATAAAGCTTGACCGTATTAAAAAATGGGTGCTCGATGCCGGATTCGACGGCTACCATGAGGTGGAAATATTTTCCGAAAAGTTTTGGAAAATGGATCAAAAAGATTTTCTGAATAAAATTGTCAAAAGTTATTCCGCCTATTGGGAGAGTTGATTAATGAAATATAGTTTATAAATTAACCAAATGGCTTGACGCTAAACACAATTTTTGCAAACTGTGAATGGCTTACAGCGAAAGTAGAAACTTAGTATCCTGAGAAGATGTTAACATAGAAAGATTCGCGCCTTTGCGGGAATGAAAATAAAACAACTAAATAAATGAAAATACACAAAGTAGGCATCATAATGAATGGTGTAACCGGAAGAATGGGCACTAACCAACACCTCATGCGCTCGATAGCTCCAATTATCGCGCAGGGCGGTATAAAGATCAGTGATGATGAAATAATTATGCCTGACCCTATTCTTGTGGGACGGAACATGGCAAAGTTGGAGCATCTGCAAAAAATTTCGGGTGTAAATAAAATTACCACCGACCTTGATTCCGTATTGAATGACCCGTATTATCAGATTTATTTTGATTCCCAAACCACGGGCAGAAGGGCGCCAGCTGTTAAGAGAGCCGTTAAGGCAGGAAAACACATCTATTGCGAAAAACCTGTAGCTGTTTCCACAGAAGAGGCTCTGGAGCTTTTTCATCTTTGTCAAGACAACAATGTAAAGAACGGCGTGGTCCAAGATAAGCTTTGGCTTCCGGGTATGTTGAAATTCAAGCGTTTGAAAGAACAAGGTTTTTTTGGGGAGATACTTTCGGTACGCGGTGAATTTGGCTATTGGGTCTTCGAGGGCGACAACATTCCTGCGCAGCGGCCTAGTTGGAATTACGTAAAGGAAAAGGATGGCGGTATTATCGTTGATATGCTCTGCCACTGGCGGTATGTACTTGACGATCTTTTTGGAAAGGTAAAATCCGTTTCGTGTTTAGGGGCTACACATATTCCCGAACGAGTCGACGAAAATGGGAATACTTATAAATGTACCGCTGACGACGCGGCCTATGCCACTTTTGAACTTGAAGGGGGTATAATCGCCCATTTTAATTCCTCTTGGACGGTCAGGGTACGAAGAGACGACCTTTTGACCATGCAGGTCGATGGTACCAAAGGATCGGCGGTAGTCGGGCTTCGTGACTGTTACATTCAACATTACGGAAATACGCCCAAGCCTATATGGAACCCAGATATCAAGCAGCCTATTGATTTTTATGAAGATTGGAGCTTGGTTCCCGACCAGGAGAACTATGACAATGCCTTTAAGGTGCAATGGGAATTATTTCTAAAGCATATAGTAAAAGACAATCCTTTTCCTTGGACCATACTTGATGGAGCCAAAGGGGTACAGCTTTGTGAAAAAGGAATAGAAAGTTGGGAAAAAAGAGCTTGGGTCGATATTCCTGATATAACATAACCGGCTCATTAATTTAAAAGGTACAAATAAGCTATTCAACATGAAGGCAAAGAAAGTGGCACTGATTACTGGCGGAAGCAGGGGAATAGGTTTTGGCATCGCGCAAAAGTTGGCGAAGGCTGGCTTTGATCTTGCCATAAACGGTATGCGGCCAGAACATGATGTTACCAAGGTATTGGATGAATTAAAGGGCTATGGGGTTGACGTGATTTACTGTCAGGGAAATATCGGTGATGGTAACGATCGTGAGAATATAATCGAAAAGGTCAAAAACAGCTTTGGTCAATTGAACGTATTGGTCAACAACGCCGGTGTGGCTCCCAAAGAGCGGAACGATGTACTGAAAACAACCGAAGTAAGTTTTGATAGGGTCTTGAATATCAACTTAAGAGGTTCATTCTTTTTGACACAATTGGCTGCCAATTGGATGGTTGAACAAAAAAAGACAAATCCAGAATTTAGGGGAAGCATCATTACGGTGTCCTCGGTATCTGCGGAAACTGTTTCTACAAACCGCGGCGAGTATTGTATTTCAAAGGCAGGCCTGGGTATGGTGACCCAATTGTTCGCGGTTCGACTTGGTGATTTTGACATTCCGGTCTATGAAGTGCGACCAGGAGTTATAAAGACTGATATGACAGCCGGCGTACAGGAGAAATATGATAAGATGTTCGCCGATGGTATTGCCGTACAGAAAAGATGGGGTTATCCCGAAGATGTCGGAAAAGCTGTCGCTTCATTGGCCAATGGTGATTTTCCGTATTCTACCGGACAAGTAGTTTTAGTGGATGGCGGGATGTCTATTAATCGGCTTTAAAATATGGGAGTGTGCGATTACTATTTAGCATGAAATGGAACAGAGATAAATAACCAAATATGAAATCTAAAAAGAATATATTATGGCTATTGTGCTGTATTTCTGCGGCTGCTATCGTCATTATCGGTCTCACGCCCTTAACCATTCCCGAAAATGTTTTTCATCCTAAATTTTTAGGTGTGCCCTATACCCTTTGGGTAAGTATGTTATTGAGTGTTTTGTTGGTAATCCTTACGATACTTGGAACCTTGGTGCATCCCGGTAAAAATAAATCTGAAGAAGAATGATAACGAATCTGATTGTTATTGCAGTTGTTTATTTGGGAGCCCTAGTGACGTTTTCACTAATCACACGACAGAAAGAAAAGGACTCGGCTTCCTACTTCTTAGCGGGATCAAAGGTGGGTTCTGTCTTAGGTATTTTTACTTTGGCAGCAACACTTTTCAGTACGTTTACAATGATCGGTATGCCCGACTTCTTCAGAACGCATGGTGTGGGCTCATGGCTCTTTCTTGCTTTCTCGGATGCGGCTATGGTCTTTGCCATTATTTCGGTAGGCTATTATCTAAGAAAAAAGGCAAAACGGGAAGACTTTAAAGGGCTTTCAGGCCTTATGGTGCAATGTTACAAAAACAAATTCGCAGGTTACATCACTTTTGTTGGGGCCTTTATCTTTTTAGTGCCTTATGTAGCCATTCAAATCCGGGGTATTGCAATTTTTTTACACGCAACTTTTCCTGAGGCACTTCCTATTTGGGGCTGGGCAATCGCAATAGTCCTTATTATGTTGATATATAGTGAAGTAGGAGGGCTAAAGGCAATTATTTATAGCGACATGTTGCAGGGCATCATTCTTTTGATTGTCATTTGCATCATAGCCTATAATTGTGTTGCGCATTTCGGTAATCTGGGTAATCTGTTCGCAAAAGTTGAACAAGTCAATGAAAAGCTATTATCCGTTCCGGGCCCAAAAGGGCTTTTTACGCCTCAATTTTTAATCGCTTCCTTGATAGCTATAGTGATGATTCCTTTTACACAGCCTCAGGTGGTAACCCGGATCATCATTATGAAAAATTACAAGTCGTTGTTCCGTATGGCCATTGGACTTGGTGTTTTTGCGCTGATTATTATTTTTGCCACCTTGGCCATCGGAATGTACGGGGCTGTCAATTATCCAGATTTGAGTACGGCCGAATTTATCAGCAGGGTATTGATTTCGGATCAATCGAACATGATAGCGGCATTTGCCATATTGGGCTTGGTCGCAGCGGCGATTTCCACCTCCGATTCACAGATTTTCGCGCTAGGGGGAGAACTGCGTTCCCTTTTGACAGGTGATGACAAAAAAATGATCAACCTTACCCGCATTGCCATTGTCTTTTTTGCGATTGTGGTTTTTATCTTTTCCTTATTGGCATCAGACGAGCTCGTTATGCTTGCACGAACTAGTTTTGCGGGAACTGCATTGATGGCCCCCATGATCTTTACGGCCATCTTTTCCGAAAGGAAATTGAAAATGGATGTTCCTCTACTTACATTGTCAGCCATGCTCGTTTTTATCGCATCATTAATGGATGTTGTTCCCAATATGTTAATGGGCATACGGATGGATTTACTCCTAATAATCGTTTTGACGGTATGTAGTCTGCTCTCTTATCATGTGTTTGGTAAAAAGCAGAAAATGGATAAATCCGTCGCCCAATAGACTGAAATCGGAAGGATTATTGACTCCAAACGAACAGTTAAATTGGGGAAAACGGGGTGGATAAATGTTTAACTTTAAATACGTAGAGGTCTATAATATTTTTTGGATCCATGTAATGCATGGGAGTCAAACTGTGGCATTTTTGAAAAATTTTGTGCCGTGCATCTTTTTGTAAATCAATAATTTACGAATAGGTCTGAACAGCAACTAGGTTAAACAGAGGCCCTTTCAATAATGGATCGCGATAATAGCTAAATAACCCCGTAAAATTTAAAGAACTTTAATGATTCTTTAGCATGATGATAAGCATTGGAAAAAGTCAAATATGGTTTTTAATAGTCCTAGTCGCTTGTGTGTTCATGGCTTGTGGCGACAACCGCCCGATTGAAATCAATCGGTCTGTGGAGCCGTGGGCATATAGATCGGTTTTAGACAAAAAACCGCGTATGTTGACTTTAGCATTAGATTCTATGAATTACTTGGCTTATGACCTTTCCACCTGTTTGTTATATAAAGCATGGAAAGGGGGTGTTCATAAGGTGGGCATCGCGTACACATCGCAGAAGAATGTGCAGCCTTCATCATGGGGTGCACCCTATTTTGAAGATAGTCTTCAACATCAAAAATGGAACATAGAATCTAATGGAGGAGCGGTGATTACCCGTGTTATAAACAGAGGCTATGAATTTAAGGATAATCAGATTTATTTGAATTTTTCCCTCATTACGTCCTCAGGTGATTCCATTTATATCGAGGAAAGACCGGAATATATCAGGGATAAACCCGGGAAAATAGGGTTGGAAAGATGGTTCAAGACTTCTAACGTTCCTAATGGGTTCACTATTATATTAGAAAATGGGGAAGACTCCTTTACTTTGAAAACAAATACAACGACCATTAAATTAGACTATTTTGATATCCTTCCAGAGCAATCCCCTCCAGAATTGAAAGGCAGTTATGATCATATAGGTAAATACTTTATGGAAGTTAGCGATTGTTTCAATTGTCACGAAATCACGGAGCAATCCATAGGTCCATCCTTTACAGAAATTGCTCTAAGATATCCAGAAAATGAGGAGATACAGACCAAATTAGGTGAAAAGGTTCGTAATGGTGGTGGTGGCGTATGGGGGGCCACTCAAATGACTCCTCATAAGGAGCTTGATGACGATGAAATAGAGGACATGATATCCTATATATTTACATTGAAGCCCGAGGATGAAACCAATTTACCGGCAAACCGCAGTGCACGAAGAAAAGAAAAAGTTAAAGAATACATCGGGAAACCTCTTGAAGCAGTGCATCCAAGTTATGATTTGAAAACATTGAGTACTGCGGGTTTTAACCCTAGGGTTGGTGGGTTGGCAACCTTTGATACGAACCGCTTGCTTGTCTCAACTTGGGGCGGTAATGTTTATCTACTTAACGGGGTAGACGATGCTAGTAAAATGCGTGTAAAACAGATTGCATCCGGTTTGGCAGAACCACTCGGAATTAAGGTTGTTGATGGGGAAATATACGTTTTGCAAAAGCAAGAATTGACACGTTTGGTCGATTTGAACAACGATGATATCATTGATAAATATGAGGTCGTTTGTGATAGTTGGGATGCCACAATCGATTTTCATGAATTTGCTTATGGATTGGAATACGATAATGGATATTTTTATATAACCCTTGGCATGGCCATGCGACTGATGTCCAATCAAAAAGAGAAGTTCGACAGAGGTAGAACCCTAAAAATATCTCTTAAAGATGGAAGCTATTCGTGGATTAATTATGGTTTACGACAACCAAATGGAATTGGATACGGTGTGAACGGTGATTTGTTTACAGTAGATAATCAAGGACAATGGGTTCCGGCTAATAAATTGATCCATATTAAAGAGGGTGACTATCATGGTCAGGCTTGGGGGCTTTTAGATTCTGCATCCATTGCCAACCCTCCAAAGATGTCACCACCTGCTCTTTGGCTGCCACATGAAGAAATAGGAATGTCGCCATCCCAGCCGACATTGATCGAGGATGGAGGCCCCTACGACGGACAGATGCTCCATGGCGATCAAACTGCTGGAGGCATCAGACGTGATTATCTAGAAAAAGTAGCGGGCGAATATCAAGGTGCTGTATTTCGTTTTTCACAGGGTTTTGAAGCAGGTGTAAACCGACTGGAATGGTCGCCCGACAAGAAAACGCTTTATGTGGGCCAAATAGGTATGAAAGGAGGAGGTTGGGGTTGGAATTCAATGGAACGAGGGCTCCAGAGCCTAAAATACAATGGCAAGTCGACATTTGAAATGCGGTCCATAAAGGCTAAACCAAATGGATTCGAAATAGAATTTACCCAACCGGTCGAAAATATTCAAAAATTGAGTGCATCTGACATTTTTTTGCAACAATGGTGGTACCTTCCTACAAAGAATTACGGCGGTCCCAAGATGGATGTGGAAAACCTAAAGGCTAGCTTGATTAAAATTTCGGATGACGGTGCTAAAGTTCAATTAGAGATACCCAATTTGAAAGAAAACCATGTTGTCTATTTTAAACTTCCTGAACATCTAAAAAGTACGAGTGGGCAATCACTATGGTCGACGGAAGCTTGGTATACATTGAACAATATTCCTGAACAATAGCCAAAAGAACTATAAGATATGAGTAGAATAAAAAATAATGACAATACAATCAATCGAAGGGAATTTGTCACTAAATCAGGAGCTTTTATGGCCTTAGGGGCTTTAGGCATGACAACAAATAGCAATCTTTTTGGAATGGATAAAAAGCAAGAATCAAAAATTCGAATCAAAAACGCGAGTTCCAACTTTGAAAGGGAATCGCTTTACCCCTATAGGTTTAAAGGCAGTGCCGTTACGCAACTTTGGCAGACCGTAGCTTTTCTGCAATCGGAATCAGGGGTCAGTAAAATTGGTTTAGGAACTCAAAGTCCGCTATGGTCCGATGCTAAAGTAGCAGGTCAGCATTCCGAGAACGGGGGTAATGCACTCATGTATTCCATGAGTGAAATGGCGTTGCAAATGATGAAAGGCACTTCCTTTAACAACCCGATAGCCCTACAAGAAGACATCTTGCCCGAGGTATATGCGTACGGGAAAAAAATCACAAATAATCCGGATTTGAAAATGACCTTTGCTTTGAATGCACTGGTGTGTGCCGATAATGCTGCCTGGTTATTATATGCTCACGAGAACAATATCAGTGGTTTCGACGAAATGATCCCAGATGCCTATAAACCTGGATTGTCGTATCGGCATAAAGAGGTCGCTAGCATCCCTGCCTTTCCGGTAGGTACTGAAATTAGTAAAATTAAAGCAGCTGCAGATGAAGGATATTTTATAATGAAGTTAAAGACGGGTTCTGCGGGAGACCAGCAACAAATGTTGGAAAATGATATTGCTTTTATGACGGCAGTGCATAAGACCATCGGACATTATGAGACCCCTTACACCAAAAACGGAAAAATACCGTATTATATTGATGCCAATGGAAGATATGAAACAAAAGATACACTACTTCGCTTTATCGACCATTTAAAGAAAATTGGGGCCTTTGAACAAGTCGCAGTTATCGAAGAACCTTTGAGGGAAGCCGATGAGTCATATGTTGGTGATTTGGGGGTTATCATCGGTGCTGACGAAAGTGCGCATACTGTTGAGGATGCGGAAAATCGCATTGAGCAAGGCTATGGAACAATTGTGGTAAAGGCAATCGCCAAGACGTTGAGTATGACCATGAAAATAACCCAGTTGGCCCATGAAAAGAAAGTGCCTTGCTTTAGTGCGGACCTAACGGTGAATCCTATTTTGGTAGATTGGAATAAAAATATTGCAGCGCGCTGTGCGCCACTCCCCGGTATGAGCATTGGTCTCTTGGAGACAAATGGGCATCAATATTATAAAAATTGGGACAAATTAATGTCCTATTACCCTATGGCCGGAGCTGAATGGGTAAAGACAAGTAAGGGGGTATTTGAAACAGGGAAATCGTTCTATAGCGAAAGTGGGGGCATTTTCAATCCTTCTGCCCATTACGAAGAATTGTTCGAGAATTCTAAATAAAAGGGATTAGGGTAAATAGTAGTTCTAGTTTATTTTCAGCAAAAGAATCGATGATTATGCTGCAAAATTAAAACAAAATGGTCTTTCATTATTTGGAAAGACTTTGTACTGGAAACACTAATCGACCAAGCCCGATAATTGCTTTGCATCTATGGTTTTAGTCAATATTTGTATAAACTGGACAAGAGAATAGCCTTTGAAGCAATTGATGTCGATGCAATCACCTTGTCATCTATTATGCCTTAGTTTTGCGCTCTTTAGACAAGGGGTATTCCCCTAAGGGACTATTACAATTAACGAAATCATCCACCGATCTGAAAATAGACAAATAAAGAGCCTATATTTCTTCATTCACGGTGTTTTTTCGGAAGTCTAGAAACCTTTCCGTTCCAATTTGCTCCAAATAGATGCCACTTTATTCAATTTGTAGGAAAAAATTTTCAGGGAGGGCTATCTTCCCATAGCATTGGTCGGTTAAATATAATACGTCTGGTTTAGAATTCAACAGAAATAAAAATGCCAAAAAAGCGTTTGGTATATATTCAATCCCTATTTGGGAATGATTTCGCCACCTATAGAAGTTCTTATGGTATTGCTTTGAGTGCATATCCTAGCATAGTATTAAAAAAAGAAGAACTGCAATGTAGCAGTAGGCGCCATTGTTAACAACCGTAGTTTAAATAGCTAAATTGGTCATTGTATTTTTAGGAACCGTGGTCTAATATTTATCTTACAATAAGATGTTTTAAATGTCAGAATTTTCTAATAGAAGAATTAAACTTGTCTCTAGACTTTCCTTATTGACCACTATAATAACCATAATTTGGTTTTTTATAGCTCGAATGCTGGATATGCAAGAACTAAGTAATTACATTGGGGTAACTGCACCTTTTTTTATCCTTTCTGCTATTATCTCCAAAAAGGGGAATCTTACCGTGGCCCGCTTTATCTATATGATCGCCTTTAATTTAAGTGTCACGTTAACTGCTTCATTCATTGGAAAGCCCGGAAGTGTAGAATTTATATTGATGTTTGCCATGGCATTGCCTTTTGTATTGTTTTCCTTTAAACGGGAAAAACCCTTTGTAGCAATCTTTTCAGGCCTATCGGTGGTATTTTGGTTTCTGTTATATTTTACTGATTTCGATCTTTTTACTACTGCCCACATGGATCCCGTTCTGGCTGGAAAGTATATTTATCCCATTTCAATAGTAACCACAATTTTTCTAGTTACGTATCAATTAACATATTTCTCCTTAATAAACGCTCGATTTTATTCGAAAATTCACAATCAACGCGAATTGGCTATTGAGGCATCAAATGCCAAGTCCAGGTTTTTAAGTATGATGAGCCATGAGATACGGACCCCATTAAATGCAATCACTGGCCTTTCGCACATATTAGGCGATACAAATCCCCGAGAGGATCAAATGCAGAATATAGAGGCGTTGAATTATTCAGGGAAAATACTACTCAATCTATTGAATAATGTTCTCGATTTCAGCAAAATGGAATCAACAAAAATTGAACTTGACCCAATTCCGACAAACATTCTGGCGGCGGTAAAGCAGATAAAAAAAATTCATGAGCCCGGTTGTTTACGTAAGGGAATTACTTTGGAATTGGAAATTGATAAAGAACTTCCTATTGTTTGGTTAGATATCGTTCGTTTCAATCAGGTAATCAATAATTTAGTTACAAACGCTATTAAGTTTACCGATGAGGGGAGCGTGACCTTAAAAATTGTAAAGGAAACCGAAGCAAATGGAAATGTGCTTATACGAACCGAAGTCATAGATACGGGCATTGGTATAACTGAAGAACAGCAAGAAAAAATATGGCAAGCCTTTACACAGGCCTCCAGCACTACAAATCGCCTATACGGAGGTACCGGACTTGGATTGCCAATAGTCAAAAGCATAGTTGAGGCCATGGGTTCCGCGGTGCAGGTTGACAGTGAAATGGACGTAGGAAGTCGTTTTTATTTCAATTTGGAATTGAAATTGGCCTCAAAGCAAGAGTTGGACCAAACCACCCAAAAAAAAGTACACGATCTAAAGGGCAAAAAAGTATTGTTGGTAGAAGACAATCAAATCAACGTTATGGTCGGAAAGCAGATATTGGAGAAGGCCAATTTAGTTGTTGATGTGGCTTACGATGGTCTTGTAGCCGTAAATAAAGTACGTGAAAATGACTACCATGTACTTTTGATGGATATTCAAATGCCCGTAATGGACGGCTATACGGCTGCGAAGGAAATCAGGAAATTCAATACTAAAGTGCCAATTCTTGCGCTATCGGCCTCGGTGTTTCAGGAGGTTAAAGACAAAATGCTCGAAAGTGGTATGGACGGCTTTATTTTTAAACCTTTTGATCCCGAAGACCTGCTTAACAAAATAGAAGCGATAGTAAATGAATAGTCTCTTATACTATAGAGAAGAACGATAAATATATGTCACTTTTATAGTTTCCCAGTCAATGTCCACTTTGGAGGCATAGTTTTCAAATGGGACGATTTTCGATAGTTTCGGGGTCAATTTTAGACTTCACGACAACCACTCCTGTGGTAAACTTTGAGACCTGCCAAGAATACTACGGGTTTGGAAGAATACATAAAAGCCAATTCTTTTCAATAACTTTGAATACTAACGGAATAAGCTCAAACCTCACATAGTTAGTGGTTTGAAAGTATTTGTAGGCATGATATGGGACGACGCGGAAATTTGAAAAAAATAGAGAAGATTTTTTATATGTTGATATGGCTATCGGCCATACCTCTTACGTACTCGCAATTCCCCAATCTTAAATTTGAAAATCTTGACACTTCCGAGGGCTTATCAAGCAGTACGTGTACAGAAATATTTCAAGACAGCGAGGGGTTTTTATGGTTTGCCACCATAGATGGCCTGAATAAATATAACGGCTACGAGTTTGAAATCTACCGTTCTATCTTGAATGATTCAACCTCGATAAGCAATAATAGAATAAATGCCATAACCGAAGACAAGTATGGTAACATATGGGTTGGCACGAACAATGGTCTAAATGTTTTTAATAAAAAAACCGATCGATTCTATCGCATCGATTTATATAGGCAAGTGTCCCTTTCAAACAGTCCAAGAAAAGTTATTAACGATGTATTGTACGATGAAAAAAATAATGTGTTATGGGTGGCAACGAACAATGGTGCAATAAGAATAATATTAGAGGGTAGTCTAATAACCCAAGACAAATTGGATCTCTCTTATTATATGAACGATAGATCCAATGCCAATTCACTGGACGACAATAGTGTGAATTCGGTTGTTGTCGATGGGAAAGATGACGTTTTTTTGATTACTGATGGCCAATATCTTAATCGATATAACGGAGAGACTGATAATTTCGACCGGATTTATATCGACCATGAGCGACCTTACGAATTAAATCATTTGCCGAAAAGCGTATTTGTAGATTCCGATGATGATTTTTGGATCGGCAACGACCTTTCGAACATAATTTTATGGTCTAGGAAAAATAATTCCTTTACCCATCTCTCGTTCGCAGATGTACATATACCCTATAGGAATCTACATCGGGACAATCAAGGTATCATTTGGGCATCATCAGACGGTCATGGCCTTTTTCTTCTCAACAAAGAAGAGAAAAAAGTAGAGCAACAAATCATTAACAATCACTTTGATTTGTTTTCCTTGCCCAATAATAAACCTTCGGCTTTATTTGAAGACAGTAGTGGTATTCTATGGATAGGAAGTTACGATAAAGGCGTAAGCAAATTAGATCCCGCAAAATATTCATTCGGCCATTATTATTATCAACCTGATAATGCCTATGGCCTTAATGAAAAAATAATACAGTCCGTACTAGAAGATGACAATGAAAGAATTTGGATCAGTGCCTATAACGGAGGTCTCAACCTTTTTAACGAAGAGAAAAAGACATACAAACATTACAGCCACGAGTATGGCAACAGCAACTCTTTAAGCTCAAATAAAATACTTTACACCTTTGAATCATCGGATGGTAAAATTTGGATTTGTACTTTAGACGGTGGTCTGAACAGCTTCGACCCTGAACATGAGAGGTTTATTAGATATGAGCATCGCCCCGATGACCTAAGTTCCATCGGTCAAAATTCTGTTTGGGCAGGGGTTGAAGACCATCAAAAAAGATTATGGCTCGGCTTGCGAACTGAAGGTTTAAGCTTGTTCAACCCCTATACGAAAATCTTCCAGAGTTATAAGAACACTTCATTAAACGAAAACGGCTTGGCCAGTAATTCCATAGTGTGTCTTTTCATCGATTCGAAAAAACGGCTTCTGGTGGGTACGGCACTTGGCCTGAATATCGTTGAACTTGAAAAAATAGAAGAATATGCTCCTGAACAAATTCATTTTTTTGAGGTAAGGGAAAATGGCGTGCAAGGGAATAGAATAAACTATATCACCGAAGACCATCTCGGTAATATTTGGTTGGGCACCGACAACGGCATTCGGAAACTCGATAATGACCTAAAACTGATAAAATCGTACTCTTCCCAAAACGGCCTTCCCAACAACCTTGTCGTAGGTCTTAAAGAAGATGATAATTACAATTTTTGGATTTCCACTAAAAGCGGACTATCATTTTTGAACCCGACCACGCATCAATTCAGAAACTTTAATGTTCATGACGGTCTGCAAGGCTCAGAGTTTCAGACCCAATCAATTGAAAAGACAAGGGCCGGGCGTATTCTCGTAGGCGGTATTAACGGGTTTAATATTTTTCATCCAGATGATATTACATTTCCTTCTTCCGTTATGCTGAAGCCCCAAATCACCAATTTTAAACTGAATAATAAAAAAGTGGTGCAGGGCGATACTGTAAATGGGCGGGTCTTGATTAATGATGCGCTGGATTCTGAAGAAAAACTCAAATTGAGATATAATGAAAATTATATCTCGTTTGAGTTTGTGGCACTTTATTTCGAGAACCCAGAGCAAGTACAGTATGCGTATAAAATGCACGGCCTCGATGAAGATTTTCTCAATATCGGCAAAAATAGAGTCGTAAACCACTCCAATTTGCAGCCTGGCAACTATGTCTTTGAGGTCAAGGCATCCATTGACGGCGAGTGGGCAGATGCAGGCGCGGCACAATTGAATATCGAGATTTTACCACCTTTCTGGAAAACTTGGTGGATGTACGGTATTTATGTGCTTGCAGGCAGTTTGCTTTTTTGGGCCGTAATGTACTACTATACCCAAAAAGTAAAGGAAAACCAACGGCACGAACTAGACCAGATGAAACTTCGGTTTTTCGTGAACGTGTCACATGAATTTAGAACACCCTTGACCCTAATACTGAACCCGATAGATAACATACTTTCTAGTGTGCATGAAACGAGCCCCGTCAAATCTTACGCGTTGACCATTCAGAGAAGTGCCCGGCGATTATTACATCTAATGAATCAATTGTTGGACTATAGAAAAATGGATGTCGG
>CBDULZ010000067.1:0-27237 GCA_965368185.1 uncultured Kriegella sp.
GCGTATAATACAAGGTGTATGTCTAAAAAATAAACGAAATGGCACATGTTTTGAGTTAATTGTATTAGAAGTTGGGTGCGAGGAGATTAGCATTTTTGTCCCAGAGTGTTAAAGGCAGTACACGGTTTCGGTATCCACGGGCATAAAAAATCGGTTCAAAAGAGCCGATTTTTTATTTTATGACCCTGAAGGTGAGATTTATTCGTTCATGAACGGTTTTTGTCGTTTTAGGGATCTGATGCAGCCAATGGTGTTGTGTTTGTCCGGCCATCATCAAGAGACTTCCATGTTGTAATAGCAGTTTGTGTTTTAAGCTTTTGTCATTCCTATGTTTAAGGTGAAAGTAACGTTCTTGTCCCAAAGACACAGAGGCAATGATTGGGTTTTGTCCTAGTTCTTTTTCATTGTCGGCGTGCCAACCATTGCTATCCTTTCCGTTACGATAAAGATTTAATAAACAAGAGGTGAAGTTGACGGAACAAAGCGTTTCGACTTTTTGTTTTAGTTCTAGCAGTTCTTCAGAAAATTCATTGGGTTGCATAATGATGTTGGAATAGGAGTAGGGTTTACTTGGGTCTCCGAACAAGGCGGTCAACCGGGGTTGAGCATATGTTTTTCCGAAAACCTTTATTTCATCTTGTTGCCATGGCACGGTTTGTCTGAAGATTTCGAAATATTGCGTGGCTCTAACTTCATCAATGAATGAAGGGTAATAACAGATTGAGCTATCGGGTAGGTCAAGTTCGATTTTCTCCAAAAAACCGCTACCCATAACCGCTACTGCAATATGGTTTTTAGTTGGTTTCGATATTCGGAGGGATTCTGGCCGGTAAATGCTTTAAAAGACTTGTTGAAGTGGGAAAAATTGTTAAAACCACTTTCGAAACACACTTCGGTTATGCTCATCGGTTTTTCAGCCAATAATTTTGAAGCATGTACCAAACGATATTCATTGACAAATTGAACAAAGGTTTTATGTGTAATTTTTTTAAAGTACCTACAGAATGACGGTACGGTCATACTGACCAAATCTGATATCTCGTCTAAAGTAATCTCTTCCTTAAAATTATTTTTGACGTGGTTGAATACAATATTAATACGGTCATTGTCTTTCATCTCGGTTTCAATTGAAAAACCTTCGGCATTCAATATCTTAAACTCATCCGATTTTGCTAGTTCGTTCAATATATTTAAGATAGAGAGCAGGCGCTGAAAGTCGGTCTGGTATTCTAAAACTTCAATCTTTTCCCCTATTTTACGCTTGGTATTCCCTGAAAATGCCATGCCGCTCTTTGACATTTCAAAGAGTCCTTGAATTTTTTTCATTTCCGGAATATCAAAAAATTCGTTCCCTAAGAAATCCATCTTCATTTGAACAACGGTTTCGCTTGTATTTCCTGTAAGGCTATCCGTGAGTCCGCAATGTGGCAGATTGCTGCCGATTAGAATTAAATCTCCTTCGGAATAATATGAAATATGGCTGCCTATTTGGCGCTTCCCTGAACCACCATTAACATAGACCAATTCAAGTTCTGGGTGGTAATGCCAAATGTTATTGTTGTTCAAATGATCCTCATCGAATCGTTGATAGGTAAATGAGTGGCCAAAATTTGGCTTGATAGCCTCAAAAGTAGGTTTTGTTGAAATCATAAATCAATTTTAGTGTAAAATTAGAAAACCCTTATTGCCATAAACGTTGCAAAATTACCAATAATATATTCTATTTTATCATTTAACATATAATTAACCCTTATTACGGTTAAAATAGAACATAAATCTGAAAATACAGCTGTAGTGAGCGGTAGAATATGAACGTAAGTTTGTCCTGTAAATTATTCACTAACCCTGTAAAACAAAACGTTATGAAAAAAGTTGTAAAATTATCCGCTGTATTGGCATTTATGTTCATAAGCTTAAATGGCATGGCCAATGAGCCCAGATTAAATGTATTAGCAAATGCCAACACTAAAAGTTTGGTTTTCAAATTGGATCCTTCCTCTAAGGAAACATCAGTGAAATTTTTCGATTTCAATGGTAATATGATGTATTCCGAAGCTATTTCAGGAAAGTTTTCCTATACCAAGAAGTTTGATTTGAAAGACCTTGAAAACGGAAGCTATTTCTTAAAGGTAGACAATGAACTTCGTGAAATTGTTTACACTTTAGAAGTTGATGCCACTGCTGTCAAAATAATTGGTAAAAAAGAGAATGCAAAGCCTGTTTTCAAAACAGTTGACGGAATGGTTTTTCTAAACCTTTTAAACCTCAATGCAAAAAAAGTAGAAATTAAAATCTATGACAGTAGCAATAGAATGGTTTTCGAAGAGGTTGTATCGGACGAACTTAAAATAGAAAAGGCCTTCAATTTCAAAAACGCTTTTAAAGATAGTTATACTGTAATGGTTAAAGACAGCAACAATATATATTACGAAGACTTTGTTGTGAACTAATTAAAAGGAGAGTTAATTAAGTTGAGTTGTTAAGTTGAGTTAATCGTCCTCAAAAGGTTTGCCACTAAAGCGCCTTTTGGGGACTTTTATTTTATCGGAATTTGTATTTTACAAATACCAAAATGCCCAATACATCAGTAAGAACTGCAGTGGAATGCGTAGTATCAGCATCCATTTAGGAAGGCCCATCGATGCTTTTTCATCTAATAGCATATGAACATGAACCGGTAAAAAAAAGGTCAACATGCAAATAATACATACCAAGGCAAAATTTTTGGTCAAAGAAAAACAAAGTGCAATACCGAGGAATATCTCTGAAAGACCGCTTAAGGTTACCAAAGCCTTATGGCCGGGCAAATAACCAGGTAATATGCGCATATACATTTGAGGCCGAATGAAATGCATTAACCCTGCAATTACGTAGGTTAGGGCCATTAAGTAAAAATGCCAGGGGAACTCCATAGTTTTTGTTTTACTTTTCTGTCTACTTAGGTATTGATAAGGGGTGCTTTAGCCGTACTGACCTTTCGGAAACGGATAACTGCCCACCCAAGATACTGAAAACTTATCATTTTTTCAGGGTAGTTCCAAATCACAAGGTTTTCAAGAAGATATTTTTTATTCGGTTTGGGTGATCCATTCGGTGATTTTTTCTTCCAATAGGGCAAGCGGGAGACTTCCGGTTTCAAGTATTTGATTATGAAATTCGCGAATATCGAAAGCCTCTCCCAAATTCATTTCGGCCTTTTTTCGAAGTTCATGAATTTTTAATTGCCCTATTTTATAGGATAAAGCTTGGCCGGGGTTGGCCATATATCGTTCTATCTCCGAAGTAATTCCGGCTTCCGACACGGCTTCGTTATCCAATGAGTATTGAATGGCCTGCTCACGTGTCCAGTTTTTTGAATGTAACCCCGTATCAACTACCAAACGTATAGCGCGATGTATTTCGGCGCCCAACATTCCAAAATATTGATAAGGGTCGGTGTAGAGGCCGAGTTCTTTGCCAAGTGATTCCGAGTATAACGCCCAACCTTCGGTGAAAGAACTGTACATTAAGACTTTTCTGAAATTTGGTAGGTCTTTGTTTTCTTGTTGCAATGAAATCTGAAAATGATGCCCTGGGATGGCTTCATGTAAAAAAAGGTCCTCATCGGAATAAGTATTGTACTTTTTTACATCGGGAATCGGTACATAAAAAATACCTGGTCGGCTACCATCTATAGAACCGGGGTTGTATTCAGCACTGGCGGAAGCTTCCCTAAAAGCTTCAGTACGCCTTACCTCAAAGGCGGTTTTCGGTTTCAGGTCGAATAATTTTTCGATTTGTGGCTTCATTTTCTGATGGATCTTATTAAAATTCTCGATGACCTGTTGTGGATCTGTAAAAGGCATCAATTCACTTTTATTACGAATGTGATCAAAAAACGACTTCAAACTACCGGTATATCCGACCTGATTCTTTGTTTTTTCCATTTCAGAGCGTATACGCGCAACTTCGTTTAGACCAAGTTGGTGTATTTCATCGGCAGTCATATTTGTGGTAGTGTATTTTTTGATTTGATGCCGGTAATATGCATCGCCATTAGGCGTATTTGCTATACCACTCGATTCACGCCCCGATTCCAGATATTCTGAGGCCATAAAATCATATAATTTTTGATAGGCAGGTATGATTTTTTCAGTGATTATTGCCCTGTAGGCAGCGGTCAAGTCGGTTTTGTCGTTTTCGGAAAATGTTTCGGGAATGTTTTTAATCGGACTATAGAATAAATGGTCTTCCAATTCAGGTTCTGTCATACTCTTTAGTTGGGGCAATACTTTCTTGATTAACGATTTTGGTAGTACATTTCCCGTTTGCATTCCTTTTCGCATTTGCACTTCGGTCATATTAAGCCAGTCTAAATAGTCATTTAATCGGGCCAGCCAATTCTGGTAATCTTGCACAGTAGCAAATGGCTGGGCACTGTTACCGCTGGCCAACTGGCCTATCATGAGGTTTAAAGACCACATTTGGTCGATGGGGGTATATTCTTCGAAAGTCAGCCCTTCTAGGTTAACATCGCAATCCCATTGCATGATAGCCTTTGATAAGCGTTCACTTTCGGTCAAAAGTGAATCGGGATAGTGACTTAGTTTCGTTTTGTAATCGGTGTAAAATTGTTTTGATTTGCTTCTGAAGGTTTCCGATAAAAAATTTGGGAGCGTGTCATTGTACCT
This sequence comes from uncultured Kriegella sp., assembly GCA_965368185.1. GTDB lineage: Bacteria > Bacteroidota > Bacteroidia > Flavobacteriales > Flavobacteriaceae > Kriegella. The sequence continues at coordinate 4,671 of CBDULZ010000067.1, forward strand.
AGTATCCCCCATGAACGTGGCCTGAATTGGGTTCATTTTTAAACCGTCTTGGTAATAGGCCTCAAAAATTTCGGAAATGGGCGGATATGGCACTTCGATAGTTTTCTTTTCCTCTTTGCAGGCATAAATGTTCGATAAGGCGATTACAATTAGAAAATTATTCTGTAGACTCTTCCACATAATAGGTTCTTCTTTAGCAAAAGTTAGAGATATTTTTTTAGTCGTTCCCTTTTATATTCGGGGAGTGAAAGGTTTTCGATGGCCAATCTGACAATTTCCGGGTCTTTTTTTTTGGCTAAAATTATTTCAAAACATTGTTTTACCGTCAATGTGTTTTTTGATCGTTCTATAAGAACAACTTTGTCTTCTATGCTGACCGAGCCCTTTTCTAGAATACGTACATACGTTCCTGGGTGTCCATATTTTATATATTTCTTGAGAATAGATTGGTCGGAGAACCTGATGCCCAATTTGTAACAGGGCTCCCGCGGTTGGGATACTTGTACCAAGGCTGTTCCAATTTTAAAAATATCTCCGATACGCACGACAGATTCATCTAAACCTTTTACGGTTAGGTTTTCTCCAAACATACCCCAATCCCATTTAAGGTCAGGGTATTGTTTCTTCCAAAAAGGATAGTGGTCGGCAGAAAACAGAAAACACGCTTTATTGACTCCCGCATGATGCTTCCGGTCGATTACGGTATCATTTTCCACGTCGGTTTCTCCTAAGTGTAAGGGCGCGAATACAGGATACTTAAAGATTCCCGTCTGTTCTTCTTTTCCATTCCAATTTATGGTGGTCGGGTTTCCAAGGTTCGTTGATAGTATCTCCATACCCAAAAATAGAAAAACCATCGCTTTAATGCCATGGTTTTAACTTCTATAAATCAATAGTACGAATTATGATTCCTCCTTATCCATTTTTTTGGTCAAAAAGAATCCTATTAAAAGACCTGTACCGGCCAATAGGAAAATAGACCCGAACGTTGCTACGTCCCATTGAACATTAAAGTTCGATCTTAAAATACCGCCAATAATGATGCCTGCTCCGACTCCCATAAGCAATAAAGCAAGATTAAGGATGAGAATTTTCCAAACCGGGGGGGCGTGCTCTCGTTTGCCCTTGACAAAAATACTGGCATCCGCCCCTTTTTCTATCAAGGCCAAACGTTCTTTGTTGCGTGTTGAAAAATAAAGGTAGCAAATAGCAAAAATTACAATAAATAGACTGATGAAAACGAATACCGGACCTGCCATGTAGTTTATATTTAAATGATTAATTTTATTAGGTTCATTGGTTATGACGGTATAAATCAAGTAATGGTTACAGCATTTTCAAAATATTTTTTCAAGGTAGTTGTAACCAAAGGGCTTTTTCCGACGTCAAAGAGTCACATGTCAACCGACGACGACCAACTTATTATAGATAGCATATTAAATGGGGATGCATTAGCCTTTGTGGTACTGGTAAATCGCTATAAGAATATGGTATTTACATTGGCGTTTCGTATGCTAAAGAATCGTGAAGAGGCCGAAGAGGTTGCCCAAGATACTTTTGTTAAAGTTTTCCGGTCTCTTGAAAAATTCAAAGGCGAATCCAAATTCTCTACCTGGGTTTATAGAATTACCTATAACGGCTGTTTAGATAGATTGAAAAAGCTTAACAAAGAACCCCGGGTCGTTACGCTTGATGAATTAGACAGGTCGGCAATGGAAACAATTACAAATGCGCTTGACTTTCTAGAACTACGCGAGCGGGCGGAATTAGTTCAGCGTAGTCTGCAGACTTTGCCCGATGATTATGGGCTGCTATTGACCCTTTTCTATTTTGAGGAATTGACCTTGGAGGAAATTTCAGTGATTGTAGGAATGACCACAAACCATGTAAAAGTAAAACTGTTCCGGGCTCGAAAACGGTTGGCAAAAGTATTAAGGACAAAATTGGAACCAGAAACAATCAGAAGTTATGGACAAGGAGATCGATAAGGAACTGAATGAGCTTGTCGGGAAGTTGTTGCAGGAAACTCCCCTAGAATCCCCTGCTCTAAATTTTACATCCAAAATTATGGCGCAAGTCGAGACCCTGCCCAAAAACGAACTTTTTATCTATAGGCCATTGATATCGAAGAATGTCTGGGTGAGTATAGGCCTGATTTTATTTATGGGTAGTTTACTGGTTGTCTTCGGAAACGTCGAAATAAGAACATCTTTGATGGATGTTATGACTATTGCCAAACGACCCAGTTTTGAACTGTTCGCCAACCTTTCCCAGTTCGATATGCCCAATGCCTTTGTTTACGGGGTTTTAGGTTTTTCTTTTTTTGCCTGCATTCAAATAGTTATGATAAAACGTCGCCACGATAAACGATTTATTGTGCATTAAATCGTTTTGAAATTATTTATTTCCTTTCTTTGGCCTCAACTTTTTGTCAAATTCCTATTTTTACGGCCAATGGCGTTATTTACTTTTCTTCTTTTTACAGGTTTTGTTGCATTTTATGCGACTTGGAAATTACGACGCGACAAGCTAGATTCTCGCGATGGTTATTTTTTAGGAGGTCGATCGTTGACCGGTATTGTAATTGCCGGGTCACTTTTACTGACCAATATTTCTACCGAGCATCTGGTAGGTATGAACGGATCGGCCTATAGAAATGGGGCTATTATTGTCGCTTGGGAAGTTACGTCCGCTTTGGCCTTGGTTATTGCCGCCCTTTATTTTGCGCCACGGTACTTAAAAATGGGACTGACCACAATTCCTGAATTTCTGGAAAAACGGTTTGATGGTGTTACCCGAACCTTGGTCGCCTTACTGTTGATTATTTCTTTTGTAGCGACCCTGCTGCCTATCGTACTGTATACAGGTGCTTTGAATATTGAAGCTATTTTTGAAATTTCAGATGCCCTGAACGTTACACAGTCGCAAGGTATTTGGATCACCATTCTCGTGGTAGGCACAATTGGTGCGGTTTATGCCATTTTTGGAGGCCTTAAGATGGTGGCATATACAGATACCATAAACGGATTCGGCCTGTTGGTTGCAGGACTTTTAGTGCCAATTTTGGCCTTATTGAGCATTGGCGATGGTAATCTTTTCGAAGGTATGGGCATGGTTTTTCAGAATAGTCCTGACAAATTCAACGTCGTTAGTAAAGAACCTAGCATTGGCGAAGGGGCACGTTCGGCCATTCTTCCCTTTGAAGTTTTATTTACTGGACTGATGGTGAATCAAATTTATTTTTGGACGATGCATCAATCTATTATACAACGGGTGTTGGGTGCTGTCAATTTAAAGGAAGCCCAAAAGGGTTTATTATATACGGGCCTGTTAAAGATTTTGGTTCCGGCTGTTATCGTGCTGCCAGGACTTATCGGGTTTTATTATTTTGGCGAAAGCTTGTACGATAACCCAGATAGTGTGTACCCTCTTTTGGTCAAAAAAGTATTGCCATTGTGGCTTACCGGTTTTTTTGTAGCCGTAATGATGGGGGCGATACTCAGTACTTTTAATAGCGCATTGAATAGTGCGGCAACCGTTTTTAGTTTAGGCATTTTCAAGAGGTATATTCAAAAAGATGCCAGCGACACCAAATTGGTAATCATTGGTAAATGGACCTCGGCCTTATTGGCCATTTTCGCTATAGGAATTGCGCCTTTTGTGGCGAATGCCCCCGAAGGACTCTATCAGTTATTGCAACAGCTGAATGGTATTTTCTTTATTCCTATCGCCAGCGTAATTATTGCCGGATTTTTATTTCCGAAGGTTTCTGCAACTGGCGCGAAAATCGGACTTCTTTTTGGACTTTTGTTTTATATAGCGATGTATTACGGGTTTCAATTGGATATTCACTTTGTACATATTTGGGGTATTGAATTTGTGCTGAATATTATAGTCATGCACGTGGCTACCATGTTATTTCCCAAGGAAGCTCCGTTTGAAATGCAGGATGCCGGGGTGCTAAATTTGAAGCCGTGGAAGTACGCTAAACCGTTTAGCCTGTTCTTGGTTGTATTTACCATTATTTTGTACCTTGTACTAGGAAATGTATAGTCTCGAAAAGGAGGCGAATAATATGACGATTTGTAAAAAAATGATTTTTTAATTTGGACCTCAAGTCCAGCTATTGATTGTTTTATGGAAGAAAAGATATTTAGAAATTACGAGGCTGTTGATATATCGGCTGCGGTAAAGGAGCATTACCGAAAAATGCGTAAAAATCAAACGGTAGATTACGTGCAGCGCATGCATAAAAAATACCTGAATTTTGATAAACCGATGCCGCTTTGGGAAGCAATGGCACACTTGAACGACCTAATTGATGTAAGTGATCCCGATATAAATTTGCCCAACGTACAACACTTGATTCAAAGTGCGGAGGCCATTCGTGAAGACGGTCGACCAGATTGGATGCAATTGACAGGTTTGCTTCACGATCTTGGTAAGGTTATGTTTTTATGGGGCAGTGATGAAGACGGTACGAGCCAAGCCGAACAGTGGGGTATGGTAGGTGATGTTTTTGTCGTGGGTTGTGCCTTACCAGATAGCTGCGTGTACCCTGAATTTAATGCACTGAATAAAGATATGCAAGATCCGCGTTACAATACGCCTTTAGGTATTTATGAAGCGGGTTGTGGTCTAGATAATCTTGATTTAGCTTGGGGCCATGATGAATATTTCTATCAGGTATTGAACAATCACAAAGAGAATTCGTTGCCCGAAGAAGCTATGGCCATGATCCGGTACCATTCGTTTTACCCATGGCACTCAGGAGGTAGTTATAAGCAATTATTGAACAAAAAAGACGAGCAATACCTCGAGTGGATCAAAGACTTTAACAAATATGATCTTTATACAAAAAGTCCGAAAACGTACGATTTGGAAGAAGTTCGGGAATACTACCAACCCATTGCTGAAAAATATTTGGGCACGGGACCAATTTTTTGGTAAAAATGTTGTGTCAACAACGTTTTGAAAGTGCTTAAAGCGCTTTTTAAAAAGGATATCCAATAGCGAAATTGAATATCAAGTTGTCGCTTCCTCCATCAAAAAAAGGTGTTCTACTTCGCCCGCCCTCGGGAAGGTAGGGCACCCTTACCGGGGAGGCCAAATCTAGACGGATGACGAAGCTTTGAATGTCTACCCGAAGACCAAAACCTACCCCGACACCCAATTCTTTTACCCAATCGGAACCAAAAGTACCTTTGTCCATAAGTTCTTGATGAAACTCCCTGCTTTCGATTGATTCGTTTTCATCGATTTCTATCGTATTGGTAAGCCAAACATTTCCCGCATCCGCAAATAGTGCACCCTTTAAATAGGACCAAATAGGAAAACGGTATTCCAAGTTCGCCTCCAAGGCCAAGTTTCCCGATTGGTCAAAAAAGGAGGAAGAAGTACTATCATCATCCGATTGAAAGGTACCGGGTCCAAGTGACCTTATTTTGAAGGCTCTGACACTGTACGGACCCCCTGAAAAAAATTGTTTGACGAAGGGCAAAGTGGTCGAGTTACCATAAGGAATACCCCAGCCGGCATATATTCGACTGATCATTGTTTGTTCTTGACCCAATCGAAAGTAATAACGAAAATCAATATCCGCTTTGGCGTATTGTGCATATTCCAGACCAAAAATGGTTTTCTTATTTCCGCTTAGTAATCCTAATGTGTTTCCTGCAATATCAAAACTGGTCGACACATAAATGGGAAAAGTCTTGTCACTATCGACAAGCTCATTATAGGTAAATGTGTAATTTAAACCAGCTATAAACTGTTGTTCAAAACTCTGTCGTAAAAAAGGGTTTTTATCCAAAATGGTTTCAAATTCTTCCGTAGTATCCGCAAGATTTACATAATTAACACTAATGGGGTTCAATTCGTGGTAAACATACTTGTTGGCGTTCCACGTATACCCAAATGAGGTATTGAAGGAAGTAAGTGTATATAATTGGCTTCTTTTTAAAATATCGCCTCCCAGACTAATTTTTGTTTTGGGTACCGCATACTTGAACCTACTGGTCGCAAATGGAATTAATCTAGGAATTACCAAGTCTGTTTTCACGCCTCCGGCGATACTGCTTAAGCCTGTGGTATTACCTCCTGAAAGTTGTGTAGCATATGAGAAATCACCGGTGACACTTAAGGTTTCCCCGCTTCGAAAAAGATTTCGGTTGCTATAGGTAACTGCAATTCCTGGTCCGGCGAATCCGTTTGATTTGGTTACCGCCTGCAGTTCGGCCCGAATAGATCTTTTGGTCAAAGGTGACAGGTAAATGTCGGCGTATAGCGAGCCCGAGCCATCCTTTACGGCCGAGGTATCCTTTTCGGTGAATTGGATGTTGACAAACTTATAGCTGCCTATCGATGAAAGTCGATTGCTTGTTAACCGTGCGGTTCGGGCATTGTATTTCTGTCCTTTCTCAAAAAGAATATAAGGTTTCAATTGACTGGGTTTAAAGAACTCTTTGTCTTGAACAAAACCAATTCCGTCTACAGTTTTTCGCGTAGTGGAAACGATGGTGTCCTCAACAGAATAATTGGGATATACGGTTATAGAATCAATAGTATAAGGGATTATCGATTTAGGAGGCGTCTGTTTTTTTAGCCTTAAAAAAAGATCTGCTTTTTTGGTATCGTAGCGATTGGTGTCGGCCTCAAAAATTAAAAAATCGGGATTGAAATTGTAGTAGCCCCGCTGTTTCAAATCATTATCGATGCGCTCTCTTTCAAACTTCATCAGCGAAAGGTCAAAGCGGTTCCCAGGTTTTATTGCAGTTTCTGTCAAAGTCTCTTGCATCGCTTTATAAATGGGTAAGGTGTCATTTTCGATTTGATTAGTTCCAATGACGTAAGGTTGTACCACATCAACCTCATATTTTAACGCTACGAGTTTGTTTGTACTATCAATTTTCGACCTAACTTTACTGTAGAAATATCCATTATTGTCTAACCGGTTAAGCATAAGTTTTTCTACTCTTTCCTTATCAACTTCAGAGAAATACACCGGTTCTTCACCAAACTTTTTGTTCAACCATTTATTCAAAAACCCTGGATTTTTCTTTTGAGATTTATAATAGTAGTAGAGGCCTAAACGCATACCTAAAAATTGTGAATTGGGCTCTGGTCGGAGTAGGGTGTTTAACTCGGCCTTAATTTTATTTAAATCTCTCACACCTTCTTCCGTATTCGAATTGATTTCGGCACCTGTGTAAAGTGCTTCGTCTTCCGGAATAAATTTTTGAACCGCACAAGACCATACCCCTGTGGCTAGTGCCATCATTAAAATAAGACGATATGAACTGCTTTTTTTCAATTTAGTTTTCGTTTTTTTCGCTTGCCTCGGTTTCCGACGTTTGCTCCTTTTTACTATTACTTTCCTTTTTTTCCAAAGTGTTGTTTTTTAACGGGTTGAATAATTGGCTGAAGGCATTGAATTCACGATTGAAAATCAAGGCGATGCCCGTTACGATCAATTGGCCATCGATAATATTTTGATATTCATTTCTTCGGAAGCCCTTCACTCGATAACGCCCGTCTTGAGTCAATAGATACTCTAAGCTGACGTTCCCGATTATGGGCGTTTCTTCCTGTCCGGTGGCTGCACTTCCTTCTACATCTACCGCACTTCCAGCCGTAACGATTAATCTGTCATCGAAGAGTTTTTTCTTTGCGTTGATGTTCAGTTGTGTTCTGTCTTGAGGGCTCTCTCCTTGATAATCGGTAAAGCTGTCAAGATCAAAGTCAAGTTCGAAACCGGTTTTACCGAATACTTTGTCAGAAAATGCATTGAGCTCACCTGAGAGTACCCTGTTTACATTGTCGCGCGCCAAGGAAGCTGTTCCACCGCTGCTTCCATCGCTTCCCGAATCGGGAAAAAAGCGGTTTAAAGCCAATAATGAAAAGACCTGTTTGTTTAATTCCGACTCTTGCTCGTTCAATTGCTGTACGCGACCATAGACCACCCCGCCTAATGAACCTTGTTCATCTTCGGGCATATCGAGATTAAATGACAATTTAGGTTCCAATAATTCCCCATCCACATTTAGATAGACCAGAAATGGCAATACTTGACGATATTTGCCCGTAACACTTATATCTTCACCAGAGGTAACCGAAGCCATCAAGGGAGCTGCAGAAGTCTCTACATTGTAGACTGCGGTGACATCTAGCTTGGCATCGGTGGGATCGCCCATCCACGTAATGGTGCTACCGGGGTTGATTTCAAACTTTCTTTTGACCAGATTATAGAGGCTGGTCTCGTAGTGCCCCGAATTCAGTTCATACCTGCCAGTCATGTTGATGTTTCCGTTGGGTGAAACGTTTAAGTTTAAGGAGGCATCACCCGAAACTTGTAGATTATCCCCTGTTCGTTCATCTATAACGATATGGAAAACTGCATCATCGGCAATTTCCAAAATGGTCGATGCGTCGATTCCCCTAAAAAAGGCAGGGGTTTCTTCTTGATCGTTGCGGGTGAGAATGGCATCGGGGTTCTCCCTATTTACAAAGAGTACAACGCCATCCCGCTCTTCGACATCCAATTGTGATTCGGGCACGACGTAGGTGACTTCTGTCACTTTTCTGATTTTTAATTTTCCATCGATTTTAGGAAGGGATAGACTTCCCTTGATGGTAACATCGGCGTCTATACTTGCCTCACCATAAAAAAGTTCGTTGTCGTCTTTGGTAGAATTGAGAAGTTGAAATTTTTCCGTTTCTAACGAAAGGTCAAATTCAGGATTGATCAATTCTTCGGTAAAAACAGCGCCATCAAAAGTAATTGCACTGTCATTGGCATCGTTTACCGTAAAATTCTCAAGATAGATTCCCGAGTTGTTTATTCGAAGCGTTTCATCAGCTATTTTGTAAACAGTATTTAAAACTGCTATGTTAAAACTAGTCTCGTTAAATGCGAAATTACCATCATATTTTGGAGCGGCTGTCGTTCCTGACACTTCGATGTTTCCTGAAATATAGCCTTCGGAATCTTTAATTGCACTATTTGAAAACCCTTCTATGACATTTAGTTCCAATACATTCAAATTGAGGTCCAGATCCAATTCTGCACCTGTTTGGGCCGCCCGATAATCACCGGTCAAATTTAAATCTAAGGCACCTTCTTTTACCGATAGGTCGAATTCGTATTCTGATAATCCTTTGGAAACCGCATTTAACGCTAAATTGCCTAAAGGATTTTCTAACACCCCTAATTCATTAATTTTAAAATCGGCGACGATGCCAGGTGCCTCAAAAGGGTTCTCGATTACTAGATTGCCCTGAACAAGCCCTGAAATCAGTGTTTCATCCGGGTTTAAGAAACTCAAAAAAGTTTGTATTTTAAAGTCATTGAAAATAATGCCCACATGTTCTTTTTCTACACCCGATACGGCATTGCTCAGCGTTAGATTCTGGGCATTTCTGGTTAGGGACATGTTTTCAAAGCTCATAAAATTTTTGCCTACCTTGATTGAATTGTCCTTGGGAACATTCCATTCTTTTTTGTTAAAAATGAGCTGGGAAGGATTGATGTGAAAACTAATCGTGTCTTTGGTCAAGTTCATCTCAGAGGCAATATGTATCAATTTTTCCTCATCGTCATACGAATTGAAATCCAATAGAAGTTCTTTACTCTTTAAAAGACCTTCTAATGTGGTTTTCTTAATGTGGATGGGGTCCGTTACTAGGGCATTAAAGCCAGCATTAAAGCTTAGATTGGTCGAATCTCCCGTAACCTGAATAGCGAGGCTGTCTATAGAACTACTATTGTATGTGGCCGCAGGCATAAATAATTCAGCATTCAATTTTTTGGCAGATGCATCAAAATCGGCATGTATGGCAATAGAATCCAATTGTTCGACGCCTTTAAAAAACACTTCGGTCAACACGGGGACCGGCTTCATCGATACATCCATTTTTAAACGTACGTTGTTTAATCCCAAATTATTGGAAGTCGAATCAGCTTGGGTGAAGTAATTTTTAAATTGGTGCTGTAACGCCCTAGTTATTTCGGCCGGAACCGCATTGGATTGTAATGTGCCTTTCAAAAAGTCGCTATTGACCAAGAGGTCGGTGCTATCTTTGCTAATTTTGGTAGATAATTCGATAGCGCCCATGCGATATTGTTCGTTATCCATGACGGCAATACCCTCATAGATTCCGCCATTAATATTATAGTCCTCCGCATTTCCTGTGAAATCTGCATTTATTTTACCACCAACCTTTATATTGTTTTTAGTAATACCCAAGGCATACAAATCGGCTCCGATAACATCTAAGCCCAATTTTATTTGCGAGTTCACTGAATCAAGTTTGATATCGGTATTGGCATCTAAGTTTAAATTCTGGTCTTTAAATCGTAAATTGATATTGCCCTTACCCTTTGCAATTGTCCCTTCAAGGGAAAGGTTTGAAAAATCATAGGTGTTGAATTCCAGTTGCGTGAATTTAGACTTCATCTGGGCATTCAAGGTATTCATATTGTTTCCCTTACCGGAAACATCCATAGTAAAAGAAACGGCTCCCAGTTGTTCATTTTTCAACAGTTTGTCCAACTGCAAACTATCGACTTTAAGAGTTCCCTCGAATTCGGTATGTGCTTTATTTTTGAAACTTCCGTTGAGCCGAGCCGTACCCTCGGGAATTTTCAACAATGCGTTTGCCATTAAATCATTAGGGTTTCCTTTTCCACTTGCCGTCAAAATAACCTTTTGAGGCACGGCGATGCCCAATTTTTCTTCCGAAATAAACTGGAGCAAGTCAGCCCGTTGCGAAGTTGCTTTTAGGGTGTTAAAATCGAAAAAAAGAGAATCAATGATAGTAACATTGCCCAACGTACCTTCTGCAAAAAGGGAGGTGCCCTCGCCCCACGCTATATTCAGTTCAGGTATTTGAATGGCACTAAGTGTGCCATTTGCCGTAAGATTACCAACGAAAGAATTTTGTGATGCTTCTTTAAGATATTCATTCGTTTCCAATTCGGGTTGAAAAATAAAGGCGTCTTGTAGCGCCAAGTTGAGGTTGGGGATATTCAATGAAACAATTGTTTCATCCGGATTTTCTTTCAATTTGTCAATAGATGCATATTTTAAATTTAGTTCTCCAGATAGCGAACTGTTGTTTGTTTTTATTTCCAGATGGGAAAGTGATGATTGGCTATCCTCTAAATTGGCTTTAAAAGCTACATGTTTTAATTGAAATCCGCTTCGCTCGGTGAAATGCAATTCATTCAGTTCAAGATGGACTTTTTTTGGTTGATAGGAGAGCTTGTCGGCTTCGAAAACGAAATCTGAAAGCGAGATTGCCTCGGGGTTGAATTCACCCTTCGGAGGAGTGTTATTACCAGCTTGATAATTGACAGAATTATTTTGTAGGCTAATCTTATTTGCAGTGATTTGATATTCCGGCCATTCAAAGGGTTTTGTCACCGGGTTGGCAATATTTGTGGAATCTTGGGGCAGGGTTTTTTGTTCATCCGTACGTAAGCTGAAATTGGAATTTTCCAAAGCCAGTCGATCGATGGCAAAGATGTTACTTTCAAGATCGACTTTAGGTAATTGTAATAGAAAATGACCAATGCTGGCATCGGCAAAAGTTTGATCGGGAAGTGACTCATAATTTGCCTTTACGTTTTTAAGCTCAAGGTTGGCAATGGAGAGATTTGGAGATTCAGTGTCAGTTGCATCCGTCTTGGTTATAAAAGGTTTGGTTTGTCTGTATTTAACTTTGGTATCGCTTATGGCCAGGTTATCAAGAGCGAAAACCATATTTTCAAGGTCGACCTGATCAGCATCCAAATTCAATTCCCCCAAATTGAGCTGGCTATTAATACCCAATTCCGCATCATCGTATTTGATTTTAAAATCCGAAAAATTTATAGACCCAAGACTTATGGCAATTGGGGCACTTTCTTTCGGGGTGGTGGTTGTATCCTGAGGTATCAGGGCATCCAACAAAAAATTAAAGTTAAAAGTTTCAATGTTTTCCTTTCGTGCAATATTTGCAGTAACACCCTTCCAATCCAGCGATTTTAGATGCAGTTCGTTCTGAAATAAAATTGGAAAGAAAGGCAAATCGGCTTCTAAAGCCCTCGAGAAAACCAGCGTATCTCCTTTCTGGTCTTCAAGGTATAGGCCCTCTAAAGAAATTGCACCGGAAAACGTTATAAAAAGACGCTCAATTTCGACTTTTGTATTGGTCTTGTCAGAAACGTAGCTGGTGACTTTTGAAACAATTATATCTTGCCCCCAAGGACTTCGAATAAAAAGAATAAGCCCAATAAAAAGAAGCAAAAACACAAGAAGAACCCGAGCTGTTCGTCTTAAATTCCGATATTTTTTTTGCTTCTTCTCCATACCCCGGTAAACCATGTCACGTTCCGAGTTCAAAAATAGGCCTTTGAAGAATAAAGAATAGTATTCTTATGCTAAAAGAGGAGCGATATCAAACCCGAGTTTGACATTATCGGTTTAACTGACCTCTATTTAAGTGTAAATCATTCGGGCCGACTAAAATTAATTCATCCATTTTTAGGGTTTTAGTTTGGGAATATTTGAGCTGCAGCCCCGATTGCGCTAGATCTGACGGCACTACTAGAATTCTACCAACGTGTCTTTGGGGGCTTCCTATAGACTCGATGAAAGCATCAGCGGCATTTTTATATTCAAGGTCCAGAATTGGCTGCAGATAGGGTACTCCTATAAAGTGGCGCTGGAGAGCGAGGTGAATAACATTGACAATGATACCCACGAGATTCTATTCAAGCTTAAGTTGTAAAAATGACCAATATAAAGTAAAAAACCACACCGGGTGACCGGTGCGGTTTTATTTTGATGCAACTCCGACAATCGGCTTATTTTACCATTTCGTAGCTACGCTTGATAAAGTTTGTAAGCTCTTCACCCTTTAACAGCCCTTTTGACAAACGGGCAAGATCTAAAGATTGGTTGATCAAACGTTCCCGTTTTTTAGCTGTTTTGGTATTTAATATTTCCCCCACAAGTACGTGATTGGTGTTTACGATGAGGTTGTACATTTCAGGCATACTGCCCATACCGAACATACCGCCGCCCCCTCCGGTCTGTTGCATTTCTTTCATACGACGCAAGAATTCAGGCTCCGTAATGATAAATGGGGAAGCGTTGCTATCCATTGCTTCCAATTGAATAGTATAGCTTTTGTTTTCGATAACCTCTTCGAGGTTTTTCTTTAATGACTCCTTTTCTTCATCGGAAAGCTTTGAGATTTGGGTATCTTCTTTCTTAATAAGGTTGTCTAAATGATCGGCATCAACCCTGGCGAAAGATATTTTCTCTTTTGAAGTTTCCAACTTTTGCATCAAGTGACCAATAATTGGGGAGTCCATTAGCAGTACTTCATAGCCCTTGGCCTTGGCTGCTTCGATATAACTGTGTTGGGCTTCTTTGTCAGATGCATACAGAATCACCAATTTGTCATCTTTGTCGGTCTGGTTGCCCTTTATTTTTTCCTGTAACTCCTCAAATGTAAAATAAGTGCCATCTACGGTTGGGTATAGGGCAAATTTATCTGCTTTTTCAAAGAATTTTTCTTCGGAAAGCATTCCATATTCTATAACGATTTTGATATCGTTCCATTTCTTTTCAAAATCTTCTCGATTGTTTTTGAACAACGAACTCAATTTGTCTGCCACCTTTCTGGTAATGTAGCTCGATATTTTCTTTACGGCGCCGTCGGCTTGTAGATACGAACGTGAAACGTTTAATGGAATATCCGGTGAATCGATGACCCCACGTAACATTGTCAAGAATTCTGGTACAATTCCTTCTACATTGTCGGTAACGAACACTTGATTCTGATAGAGCTGAATTTTGTCTTTTTGAACGTTCAGGTCATTGGTCAAGCGAGGGAAATAAAGAATTCCGGTAAGATTGAACGGATAATCGACATTTAAGTGAATATGAAACAGGGGTTCCTCGAACTGCATTGGGTATAACTCCCTGTAGAAGTTCTTGTAATCGTCATTTTCGAGATCAGCGGGCTGCTTCGTCCATGCCGGGTTCGGATTGTTAACAATATTATCGACCTCTTGGGTAGGGGCTGGATCTTCTTCCTTAGCACCCTCAGGTTTAGGAAGCGTTTCTGTTTTTGTTCCGAATTGAATCGGCACGGGCATAAACTTGTTATACTTGCTCAATAAAGAATCGATTCTACTGTCTTCGAGAAATTCAGTAGAATCTTCGGCAATATGCAAAATAATTTCAGTACCCCTATCTTCCTTTTCACCCTCCTTTAGATCAAATTCGGGAGAACCATCGCAAGTCCAATGGATGGCAGGCTCATCTTTATAACTTTTCGAAATGATTTCGACTTTGTCGGCCACCATAAAAGCAGAATAGAAACCAAGTCCGAAATGACCTATGATTCCGGCATCTTTTCCAGAATCCTTGTATTTGTCCAAAAATTCCTCAGCGCCTGAAAAAGCAACCTCGTTTATGTATTTTTTCACCTCTTCCTCGGTCATGCCTATGCCTTGGTCGATTACATGGATCTTTTTACCTTCCTTATCGACTTTTACTTCTATTTTAGGGTTACCGTATTCAATTTTAGTCTCACCAATAGAAGTAAGATGCTTTAACTTCAGTGTGGCATCCGTAGCATTTGAGATAAGTTCTCGCAAGAATATCTCATGGTCACTGTATAAAAACTTCTTAATTAGCGGAAATATGTTTTCAACTGAAACATTGATTTTGCCTGTAGCCATAGTTCTATAATTTATTATTTTAAATACTTCGTTTATAAGGGTTAATCCTATTTGTCTATTTTGCATGTTATCAGTCAAAAAAAATACCAGACTTGGTCTGAATGACAAACTGACACCTTTCTAGAGTTAAGTGGTTTCGGTTTAGCGTGTTCTTTGTTATTTTTATATTGGCACGCCTTTTTTACTTATTTTAGATAATCGGATAATTTTTTTTCATTCTTCCTATATTGCATGATCTAATAGGGAAAATAAATCTCTTTAATTTTTTATCCGAAATAAAATCGGTATTTACAGGTTTTGATCAGTCTATTTTGTTCTGCGAACGAAAAACAACGTTGATCGAGAGAAATATTACACATAGTAAAGATTTAAATAAGGTTTTCTAAACTAAAAAGAACCGCGAAATGTATAATTCGAAAATAACGGGATTGGGGTACTATGTGCCAGATAATGTTGTCACTAATGATGACCTGTCAAAAATAATGGACACCAACGATGCTTGGATCCAAGAGCGCACCGGGATAGAAGAACGCCGTTACGTTACAAAAGGAAAGGATACCACTACGACTATGGGGGTCAAGGCGGCAAAAATTGCAATTGAGCGTTCAGGAATCGATAAAGACGACATTGATTTCATCGTTTTTGCGACCTTGAGTCCCGATTATTATTTTCCTGGTCCGGGCGTTTTGGTACAGCGAGATCTCGGAATAAAAACCGTAGGAGCCCTAGATGTGCGAAACCAATGTTCGGGATTTGTATATGCACTTTCAATAGCTGATCAATATATTAAAACGGGCATGTACAAAAATATACTGGTCATCGGATCTGAAGTGCATTCCCATGGTTTGGATATGACCACGAGGGGCAGAGGGGTTTCCGTAATCTTTGGAGACGGTGCTGGAGCAGCCATTTTAAGTAGAGAAGATGATTCCACTAAGGGAATTTTATCTACGCATTTACATTCTGAAGGACAGCATGCTGAAGAACTGGCACTAATCGCCCCAGGTATGGGTAAAAGATGGGTGAATGATATCATTGCCGATAATAATCCAGATGATGAATCGTATCTCCCTTATATGAACGGACAGTTTGTCTTTAAAAACGCGGTGGTGCGGTTTAGTGAGGTGATTATAGAAGGTTTACGGAAGAATAACTTGACATCCGCCGATATTGACATGTTGATACCCCATCAGGCGAATCTTAGAATTTCCCAGTTTATTCAAAATAAGTTTAGGTTGGGGGATGACCAAGTTTTCAATAATATTATGAAATATGGAAATACTACGGCAGCATCAATACCTATTGCACTTACCGAGGCGTGGGAGGCAGGGAAGGTAAAAGATGGTGACCTAATTGTTTTGGCGGCCTTCGGAAGTGGTTTTACATGGGGTAGTGCCATTATTCGTTGGTAAATCGACAACATGTACTGTATTAAAACACAAAACCCTGACGTTTCCGTCAGGGTTTCTATCATTGATGCGGCTATACTAAACACTAACCATTAACTATAAACATATAACTTTATCAATGACCATATCTTCAAAAAAAGGCCCGCATATAATAGACGTAATTAGTTCAAAATAATAACAGTCTTCACTAAACTTTAACACTATTCGTTGACTTATGCGAAAAACACTAGTCTTTGGGGTCTCACTAAAAACGAACAGCTATAGTAACTTGGCCGTAAGACGCCTATTGAACCATAACATTGAAACAAAAGCATTTGGTTTAAAAACTGGTGAAATTGACGGAGTTCAAATAAAGACAAATTTAAGCGGTTTTCAAAATATACATACCATTACTTTATATATTAATTCGGCGCGTCAGCCTGATTATTATGAGGATATAATAAAAATGAAGCCAAAGCGCGTTATTTTCAATCCTGGAACTGAAAATGAAGAATTCTATAAAATACTTGGAAACAAAGGCATAGCCGTTGAAGTGGCTTGTACACTGGTTTTATTGGCTACAAACCAGTATTGATTTTTAGGGTATTTCTTGAGGAAATTTCCCATAGTTATTTAACACTCATAAAAACTCATTTTGGTGATTAATCTCTGAATTATATTCTTTACGCGATTGTTTTTTGAGTCGGATCAACCATAATCCGAAGAAAGTAAGCAATCCGTTTATGGGTAAAAGCTCGTAACCTACCTGATAACCCCCAAAAGTTTCAACAGGAATGTTCGCCACTAGCACTATGGTCCCTACCGATAATAAGGCAACGATCCAAACATATTTGTCGCGAACCTGATATTTTGTCAAGATTCCAAAGGCAAAAAGTCCGAGAAGGGGACCATAGGTATATGTGGCAACGGTGAGAAGGCCATCAATAACGTTTCTGTTTAAAATATGCTTAAATATGATGACTACGATGATTAAAAGCAAACTCATGCCGATATGGGTACGTTTTCGTATTTTCTTCTGTACGTTATGTGGTTTCTTCTCAATTCCTAAAAAATCGACACAGAACGAAGTTGTCAAAGAAGTAAGAGCGCTGTCGGCACTACTATAGGCTGCGGCAATCAAACCCAGCATGAATGTGATCGCCACAACCATATCAAGCCCACTGTTCAGCGCTATTTCCGGAAAAAGTAAATCAGATTTAGGTGTGCCGTCCATCAACGGTGTGGCTACATTGAATTTATCGGCATAAATAAAGAGTAAGGCACCAAGAAGTAAAAAGGCAAAGTTGACAACTATAAGTACCAAACTAAAAGAAACCATATTCTTCTGTGCATCTTTCAGTGACTTGCAAGTCAGGTTTTTTTGCATCATGTCTTGATCGAGTCCTGTCATACAAATGGTAATAAACATGCCGCCCAAAAACGATTTTATAAAATAGTTTTTGTTGAAAAAATCTTCGGTGAACAATATTTTGTTGTAGGCCGCCAATTCATCTGAGGCCATGAATTCGGAGAGGCTCCAATCGAGTTTTTGATTGATAAAATAAATGGACAAGCCTACCGACAAGAGCATAAAAAGAGTTTGTAGGGTGTCAGTCCAAACAATGGTCTTTATTCCACCTTTAAAGGTGTAGACCCAAATGAGCAGGATAGAAAGGGTAACCGTAAATTCGAAACGAATGCCTAAATCATCGAATACGAATTGTTGTAGCACAATGGCCACCAAGAACAATCTAAAAGATGCCCCTAGAACCCTTGAGACAAAAAAGGAAATCGCCCCCACCTTATAACTGATAACTCCGAAGCGCTGCGCCAAGTATTCATAAATCGAGGTTACATTAAAACGGTAGTAAATTGGCAGCAAAATATAGGCGATAACGAAATACCCGGCCAGATACCCGAAAACGACCTGCATATAACTGAACTGCGAATCGGCAACCCATCCGGGAACCGAAATAAAGGTTACCCCCGAGAGGGAAGCACCGATCATTCCAAAGGCGACCAAATACCATGGCGATTGATTTCCAGCTTTGAAAAAATCTTCATTTGAATCGTTTTTGCCCGTAAAATAAGAAATCAGAAGTAGTAGTACGAAGTAGCCCCCGATGAGCAAAAGTATGTTGGCCGATGTCATAAAACGTTGGTTTGAAACCGCAAAATACAAAAACTTTTCACACTAATATGGTAAGGTGGTAGCACTGGTATTTCTTACAATATTAACAATTCTTTAACGGAATTTTCGAATAGAGCAAAAGGTAAAATACTACATTTATCGGTCAACTAACAACATTTATATTATGAAGAACACTCTATTGAAAAGCTGTTTGCTTATGGGCGCATTTCTATGTTTCTCACAGGTAAAAGCACAAACTGTAGCTGGAAACGTTTCTGATGGAATGGGTCCTTTATCGGGGGCAAACGTATTGGTCAAAGGAACGACAAACGGTACACAAACCGATTTTGATGGTAATTACGCATTGGAAAATGTGAACAACACTGCCACCCTGGTCTTTAGTTATTTGGGGTACAAAACGGTCGAAGTGCCGGTAAACGGAAATTCGACTGTGAACGTAACCATGGAAGAAGATGCAAGCCAACTTGAAGAGGTGGTTTTGATTGGTTATGGTAGCCAGAAAAAATCGGATCTTACGGGTGCTGTCGGCCAAGTAGATGCCGATCAACTTCAAGAACGACCGGCAACCTCACTGAACCAGGCTTTATCGGGCAAGATTGCTGGGGTTCAGGTGAATACCAACTCGGGGCGCCCGGGCGGTAAGTCGAATATCAGGGTTAGGGGCTTTAGTTCGATAAACTCTTCGAACAACCCGCTCTACGTGATAGACGGGGTGCAACTGCCTCAAGGTAATCAAGCCAACTTCAGTTCGGCGATAGATTACTTAAACCCCAATGACGTGGTTTCGATCGAGGTGCTTAAAGATGCTTCTTCCACCGCGATTTATGGCGCTCGAGGTGCGAACGGCGTTATTTTGGTCACCACCAAAAGAGGTCGGGCCGGACAAGGTAGAATCACCTATGATGTAGAATACAGTGTCAATCAATTTGGACCCAACAGGGCTAAAGTTCTGAATTCTGAGCAATATGCCATGATAGAGCAACTTTCTTGGGAAAACACCGAGAAATTTGACCCCGAAGGATGGGCTGCCGGCGAATATGCCCAGTACGAGCCTAGTCTAAAAAGAGCCAATCCAAATGTGGCATACCTTTTTGATAGTGATGGTAGGGCAATCTATGATACCGATTGGTCGAAGGAAGTAACACAACACAAATTGTCTCAAAACCATCAATTGGGCTTCTCTGGAGGTAATGAAAGAACAACGTATGCCATTTCACTTGGAATTAGGGATGATCAAGGCCTCCTTAAGAATACCTATCTAAAACGTTATTCCGGGCGGTTTTCAATCGATGATCAAATCAAACCATGGTTGAAAATTGGTGGCTCTTTAAGTTATAACAATCAAACCGAGAATTTGGCCGATACCAATGACCAAGTACCACGTAGAATGGTTGAGGATTATCCTTTCTATCCTGTAAAACATACCGGGGGACCATTGGAAGGACTTTATGCCAATAACAGGGATTACCCCTTTGCCGAAGGTACCCGAAACTCGGTTAACTGGTTAGAAAATAACGAGTATATTTTGAATACTCAAACTACCGCTGGTAGTTTTTATTCGAATATCAATATTATGGAAGGATTGGAAATGAGAACCATGATAGGTGCCAATGTGCTGACCCAAGAGAATAATGAATTCCGTAATAGCGTACTTGATAACAATGCAGTAGCCCGAGCACAATCAAGTAATGAAAAACAGACATTTTGGTCGATTGAGAACTACTTGACCTATAATAAGGAAATTAATGAAAACAATTCGTTCACTGCCTTATTGGGTTTATCTTGGCAACAGTCGAATCAATTCTTTGTTAACGCAGACTCGAGAAACTTTCCCACTGATTTCTTTAAATACAACAACCTGGGTGCAGGGTCCGATAATATAGCGGTACAATCTTTTGCTGACAGGGAAGCACTGAACTCCTATTTTGGAAGATTGAATTATAACCTTTATGGCAAGTATTTATTTACAGTTACCGGCAGGGCTGATGGTTCTTCGAAATTTGGTGACAACAATAAGTTTTCGTTTTTTCCTTCGGCCGCTGTCGCTTGGAGGGTTTCCGATGAAGACTTTCTTGCTGATAACAATCTGATTTCTAACTTAAAACTGAGAACCAGTTATGGTGTTACCGGTAACTCTGAAATTCCTCCCTATTCTTCTTTATCGCTGCTAAGTTCAAATTATGCAACTATTTGGGGCGATAATCGTATCGGGGGAACAGGTTTGAATCGTTTGGCAAATCCGAATTTGAAGTGGGAAAAAACAGCGCAGTATGATGTTGGATTGGAATTGGGACTTTTTGACGATAGAATAAGCTTGGAAGCTGACTACTATTACAGAAAGACGACAGATATGCTATTGGATGCCCCTGTACCACAATCGAGTGGTTATGCGACTATACGAAGAAATGTTGGGTCAATGGAGAATAAGGGTTTTGAATTTGGACTTTCGACGAAGAATATCGCCACGGCCAATGTTACTTGGAATTCAACATTCAATATTTCGATGAACCGAAACAAAGTACTTTCTTTGGCAACACCATCTGACATTTTTGGCGTGGGCGGACCAGGTATAACCAATGAGACCAGTATTATTAGAATCGGTGAGCCGGTAGGTGCATTTTGGGGTCTAACGCGTTTAGGAACCTGGAATACCGACGAAGCCGAGGAGGCGGCAAAGTTCGTAAGTTATCGAAACGGACTTACCATATTGCCGGGTGATATAAAATATAAGGATTTTAATGGTGACTACATCATCAATGATGAGGATCGATCTATCATCGGTAACGGCTATCCAACGGCTTGGGGAACTTTTACGAACTATGTGTCTTATAAAAACATTGATTTTACATTGGAACTACAATACTCTTGGGGTAACGATGTGATGGATATGAACCTTCATTCGAGTGAAGATCGCCAAGCACTCGCCAATAGTTATGCCACTGTTTTGAATGCGTGGACACCGGACAATCAGAATACAATGATTGCCCAAGTGCGTGATACGAGAGCGGGCTATGTGACAAACGTTGATTCCCATTGGGTAAAAGATGGTTCATTCGTACGTGGTAGAAACCTTATGATTGGGTATTCCTTTGAGCAAAACTTGTTAGACAATTTACATTTAAACAAATTGCGATTGTACGCTTCGGCCCAAAACTTCTTTTTATTGGTCGACGATGAATTGATTGGAGACCCTGAGGTTACGCCTATTCGCGGAGGTGAGGGTAATAATGTTTTCTCGCAGGGAATGAAATGGCACGAATATCCAAAGTCAACAACGTTTGTAATTGGTCTACAAGTCGGCCTTTAATAAGTCAAATTTTAAATAAAACATTATGAAAATTCATATATTAAAACATATAGGCAAATTTTATCTCTGTTCGCTGGTATTGCTGTTGGCAGTAGGCTGCTCTGATTTCTTAGACGAATCCGACCCCTCGAACTTAACGCCCGATAGTTTTTATACTACGGCGAAACACGCTGAATCAGCAATTGCGGCTGTGTATGCCGATGCTCGGTTTGTAGGTGATGGTGCCGGTATTTTCTCGTCGAACTGGCAACTTTTAGAGGCGGTAACGGGAACATCCACTACCCAGACGGCACAAAACTCAGATTTAAACAACTTGTACTCTTTATCTTATGATGCCAACACGCTTCATGTGAGAAACTGGTGGAGAGGTGTTTATAGGGTTGTGGCGAATGCAAATTTGGTGCTTGATAACGTTCCAGACATTGAAATGGACGAAACCGAAAAGGCCAAAGTTTTGGGTGAAGCACGATTTTTTAGAGCTTGGGCCTATTTCTATGCGGTACGGTTGTGGGGTGATGTGCCTTTGATAACAATGTCTCAAAGTGCAACTTCAGAAGATTTTTCTCCTACACGTACTCCTCAGAGTGAAGTATATAACCTAATCGTTGCTGATCTCTTGGAAGCAGAAAGTGCTGGTTTGGCATGGACTGATGACACGGGAAGAGTTTCGCAATCGGCGGTAAAATCATTATTGGCCAAAGTTTACTTGACTATGGCTGGGAATCCTCTTAATGAAACGGCCCGGTATGCTGATGCGGCTGCTAAAGCCAAAGAAGTAATCGACAATGCCGGACCCATTGATTTATTTGATACGTATGGGGAAGTACATGATGAAAGCTTGGGGAATACAGTTGAGCATATCTTCAGTTTGCAGTATAACGATGAAGTGGCCGGGAACCCAATGGGAAATATGTTTCCCAATTTTCAGCCTGTAACTTACCGAGGACCTTCAGGAACTGGAAGTACAGTACCCGAAATCGAGT